>NZ_JBIPDG010000009.1:0-197273 GCF_044006275.1 Providencia sp. 2024EL-00732 | reverse complement strand
AGAAACGAAGCCAACACCCTACAACGCAAGGTATGACGAAAGTTTCTCTAAATAATTCGTGTTGTAGGCAGGCGGCAAAGTCGATAAGACCCTAGGAGCATACATAAGTATGTGACTAGGGCGAAGAGACGAAGCCAACACCCCTACAACGCGAAGTATGACGAGAAATTACACTTCTTCCATCTTCCCTAACAAAGTACGCAACCTTTCCTGCCATGCTTGCTGCTCTTGTTTGAGTTGTTCATTTTCTCGCACTAAAGACTCAGTACCTGACTTTGTCGTTTCTAGTTCTTGGCTTAGTGCACCATTTTTATCTTTTAATTCATCAATTTCCATTTGTAACAACGTGATTGTATCAATCGCTTGTTGAACTTTGGACTCGAGTTTCTCAAATACTTCAAATGACATTTGTTAGGTCTCCCTTATCTGCTTTTACACGATTGTAAGTAGCATGATCCCCTGTGTCCAGTTCCTTCCATCTGAATACTAATAACCATTGATAAAAAATACTGGTCAGATCACACCATAAAGGTCGAACTCGTCACTATTTTTGGTTGTTTTCTTTCGCTTTAGTGATGTAACACACATTTTTCAATTTCGATATTTCTCGTTTATGTTCTTTAACGATAAATTTACAGCTAATGATTTTCGATTAGAAAGTCTTAACTAAAAAAACATTACAATAATTTTCATTTTCGTAGGATAGAAACATATGAGCCAAATGACGACTACATCACTCACTGGTCAGTGTATCTCAGAGTTTTTAGGCACTGCACTGCTAGTATTTTTCGGTTTAGGCTGTGTTGCCGCAGTTAGGATTGCAGGGGCGCAACTTGGTCTCTGGGAAATCAGTATTATCTGGGGCTTCGGTGTTGCCTTAGCCGTTTATCTTACAGCGGGAACCTCAGGTGCTCACTTAAACCCTGCGGTGACCCTTGCACTATGGCTATTCGCTTGTTTTGATAAGCGCAAAGTGATCCCTTATATCATCGCACAAATGCTAGGTGGCTTCTTTGCAGCGGCATTAGTCTACTCTATGTATTCCCCCGTTTTTTTCGATTACGACCAAGTTCACCATATTATTAGGGGTACACAAGAAAGCTTATTTACCGCAGGGGTATTCTCTACCTACCCTGCACCACAAATCAGCGTTCCTCATGCCTTCTTCATTGAAGTGGTTATTGCTGCCATCTTAGTGTGCTTAATTATGGCGCTAACTGATGATGGTAATGGCGTACCTCGTGGCCCACTTGCTCCACTATTAATTGGTATTTTAATCGCAGTTATCGGCGGTTCATTTGGTGCACTAACAGGGTTCGCCCTCAACCCTGCTCGCGATTTTGGGCCGAAAGTTGTGGCTTATCTTGCAGGCTGGGGTGACATCGCGCTCACAGGTGGCCGTGATATACCGTATTTCCTTGTACCATTGACAGCACCTATTGTTGGTGGTCTGCTAGGGGCATTCGCCTATCGTAAACTTATTGGTCGCCACCTACCGTGCATGGTATGTGAAGAAGAGACCAAAACAGAAAAGTTATCCGTTAAAAACACCAAATCTTCGGAACAGGCTTAAATTATGACGACAGAAACCACTATTGCGAAAAAATATATTGTCGCACTTGACCAAGGCACAACCAGTTCACGAGCGGTTGTACTCGACCACGATGCAAATATTATTAGTATTTCACAACGTGAATTCACACAAATTTATCCTAAGCCAGGCTGGGTAGAACATGACCCTATGGAAATTTGGGCATCACAAAGTTCGACCTTAGTTGAAGTTCTTGCCAAAGCAGATATCCGCACTGATGAAGTCGCTGGGATTGGCATTACTAATCAACGAGAAACGACTATTGTCTGGGAGAAAGCAACAGGTAAGCCTGTTTATAATGCGATTGTATGGCAATGCCGCCGCACAGCTGACTTTTGTACTCATCTCAAACAAAATGACCGTGATCTAGAAGAATATATTCGCCAAAACACAGGCCTTGTCGTTGACCCTTACTTTTCCGGCACAAAAGTTAAATGGATTTTAGACAACGTAGAAGGCGCTCGTGAGCGCGCAGAAAAAGGGGAATTACTGTTTGGAACCGTTGACACATGGCTAGTTTGGAAAATGACACAAGGCCGTGTCCACGTCACCGACTATACCAACGCATCCCGTACTATGATGTTTAATATCCGCAACCTAGAATGGGATGATAAAATTCTTAAAGCCCTAAATATTCCACGCGCCATGCTCCCAGAGGTTCGTCCATCATCAGAGGTTTATGGCCAAACCAATATTGGGGGGAAAGGTGGAACGCGTATCCCAATTTCAGGAATGGCGGGTGACCAACAGGCGGCGCTGTACGGCCAACTGTGCGTCAAGCCTGGCATGGCGAAAAATACCTATGGAACAGGCTGTTTCTTGCTGTTAAATACCGGAGAAACCGCGGTACGCTCTAATCACGGCTTACTAACGACCATAGGATGTGGTCCGAAAGGTGAAGTGAACTATGCACTTGAAGGTGCGGTTTTCGTCGGGGGCGCTTCCATTCAATGGCTACGCGACGAGCTAAAATTAATCGATGAAGCGACTGACTCCGAATATTTTGCCACTAAAGTGAAAGACAGTAATGGTGTCTATGTCGTTCCTGCTTTTACAGGGTTAGGAGCCCCTTATTGGGATCCTTATGCGCGAGGAGCAATTTTTGGCTTAACCCGTGGTGCTAACCGTAATCACATTATTCGCGCAACGCTAGAATCTATCGCCTACCAGACTCGTGACGTACTTGACGCAATGCAAGCAGACTCTGGCGAACGTTTAAAAGCACTACGTGTTGACGGTGGTGCTGTCGCCAATAACTTCCTAATGCAATTTCAAGCGGATATTCTCGGGACCCCTGTTGAACGCCCAGAGGTTCGTGAAAGTACAGCACTAGGTGCTGCTTATCTTGCAGGGTTAGCCGTTGGTTTCTGGAATGACCTTGATGAACTACAAAGTAAAGCGACTATTGAGCGTGTCTTTAAGCCTGGTATTGAAACGACAGAACGTAATTTCAAATATGAAGGGTGGAAAAAAGCAGTAGCACGAGCTCAAGAGTGGGAAGACCGTGGTTAATTATTGCCACTAACACTTTATTTTTTTTAAGGCGGTGCTTCGGCACTGCCTTAAACGATTAACTGATATATTGTGTTTGGCAGTAAACTGAATAGTTTTTGAAAATAAACGAGGAAAATCAATTCATTGACTTTCGAATGGTGAGACAAGGCAGGGAAAACCAATTAGCTAATAAATAGAAAGCCAATAATCAGACTAATAATAAATTAGAAAGCCCATATGAGTTTATCTAAAATCACCTTGAACTACATGTATTATTACTTATTCTTTCAAGGAAAATGGGTATGGAACACCTCAAGAAACCTACAAATTATTTATATAAACTAACCACATCTACGCTTGTTTCAGAACAAATACAGCAAAAAAAACTACAGTTTGGCTATTATAAACAAAACAGCCGAGTAGCAATAATAAAAAACGATTCTGACTTAATTCGTGGATTAAAAGAAAACCCGCGCCAATCTACCACCAGCCAAGCTACTTTTACTTTTTTCAATTGGTTAATGAATTCGCCGCGTTTATCCGGTGGAAACAAGCCCAATTATGTACTGAGCACCGTTGAACAGTTTCAATTTTCAGGTTCTGAATTCCACCCCAGCCATAATTTATTTGTTGATAGTTCTAATTCACCAACTAAATGGCAAGAGGGGGATGCACGTGCCGCAGACCAAATCGCAGACCTCTTATTACCCAGTGGGCAATGGCACCGCCACTATGATACGGTCGTTGTTTCATCTAGCAGTAATGATAAACAAGTCGAGCTACTACGCCATTACCTCGAATTGACTGGCGGTAGCTTACTCATCATTGAAAATGACGATGTTCCCCCCTCTCCATCAATGCAAAAATTTATCAATGAGCTTTCATTAATTGATGTTAATGATAAAAACAGTGCAAAAACTGAAAAAGAAAATAATGCGCCACAAGGAATATTAGTTAGCACTTACCAAATTAAAGGTAAAAATGATATTGAAAAAAATACCCATATCATTTCCAATTTTTCGCAGCAGAACTCGGTAATTACCGAACAAACTTACCGAACTGGTTGGAATTATAGCGGGGAAATAACGTTTACCGATTCAGGTGACTGGACCTTATACCTAGATACTTCATTATTACAGGAGTGCGCGACATTAAGCATAGGCTCAAGAGACATTCATATTATACCTTCGAATGAACATCAGGCTATCTCCCTTGGGCATATAGATAAAAATGGCACAATAAATTTTAGCATTAAGACAATTACAGAAACATCACCACCTAAATTTGACTTATTATATCGTTCAGGGCAATCACCAATAGAGCGTATTCCAGAAAGTGCCTTTAGCTATATCCAATCTAAGACTGACATAACCAAAACAAACAAAAATACACCGTCATTTAACCCACATGGCTTCCAACAAGTGGTTTCCTTACCTCATTCAGCGATCAACTCAATACTGTTAACAGATGAAACCCTTCAACAATCAGAATATTTTTCAATTGTCCTTAGCAGTGAACATCAAAATATAATTCTAAAATTAGATGACATCGCATTAATATCACGGTCTTCTTGGCCTGAATTAGCCCAAGAAATTGAAAATAAGATCAACCATCAACTGAGTCTATTATCCCACCCATTAGTAAAAGTCAGCTATAAAAATAACCAAATAATAATTGTTGGAGAAGGTATTTGCATTTCCCAATTTCAATTAAAAAGAAACGTGCCTGTTCCCTATGTTGATGTTCCCAATACCGTTTATAAAAAAATAGAAGATAATGCAATTATTCAATCCATTAGCATTGATAAAGACCAAATTAATAACTGGACACACCTTTCACTAAAACTCACGGATAAAGATAGCCATATTACTGAGATTTATCGTGAAGAGTTTAAACTGACAGAAACCCAATTCACCTCCCCTGAACAATTTGCACAATACCTGCAAGACTATATCCACCAGCACATTGATGATAGTGACATTCGTGTCAACTGGAATAAAAAGACATATCAGTTAAATATTACTGATTTACAAAACCGGAAGCTCGACCTCCTCCAATTTGGTTATCAAGAACAAATCCTCCCTATTGTTATTGTTGAAAACCCAACATCATCATTAGACCCTTTCATCGTAGGTGCCGTCACAGGCGATCTCCCTACAGATGAAAACATTGTGGAGTATCAGTTAATTGAAAAACCACAATTTGGCGACGTTTTGCTAGATGAGAGAACCGGGAAATGGCAATACCAGCCAGATAATCACTTTAATCACCACGGAGTAGAGCAATTTGATTTTGTTGCCGTAATGAAAAATGGGGATATCTCTGCCCCAATATCCGTTCAATTACAAATGGAAGCCCCTCCACTGGTTTCCATCCCTGGGAAAAAAACCTTTACCATCCAAGACCCTATCTATAATGAGCCCAGCCCCAAAAAACATCCTAAACCCCATGACATGCAAGTACATAATATTCAACTCGCACAGACTCACCTGCAGGCACCAGATACCCCCTATTTCTGTTTATCCGCCAACCGTTGGGCATTGGTTAAAGTCGATGTGACTAGTCAATCTTCCGCGAAATCACCTGATTTTGTCGCGATAGTCAGCACAAAGGAGGGAAAAGAACTAGGCCGAGTAAGGTTAGTGGGCCCCGAAAGGCTACCGCAAACGTTATTACCAATTCCCATAAAAATGAGTGTTCCTGCTAATGATTTGCATCATCAAAGCTATACCGCCCCATTAAAAAGCGAGTGGGTACAACCGGGGGTTAGAATTCGCATTTTAGCCGATAATACCCCGATTCTTATGCCTTATACCGAGGAAAATGGTAATTTCCAATTAAACGTAAAACCCAATCACTCAATAACCTCACATATCCATACTACTAGCCTTTATCAACAAGGGCATGGCACTTACACCTACTCCCCCCTAAGTTGGGGGATAGAAGCCGCCGCTAGGCTACCAATCAAACACTTTACTCTCTATAGTTACCCAGCTGTTTCGCAGTCCCCAGCACTAAACCCTTATATTAATGGCTACCTTACCACCCGTATTCTGTCAAACCCTAAATATGATAACCCCAAAGTAATTCCGCAATTTACCGCTTCACAGATTCATTGGGCATACATGAATAGCTCCAAATTAGCAAAATTAACCTCATTCAATTTTGAATTTCATTACTCCGCTATCGAGCCTTTAATACCTGATGGTGCTTTTTTCTGGTTGTTGGGGATAGCTTCACCCAATTATGGCGGGGGATTGGCAGATTCGGGGATTTTATGGCATGAAATATATGGCCATGGCTTAGGCTTACCGCATACTAATAATAAAGAAGTATACCCATTTAAGGAGTATAGCAATGGGGTAAACATTGCCTATGACCAACAACAGCAACGGTATATTACCTATAAACGGCTATCGGTTAACGGTGGTGTTACTGAGGTCAAGCCAGCAATGTACCCCACCTCGCCTATGGAACTCTTAGCCAATAACGATGCTTTTCTTCCTCACTCTGATTATTTCGTAGCAAAAATCCAAGATTTTCTCATCCAAAAAGCTCATCAAAACAAGTACTCTAAACACTATATTCAGCGTGATACCCCAATATATTGGCTACATAGGCAATTTACGCGAATGACGGATGGTACCCTTCATCCTTATAGTCGGCTGAATATCATCAAAACAATCGCTAGCACCATAAATACCCCTCATGATGAATTCATCACAAAATCTCTTGATGGTGACTACTCGGACTATTCATTCAAAGTTACTTACGCAACGCACCACGGCTTACTCTCTGAAACAAAAGATATTTTTATATTTGATAACCAATTGAACTTAAAAATTGCTGACAAGGGGGAATTGGTTAAACTGGAAGTTAAAGAAGCGGGCAACAAAGATGCAGCAAAAATCATTTTTCAATATAAAAACCCTGAATCACTGGCAAATCGTTTGTTTTCTAACAGTAATGGGCAAACGCTACCAGAAAAATTACAGCTAGATAATTATTGGCGTGGCACTAAGCTGTTTTGGTCTGCAACCGAACATGATTTGGTTAATGCTAAGACTGGTCAGGTAAATTTATCGCGTATTGATAAACATAGTAAACTACGCGCTAGCTGGGTCGAAAACGGCCAATTACACCAACAGGATTTTTCATTAAGTGACCCATTTGGTGAGGATGAAATACAACTAGCCATACATGAATTTAAGCCGATTAACCACCTTGATATTCAAGTAGATAAACGTTTTATTTCTAATCGCCAACTTAATGTCCCCTCAGAAAGAAACTTACTATCTGATGTACATATTCATCAACTGGTTAACATTAAACAACTTGGCCTAACTAATAGCGAACATACATATTGGGTAACACTACAGCTTTATAATGAGCAGGGTAGAATTGAAGAATATACACCAAAAGAACGCTGGTATCTTTCTGTAGACCAAGACATATTGACTATCAACGGAACCATCGACAGTACCCCGGGCTTAGAATTAGTTGGAATCAAAGTGTATATCGACCAACACTTGCAGGATAACGTAGCACCTAGCTCAATTTGGCTCTACCAAAACAGCATAGACCAATTGGCAGAAAATACCGCGTTTGTAAATTATGACCGCCCAGTCGAATTTAACTCAATAGCAGAACAACCGGCGCTGCTATCAACAATTGATCAAAAGGATAACTTATCGCTTTTTCCTGGAGCAATACTGCCACAACCTACGCAGATTGTTTCGCCTTTAATCGCCTAATCACCCAATAAACCTAACGGCACTGCCGCCTAATATTGCAAATAAAGTGGGACAACCTATCGTTTCCCACTTTATTTTATCCATTAAACAGTTCGTTCTGTATGACCCATCCGTTTAGCTAATGGCAGCCAACACAATAAAACCAGTATGGATGTTAAAAACATTAAAAGCCCAAGGCTAAACTGCCCATCCTGTGGTAACAATGCAGAGATCCATGTTGCAACCCCTGAACCTACATTTTGCAATCCCCCTACCAGCGCTCCGGCAGCACCCGCTAAATAAGGGAATGGCTCCATTGCCCCCGTTGTTGCTAAAGGAAATAGCATCCCTGCACCAAAGAAAAAGACGGCGGCTGGCACCAACAATGTCCATGTATTCATAATACCAAACCAACTTGGTAGCCACATCATGATACCTGCCAGCAGGCAAATTAATACGGCGTGCCACATCAGGTGATAAAAGGTTTTTCCTTCACGCCCTGCATACCAAGCACCAAAAAAAGCGGCAGGGATCGGCAGAATAAATAAAATGCTCACGGTGATACTACTTAACCCCAAAACTCCCCCCATTAATACACCGCTACTCGACTCAAACACGGCTATCCCTGCTAACGCGCCTATCAGCATTGCTAAATACGATAAAAATGAGCCGTTTGATAATAGCGCTCGGTATGAATCAACCATTCTGTGTTTTTCAGGCGAAACTGGGCGGGTTTCAGGTAGCCAACGGTACATACTTAATAACACTGATGCACCTAAGATAAACAGGAAAATATAACAGGCATGCCACCCCCAAAAATGGGCTAATATACCACCAAACATGGGTGCCAATAATGGGCTAACTAATACCCCCATATTTAATAAACTATTTGCATAGCGCAACGCAGTGCCTTTATATAAATCACGCGGCATAGTCCTCGCCATCACACCAGCTACGCCAGTACCTAGCCCCTGTAAACCGCTGGCAACTGTTAATGTCGTCAAGGTTGGAGCAAAAATCGCCAAGATGGTGGAAAATAAGAAAATTGTCAAACCGAACAAAATAACAGGTCGGCGGCCAATTTGGTCGGACAACGGACCATACAATAACTGTGAAAAACCATAAGAAAATAAATAAGCGGCCATTACCTGCTGAACAGCCCCGGAAGGCTCATTAAAATACACCGCTATTTCAGCTATCACAGGGACATAAATAGTTTGTGTCATTTGGCCGACAGCCGCTAATGCAATTAACATTAATAACAGATTGAAATGTTCCAGCTTTCTCATTTTTCTCTCAAATATATCAAAACCCCGGATAGACAATCCGGACACACAATAACGCTGTATTATTTAAAAATAATACAGCGACTATTTAGACATTAAATTATCAATATTTAATTGTTGTTCTGCGCTTTAAACCTGCTTCAGGTAAATAGCAAACAACAGATTTTGTCCTACTGTGATTAAGATAACAAAAATTACCCTTTATTCGTAGTAGCAGTACATTTTAGTTTATTTAACAATGGCAGTAATATTCGCCAACACTGTCAAGATAACTGTACATTGAAATTGAAAATAAGCCATATTTAAGAATAAATCACTGGGACACATTATCGATAAGCATAAATAGTGAACTGATTTAGTATTAAATCCTAATGATCCATTCCCTAGCTAATTCATGTAATCAATATGTCGTTTTAGTTAGTTTATTTTGAAATACTAAGAGGTGGAATTTATGGCAAATTGGGTAACTGGGAAAGTCATTGAAGCCAAATTTTGGACTGATGCATTATTTAGCCTTGTCATTGAGGCGCCAATTAAACCTTTTACAGCCGGACAATACGCTAAATTAGCACTGGAAATCGAGGGAGAAAGAGTTCAACGAGCCTATTCCTACGTTAACGCACCGAGCGATAACCGGCTTGAATTTTACTTTGTGATTGTTCCTGGAGGGAAATTAAGCCCACAACTTGCAAAATTAAAGCCTAACGATACCTTACAAATCACGGATGAAGCTGCCGGATTTTTTGTCTTGGATGAAATACCAGAATGCAAAAATTTATGGATGCTTTCAACCGGAACTGCCATCGGGCCGTTTTTATCCATCTTACAAGAAGGTAAAGACTTAGCGCGTTTTGATAATATCATCTTGCTACATGCAGTACGTTTTGCAAAAGATTTAAGCTATTTGCCTCTCATGAAAGCTTTAGAACAACAATTTCATGGGAAAGTTAAGGTTGTCACTGTCGTGAGCCGTGAACAGTGCTCAAACTCTCTCCATGGGCGTGTCCCCGCTCTCATTGAAAGCCATGCGCTAGAGAATGCAGTAGGTGTAACCCTTTCTCCTGATACCTGCCATGTCATGTTATGTGGTAACCCTGAGATGGTAAGAGATACGCGCGAAATGCTGAAAAATAGCCACGGGATGGTTAAGCACCTACGCCGAAAACCCGGCCATATTTCTAGTGAACAATACTGGTAAACAGGCCCAATGGACCCGCAACATTAGCAATCATGTAAAAGTACTACCCTGAGAGATGCTCAGGGTAGTTTTGGCTCCATAGCCTCACGCTATAGATACTCAACGGGTTCTGTTTTCTCACCATACTGATTCGCACTTTCCATTCCTAAAAAAGCGCCGCAATCTAAAACCATGATCATGGTAATTAGCAAAGGTAAAAAACGGCCTATTCCCCATTGCCATATCGGCTCAAATTGGCTGACATCTATCGAAAACAGGGCAAATGCGAGTACGATTAACCCGAACCAGCCCCCTGACTTACCTCGGTCATGTAAACGCTTCACAAAAATCGCTGCTAGGGGATAAAGTAATACAATAAAGAAAACTAAAGAGAATATTTCAGGCAATAAAAATACATTTTGTAATAGTGCAACAGCCGTTATTAAAATAAAAGTGGCGGCAATACCTACCCAAAATGGCCGGCGACCGATACGACCTTTGAAGGAAAAAGCCCATTGTTGTAATGTCATTACCTATAATCCTGATACAATATGAAAACCCAAAGAATGAGTGTCAAAAAAATGCCCCAAACCTTATTTCGTTCTATATACGCCATCATAACCATTTTTGCGCTTAGTGTGCCACAATTGGTCTTGGCTCAGAAAGTGCCAACAATGCCAGATACCGACGTTGAAGTCGCCTATTTAGCTCCTGATGCCCCTTCTTTTGACCTCACCATTCCTAAATTGCGCAATCAATTTAACCAAACTTATAAAGATTTATATCTTCACGAATATAAAGTGATTGCCAGCCAAGACATTTCCGCACCTTATATTCGGGCAGCTTCTCGTATAAACCAATACATATACTCATCCGCGGTTTTAGAGCGTGGAAGCGAAAAAATTAAGAGCTTACAAATTACGCTACTCCCCGCAGAAAATAGCCAAGAAGCACAAGCAAACCAACAGTTAATGGAACGCTATACCATCGCAATTATCCACCAATTTGCCCCCGATGTCCCACTTGATAAAGCTCCTGAACTCACTGAGGCATTAAATAAAATTATGGCAGACAAAAACACAAACCGGGCTGAAGAAGCTCGCTTCGGGGTATTGAGGTATATTTTAGTAAAAAGTGACAATAATGTGCTTACTTTTGCTGTTGAACCGATTAAGCTAGAACAACAAACGCCCTAAACGGGTAGTGATCACGCTCTCAGAATAAGCATGATAAAAAGCAAAGCTATTATCATCTATTGTTCTTATAATACGAAAGGTGAATGGCGACAAAACTGTCACGTTGCGCGTACAACATCAGCGCGTAATGAATAACTTATTGATTAATCATTCAAACTCTCTGGTTGGAGGAAACAACATGCGACATCCATTGGTAATGGGTAACTGGAAACTAAACGGCAGCACCCATATGGTCAATGACCTGATCGCAGGTCTGCGTAATGAACTTAGCAGCGTTGATGGCTGCGATGTAGCAATTGCGCCACCAGCAATCTACCTGACTCAAGCTAAACATGCATTGGCAGGTAGCCGTATTGCATTAGGTGCACAGAACGTTGACGTTAACCTGTCTGGCGCATTCACAGGCGAAACATCTGCTGAAATGCTGAAAGATGTCGGTGCCAAGTACATTATTATTGGTCACTCAGAGCGCCGTACCTATCACAATGAAAGTGATGAATTTGTTGCTAAAAAATTCGCTGTATTAAAAGAACAAGGTTTAATCCCAGTTCTGTGCATTGGTGAAACAGAAGCAGAAAATGAAGCAGGTAAAACTGAAGAAGTCTGTGCTCGCCAAATCGATGCTGTACTGAATTCATTAGGCGCAGAAGCATTCGAAGGTGCAGTAATTGCTTATGAACCAATTTGGGCTATCGGTACTGGTAAATCCGCAACTCCAGCCCAAGCACAAGCAATTCATAAGTTTATCCGTACTCATATTGCGAAAAAAGATGCTGCAATTGCTGAGCAAGTGATCATCCAATACGGTGGTTCTGTGAATGCAAGTAATGCTGCTGAGTTATTTACTCAACCAGATATCGACGGCGCTTTAGTTGGTGGTGCATCACTAAAAGCTGACGCATTTGCAGTCATTGTAAAAGCAGCAGCTGAAGCGAAAAAAACTAAATAACCTTATTAGGTTATTCATGTTTATTCTTAACCGCCATTTATTGGCGGTTTTTTATTAGATAATAGTTATATTTAATGGAATATATTAAATACTTTCTAATACTTTTTGTTCACATAATAAAATATAGCTTTAGATTTAAAACCTGAAGTTATTTAAATTTAAAATAATTAAAATTAATCTTCAAATTAATTAATAAACAAATGATTAAGAAAAACCAGAGAGCATAATTAAGACAACATTCAAATATAAACAAAGTAAAAATAAAACCATTAAAATCAATTGACTATATAGACTTACTCTTTTCCATTACAAATATCATTCCTCATAAATCAAATAATAACAGTAGACTAAAAATAAAATATAATTCAGATTTATCCAACTTAAAAAATCAACAATGATTATTCATCTCATCATAAAGGATAAATATGAAATATATAGTTAGTCTAATTTATAGCATCATAATTATATTCCCGACTATTTGCTTTTCTGAAAAAAACCAGGATGCTTGGCATATAAAAACCAATGTTTATCTAGAAATAGAAGAATATCGCGGTCAACGTGATGCATTCAACAATAAAGTCTACGATAAAATCAGCACTGTTGGGAAATTAAAGCTAACCAATCCCGCATCAGACTGGCATTTTGCTCTAGAACACAGGGAATCATTAAGAAACCATGGGCGTAATTTTAGCCCATCTCGGGACGCTTATATTCGCAACCGAACCCAATTTGATATCACAAAGAAATTGGTTAAATCAAAACAATCTGATCTCGACCTTAGCTTCCGCTATCGTAAAGAATCCAATGACTCTGCTCCAGGCACCAAAGCTCGCTCATCAAATCGCTTATATGCATTAACGCCATCAGGTAACTATTATTTTAACGATAATTTGTCATTTAATTTTTGGCTTTCTTATCTTTACTATAGTAACTATTTTAATTCCAATAGTTATGAAGCAGAAACAGAATATGGTATCACTTATCAACATTCCGATGCATTGAAAGCCAAACTAACCGTTTATATAGATAAACTATGGGATAACAGTTTCAGTGACCGGTTTATACAGTCACAGCTTCGGGCATATTTTCCCATTACTCTTAATGACAATTGGCAGTTTACAGCTTACTTTCGCTACTATTTAAGCGAACACACTTATGATGAAAACCATTACTTAACGCAAAAAGCTAAAAATGGTTTCCGAATTGGTGCTGATGTGGAATACCATGTTACTCCCTCATTAACGTTATGGGGAGGTGCCGCTTACGAACCCACTACATGGCAATATTCTAAAAAGAATGACATCACCTCTGGCGATAATAATAAACAAGTACTCTATCTTGGAAAAATTGGGGTAAAATATACTTGGTAACCCTTAATTCATAGGGCTTAGTTATTTTTTATAGAAAAATAAGCCACGTTGCTTTTATATGTGGCTTTAATATTTTTGCTTGCCATTTACTAATTTTATAAAATTAAATCAAATAAAAACCAAATTGTCCGATGAAACAATAAAGCATAAACAAGATACAAAGATATATATACTATTTAACCATATTTAAGGCTTAGGTCACACAACGAAATAATCCCAAAATGAAATTATTCCAGGTAATAATAAACTATTCCGGGATAATTATTGTTTAATATCATACAAATGAATCTGCTATATCTAAGTCACTATTTCCTCGCTATTCCCATTACCTTAAAATGAAGAATAGTATCAACTGTGATTTTTCTCACATCATAAATAAATTTTGGCACTTATTATTCCTCGAAAAATAACCTAGAGAAAATAATATGAAAAAGCTTACCTTACTGGCTGCATGCCTTTTCAGTGCATGGTCAATCGCCGACCCAATGACACAAGCCCAGCTCAATGATTTATGGAAAAATAAACAAAAATCAGCTGAAGAAATCGTTAATAACATGTCTGAAGCAGAAAAAATCGGCCAGTTATTTATGTTGGATTTCAGATATTGGAATAACGATAGCAATGGTGACCCAGCCCCATTCCTTGCTATGAATGATGAAGTCTCTAAAGTGATCAACCAATACCATTTAGGGTCTGTTATTTTATTCCGTGAAAACTTAATAGATACACCACAAACCGTTGAACTTATTAATCAATTACAATCATCTCGTAGTAATTTACCCTTATTTATCGGTACCGACCAAGAAGGCGGATATGTAACACGCTTGAGAGTTGGGACTGAAATGCCGGGAAATATGGCCTTAGGCGCGACTCGTAACCCCGCACTTGCTGAACTGACAGGGATGATCCACGGATATGAGTTATCTAGCCTTGGGTTTAACATCAACTTTGGCCCTGTCGTTGATATTAATAACAACCAAAATAACCCTGTGATTGGTGTCCGCTCATATTCTGATGATAAAAACCTAGTTGAAACATTGTCCACCAGCTATATAAAAGGGATACATAAATATAACCTACTGACTTCTATTAAACATTTCCCAGGACATGGTAATGTTTCCGCCGATTCCCACGTTGATTTACCTGTGGTGAATTCTGATACAAAAACGTGGCATTCTACTGAACTCGCCCCATTTAAATATGCTTTAGCACATGGTGCAGATGCGGTCATGACCGCTCATATTATTGTCCCTGCCCTTGATGACCATAAAATCACAACGTTGGCGGGGAAAAAAGTTGGCACCCCAGCAACCTTATCCAAACCTATTTTACACGGTATCTTACGCGATGAGCTAAAGTATGATGGGCTAATTATCACTGATGCAATGGACATGGGGGCAATAGCTGACAACTTTGACATTAATTGGGCCGTCGAAACATCACTGTTAGCGGGTTCCGATATTGTATTAATGCCAATAAAGATGTGGGATACAGAAGCAATTACACGCCTAGATAACATGTATCGTTACTTAGAAACACAAGCGGCGAAAAACCCTGAGTTAAAAAAACGTATTGATGAGTCGGCAAAACGAGTCGTCTTGAAAAAACTTCAACAAGAAATTACGGCGCAGCCTATTAACCTCACTGAGGCTAAACAAATTGTAGCGTCTAAAAGCCATAAAGACCTAGAAAATATGGTTTCTGAACAAGCAATTACATTAATTAAGAATGATAATATTCTGCCCTACCAGCTAAAACCTCAAAACCGTATCTTAGTTATTTCTGATGAAAAACCACGTAATGCGTTAATCCAGAAACAGTTAAGTGATATTGCGGAAGAAACAGACGTAATCATTAATAGCAGCGACAATGTAATAAAACTAAATGAAAATACGCTATCAAAAAGCGAGGCTAGAGATATCGTTAAAAAACAAGATTTAATTTTACTGACAACCTATAACCTGAAAGATACCCCAACAAATGCTCAGCTAATTATTGATGCTGCTAATAACGCAAATATACCGCTTGTTGTTATTTCTTCACGTAATCCATATGACATTGCCTATTTAAATGATGTTAAAGCTAACATTGCTATTTATGGGATCACTGGCTTCGATGTGACTAATAATAACCGCAATTCGTTGGAAACTAATATCCGTAGCGGGCTACGTACGCTGTTTGCTAACCGCGCTGCACAACCTCTAAACCCACCTCAAGGGTTGCTCCCCGTCAATATCAAAAACCCACAAGGGGACAAAATCCTATTCCCTTATGGTCATGGTGAAAACTACCACACCACATATTAATTCTTATTAACAAATTAGCCTTTATACCTCCACGGTATAAAGGCTAGATACTCACGCCCGTCATAACGGCACTAAAAATAAAAAACACATAAAAAATAAAGGGTTAAAATGAAAACTTCACTGAATGGTTTATTTCTTACCGCACTATCTGGGCTAACAGCATCTGCTTTTGCGACAGAGCCAGTAAACAATGATTATTGGCGAATATCTTCTAACGTATATATGGAACTCGAAAAATTTGAAGGCCACCATAATACTAATGATCGCAAAGTTTTTGATAAAACCAGCATGATAGGCCAGCTATTTTTAGTTAACCCAGAGTCAAAATGGAGCTTTTTCCTTGAGCACAAGGAATCATTACGTAGCTATAACCACGACTTTTCAACTTCAAAAGATTCGTTTATTCGTAACCGCACACAAATTGGTGCAACGCGAAAAATGTATTCAAGTGATATTGGGCAGTTCAACTTAAATGTAACTTACCGAAAAGAATCAAATGATTCTGCACCGGGTACACAAGCACGCCCATCGAATACCATGTTTTGGTTAATGCCTAGTGGAACCTATAATTTTAACGACAAATGGGCATTTAACTTCTGGGATGCGATATACCACTACGATAATTTCCATGCAGCGAATAGTTATGAGTGGGAGTCTGAACACGGTTTAGTCTATAAAATCAATGATTCTGCAACCGCAAAAGTCTATATGTATACCGACTGGACATGGGATAAAGACTTCAATAAGACGTGGGAACAAAACCAAATTCGCGGCTACTTCCCAATAACACTCAACCAAGATTGGAGCGTTATGCCCTATTTTCGCTACTATTTAAATGAACATAACTATGATAGTAACAAACGTACAACGCAAAAAGTGAAGGATGGCTATCGCGTCGGGACTCAAGTTTTCTATAACTTAACACCAAAACTCACTCTTTGGGGTGGCTTCGCCGTTGAGCCAAGCACTTGGGAAAACCCTAAAAATGCAGGGATCACCTCTGGAAGCAACAACCGCCAAACCTTCTATCTTGGCCAATTAGGTGTGAAATATCAGTGGCAATAAATTAACCTCATTCCTAGTCTGCCCCTCACAGGCTAGGAATGATATCCCACTGATTATTAGTTAGACTCAAAATAGTTCGCGCTAAGCTCCCCTAGATGCATACACCAGTGGTTAATCAACGTAGCCAACAGCACTACAGTGTGAAATATAAAACGTATTAACGCTGAATAATTTCATCAAACACCCCACCATTGGCAAAATGCGTGCTTTGTGCCGCCTGCCATCCGCCAAAGCTTTCATCGACGGTCAGCAATTTAAGCTCAGGAAACTGCTGACGATATTTTTTAGCAACTTCACTATTTCGTGGGCGATAATAGTTTTTCGCAGCGATTTCCTGCCCTTGTAAGGAATATAAATGGGCTAAATAAGCTTCAGCAACAACTCTGCGGTCTCGTTTATCAACGGTTTTATCCACCACAGCGACTGTTGGTTCAGCTAAAATAGAAATGCTGGGTGTCACTATTTCAAACTGGCCATTTTCCCCTAATTCATTGATAGCGAGTAACGCTTCATTTTCCCAAGCTATCAATACATCACCGATCCCACGCTCAACAAAGCTATTCGTTGCACCACGAGCGCCGGAGTCTAATACTTCAACATTTTGATAGAGCCGCTTTACAAATTGCTTTGCTTTTTCAGAGTCTTGTTGGTTTTTATCTAAGGCATAGCCCCATGCGGCTAAATAATTCCAACGAGCCCCCCCAGATGTTTTCGGGTTAGGCGTCACCACAGAAACATCCGGACGAATTAAATCATCCCAATCTTGGATATTTTTGGGGTTATCTTTGCGGACTAAAAAAACAATAGTCGATGTATAAGGAGCTGAGTTATCAGGAAGTTTTTTGGCCCAGTCTTTATCAATACGGCCACTTTGCGCGATAGCATCCACATCATAAGCTAATGCCAATGTCACCACATCTGCTTCTAAGCCATTCATCACCGATATCGCTTGCTTACCTGACCCACCATGAGATTGGCGAACAGTCACACTATCACCGGTTTTATTTTTCCAATAATCGCTAAACTCCTGATTATATTGTTGATAAAACTCTCGGGTTGGATCATAAGATACATTCAACAACTGAATATTTTTCGCCCAAGTGCCTGTAGTTAATACTAATAGCAACGCTGCTGCCAATCGAGACTTTGTCACCTGCCATGAATGCGTCATCTTTTACCCCATCAAGTTTTAGATAAGGAAGAGGCTGACAGATAGAATCAATTACGAGAAATAATTAAAAAGAAAAACTTATGCGTATGGGGAATATGTAGAATAAAAAACAAGCGGGTCGCAACAAGACTACAAAACGAATATTAACTCAACAACCTAGCTGTCTAGGGCGAAAAATAGCATCAAACCTGCACAGTAGAAACCAACCATGCAGGAGAGATTTGCAATTACAGAGGGATTAATACAATTTTTTCGCTGTATCGAACCAGTCTTTCTTGAAGACCCTTTTCATATTCATTACAGCATCAATAATATCATGGTGTACTAATTTCTCATTTTGGATACCAACACAACGCCCGCCATAGCCTTCAAGCAGCAACTGTATTGAATAAGCCCCCATGCGAGAAGCTAAAATACGGTCATAAGCCACTGGGGAGCCACCGCGCTGAATATGGCCAAGAACCGTCGCACGTGTTTCGTGATGCGTCTCTTGTTCAATATATTTTGCTAATTCACCAACATCACAAACGTGCTCAGTGATAGCCACAATCGCATGGCGTTTGCCTTTTTCGATGCCGCGTTTAATCTCTGATAACAGCTCTTCACGGTCAAATGCCATTTCCTGTTCTGGTAATACCAAAAACTCACAACCGCCGGCAATGGCTGCGGATAGCGTTAAGTCACCACAATAGCGCCCCATCACTTCAACAATAGAAATACGTTTATGGGATGTTGAGGTATCACGTAGGCGGTCAATCGCTTCAACAACGGTTTCAAGCGCAGTAAAATAACCGATAGTGTAATCCGTACCCGCGACATCATTGTCGATTGTCCCCGGCAGGCCAATACATGGGAAACCAGCTTCTGTCAGTGACTTAGCCCCTAAATATGAACCATCACCACCGATAACCACTAATGCATCTATATGGTTTTTCTTCAGATTTTCAAACGCAACAGCGCGCACTTTTTCATCACGGAATTGTGGGAAACGTGCTGAACCTAAAAAAGTACCACCACGGTTAATCATATCCGACACACTGTATCGGTCTAATTGTTTCATTCGGTTTTCATACAACCCGAGGTACCCATCAAAGATACCCATGACCTCTAAGCCTTCGCCTAACGCTGCGCGTACCACGCCGCGGATCGCTGCATTCATGCCCGGTGCGTCACCACCACTCGTTAAAACCCCAATTCTTTTAATCTGCTTGACCATGATGACCTCTGATTAATGAATATAAAATTGCAAATCTATAAACTCATTGAGTTACTTAATTTTTTCGTGCTAACTGCGTTTAACTACAAAGCTGAATTGATTCACCTAGCGAATAATACGGCAAATAGGTGATTATGCCTCTGCTTTCCATCAAGCTTTTATGCTTTATTGTGATCTAGTTTACATAATTCTAGCTGATGACCCCAATAGGTAAATATTTCAGCACTAAATAAATGTAATGCCCTAGACTAACCAGCTATAGCCCTAAATCGCATCTTAGTTTGAAATAAAAATTAAGTATTGATGATAACACTTAAATTCATCCTATGCTGTATCTGTCAAACAAAAGAAAAGCACCTTACGGTGCTTTTGAATGAACGAACAAAAACGAAAACGAAATACCTTTATGTATAGTAATATCGCGTTAAATGGAAAAAAATTGGAGCAGCAAAACACAGTGAGTCAATTCTATCTAACATCCCCCCATGCCCCTCAATAATAGCGCCGAAATCTTTAATTCCGCTATCCCGCTTAATCGCTGACATGCATAAACCACCAACAAACCCCATAATCGTGATCGCTAATGACATCAGCCCGGCAACCCACCAGCTAAAAGGTGTCACCCAATAAAGGGATATCCCGATCAACACAGAAGATAAAATGCCACCGACAAAACCTTCTATCGTCTTGTTTGGGCTTAGTTTTGGCACAATAGGGTGCTTACCCATCAGTTTGCCAAATACATATTGAAGCACGTCAGAAATCTGCGTCACGATGATCAGGAAAAGTAATAATTTTGCATTTTCCCCTTCATAACCTTCAATATTTAACATCAACAAAGCAGGAACATGGCTTAAACAGAAAACAGCGACTAGCATTCCCCATTGAATTTTAGCGGTACGTTCAAGAAAATGAAAAGTATCCCCAGCTAAGGCAATTCGGGTCGGTAAAAACAAAAAGACAAAAACAGGAATAAAAATCGAAAATAACCCATACCATTCAATACCAACAAGCAAGTATTGCAACGGAATGAACACGAAGAAGCACCAAAATAGGGCTTCATGGTCACTTCTACGTGTTGGCGTTAACGTAATAAACTCTCTTAGTGCGAAGAATGATATCAAGGCAAATAAGATCACCACACCAATATTACCTAACACAACGGCAAGCACACAGATAATGCACATAACCCACCATGCACGTATACGCGCATTTAAGTTATCAATGGTTGGGTTACTTTTCTCACCAGAGTAGCGATAAGCTAAAATGCCGCCGATCACACTCGCAAACACTAATATACCAAATACACCAGATAATAATAAAACGAGCTCACTGTCCCAAATACTCATGGCATCAACTCCTCAAGTGCTGCTTTTGCACGTTGCAAAAACACCGTTTTATTTTCATTTTCCATTAGAGGTGCCAATGGCTGACCCACCATTGCAGAACAAATTATTGGAACAACAAGTTTGGTGCCTTTAGGTAATACCCGATTTAAGTTTTCCAAATACACGGGAACCACTTCAACGTCAGGATATTTTTTCGCAAGGTGATAAAGGCCGCTTTTAAATTGGCTCAACGTTTCGCCATCACCCCTTGTCCCTTCAGGAAATAAAATCAAAGAATGCTTAGCATCCAATACCGACTCAAGCGGTTGCAAAATAGCATTTTGTGCAGGTTTGTCCCCTTTTCTTTCCACCAATACTGCACGAAATACTTTATTAACAAGATAGCGGCGAAAAGGTGTTTTATCCCAATAGTCCTTCGCCGCTACAGGGTGAACAAAATGGCGCATAAGAGGGGGTAAACCAGACCAAATAACTAGGCCATCAAGGTGGCTTGAGTGGTTTGCATAATAAATACGGGGGGTCATTGATGGCTGGCAGCCCACCCAACGAGTGCGAACGCCTGTTAATAAACGACAAGTTCCCGATAACAACATGCCCATTCCCTTCGCGAGAAGAGAAATTTTCTGCACTTTTTCCATCTTTTTTCCTTGCTAGCGTTTTATCACAAGTAAAACTGCAAAATTACGAAAAAAACTGAATATCGTTAATTGGTTAAGATAGAGAGTCAATAACAAGAGTACAACGGGGTAAGTTCTGATTTATATCATCAAATAATATAAGGACAGCGATACTAAGACAAACAGCAGGGAATAACAAAGGTGTAGCGGCATGTATTTACGCCGCTACACTGAGTAGACAAAATTAATAATTATTTTTTGTCGGCCGCAATACGGTCACGAATATTTTGCGCACGTTCGCTTGATGGTGGGTGAGAGTCAAACATACTTGTCTCTTGGCTACCCATTTTGGCTAGTTTTTCAAAACCAGTCACTAAACCTTCCGTCTTAATGCCACGTTTTTTCAGCAGGTCATAAGAGAAGTTATCTGCTTGGCTTTCTTGGTGTTGAGAGAACTGAGAATTAACCAGTTTTTCACCTAGAGCAGCCAATTGAGATGCACTTAATTGTTCTGCAACGCCACCCACTGATGCCGCTGCTGTACGTGCTGCTACGGCACCGTATGCAACTTGCATAGCTTTACGTGTATGACCTAATGCAACGTGGCCCATTTCATGGCCTAAAACGCCTTCGACTTCGTTATCATTCATAACATCCATCAAGCCGCTATATACACGGACACAGCCATTTGCCATCGCCCACGCATTCACATCGCTAGTCAGATAAACTTTATAATTTACTGGAGTACCGTCAACTTCATTACCCAGTGCTTTTGCGATTTTATCTAAACGTTTAGCGTATTTGCTAGAAGCAGGAGCAATTTTGTTTTGTGCATCCATCTCTTTACAAGATTGATCGCTTAGCTGTTTAACATCTGAATCACTCAATGTTGCTGCTTGGAATAACTGCATACCAGAGTTAGTCAGCATCCCTTGGTCTAAGTTTTTACAGCCCGTTAAGATGACAGCAGAAACAGCGACCGCCACAAGTGCCTTCATTTTCATAGAACATTTTTCCTTTAGAATATATAAGTATTATATTTTTTAGTAATGCTAAAGCCTATAAATTCTGCGGAAAATAACAATAGGAATAAAGCCATAATTATTCAATATATGAATTTGATAATGTTTTTATTAAAATTGCAAATTTGTCAGAACATTGTTCTGACAAATAACACTTTAAACATTTAATTCACAGAAAATATGCGAATATAGAGTCATCATAAATTGCAACTACCTAATAAATAACTCAATTATACAAAAATCACTTTCCTTATTTTGTTCAAGACTAAAATTCAAGACCCGCTCATTCCCTTTAACCAATAAGGTTTCAGATTGATTTAAATAAACGTTTTCTAAATTGATTTCCATATTTAAACTATGGCTATTATTAAATATTAAAATTTCGTTGGCATCACTATGCCAAGAATTAGCTGACGTTGAATTAACCCATTGTAACCGAGCGGCATATTTTTCAGGGTTATAAATCAAGTTAAAATCACGAATGGGGCCGTTAATTAGTTCGGCATGTACGTC
The DNA here is from genome assembly GCF_044006275.1 of Providencia sp. 2024EL-00732. Taxonomy (NCBI): domain Bacteria; kingdom Pseudomonadati; phylum Pseudomonadota; class Gammaproteobacteria; order Enterobacterales; family Morganellaceae; genus Providencia; species Providencia sp. 2024EL-00732. The sequence goes on along the minus strand of NZ_JBIPDG010000009.1, from coordinate 174,218 downwards.
ACTTTCACCATAAAAAGCAAAGAATGATTTAGATTTCAGTGCAACTGGCGCATTATTATCGACATGTAAAATAAGCCCATCCCCCTCTAGTACACCAATGATACGCTGCCGCCCCATAAAATGAGAAAATGGCCCCGCCGTTTTTACATCAGCAATCGACACTCGCCAATCAAAGTCATCTAAACCCTCACCATGACTACGAGCCACTTCAAGGGTTGAACCTTGGCCATTTTTCCAAGGCATATTGCGATAATCTTGTGTTGTTAATATCTGAATCATAAGGTGAACCCTGCTTTTGATGGATACGTTATTTTATCATAGCGACCCTAATTGAATTGCTAACTATAGCTAACAACTATAAATCAAAAGCGAGTGTTGCGATAAAAAAAAAGCCCCTAACAGGGGCTATAAAAGACAGGGATGGTGTCTATGGCAAGGAAAAACTTCACTTATTGCTACTTCACTACTTACATAAAAACTCAAAATATAAAACTAACTAACTTGCATTACTACGATACTTACTGAAACTGCATCGCTTGGTATTCAGCCATCTTGTGTTGGTGAATTTGCTCAAGTTCTGCTTTCTGTTCTGGCGTTAACAACTGGTATAATTCATGATGAATTCGTGCCATTTCAACACGTTGTTCCAGTTCTCTTTGCATTCGTTTTTCAAGTTGCTCGCGAACCGCTTTGCCATCAAAGCTATCCGCTATAATTAATTTGTGCAGTGCTTCACGTTCACGAATGGAAGCCGTGTTATCAACATGATAATGACGCTGCGTTGCCATTAAATCACGTAATTGCTGACGTTGTTTCTCATTTAACGTGATACCATTAAACATAAAGGTGCTGGCGCGTTCTTCACTGCTAAACATTTCATGATGCTGAAATGGCACAACGGCATGGCCTGTTGATGAAGTTTGCTCAGATTGCATTTGTAGCATCAAAGGTGCCGAACTTTCATTTGCCGCACTTTGCGAAACTTCTGCAAAAGCAACTGTTGGGCCAAACACAAATGCAGAAGCTAAAACTAACATTGCGGTTTTATGTACTGTATTATGTACTTTGCTATGTGTTGTTCTCAGCATTTGGTTCCTTGTCTATGAACTGTGCTCGTGATTCAATGTGAATGAATATACACCTGTGGCTGCAAACTAGCGTCAGAGCATGTAAAAGAACGTAAAGTGATGGAATCGTAAAGATTGTTATCGTATTTTGGCAGTTGGAGGACATATAAAATGCATAAAATCCTATTAGTTGATGACGACCGTGAACTCACGTCGCTATTAAAAGAACTGCTAGAAATGGAAGGCTTCAATGTTGTCATCGCTTATGATGGTGAACAAGCATTACAACAAATTGACTCATCCATTGATCTACTCTTACTTGATGTCATGATGCCGAAAAAAAATGGTATTGAGACATTAAAAGAACTGCGTCAAATACACCAAACGCCGGTGATCATGTTAACTGCCCGCGGCAGTGAACTAGATAAAGTACTGGGCTTAGAATTAGGTGCAGACGATTACTTACCAAAACCATTCAATGACCGCGAACTGGTTGCCCGCATTCGTGCTTTATTACGTCGCTCAAACTGGAGCGAACAAACGCAAGGCGACAACAGCAATACCCCTGTCTTGCAAGTTGATAAGCTGCAGCTTAACCCTGGTCGCCAAGAAGCTAGCTTTGATAACGAAATTTTGGACTTAACAGGGACTGAATTTACTTTGTTATATCTGCTTGCACAGCATTTAGGCCAAGTAGTGTCTCGTGAGCATCTTAGCCAAGAAGTTCTCGGGAAACGCTTAACACCGTTTGACCGTGCAATCGATATGCATATTTCAAACCTACGTCGTAAACTTCCTGAACGTACTGATGGCCAGCCATGGTTTAAAACCCTGCGCGGTCGAGGGTACTTAATGGTTTCTGCCACATGATCAACAGCTTAACCGCCAGGATCTTTGCGATTTTCTGGTTCACCCTCGCACTAGTATTAATGCTAGTGCTGATGGTGCCCAAGCTCGATTCTCGGCAAATCACCGTCCTTATGGAAAGTGAACAACGCCAAGGGGAAATGCTTGAGCAGCATATAGAAGCAGAACTTGCGCAAGCTCCAATGAATGACTTACTTTGGTGGCGTCGCATCTCTAATGCCATCAAAAAATGGGCACCGCCTGGGCAACGGTTGATTATCGTCACCAGCGAAGGTCGTGTTATCGGTGCAATGCCAAGTGAAATGCAAGTTATTCGTAACTTCATTGGGCAATCAGATAACGCCGATCACCCCAAAAAGAAAAAATACGGTCGCGCTGAAATTTTAGGGCCTTTTTCTATCCGTGATGGAGAAGACCACTATCAACTGTACTTAGTTCGCCCATCTAGCAGCCCGCAATCTGACTTTATTAACTTATTATTTGATAGGCCATTCTTATTACTGATTGCCACAATGCTAATCAGTGCTCCGCTCTTATTATGGCTATCTTGGAGCCTCGCACGCCCTGCCCGTAAATTAAAAATGGCGGCAGATGACGTTGCCAAAGGGAACTTGCGGCCCCACCCTGAACTGGAAGCCGGTCCACAAGAGTTCCTTTCTGCGGGGAACAGCTTTAACCAGATGATCAGCGCTCTTGATGGCATGGTTAGTGCTCAACAACGTTTAATTTCTGATATCTCCCATGAATTACGCACTCCGCTGACACGGTTACAATTGGCAACCGCATTACTGCGTCGTCGCCATGGTGAAAGTAAAGAACTTGAACGCATCGAAACAGAAACGCACCGTTTGGACAGCATGATCAATGACTTGCTTGTTCTGTCCCGTAGCCAGCACAAAAACGAAATCCTCCGTGAAAACATCAAGGCAGATGAACTTTGGGGTGATATTTTAGATGACGCAAGTTTCGAAGCGGAACAAATGAACAAAACGCTTGATGTAACTTCTCATCCAGGCCCTTGGCCGTTGTACTGTAACCCTTCCGCAGTGGGTAGTGCATTTGAAAATATCGTGCGTAATGCTTTGCGTTACTCAAACACCCATATTGCTGTTGATTTTAAAGAAGAAAACAACGGTATTCTGATCACTGTAGATGATGACGGCCCCGGTGTTAGCCCTGCTGACCGTGAACATATTTTCCGCCCGTTCTACCGCACGGATGAAGCTAGGGACAGGGAAACTGGTGGTACTGGGTTAGGCCTTGCTATTGTTGAAACAGCCATAACACAACACAAAGGTTGGGTGAAAGCCGATGATAGCCCACTTGGTGGTTTAAGGTTACAAATTTGGTTACCTGAACACGGCCGTTAACCTAACGCTTAGTTTGAACCTTAAAGCCTTCTATTTTAAATAGAGGGCTTTTTTATTCCTACTCACAAAGCATGTACTCAAAAACTATTATGGAATATTCTTATATTGGATGCAAAAGCAACAATCCCTAAACACGCCACCAATATAAAATGCCTTTTATCTAAAAAAATACAGAAATGAAAGAATATTATTGAGAAATAAGGAAAATTTTAGAGATATAAAATCGCAGTAATGTATATCGCTATATATCTTAATGTGTTATTACTTCCTATGCCTAATATATTAATCTGATATTCTATTTTACGTGATTTACGCGTGGTGTTTAATAGAGCGGCAAGAAGGCACAGAAGCCCAACTCGCTTCAAATTAAGATACTTATAATATGTGCTGATACTAATCACGTTTTAAATCGATTTAATTTATTGGTTCTTATTTATTAACCTGTTCAATATTAGGCGAACTCAACTTCAAATGGATTTATCAATGAAAAAATTCAAGCTCACCAAGCTGGCTATGCTTGCTGTACTGAGTGCCATAAGTACACACAGCATTGCGGGGGGATTAGTACTACCGGATAACAATTTACGTAGTGATTTGGCTTGGCTTTCAGAGCGTAACGTTATTCAGATTAGTTTATCAACTTGGCCACTATCCCAAGAAGAAATTACACGTTCTTTAAATAATGCGAATATTACTAACAGCGAACAAGAAGCGATTATTCAACGTATTAAAAAGAACCTAAACCGCACTAAAAACAGTGTTCAGTTGGAAACGCACTTTGCATCTAGCCACAATTCTATGCCGCAAGGCTTTGCACAAAGCGAATATAGCGACATCCGTTATACCGTTTCCGGCAACTATAGCACTGACGATGTAGATTTAAACCTCACCGCCAACGGTGAACGCGCCCTGCGTGTTGAAAACGGTTCAGACTATAACCTGAATGGCTCTTATGGTGGCGTAAAAATTTGGAACCAGTGGGTCACCTTTGGTGAGATCCCTCAATGGTGGGGGCCGGGTCATGATGGTAGCTTAATTCGTACCGATGCCGCTCGCCCTGTCACGGGCTTTTTGCTGCAACGTGCTGACCAAAGCCCATTTGAAACCCCATGGCTTTCTTGGATTGGTTCATGGCAATATCAATTAACCGCTGGGCAAATTAAGCAATACTCTTCCCAACCCAATACCAAACTGATTGGTTTGCGTATGACCATGAACCCTACTGATTTCTTTGAACTCGGCGGTTCACGCGTCGTGATGTGGGGAGGCGATGGCCGCCCTAACAATTGGAACTCGTTCTGGAACGCTATGGGTGGTAGGGATAATACTGGCGACTATAATGATGACCCCGGTAACCAATTAGCTGGTTTAGACTTTAAACTAAAACTTTACCCATTAATTGACCTCCCTGTCAGCGTTTACGGGCAAATGGTCGGTGAAGATGAAGCTAACCTTTTCCCATCGAAAAATGCCTTTATGGGCGGTATTGAGGGCTACCACACCCTATGGGGCCAACCATTAAATTGGTACATTGAAGGCGCCAATACCCATACAGAGTGGGATAAAGACGGCGTAATGTACCGCCACTTTATTTATAAAAATGGTTATTACCAACAAGGTGCATCACTGGGCCACGCGATGGGCGGTGACGGCCGTATGCTCACCACCAAAGTGGAATATACCCTTGATGATGATAACCGTGTTAGCACCCGCCTAATGTATGCGAAGGTGAATAAATCTAATTTCGATGGTAACAAACTGTTCCCTAAATCAGAAACTATCAAAGGTGCAGACTTAGGTTGGTGGCATAACTTTGAGAATGATATCAGCACAGATGCCAAAGTGTGGGTTTCTAAAACAGATTATGAAACTCGTAATGACCTAGGTGCCGCTGTTACGGTAAACGTGCCGTTTAAATGGTAAAACACACCTATTTCGCGTAACTTTCTTTTAAACGGGTTATGTTTTATACATAACCCGTTTTTTATATGTTAAATATTTCTATTTTCAAACAAATATACATTAACTTCTTAGATGTTATCTAACCATTCAGTTAATTAATATAATCAATTACCCATACTATTCATCTGTTAACACTCTTAATTCGGATAATTTTAGATATATTTCCATTGTAAATTAATTTGTTACATATCGAAAGCAATGATATATAAGGAGTAACCTAACTAAAATATTTAATCGTGCTCAGAATGTGATAATGGAATTATAACCTGATAATTTAAAATAACTTATTCAATGGATACGCTTATTAGGACTATTCTCTAAGGCTATCACAGTGATAGTCACTATATATATTTAGTGGTATTATTAGGCGCTTTTACTTGACCGGACAGGGCTCGAAGCATACCCTTGGTCGGTCAAAAAACGATAAGCAGTGCTTATCAATTGAACAGGTTAGCAAAAAATGTAACGTTTTCAATTGATAAGTATGCACTTACAATTTCAATGGTGCTCTGGGACCCGACAACCCAGTGCGGTAGCTATGGGTTTTATCTTATTAGAAGGACACTCTTTGTTATCATTTATAATAAGAAAGATTAAAATTAAATACCTAGGCAGAATTAAATATGCTAGAGGCTTAGGTGTATCTGTTGGCGACAATTGTAGAATTTATATCGATAATTGGGGCACAGAACCCCACTTAATAGAAATAGGAAATAATGTAACTATAACCAGTGAAACCGTTATTTTAACTCACGATGGTTCGACGTGCTTAATTAAAGATATAAATGGTCAACGCTATTTCAATTTTGCAAAAGTTAAAATAGGGAATAATGTATTCATTGGATACCGTAGTATTATTCTTCCTGGAGTAACCATTGGTGACAATGTTATTATAGCTGCTGGTAGTGTAGTAACTAAACCTATACCAAATGACTGTGTTTATGCTGGTAACCCTGCTAAGTACATAAAATCATTTCAAGAATACACCAATAAAGTAAAAAGCAAATAAAATGTCATACTTTTGGGTTTCGGTAGAAAAGATAGGATTGCTTCTAATAAGGCTTGTGCTAATTATTGTTCTATCTCGATTTTTAACACCAAATGACTTTGGATTATTTGCCATGGTTAACTTTATAGTTGTATTTTCAAATATAATTATAGACTCAGGCCTTTCAGGTGCATTGATACAAAAGAAAAACATTTCCAACATTTATTACAACACTACATTTACATTTAATATAGTGATATCTCTACTACTTTCCAGCATAATATACTTATCAGCGACCTATATTTCAGTTTTCTACAATCAATATGAGCTAGAAAATATAGTTAAAGTATTAGCGATGACTATTTTTATCAAGTCATTAGCAACTACACAAATTGCCATTATGACTAAACATCTTCAATTCAAATTACAAACGATAATTTTTCTTTTATCTGCTATAATTAGCACTATTATTGGAATTCTAATAGCTATTAATGGTTATGGATATTGGAGTTTGATTTATATTCAGTTGATTGAGTCTCTCCTTATTGTCATTTTTTTTTGGGCGATAAGCAATTATCGTCCCAAGCTCCAATTTTCAACTTCATGCTTCATCAATCTATACTCATTTGGTGGCAGGTTAATGCTTTCATCAATTATATCTGCTGCATATTCAAATATAATAAATATAATAATCGGAAAAAAATTCGGTTCAAATGCAACGGGTTATTACTTTCAGGCTCAACGTATTAGTGACCTATACAATAACACTCTAACATTAATAGTTGACAAAACTATTTTTCCCACATTGTCTAAATGTGAATCTAAAGAAGAATTATATCATAAATCGAAAGCAATAATACCAACATTATGTTTAGTAGCGTTTTCTTTTCCCACCTTCATTTTTTTAAATAGTAAAGAAATTGTACATATAGTATTAGGTAATGGCTGGGAATATGCAGCTAATATTCTACCTATACTGATAGCATCTTCATATGGATTGATTATCGAAAGTTATCTTCGTTGTTTTATGAAATCATTAGGTGAAGGGAAAATCATATTGCAACTGGAAATAATAAAGAGATTTATAGGAATAACACTCCTTATTATATCATCTAGCTACGGGCTAACCCCTTTAATATATACAGTTTTATTATTATCTATATTGAATGCATTGATTAATATATGGAGTACCTCTAAAATATTGCAAAAGAAAATTATCGATATTTTAAGTTTATCTATAAAAGCTCTGGCTATAAATATAACACTATTGATTTTTCTGAGTTATATATTTAGGTTTATCAATGGTGATTTAATCAAGCTTTTATTTTCAGCAAGTATAATATTCCCTATTCCTTTATATTACATTGTAAAAATATATCGAGAGAAAAATGATAAAAAACAAAGATGATTATATTCACTACTTAAAGGAAGATAAAAAAAACTTGAGAGTTAAAGGAACTCTAAAAGATTATATATTCAACGACATATGGATTTATCAAAAAAGATTACGAAGAGCCGAATACTATAATAATTGTTCTAAAAATTTAATATTAAGAATGATCACAAGAATAATGTATTTAAAAAAAGGCAGAAGTCTTGGGTTCTCGATCCCTTTAAATACATTTAAGGAAGGATTATCAATAGCTCATTATGGTACTATAGTTGTAAATGGTAAAGCTAAAATAGGAAAAAATTGTCGTCTACACGTATGTGTTAATATTGGAGCAAGTGCAACAGACTCTAATAAAGCACCAATGATTGGTGATAATTGTTATATAGCGCCTGGAGTAAAAATATATGGTGATATTAAAATAGGAAATAATGTTGCCATTGGCGCCAACGCTGTAGTTAACAAAAGCTTTCAAGATAATATTATTATTGCAGGAGTACCTGCAATAATAATATCAAACGCAGTTTTGGATAGGAAAAAATGACAATAATCAGCAATGAAAATATAAAAAACTTTATTCTATCTATAGTGTTATTTTTATTCTCACTGGAGAATCATGGAAACATTAGATTGGCATTCGCCGCCATTATAATAATTTTATCACTTCTGTTGTTAAAAACACAAAAAATTCCTGTTAAGCCAACACTTTTACTTTTAAAAACATCCTCTTTATTGCTTTTTATTTCACTATTATCACTTTTCAGTATATTTACCTATAAAGAAAATATGGGAGAATATAATTCAGTCGAATTCTTTTACTCAACTCAAGTAAAAATATTTCTAATCATACTATTTTTTTATATCATTAAAGATGATAAAAACTCATTATGTACCATTTTGAAATATAGTATATTATTTCATGTTTCTATATTTTTTATACAGCTAGCTATGATATATACCACTGGAATATATCCTGATTTTTTATTTCCTTTTACAGGAGAAGCCTCTAGATATACATGGGGAGTAAAAATCCCTATTATTGGCTCAACTTATCGTCCTACCGGTATGTTCAATGAGCCATCAACATATTTCTCTATTCTTTTACCTTTTGTGATTTTAAGGTACTACCTATCAAATAAGCTATCTAGAGTTGATTGCTGGGCATTACTATCATTTTATTTAACATTATCTTTTGCGGCAATTATCATTAGCTCAATTTTCATTATAATAATTAATCTGACAGGCAAAAAAATACATAAGCTCATACCTTTTGTTATCTTATTACTTATAGTTCTAACTCCTTTGTTAATAAATTTTTATGAATTGAGAACCTCTGGGAATTATGATGCAATAGGAATTAGACAAAATTTAAACAATGCATTACTAGAACAACCGCTAAGTGATCTATTATTTGGAAATGGTCCTGTCGGAGTGCCACTTTCTTTAGAGTATTTATATTTGTCAAATGCTCTATCTTGGACCAAAAATGGCTTTGCTGCAATTAATGACAATGGACTCATGATTTTCATAATCATGAAATTTGGAGTAATTGGTATGCTATTTTTAATATTGATTATTTACAAGAATATACGTATTGCAACTTATACTCTTGTGTGTCTACTGCCTTTTGCAACGAAAATAAAGTTAACAAGCTTAACCTTTATCTTTTTTATTTTTGTAATTATATTATTCAGTAAAGAAAGAAAAAATGAGAATAGATTTCCTAATAAACTCCCTTAAGGGTGGCGGCACTGAGAAAGTTTGTGTGTCGATTGCTAATAAATTGGTAGAAGAAGGATGGAAAGTTAATCTTCACATTCTAGATGATAGTGGTTCTTACTACGATGTTAAAGATGGTGTTATCTTAAACTATCTAGGAAAAACCAATACACTCCAAAGCCCATTAAAAATAGTAAAGTTATTGAAAGATAAAAAAATAAAAAAAATACTTATATTTAACCATGAATTAGCTTTAGTCGCTTATTTAGTTAAAAAGATAACTTTTAACGATACAAAACTAATAACCCGCTTAAATAATACGTTATCCATTGCAATAAAATCCAAAAAGAAATCTTATCAGATAGTAATAACCACTATGATGAAACTATTTTATAGACATCTAGATTTCTACATATTTCAATCAACAGGAATAAAAGAAGATACTATAAAAAACTATAATGTTAGTAGGGACTATAAAATCATTAACAATCCGATAGGTACGGTATTATCAGTTAAAGAAAAAAGTCAGAGTAAAACTAAAGAATTACTATATATCGGAAGACTAGTCCCACAGAAAAATGTTATTGATATATTAAAAGCCATAAAACTGCTCATTCGTAATGATATCAAGGTTCATCTTAGTATTGTAGGGGATGGTATTGATTCATATAAACTAAATCAATATTGTGAAAATGAAAAAATTGAAAATCATGTAACCTTTCATGGTTATCAAAAAAGAACATCTTCATTTTACTCACAAGCAGATCTAACTATACTTTCATCAATAAATGAAGGGTTTCCAAATGTTTTACTAGAATCACTGTCTCATTTAACTCCAGTTGTATCTTATGATACTCCAAGTGGTCCAAAAGAAATCATACAAAAAGGAGTTAACGGTTTTCTTGTCCCCTATATGGACTACCATGAACTAGCTAATTTTATAGAACTAGCATTAAATCATGAATGGTCAACCCAAAAAATCTCAAAGTCTATAGCCAAATACAATATTAGTCACATTGTCAATGAGTATAAAGATGTCTTCAAAAAATTCGATTAATAATATTGCCTTTATTGATAGTTATCATAAAGGTCTTTATGGTGCCCCCAGAAGTATGTTAGATTTAGCTAGTGGCTTAAGAAATAAAAATTATAATATCGACATTATAACTACAAAAAACGACCTTTTAGCAAAATCAGCAATAGATAGAAAATTAAAAGTTAAAATATTCAATGTCCCAAAGGTATTATTGGTTTCAAGAAGGAGTTTAAATTTTTGGCATAAATTGATATATTTTATTTTACTAATGTATACTTGGTTGAAATCCATAACATCATATTCACTAAAAAAATATGATGTTATATGCATCAATGACATCAGAACATTTCTATTATTTCTTCCAATATTAATTCTAAATAAAAAGAAAATAATTTGGTACGTTAGAATTAATGATCGAGTAAAAATAATTACTAAGATTGCCACTTTACTATCAAATAAAATAATATTAATATCTAAAGATTGTAAATTGTTATTTAAAGATAAAGAGTTACATACATATAATAATAAAATTAGAATTCTTCATACAGGATTTAAAATCCCAACGCTTGAAGAATATTCAATTAAAATTATTAAAAAAAGACATCAGGACAATGATAAAATCTTTATTTCTGTTGGAAGTATTTGCCAAAGAAAAAATCAAAAATCCTTAGTTCAGTGTTTTAAAAACATAAAAATAACAAACAAGCATTTATATATTTTAGGCAGCCCTGCAACAGAAGCTGATGATATATATTACAATGAACTCTTAAACTTAATTGAACACCTTGAATTAACGCGAAGAATAACTATAATTCCACATACTCATCTTGTTTTTGAATATTTATCTTTTTCTGATATATTCCTGTTAGCTAGTTATAAAGAAGGTTTACCTAGAGTTGCTATAGAGGCTTTAATCGCTGGGTGTTATGTAGTCTCGTCCAACGTTGATGGCATTAGTGATATAATTACTAACGAAAAAATCGGACTTGTCACAAATGAAAAGGCATCAGAAAAGAACTTCAATACTGCCTATACGGAATTAATTAATGATGCTTGCTTAAGAAATAACGATAGAAATTACAGCCTAACATATGCCAAGAAAAATTTCTCCTATGATTTATTTATCGAAAAATTCATTGAAATATTGAGTGAACATGAAAAAAATTAAAAACCATCTCAGAGATATACTCCGGATATTCCTAGGGAAAAAATTATATACTCACATACGTTTTTTCATCACACACAAATATTTTCTCAATATAAAAAATCCAAAAACATTTTCTGAAAAGATAATTCATAGAAAATTCAATGCAGACCCATTATATTTATCACAGTTCACTGATAAATATGTAGTTAGAGAATATGTTAAAACTAGAATAGGCAATGAATACCTAATCCCTTTATATAAAGAGAGAGAGAAAATAATTCCTCTTGACTTTATAGATCTCCCAAATGAATTTGTAATAAAAACTTCAAATGGAGGTGGAGGCGAAAATATTTTAATCGTCAGAGATAAAAAAAGTTTAGATATAGATAGAATTTGTAATGAATTTAATTCCTATATTGATATAAAAATAGGAGCGAAAATAGATGAGTTATTTTATGATGTACAAAAACCAAAAATATTATTTGAAAAATTAATAAAAGATGAACAAGACAAGGTTCCGTCAGATTTTAAGTTCCATGTCTTTAATAATGGATATGAATCAAATATATTTATACAAGTAGATATTGGAAGGTTTGAAAAACATAAACGAACTATTTATAACTCAGATAAAACACCCTCATACTTTAAAATACAACCTAAGTATGAGGAAATTGGCGAAGATTTTGTATTTCCTGACAACTACCCTCAAATGCTTTGTTTAGTTAATAAACTTGCATCAGACTTTACATATGTTCGTGTGGATATGTATAGCTGTAATAATAATATTTACTTTGGTGAAATGACTTTCTGTCACGGTAGTGGCTGGGAACCAATCCGTCCACTTGCCGTGGATTATGAATTAGGTCAATATTGGAACGAAAAAAAATGAAATATCTTGTAACTGGTGTATCAGGCTTTATCGGTAGTAAAGTCGCTGAACAACTTCTAAAAAATAAACATGAAGTTATTGGTATTGATAATAATAATTCATATTATGATCTCAACTTAAAGTTAGCTAGATTGGAAAATATTAAACATCCTCAGCTCACCTTTATTGAGTGTGACCTTTCAAATAGGCATGAAATAAATGCAATTTTTGAACAATATAGCTTTGACTATGTTATTCACCTTGGGGCTCAAGCAGGAGTACGATATTCTCTCGAAAACCCCCATGCGTATGCTGACTCAAACTTAGTTGGTCATTTAAATATTTTAGAAGGTTGTCGAGCTAAAAAAGTTAAACATCTCATCTACGCTTCATCCAGCTCAGTATATGGGTTAAATAGTAAGACTCCATTCTCAACAACCGATTCCGTTGATCACCCAGTTTCTTTATATGCTGCAACCAAAAAAGCTAATGAACTGATGGCTCACTCATATTCACACCTATATAATATACCGACTACTGGCTTACGTTTTTTTACTGTCTATGGTCCATGGGGTCGACCTGATATGGCTCCATTTATTTTCACCAAAAAAATACTAAATAATGAAGTGATCGATATTAACAATAATGGGGATATGTGGCGTGATTTTACTTATATTGACGATATCGTAGAAGGAATTACCCGTATTTCTGAGGTTATTCCTCAAAGAAACAACAATTGGGCAGTAGAAACTGGTTCACCAGCAACAAGTTCTGCACCTTATAGTATTTATAATATTGGCCACGGTTCACCCGTCAATTTAATGAATTTTATTAAAACAATTGAAGATGAGCTAGGCATTGAGGCCAAGAAAAATTATAGAGAAATGCAACCTGGCGATGTATATAAAACATTCGCGGATACACAAGATTTATTTGATGTCATTGGCTATAAACCAGAAGTCGGTATTAAAGAAGGTGTCGCTAGCTTAGTTAAATGGTATCGTGAATATTATGGTAAATAAGGTAATTACTAAATGATTGCCATTACTGCTAATACAAGTTGGTATATTTATAACTTCCGACAAAATACAATCAAAGCTTTAATTACAGCAGGATACAACGTTGTTGCAATAGCTCCTAGAGATAGCTATTCTTCTCGCTTGGAAAGTTTAGGTTGTAAGTTTATTCACCTACCGATCAACCAAGGTGGAAAAAATCCGCTTCAAGACACAAGAGCATTATTTAATTTTTACCGTTCATTTAAACAGAACTCTGTCAGATGTGTTTTAAACTTTACACCTAAAAATAATATTTATGCAACTTTGGCCGCCTCATTACTCAAAATAAAAGCAATAAACAATATTGCTGGCCTTGGCACTCTTTTTATAGAGGAAAGTTTATCGTCTAAAATTGCTCGTGTCTTATATAAAATAAGTCAAAAAAAAGCCTCTAAAATATTCTTTCAGAATGAAGACGATCGTTCTCTCTTCTTACAAGGCGGATTTGCTCATGAAAGCATAACAGAACGACTGCCTGGTTCTGGTGTAGATTTAACTCGTTTTACACCATCCCCTGCCGCTGATGATGGTGTTGTTCGGTTTCTACTCATCGCAAGGATGTTATACGATAAAGGTGTCGGGCATTATGTAGAAGCTGCTAGATATTTAAAACAAAAATATAACCGCAACGTGGAATTTTATTTACTTGGATTTTTAGGTGTTAATAATCCCTCCGCCATTTCTGAATTAGAAATGCAAGCATGGGTTGACGAAGGGATAGTAATGTATCTAGGTACTTCTGACTCAGTCGAAGAAGAGATAGCTAAAGTAGACTGTATGGTTTTACCTTCTTTTTACCGTGAAGGCGTCCCTAAATCGCTACTAGAATCAGGTGCTATGGGAAAACCTATTGTAACAACCGACAATGTAGGATGTCGGGAAACTGTTGAACATGGCGTTAATGGTTTTTTATGCCAACCTCGTTCTACCGAAAGCCTTATAGGCGCCCTAGAAAAAGTTATTTTGATGACACATGAACAACGTTTACAAATGGGTCAAGAAAGTCGAGAAAAAATGTCTCGTGAATTTAACGAAGAAATTATTATTGATAAGTATTTACAAGCTATCGCTCAGTGTTACCAAAAAAATTAACCCCTCCTAACCCAAAAATTATTATGTAATTCAGGATTTACAATGAAAATAGCAATCGCAGGGACTGGCTACGTCGGTCTATCTAACGCCATGTTACTGTCACAACACCACGAAGTGGTCGCTGTGGATATCATCCCTGAAAAAGTGGCAATGTTAAACAATCATCAATCACCGATTGTTGACGCTGAAATTGAGCAATTCTTAACCGAGAAAACGCTTAATTTCCGTGCCACAGAAGATAAAAACGAAGCCTATACGGGCGCGCAGTATGTGATTGTGGCGACGCCCACAGACTACGACCCAAAAACCAATTACTTCAATACCCAATCGGTTGAATCTGTTATTCATGACGTGAATAACATTAACCCCGCAGCGACGATTATTGTAAAATCCACCATTCCTGTGGGCTTTACTGAGCGTTTACGTGAAGAGTTTGGCTATACCAACGTGATTTTCTCCCCTGAATTTTTACGTGAAGGCCGCGCTCTGTGGGATAACTTACACCCTTCCCGCATTGTGGTCGGGGAGCGTTCTGAGCGTGCAAAGGTTTTTGCTGATTTACTGCTAGAAGGTGCCATCAAAAAAGATGTTCCGGTGTTATTTACCGATGGAACCGAAGCCGAAGCCATCAAGTTGTTTGCCAATACCTATTTAGCGATGCGAGTGGCGTACTTTAATGAACTCGACACTTATGCAGAAAGTCGTGGTTTAAATGCCCGCCAAATTATTGAAGGTGTCTCTTTAGACCCACGTATTGGCAGCCATTATAACAACCCGTCATTCGGTTACGGCGGTTATTGTTTACCGAAAGATACCAAACAGCTACTGGCTAATTACGATGACGTGCCAAATAACTTGATTAACGCCATTGTCGAATCCAACCGTACCCGTAAAGACTTTATTTCTGACGCATTAATTGCCAAAGCACCACATAAAGTAGGGGTGTACCGTTTGGTGATGAAAGCGGGCTCTGATAACTTCCGCGCCTCTGCGGTACAAGGTGTGATGAAACGCATCAAAGCCAAGGGCATTGAAGTGGTGGTGTATGAACCTGTTTTAAACGAACCTGAGTTTTTCCGTTCAAAAGTGGTCAATGACTTAGCGGAATTTAAAGCTCAATGCGACATTATTTTAGCCAACCGCATGGTGCCTGAGCTGGAAGATGTGGCGAGTAAAGTCTACACCCGTGACTTGTTCGGTAACGATTAGTTTGTAATAACTAACTTCTATTTTTAGAATCGCAGTTTTTGCCTAATATAGAACATCAATATAAACTACTCCTCATTGTAGTAATACGTATAAGTGGGAATGATGATCCCCCATCATCACTTATACCTTATCTAATCATTTTTTATCATAGGATGGTACCGTGTTTAGGAAGCCCCTCCCACTTACACTATTAACTATCAGTATTTTATTAACCGGCTGCACCATCACCCCGGGTGCCTATATGTCAACCTCTGGCAAAAATGTGGTTGATACCGGTGACCGTGATATCACCAAATTGGTGGATATCTACCCCATTTCACCAAAACTCTTGGACGATATGTACACCGCCCCGATTATCGCTAAGCCAAACTCTCAGTTAGAAAAGCAGCTCACTAACTATGAGTACCGTGTGGGTGCAGGTGATGTATTAACCATTACGGTATGGGACCACCCTGAACTGACCATCCCGGCAGGTTCTTACCGTAGCGCGCAGGACTCCGGCAACTGGGTACATTCAGATGGCACCATCTACTACCCGTATATTGGTAAAGTCAAAGTGATCGGTAAAACCGTCACTGAAATCCGTACTCTGGTCAGCAACCGCTTAGCCACCTATATTGAATCCCCACAAGTGGATGTCAGTATTGCCGCCTTCCGTTCACAGAAAATGTATGTGTCAGGTGAAGTAGCAAAACCGGGTACACTGCCAATTACTAACGTGCCGCTGACTATTTTAGAAGCCTTTAATAATGCGGGTGGCTTAACCGAAAAAGCCGATTGGGACAATGTAGTTTTAACGCGTAACGGCAAAGAAACTCGAATTTCGCTGCAATCCCTTGTGCAATATGGGGATTTAACCCAAAACCATTTAATGTTATCAGGTGATGTCCTGTATGTGCCGCGTAATGATAACCAGAAAGTGTTTGTGATGGGTGAAGTCGGCCAACCAACTACCCTTACCATCGACCGTGCAGGTATGAGTATCACTGAGGCACTTAGCAAGGCAAATGGCATTAAGCAAGAAACAGCCCAAGCTACAGGTGTATTCGTTATTCGCCCAATTAAGAACCAGCCTGCGGAAGATAAAGAACTGGAAGCCTTACTGCCGAAAAAAATGGCGGCGGTATATCAGTTAGATTTATCCGATGCTACATCACTTGTGATGGGCACTGAATTTAAATTGCAACCGTATGATTTAGTGTATGTGACTGCGGCACCAGTGGTACGTTGGAACCGTCTAATCACCCAGTTATTACCAACCATTGCCACCTATAATCAGTTAACTGAAGGCACTAAACGTATTCACGATTGGTAATAGCCATGTTTAACCATATTCTCGTTGTTTGTATGGGGAATATCTGTCGCTCTCCTACTGGGGAGCGTTTATTGCAATATTATTTCCCAGATAAAACCGTCCATTCCGCGGGCATTATCGCTAAAAATGATAGGCCCGCGTATGACAGTGCCATCCGCATTGCACAGCAGCATAACCTTTGTTTGGAAAACCATCAGTCCCGTCGTTTAACTAGCGAATTATGTAAAAAAACCGACTTAATCCTAGTGATGGAAAATGACCATATTGCTAAAATCCACCAACTGTTTCCTGAAACCCGTGGCAAAGTGATGCTGTTTGGCCAGTGGATTAATAAAACCGAGATCCCTGACCCCCATAAACGCAGTGATGAAATGTTTGAACATGTTTATCAGTTAATGGAAAAAGCTGCGATTGCTTGGCAAGGCAAAATTTAATTTTATTTATTGGATGACTTAACATTTAACCTATTATGAACACAACAAAAAATAGCTCCCCTGCTGCAGATGAAATCGACCTGCTCGCTCTGTTTAAAGTTTTGAAATCCAACACGATTAAAATTGGGTTTTTTACTGTTATTTTTGCGGCTATCGCCATCGCATACAGTTTATTGGCAACTCCCATATACCAAGCTAACGCCACCTTGCAGTATGACAAACTAGGACAGGTTTCATTACTTGACCAAATGAGTGATGTGATGCCATTTGGAAACAGCAATAACCAAGTGGATTCAGAGATTGAAGTAATTAAATCCCGTATGGTGTTGGGTAAAACCGTTGCAGACCTAAACTTAGATACTCAAGCCGCCCCTGAAGGCTTCCTCAATAAATTGCTGGGCGAAATTGCGCCTGTTGATATTGCCCTATTTCAGCTACCTGAAAGCCTGATTGGTCAGCCAATTACATTAACCTATTTGGGGGATGGCCAATACTCCTTAAATATTGATGGGCAAGTATTGCAAGGCAAAGTGGCGGAAGTACTACAACAAGGCGAAATTAGCTTATTGATCTCAAGCTTTACTGCGGAAACTGGCGAGGAGTTTACCTTAGTTAAAAATGCCCGCTACTCCACTATTGAAGACTTACGCAATACCTTAACCATTGCTGAGGTAGGGAAAGGAACAGGGATTATCAGCTTAGCGATTAAAGGGGCAGATAAAAGCGAGAATGTTAAAATTCTCAACAGTGTTATCCAAAACTATGTCGACCAAAACACAGAACGTAAAAAAGAAGTCACTAATAACACCTTAGTGTTCTTAGAGGGCTACTTACCCACCATTAAAAAGAAATTAGATAACTACGAAAACCAGCTTAACGCGTTTCGCAAAAAGAATGAATCGATTGACCTCTCTTTAGAAGCCAAAGCCGCTCTCGACAGTGCATTGCAGGTAGAAGAGAAACTTAATGAATTGACTTTTAAAGAAGTGGAAATTCAGCAACTGTATACCCGTAACCACCCCGCTTATCAGTCTTTGCTCGATAAACGCCAACAACTGTTACGGGAAAAAGAAAAAATCAGTAAAAACATTCAAAAGCTGCCGAATACCCAACAAGAAATTGTCCGTTTAACTCGCGATGTCGCGTCTGAGCAAGCTATCTACACTCAATTGGTGGCTAAACAGCAAGAACTCAGCGTATTAAACTCCGGTATTACTGCGGATGTGCGTATTATCGACTCCGCTGAATCGCAACCAAAACCTATAGCGCCAAAAAAATCACTAATTGTCGTTCTTGCTACTATCCTTGGCTTTATTCTCGGCTGTGCATACGTGATAGCTCGCGAGTTCTTTAATAATAAGATTAAAAGCACTGAAGATATCGATGCGCTCGGGATTAATGTCTATGCCACTATCCCTTTCTCTACCCATGAGAAAAAACTGATTGAGGCTGGCAACAAGAGCCCATTAGCGATAGAAAACCCAGCCGATACCGCAGTAGAAGCGATCCGCTCCTTACGTACCAGCGTGTATTTCTCGGTGATGAACCAAGGTAACAACCTAGTTATGGTCACCAGTGCCTCACCCGGTGTCGGGAAAAGCTTTGTCACTTCCAATATGGCGGTGGTACTGGCTAATGCAGGTAAGAAAGTATTATTAATGGATACTGACTTACGTAAAGGCCGCTTGCATAAAGCCTTTGGGTTAAATAATAAAGTCGGGTTATCTGAGTATTTATCTCAGTCAAACCTAGAGTCACCCACCATTCACTCTAATGTGATTGAAAATTTAGATGTGATTTGCCGTGGTAAAAATGTCACTCACTCCTCTGAGTTACTAATGAGCGAGCGCTTTAAACAGTTGCTCGATAAAGTAAAAAACCAATACGATATTGTGGTGATCGATACCGCCCCAATCTTGGCGATCACCGACTCGGCGATTATTGGTAAATATGTCGGTACTTCATTACTGATTGCTTTCTACGGGGTAAATACCGTGAAAGATGTTGATTTATCACTGAAACGCTTTAAGCAAAATGATATCGAAATTACCGGTGTGATCTTGAATGGTATTGATGCAAGATCTGACGATTATAACTACCATTACGAATATTAAGACTCAGGAATATTGAGATGAATAATCAACAAGTTCTCGTTACTGGTGGTCTTGGCTATATTGGTAGCCATACCTGTGTACAAATGATCCAGCAGGGAATGCAGCCGATTATTTTAGATAATTTGCATAATGCTAACCTTGAAGTGCTAAACCGCATTGAAGCTATCACAGGTGTTAAGCCGGTCTTTTACCAAGGTGATGTGCGCGATAGCCAGATTTTAGACACTATTTTTGCTAATCACCAAATTCACTCAGTGATCCACTTTGCTGGGTTAAAAGCGGTTGGTGAGTCAGTACAGAAACCGATTGAATACTATGATGTTAACGTCAATGGCACATTGGTATTAGTGGAAAGCATGAAAAAAGCGGGCGTAAAAAGCCTGATTTTTAGTTCATCGGCGACAGTATATGGTGAACCCGAGCATATTCCATTAACGGAAGAGGCTTCTGTTGGTAATACGAATAGCCCTTATGGCACCAGTAAATATATGGTTGAGCGTATTTTGACTGACTTAAACATTGCAGATAACGAGTGGTCTATCTCATTACTGCGCTATTTTAACCCTGTCGGTGCGCATAATTCAGGTTTGATGGGGGAAGACCCGAATGGTATTCCAAATAACCTGACGCCATTTATCGCACAAGTGGCAGTTGGTCGTCGTAAAGAGCTCGCTGTGTTTGGTGGTGATTACCCGACTAAAGATGGGACCGGCGTTCGTGACTATATTCATGTAATGGATTTGGCTGATGGGCATATTGCTGCACTAAATAAAGTTAGTCAGCAAGCAGGGCTTCATATTTATAACCTTGGTACAGGTACAGGCACCAGTGTATTAGAGGTGGTGGCTGCATTTGAAAAAGCGGTTGGTAAACCAATCCCTTATACTATTTCAGACCGCCGCCCTGGTGATATTGCTGAATATTGGTCAACCCCGGCAAAAGCAGCACAAGACTTAGGCTGGACGGCACAGTATTCTATCCAAGATATGGCTGATGATGTTTGGCGTTGGCAGTCTATGAACCCTAACGGTTATAACAGCTAACCTCAACGAGTTAATTCAGAAACGAGCCTTTATGGCTCGTTTTTTGTTTTTAGAGTGCAAATAATTTTTAGCCGCAAATAAAAGTTCCACATGAAAATAAACCCATTTGCGCGTAAACTCCACCCATCATTTATTTCATCATTACAAATATCAGCTTAACGTTATGCCACACATCGTCTTATTCGAACCAGAAATACCACCAAATACCGGCAACATCATTCGTCTTTGCGCTAATACCGGCTTTGATTTACACCTTATTCACCCATTAGGCTTTACTTGGGATGATAAGCGCCTACGCCGTGCAGGGTTGGATTACAGCGAGTTTGCTGATATCAAACATCACCATGATTATTACGCTTTCTTAAAAAGTGAGGGGCTAAACCCCGATAATAACCAGTCAGAAAGTGGTGCTCGCGTCTTCGCCTTAACCACCAAAGGTAAACCCAGCCACAGTAATGTCAGTTACCAACAAAATGACTATTTGATGTTTGGCCCGGAAACACGCGGGTTGCCACCCTATGTTCTCGATAACATGCCAATGGAGCAAAAAATTCGTATTCCAATGCTAGCCGATAGCCGCAGTATGAATTTATCCAACTCCGTGGCGGTTGTGGTGTTTGAAGCATGGAGACAGCTGGGGTATGCAGGGGCGTTGCTAAAAGACTAGCCCCCTAGCCATACTTCAAGCAGTATGGGTGTTGGCTTCACACCAATACCCAAGCAATGTGCCGCTCGAATTATTTAGAGGGATAGGTGACTTTTCTGAACATAAGCGAGATATTTTAATGGAAGAGCCTTTTACTAAACAAACTGAGCAATCCACGAATACCCCATTAGGTCGTATCGATGAAACCACTTATTTATTACGTTCACCCGCTAATGCCGAACATTTAAATAAATCGATTACTCAGTTTAAAAAGGGAAATGTGTTTAAAAAACACACTATTGAAAAATAACAACGATAGTGAGCAACTCACTACCTATTACGCCTTCCCGCAACTCAAATCCCATCACCATCTTCAAAACCATAAATACTACCGTTAAAGTTTTGGTCCATTTCTAAGGACGGCATTTCGCTACTTGGCTTACCAACAACCTTCGCAGGGACCCCTGCAACGGTAGTATGTGGCGGAACAGGATGAAGAACAACCGAACCCGCACCAATTTTTGCGCCGCGACCAATTTCAATATTACCTAAAATTTTTGCCCCCGCGCCAATCATCACCCCTTCTCTGACTTTAGGATGACGGTCGCCACAGGTTTTCCCAGTACCGCCGAGGGTAACCGATTGCAAGATAGATACATCGTTTTCCACAATAGCCGTTTCACCAATTACAATGCCTGTTGCGTGGTCAAGCATAATACCGCAACCAATACGAGCTGCGGGGTGAATATCGACACCAAATGAAACAGAAATTTGATTTTGCAGGTAAACCGCCAGCGCTTGGCGGCCTTCTTTCCACAGCCAATTCCCGATGCGATAGGCTTGCAAGGCGTGGAAGCCTTTCAGGTACAATAATGGAGTGGAATATTTATCAACGGCAGGGTCACGTAGGCGAACCGCAGCTAAGTCCATTGCTGCGGAGAAAATCATGCCTTCGTCATTGCGATATGCTTCTTCAACGATTTCGCGGACTTCAAGAGCAGGCATGATAGGTGAACTGAGTTTATTCGCTAACATATAGCTAAGTGCGCTACCCAAGTTATCATGCTTTAATAATGTCGCGTTAAAAAAACTGGCGAGGAGTGGTTCGCAGTCAGCAAGCGACTTCGCTTCTTCTTTAATGAAGCCCCAAATTCTATCCAATTCTTCACGCGACATAATCACTCACCTATCTATTTTTATAATTACCCTATTATGTAACTTCTTAATGCGGTTAATTTTTATTAATCATGCAGTTTTGGCATATCAGCAATTTCATCTTTGGTCGCTCGCCCCAGTAATGCTTGCGCCGCCTCTAGTACATTTTTATGGCAATAGAGGATTTGATAGATTTGCTCTGTAATTGGCATTTCCACCCCAGCACGTTCAGCAAGAGCACGGACTTCTTTAGTATTCCGATAACCTTCAACCACTTGGCCAATCTCTTTTTCTGCCTGTTCAACCGTTATGCCATCGCCTAACATCATACCAAAACGGCGGTTACGAGACTGGTTATCAGTACAAGTTAACACTAAATCGCCAAGCCCTGCCATCCCCATAAAGGTTGAAGGGTCAGCACCGAGTGCTGCACCTAAGCGGCTCATTTCAGCAAGGCCGCGGGTGATCAAAGCAGTCCGTGCATTGGCACCAAAGCCCATGCCATCCGAAATACCCGCCCCGATAGCAATCACATTTTTGACTGCGCCACCAAGTTGCACCCCAACCATATCTGGGTTTTTATAAACCCGAAAGCTTTTACCACAATGGAAAAGTTGTTGTAGGTCATCACCAAATTGGCTATCACTTGCCGCCACCGATATTGCTGTTGGCAAGCCTGCTGCTAGCTCTTTTGCAAAGGTAGGCCCAGACAAAACTGCTAGAGGAATTTCATTGCCTAATACCTCACGTGCCACATCTTGTAACAAACGACCGGTATCCCTTTCTAAGCCTTTCGTCGCCCAAATAATGCGCGAATCTGCTCGTAAATAAGGTTGGATTTGTTTTAGTACATCACCAAAAACATGGCTAGGGACGACTATCAAGATATTCGAGCTCGCCTCAACGGCACGTTTTAAGTCCGTTTCGAGAGATAAACTATCAGGGAAAGAAACGCCAGGCAAAAAAGCCTGATTGCTACGATCTTGTTCTAATTGACGAATGTGTTTTGGGTCATGACCCCATAACACGACCTGATGTGCATTACGCGCCAACGTAATGGCTAAAGCGGTGCCGTACGAGCCGGCACCGATCACTGTCATTGAAGCAGTATCCATTAAGCGTCCTGTTGAGCTTCTGAGTTCTGCGCTTGTTCACCTTGTTGCTGCTGTAAGTAGTTCATGAACAGTGCATCAAAGTTAACTGGCGCTAAGTTCAATTGTGGGAATGTACCACGACCCACTAAGCTAGTAATCGCTTCACGTGCATATGGGAACAGGATATTCGGGCAGTATGCACCTAAGCAATGCGCCATTTGAGTCCCATCAATACCTTCGATAGAGAAAACGCCTGCTTGTTGAACTTCACACAGGAATGCGGTTTCTTCACCTAACGTTGCCGTGGTCGTGACACGTAAAACAACTTCATAAACGCCTTCTGACAGCTGATTTGAAGATGTATCTAAATCCAATTTAATTTCTGGCTGCCACTCTTGTTGAAAAATATGAGGCGCGTTAGGTGCTTCAAATGAAACGTCTTTTGCATAAATACGTTGAATTTGAAATACCATTTCTGAGTTGTTTTGTTCTGACATAGTTTAGTACCTTTTAACTTCCATATGAGTTTTCCCTGTTATTCTTCGAGTTACAGGGGTGTTCGCTGCATTGCGCTACCCAAGTCACATACTGATGTAGGCTGCTTGGATACCTTCATTTGCTGCCTGCCTGTAGCCCAAAATAACCCAAGGAAAGCCTTGTTTCTTAAGCCACAGAAGGTGTTCGCTGCATCGCGCTACCCAAGTCACATACTGATGTAGGCTCCTTGGATACCTTCACTTGCGCCTAACTGTAACCCAAATAATTTCATTTTGAGTTACAGAAGACTCTCTGCATTGCACTACCCAAGTTACATATTAATACATGCAACTCAAGATTAACTATTATATATGGTAACTACTTCTTACCACGAGCTAATGGAAGGTTTTCACCTGCCCAGCCAGCAATCCCTTCTTTTAGGACAAAAACTTTTTCAAAACCGTATTGCGCAAGTTGCTCAGCAGGTTTAGCTGATTCCATTCCACTCGCAGAAACAATAATGACGGGTTTCTGTTTATGTTTTTCTAATTCGCCTAAATTGTTATCTTTAATTTCAGACGGTGTTAAGTTAATAGAATCAATTATATGCCCTTTGCGGAAATCGTCACGAGTACGCAAATCCACAACAACTGCCTCTTCTTTATTAATCAGTGTAATCGCCTGTGAACGAGCAATCACTTTCGTTTTAGAGAAAAGACCTTTAAAAGTCATTACGACCACAGCAACTAATAACGCTATCCAAACCAGACTCAATAACATGTTCCGGCTTACAAATTGCATGATTTCTTGGATCATGGGGGGCAATCACTCCCGTTAGTTAAAAACGAATATCAAAGGGTTCAGAGTATACCTTTGTGTTGAGCTAATTACAGCCAATTCACACAAACTACAGTGTTTTTTTTGCGGTAAAGCACGCAAAATGAATACCGAACCACTGGAAAATAACATTTGTATCGCGAAACTGTACGCAGACATTTTAACATAAACATGGCTAAACGGGTCTAAGTGATGGATTAAATAGGGGTTCAATAATAAAAAAATGATTGAATACTAGCTATACAAAATAAATCAGTGATAATAAAACTATATAATTTAACTTAATTAACCTTTATCTCAGGGCAAAAATCCGAATTTGTAAATGTTTTCAATACTATTTGTTAGAGAGTGCTGGAAACCATAACTTGCAGATGAAATAATCAGTTATCGTACTTAATTGAGGTGAACTATCACAATGGCCAATATACATCATCGAATGAAAGCATCATTTCTTCGTCAGGCTATTACTGCTCTATTGGGTTTAGGGCTGTTTACTCTCATCCCTGCCCACACCGTATTTGCCAATCAGATCACCGAAAATAAAGGGCAATTACACGATTTACTGAAAAATATTGCCGAAAAAGAAAAAAGTGTTAAAGAACAGCAAGCTAAGCGCTCGGCACTGCTTAATCAACTCAAGCAGCAAGAACAAAGTATTTCGGCTGCTGGCCGTAGTTTGCATGAAACACAAAACCAATTAAAACAATTAGATAAAGAAATAGTTTCATTAAATAATAATATAAAACAACTCCAAATAAAGAAACAACAGCAAGAAAAACTGCTGGCGGACCAACTTGATGCAGCCTTTCGCTTAGGGAACCATCAAGGGCTTACCTTAATGTTTAAAGGTGAAGAAGGTCAGCGTGAAGAGCGCATTTTAGCCTATTACAGTTATTTAAATCAGGCTCGTGAAAAAAACATTGCCGCACTGGAAGAAACAACTCAAACGCTACAAGAACAAAAGCAACTGGAACAGAAAAAACAAGCGGAACAAAAAACAACTCTTGCGCGTCAACAGCAAGAAAAGCGCAAACTCGATAATGCCCGAGCTTCGCGCCAAAAAACATTAAATGCGCTCGAAAGCACATTAAAAGAGGACCAAAAAAACCTTGCGGTTCTAAAACAAAACGAAGCAAGGCTACGAGACAAAATTGCACGTGCTGAGCGGGAAGCAAAAGCAAGAGCTGAGCGAGAAGCCCGTGAAGCTGCTCGTATCCGTGCACAAGTAGCAGAAAAAGAACGCCAAGCAAAACAAAAAGGTTCAACTTATAAACCGTCAGAAAGTGAACGCTCACTTATGTCTCGAACAGGTGGATTAGGGCGCCCTGCTGGGCAAGCAATTTGGCCAGTTCGCGGTTCATTACTGCATAACTATGGTGATGTTATCTCTAGTGAATTACGCTGGAAAGGTATGGTTATTGCGGCAAATGAAGGCACGCAAGTAAAAGCCATTGCAGATGGCAGAGTGTTACTGGCCGACTGGCTACAAGGTTATGGGCTGGTTGTGGTCGTTGAACATGGTAAAGGTGATATGAGCCTTTATGGATATAACCAAAGCGCATTAGTGAATGTTGGCCAAGAAGTTCGAGCGGGTCAGCCTATTGCCTTAGTCGGTAGTAGTGGTGGCCAAGAACGCCCTGCTTTGTACTTTGAAATCCGTAGACAAGGTAAAACCGTAAACCCTCGACCTTGGTTGGGCCGATAGCAAAACGTTAAATTTAAAAGATTAGGATAAAATTATGTTGAAGTACTTACCCTTTAGATTACTCATTGGATGTTCTTTGTTAATGGTGTGTCTACAGGTGAGTGCAGCAAAACTGGCTATCGTTATTGATGACTTTGGTTACCGAGTCAAAGAAGATAACCAAATTTTAGCGTTACCAACCGCGGTCACTATTGCTATCTTACCAAGCTCTCCACACGGTCGTGAAGTGGCAGAAAAGGCCCATCAGCAAGGGCGGGATATTTTAATCCACATGCCAATGAAGCCATTGAGTAACCAGCCCTTAGAAAAAGATACATTATCCCCCTCAATGAGTGCAGAGGATATTGACCGACTCATTAAGAATGCGATTAAACGGGTACCCTATGCAAAAGGTATGAATAATCATATGGGTAGCGAGATGACATCGAGCTTACCGGGGATGCGTAATGTCATGCACAGCCTGTCACAATCGAATTTATTTTTCTTAGATAGTGTCACCATTGGTAATACACAAGTGAAAAATGCGGCGAAAGAATACGGTGTGCCAACCTTACGCCGCCATATTTTTATCGATAACCACCAATCGGAAGAAGAAACCCGCGGTCAACTTAACAAAGCCGTTGCCTATGCACGTAAACATGGCAGTGCCGTTGCGATTGGCCACCCTCACCCATCCACAGTACGTGCTTTGCAAAAGTACCTTCCACAGCTCCCTGCGGATATTGAACTTGTTGCGGTTAGTTCGCTGCTTAGCCCACAACCAGCCGATAAACAACCTGCAAAATCACTCAGAATGCTATCGGAAGAAGCGAAGCAACCACAAAATAGTGAATCTTCCACTCCGCCATCCGCAACACCTGAAGAAGAAGTACAACCCGAGCCCGAACAAGAGGTGACAACGGTTGAAGCTCCCCCCGCAGAATTAGGTCTTTGCGAGTTTGAAACACCAAAGAATAAACTACAAGGAATTGATTTTATTATGTTTGTAGTTGAAGGGATTTATTACGACAAGGCCTTACAACCTCTTTTATTAAAAGACTAAACAACCCAAGTCATAAGCTATTCAACAGGTGGTAGTCCCCTTCTGGCGTGGAAATAATGCAGAAGGGGAAAAGGGGCATTACGTTATAAAAGTTAATCCCAATTTAATATAACTTTACCAGACTGCCCTGAGCACATGATATCAAAGCCTTTTTGGAACTCGTCAATCGGAAATTGGTGAGTAATAATCGGTGATAAGTCTAACCCTGATTGTACTAGGGTCGCCATTTTGTACCATGTTTCGAACATTTCCCGGCCATAGATCCCTTTAATAAACAGCCCCTTGAATATGACTTGGCTCCAATCCGTCGCCATCGAAGCTGGGGGGATCCCTAATAATGCAATTCGCCCACCGTGGTTCATGGTATCTAACATGGTTTGAAAAGCGGCTGGGGCACCTGAAACCTCTAATGCGACATCAAAGCCTTCTTTCATACCAAGTTCGTTCATTACATCTTTTAAATTTTCACGACTGACATTGACCGCTCGTGACACCCCCATTTTTTTCGCTAATTCAAGACGATAGTCATTAACATCTGTGATCACAACATGGCGGGCACCAACGTGTCGGCAAACTGCGGCAGCCATAATACCGATAGGGCCTGCGCCTGAAACCAGAACATCTTCCCCAACCAAATCAAAGGATAGTGCGGTATGAACTGCATTGCCAAAAGGGTCAAAAATAGCGGCAATTTCATCAGGGATATTATCGGGAATTTTAAAGGCATTGAATGCGGGGATAACTAGGTATTCAGCAAAGCAGCCAGTACGGTTGACCCCCACGCCTATAGTATTACGGCAAAGATGGGTACGGCCACCACGACAGTTTCGGCAATGACCACAGGTAATATGCCCCTCACCAGAGACCCGGTCACCAATATTAAAACCTTTCACTTCCTGCCCAATGGCAACAATTTCCCCTATATATTCATGACCGACCACCATAGGGACAGGGATCGTTTTTTGCGACCATTCATCCCAGTTATAGATATGGACATCCGTACCACAAATAGCGGTTTTACGAATTTTTATCATCACATCATTGTGCCCGAGTTCCGGTTTAGGAACATCTGTCATCCATATACCTGGCTCTGCTTTTAATTTGGACAGTGCTTTCATAGACGGCCTTATTATTTGATTATGTTTAGTTTTTTACCTATGCGGGTGAATGCTTCAACGGCGTGTAAAATATCCTCCTTACTATGTGCTGCAGACATTTGGGTACGTATCCTAGCTTGGCCTTGCGGCACAACAGGATAGAAAAAGCCGGTAACATAAATACCTTCACTAAGAAGCTCTTTGGCGAATACTTGGGCTAACTTCGCATCCCCTAACATAACGGGGATAATTGCGTGATCAGCCCCCGCGAGCGTAAAACCAGCCAATGTCATTTTCTCCCTAAATAACATGGCGTTATTCCATAACTTCTCACGTAAATGTTGCCCTTCACTCATCATATCGATGACTTTAATGGATGCAGCAACAATGGCTGGCGCAAGGGAATTGGAAAATAAATACGGGCGAGAACGCTGACGTAACCATTCAACGACCTCTTTTCTCGCAGCGGTATACCCACCAGAGGCTCCCCCCAGTGCTTTTCCTAATGTTCCTGTAATAATATCGACGCGCCCCATGACATTGCAGTACTCATGGCTACCACGGCCATTTTCCCCCACAAAGCCAACTGCGTGAGAATCATCAACCATGACTAAAGCTTGATATTCATCAGCAAGGTCGCAAATTGACTGAAGGTCAGCGATGACACCGTCCATCGAAAATACGCCATCTGTGGCAATTAGAATATGCCGAGCCCCCGCGCTTTTCGCTTCTTCAAGACGTGTTTTTAACTCGGCCATGTTGTTATTACTATAACGGTAACGTTTTGCTTTACTTAGCCTGACACCATCAATAATTGAAGCATGATTTAATGCATCTGAAATAATTGCATCTTCAGGCCCTAGTAATGTTTCAAATAACCCACCGTTTGCGTCAAAACAAGAAGAATACAAAATAGCATCTTCCATACCAAGAAAGTCAGCGAGCTTGTGTTCGAGAACCTTATGGCTGTCTTGGGTACCACAAATAAACCGTACAGAAGCCATTCCAAAACCATGGCTATCCATTCCTTGCTTTGCCGCCTCAATCAATGCAGGATGGTTCGCCAGCCCAAGGTAGTTATTTGCGCAAAAGTTAATCACTCGCTGGCCACCGATAATTTCAATGTCAGCATCTTGTGAAGTGGTAATGATGCGTTCATTTTTAAATAACCCATCCGCTTCAATTTGCACCAATTGGTCTTGGATCTGCTGGTAAAATTTATCTGACATGATTTGTTCCTGTATAATGACTATTAATAGAGTTTAATAATAGTCTCTGTTGGTAGCGACATTCACAGCACAAATAAGTTAAGTTTGTAGGCAAGATCACGATAATGGCCTTGTTCTGATTAACACACTAGTTCAAATCTCTATTAACAATACTGCTGTCGATGGAAAGAGGTGTTATTATAGTCACCCATTGTTATTCTATTTTTTTAACCCATTTGAGGTATATCCAATGATCATAGTCACTGGTGGAGCTGGCTTTATTGGCAGCAATATTATTAGAGCTCTAAACGCAATTGGCCGCACAGATATCCTAGTAGTCGATAATCTGAAAGATGGCACTAAATTTGCCAACCTTGTTGACCTTGATATTGCCGATTACGCAGACAAAGAAGATTTTATTGTTAGTATCATTGCCGGTGATGATTTCGGCGATGTGGACGCGGTATTCCATGAAGGTGCTTGCTCATCAACCACTGAGTGGGATGGCAAATATATGATGGATAATAACTATCAATATTCTAAAGAGTTACTACACTACTGTTTAGAGCGGGAAATTCCCTTCTTATACGCCTCATCAGCGGCGACATATGGCGGCCGTAGCGATAATTTTATCGAAGAGCGCCAATTTGAAAAACCGTTGAATGTATATGGCTATTCAAAATTCCAGTTTGACCAATACGTTCGCGAAATTTTGCCTGAAGCGGGTTCGCAAGTCTGTGGCTTCCGTTATTTCAACGTCTATGGGCCAAATGAAAACCATAAAGGCAGCATGGCAAGCGTTGCTTATCACCTAAATAAGCAAATTAATGAAGGGCAAAGTCCAAAACTGTTCGAAGGTAGCGATGGTTTCCGCCGTGACTTTATTTATGTCGGTGATGTAGCCGCGGTTAACTTGTGGTTCTGGGAAAATAATGTTTCAGGTATTTTTAACTGCGGTACAGGGCGAGCGGAATCTTTCCAAGCCGTTGCTGATGCAGTCACTGAATTCCACAAAGATAAAAATGTCGCTATCGAATATATTGAATTCCCTGAAAAATTAAAAGGCCGCTACCAAAGCTTCACACAAGCTGACCTCACTAAGCTACGTGCCGCCGGCTATACTGCACCATTTAAGACGGTTGCAGAAGGTGTTGCTGAATATATGCAATGGCTAAATAAAGACGCGTAATTATTATTTATGAAAATATTGGTGATCGGCCCTTCTTGGGTAGGGGATATGATGATGTCACAGAGCCTTTATCGCACAATAAAGGCGTTACAGCCCCATGCGCAGATTGATGTGATGGCGCCACAATGGTGTCGCCCTTTACTTGCCAAAATGCCCGAAGTCAGTAACGCAATTCCTATGCCGCTAGGCCATGGGGCACTTGAAATTGGTGAACGTCGTCGATTAGGCAAAAGTTTGCAAGCAAATGGCTATGATCAAGCTATTGTGTTACCCAATTCTTTGAAGTCTGCATTTGTGCCTTTCTTTGCAAGAATCCCCAAAAGAACCGGGTGGCGGGGAGAAATGCGCTATGGCCTACTCAATGATATTCGCCCGCTAAATAAAGACGCTTTTCCTTTAATGGTGCAGCGATATGTTGCTCTAGCTTATGATAAGCAAACTATTCAATCAGCTTCCGATATTCCGACACCAATTTTACCGCCTAAACTGGTGACAGTGCCGCAAGAAGTCACTGAAACCCTGCAAACTTTTGGGGTTGATGGTTCTCGCCCTATTATTGGTTTTTGCCCTGGTGCAGAGTTCGGGCCAGCCAAACGTTGGCCTCACTATCACTACGCTTCTCTCGCTCAAACATTAATTAGCGAAAAAGGCTATCAGGTGCTGCTATTTGGTTCACAAAAAGACCACGAAGCCGGTGAAGCCATTCGTTTAGAGCTGACTGATGATGCGAAATTACATTGCCATAATTTTTCAGGAAAAACATCTTTAGAACAAGCTGTGAATCTGATCGATGCCTGTACTGCCGTTGTCAGTAATGACTCTGGTTTGATGCATGTCGCAGCAGCGCTAGGTAAACCTCTTGTCGCCTTATATGGCCCAAGTAGCCCTGATTTCACCCCGCCATTATCAGATAAAGCAGAAGTGATCCGCCTAATTACGGGGTATCACAAAGTGCGTAAAGGTGACGGTGAAAGTGGTTATCACCAAAGTTTGATTGATATCCAACCTCAATTAGTTATCGATGCGTTAGCTCGGTTAAATATAGGTATTGAATAATGAGAGTATTATTAGTCAAGACATCTTCAATGGGAGATGTTTTACACTCATTACCAGCACTGACCGATGCACAACAAGCCATACCCGGTATCCAATTTGATTGGGTCGTTGAGGAAGGCTTCGCGCAAATTCCGACATGGCACAGTGCCGTTAACCAAGTGATCCCTGTGGCCATTCGCCGCTGGCGAAAAAATTGGTTTTCTGCACCGATCAGGGCCGAACGCGCAGAATTTCGCAAGAAATTACAAGCAACACAGTATGACGCCATCATTGATGCTCAAGGGTTATTAAAGAGCGCTTTTCTTGTCACCCGTTTAGCAAAGGGTGACAAACATGGGTACGACCGCCATAGTATTCGCGAGCCGTTAGCCAGTTGGTTCTATGACCACCGTTATGCAATTAGTAAACAACAACATGCTGTCGAACGCATCCGCCAACTGTTTGCCAAAAGCCTTAATTATGATTGCCCAACACAGCAAGGGGATTACGCCATTGCACGCCATTTTTTACAATCATCTGAAGATGGGCAAAGCCCTTACGTCGTCTTTTTGCATTCAACAACCCGCGATGATAAACACTGGCCAGAAGAAAACTGGCGAGAACTCATTAGCTTAATGGCGAATAGTGGTATTCAAATTAAACTGCCGTGGGGTGCGCCTCATGAGCAACAACGTGCAGAGCGGTTAGCGAAAGGCTTTGATTTTGTCGAGGTATTGCCAAAACTGACTTTAGCTGAGGTTGCACAACAAATTGCTAATGCTAAAGCAGTGGTTTCTGTCGATACTGGGCTTAGCCATTTGACTGCTGCGCTTGATAAACCCAATTTCACCCTGTTTGGGCCCACTGACCCAGGGTTGATTGGGGGATATGGGCAACATCAGAATACCATTAAGCCTCCTGAAAATACGATGGCGAGTATTCAAGCTCTTGATGTTTATCGGCAACTAGCCCGATATCTCTAATCAAAGTCATAACTAAATTGATAAAAAGCGGTCAACCGACCGCTTAATGACATAAATTTAAACCCTTTTATTTCTTTTGTTCCGGCGCAATAAACCCAAAGCACATGGTTTCAGGTGCGGCATCCGGTTCAGAACGGTAAATCACATCTTCTTTTTCTATCGTAAATTGCGGCCAAAACTTACGTACTTTAGCAAAGTTCTCATGGGCACAATCATCATATTTTTTGCCGAGTAGCAATGCACCATGCTGGCGAATTTCCGCTTCGGTAATATCACGATTATATACATTTGGTGGCATATGTTTTTCCATCGACCAAGGTTGGATCACATGCGGCCTATCTTTTGCGTAAATGATAAACCATTGATACTGGTTATCTTCCCCACCAACATATTTAACTGGCGTACCATATCGCTGATACCAACGTTGCTCACCTTCTGCAATCAGGTCTTTGACACCAATAAATTTTTGCCCTGCTCCACGGATGTTTGCCGCTTGCACCGTGATATACCCGACTAACACTAAAGCACCAAAAACGGCAAAGCCCACTAATGATTTTTTAAAGGTTTTTTTCGGCAGCACCGTGATCGAACCAACAAATAACGGTGCGCAAACGGCCATAAATGGTTGTAACCATTCGGTGATCCGACCGCCATCATGGAATGAAAACCAGCCATAAATCACAATAAGTGGAAATAAGATAATAAAATTAGCCATTCTATTGGCAATAGGTTTCGGCCAGCCTAACTTACCGCCACCACGATAAACGATCACAGCAGCAATGATTAGTGGGTAAAAAACACTTAGCGCAGCTTGAGTTGTATGCAAATTGAAACCAGGGTCAATTTGCGAATCAACCCATTTAAACGCAGAAAAATCACTCGCCATTAACCAAAAGAAATTCGGTAATACCAGCCCAAACCAAAGGGCAATTGCGAGATAAAAAACGGGGTGGCGATAACTTTGGCGAACCTGCTTTACAAATAGTGTTAACAAGAAAACAGAGCCAACTAAAGCTAAAGTTGAGTATTTCCCCATCGTGGCCAACCCTGCAAACAAGGCAAAAGGTAGCCACCATGCAGGGTTGTCATCTACAGCGCGTAGAAAGAAGTAAATAGTCCATGGCCATAAAGTCACTAAAATATAGTTATCATTATATGGAATGATATCGAAATTAATTACACCTGATAAATTTAACATCAGCATCGCAAACCAAGCTAGGTCACGACGCCCTGTTAAATGAAAAGCGAGTTTCCACACACCAAGCAAACCAAATGCAATACCCGCAAAATGGATAAAATACCAATAGAAGCTATATGATATCCCTAAATAAATTGCAGGCCACATCAATACCCCAACAAACCATGGGTTTTTAGGGGAGCCCCATTCGCCATTCATTCCCCAATTCACTGCTTCTACAGTGTCATAAGGTACCGTTGGGTCAAAATAGAAACTCGCTAAGATCCAAGCGATAGCGTAGCCTATAACCCATAGATAGACATATTTATTTGATATTGATTGATTGATAGCAGGCATATAGTCTTAAAAGATAAGAAAAAATTTCAACATTCCATTTGGGTGCGACTTCAAGTGCAATAAACCAAACTAGAACGGCTCAATAATAAACGGTGCAGTCTACTATAGTTTAGGAATAATACTAAGGTATGCCATGAAATATTCACAGTTTATTGCTGTAATGTTCAAGTTTCTACTCGAGAAAAGACTTTATTGACGACTATTGTTCTTTCGGAGGCAAATAAGGTTGCAGTAATTTCAAGAGGCGCTGTAAGGCCCCTTGATTTTCATGCAGCACTTCTGCAGCATGTCGACCATAATATAACCGGTAATCTTCATCAGAAAGCAAACTGGTCACTGCTTGAACCATCGATTCACTATCTGTTACCGTAATTAAACCATCTGCTTGTTTTAATTTCCCACAGATATCTTTGAAATTGAACGTATGAGGCCCCATTAAAACAGGTAAAGCATGAGCAGCGGCTTCAAGAGGGTTATGCCCCCCTGTTTCAACTAAACTTCCCCCGACAAATGCAATATCCGCAATACCGTATAGCAGCATTAACTCCCCCATCGTATCGCCAATAACCACTTGTATATCAGATGTTGGGACAGTATTGGCACTACGGCGAATAAATGTTAAACCTGCTTTTTGAGTGAGTTCCTCTGCTTTGGCAAAACGTTCAGGATGACGAGGAACCAGAATTAATAGTAAGTCAGGAAAGCGGGCTAACAATTTTTGATGTGTTTCTAATACAATTGCTTCTTCACCTTCGTGTGTACTCGTAGCAATCCAAACAGGGCGGTGAGCAGCCCATTGCCTACGCAATGTTATTGCCCTAACAGCCAATTCAGGTGTCACAGAAATATCGAACTTTAAGCTCCCTGTCACATTCAGTTGCATTCGCCTTAACCCAAGTTGAACAAAACGCTCGCCATCCTCCTGGTGCTGGGCAGCAACTATCGTGACATTACGCAGCATCCGTTTTACAAAATTGCCGAGCTTTTGATACCCCCGAGCGGAACGCTCAGATAACCGTGCATTGGCAATAACCAAAGGAATTTTACGTTTATGGAGCTGATTTATCATGTTTGGCCATAACTCAGTTTCCATGATAATCACAAGTTTAGGGTCTACTTGTTTAAGAAAACGGCGCATTGAACCGGGAAGGTCATAAGGCAAGTAAACGTGGTCAACATCATCACCAAAAGCAGAAAGTACACGCTCAGAGCCAGTTGGCGTCATCGTCGTCACAGTAATTGGTAATGAGGG
Source organism: Providencia sp. 2024EL-00732 (assembly GCF_044006275.1). Lineage (NCBI taxonomy): Bacteria > Pseudomonadati > Pseudomonadota > Gammaproteobacteria > Enterobacterales > Morganellaceae > Providencia > Providencia sp. 2024EL-00732. Next base: position 138,285 of record NZ_JBIPDG010000009.1, on the reverse strand, counting down.
ATAGTGATGGCGAAGTGCGCGAACAAGAGGAACCGCCGCGAGAGTCTCCCCAACAGAGACTGAATGGAGCAAAATACCTTGAGGCCTTACTTTCCCCGCGCAAAAACCATAGCGCTCGCCCCACCGTTTACGATACGCAGGCGCTTTACGGCTGCGCAGCAATAGGCGAACCCATATAAATGGCTGGATAAGATAAAGAAGTACCTGATATAAACGCAGCAATAACATTCGTTCTGATTCACTTACCAAAATTGGCGCTATCTTAGCATAAAGCTCAAATAAAAGTGTGCAGAATATGCACCTAAAAATGATAACAGACCACTATCTACAGTTGCAACCATGCCAGATAGCCGATAATGTTAATTACTATCAACGCTTATTCATGCTGTTTTTTAGAATAAGTAATAGCAAACAAAGAGATACTATCGCCATGAAACACAAGGCTATTTACCCTGGTACGTTTGACCCGGTTACATCTGGACATGTTGATATTGTTACTCGTGCAGCAGCAATGTTTGACCATGTCCTACTCGCTATTGCTAATAGCCAACGAAAGAACCCAATGTTCTCACTTGATGAACGTGTTGCTCTTGCTAAAGAAGTCACTTCTCATCTTAATAATGTAGAAGTCGTTGGTTTTTCTGAACTAATGGCAAATTTTGCACAAAAGAATGGGGCCAATATTCTCATTCGGGGTGTTCGCTCGGTCGCCGATTTTGAGTATGAGTGGCAACTGGCAAATATGAACCGCCACTTTGTGCCGGATTTAGAAACCGTATTTTTATTACCATCACAAAGTTTATCCTTTGTTTCTTCATCTTTAATAAAGGATGTTGCACTTCATGATGGTGATATTTCTTCTTTCTTGCCCCCAGTCGTTGCTGAGGCAATGTTAAAGAAGCTCAATAAAAAATAGTAAGTACCTACTACTTTTGGCATTGCGGGCAAAAAAAGGTGCTACGTTGGCCCTGTTTAATACTTTCAATTGGTGTTCCACACATTGAACAGGGTTCGCCTTTTTTGCCATACACGAACAGCTCTTGAGCAAAGTAGCCTGGCTTACCATCCGATTGCAAAAAATCTTTCAACGTTGTGCCACCTTGTTCGATAGAGCGCTGTAAAACTTTTTTAATTTGTTGAACTAATTCAGTAACCTCTTCCAAAGTTAGTGTATTGGTAATTTTTTCGGGTGAGATTTTTGCCGCAAATAAGGCTTCATTAGCATAAATATTACCAACACCAACTACAACTTTGTTATCCATTAACCAAGGCTTGATAGCGACTTTCTTTTTTTGAGCTAATTCATAAAGATAGTGAGGATTAAAAGCATCAGATAGCGGTTCTGGGCCTAAATGCGCAAGTACAGAGCTGGTTTCTAAGTCATCACACCAAAGCCAAGCACCGAAACGCCGAGGGTCGGTATAGCGAAGTACTTTGCCATCACGCATAATGAGGTCTACATGGTCATGTTTTTCTTCAGGTAATTCTTCCGTTAAAATTCGGACACTACCAGACATACCAAGATGTACAATAATCCACCCTGTTTGCAATTCAATCAGCAAATACTTAGCGCGACGTTGAACACTTAAAACCGCTTCATCTGATAAACTTTTAATTTGTTCACTAACTGGCCAACGTAAACAACCGTTACGTACAATGGCATAAGATATTGTATTACCAACCAAATGGGGTTCGATACCACGACGGCTTGTTTCGACTTCTGGTAGTTCTGGCATGCTTTATACCTATATTGACCCAATTAAAAAGTACACTGTATCAAATACCTATTCTAAGGCACCACCTGTTATAACACGAAGCTGAACACTTTGGTAAATAAGCTGATTGATATTTAAGTACCGATTCATAAACAGAAGTTATCATAAAGTATTTACATTTAAAGCACTTTCCCTCATGATAAATAAGTGTAATTTATCAATATAAAAACTTTGGGTAATCAGCATAAACTGTTAAATAGAGTAAAGGCTATTTTGTGAATATAAATAACAATGTCACCAATCAACTCCCTTTTTTATTATTATTTTTAGTCACTTTAGGAATGTTTACCAATGATACCCAAGGCGTATTAAATGTTTCTGCTACTTTACTTTTTATATATACCTTATACTCAATTTTTAAATATAAAATTAATATTAAAAATGACCTTATTACATTAATCAAAAATAGGAAAATACTTTTTTTATTTGGGGCCTGGGGGTTATTATGTGCGGTCATTTTCACCTATCCAAGCTTCACTCATGAGGCCGTTAAAGAATTTTTTAATGACTGGCGCTATATTGTCATTATTACATTGTTTTTAATCGTTTTTAAAAAAGAGATGTCAAAATCAAATAAAACGATTATTTATGCCCTTATTGCTACCCTTGCGTTTACTATTTTTATCATCCCCATACTAAAACAATTTAAAAATAGTCAGTTGCCTCTATACCTACAACTAAGGTATGGCTTTGCGCACTATATGACATTACTATTCCCATTCACTTTCAGTGCTGTTTTTTTATTTAAAAAAATATTACTTAAATTGTTAATGTTGACCCTATCTGCCTGTGCATTTTTATTCCTACTCTATACTGGAAGTCGTGGTGGAGCATTGGCTGTCGTGATAGAAGCATTTATGATTTTATGTTTATTATCAGCAAACTACAAGAAGTTCCTTATTAATATAATTAGCCTTGGCGTATTAGCTGTAGCTATTATTTTTACTTCTTATCATTACATCCCTCAGGTAAAAAATAAAATAAACCAATCTTTATATTCTGAAAACTTAACATCTAACCGTGATAAAATCATTGAAACACGCTACCCTATTTTTACACAAAGCCTTGCTAGTCAGCTTGCTGGTGTTGGTTATGGTTCTGTCGCGTACAATCAGTTCTTACTTGATAATAAAGCCCCAACTAACCAAGGTGGAATGGGATATTCACGTAAGTCAGGTGAGTCTTTCTATAACAATGATGAGCCCTTTTTCTTAAATATCATCTATAACATTGGTTTTATTGGCTTAGTTTTATTTTTATCTGCATTTTTCATTAATATGAAAGACCTATTAAAAGACATTCGAAGGGGAAAAAATATTCTTAATGTTGGGATCTTTGTTTCTTCTATTGGTTACTTTTTGGTGTATTGTCTATTTGAGTTTATCTTTTTAGATATTTTCATCTTATATAATATATTAACTGCCATTTTAGTCAAAAAATGTCTATCGAATTAATTAGATAGATAGTTTTCTCATCAAATACTTTATGGTTGTGATAAGAAAACCAATATAATCGCCATTTCTTCTTAAATGTGATTTTTTTCTTGATAACTGTTTATAACCTTCCGGTTTTAGTAAAGGGACATTTTTCCAAGGGGAGTTATCCCTTGCAGACTCGAAATAAATACACTCTGAATAAAATTTAGCCCATTCATGAAATGGCTTTGTTAAACCGACAAAGTGAATAAAAACAACCTGCTCAGAGATTTTAGGGAGGTCTGATTTTTTGGTTATATGCCAATCTAAAGAAAACATAAAGTTAAAATTCTCACTGATATTGATCACTTTATTATTTAATAAAATATTCAAAGCATCCTGATCTGGGTGCGTAAAGTCATTTTTATTAACCAAATCAATGACTTGATTTGGAATGTTATATTCTGCCATCCTTTTTATCGACATATATAAAAAACCAGAATTAAAATACTTTGACATATCCATGGGTAATGAATTTTTATCGCTACGGAACTTATCTTTAACGGCATATAGATAAGTACTCTCATTAAATTCTAATGAACCCAGATATGATAACTCCCCTTTACAGATAATATCGGCATCCAAGTATAATAGTTTATCAAGCCCTTTTGTTGCTAAGTATGAAATGATAATTAAGCGAAAATATATTGCGGAACTCCAGCCTTTTGATGGTAGAGGTAAAGATTTAAATTTTTCGTTATCAATAAGATATATACTTAACCTATGTTGCGTATGTTCCATTAATTGATGAAACAACCTCTCATCGCTTAAATTATCAACAAAGAGATGAAAGTGGAAAAAATTTTCTTGGTTGTTAAGCAGAATCGAGGAAATCGATGTCCCTACACCGTATAAAAAATTTTCATCTACGCCATATGAAATGTGAAAGTAACATTCATTACTAATGTTGGTATCTGAGTTAATTTCTATCTTTGATTTTATCATCTCATTACATAACATTTTAAGGTTCCTACCCCTCACATTTTTACAACTTCAGATTAGCTAAGCTTAATTGAGTTTTAATAACATACACCAATAGTATAAACTAATTTTGCCCTGATTTATGTTAATTCACTCAGCTTTACGATTATCTCTTTCAACAGAAAAAACCACATATATAACAAATGGTTATATTGAGTGTTTTGAGGGTTAAACTGCCAAAACCAGCACTTAGTATCGTATAATTTTATTGCACACCAAATTTGATGACTTGCATTGTGCAATATATCAACAGTAGATATCTTGACAGACCACGTTTAGTTGAAAAACTCCATGAAACTGTTAAGTCTAAACAACTAGCTTTAATTTTATTAAACAATTTGGCTGTAATCTATATAAATATTCTGTATTTACACTATAATCGGATTATGGGGTAGCGTTAGGAAAATACTAATCTTAATTATTAGTATTCATAATACCAACTAAATTTTACTTTACGATATAACAATGAAACAAAGCATTGAGCTAAAAAAATATATACTCATCATACTTGCGCTGGTTATTTTAGCGACATTATCCAAAGTTATGCTGCTCGGCACCGGTAATGCACACCCAACGGTTAGGGAAATAACACTAGTCTGCTTTTTAATTATTATATTAAGCTCATCAAATAAAGCTTATTGGTATATTGGCTTCCCTATTATTATAGTCAATGCACTCTATACACCAATTGGCCTCAACTTTGGGGAGCCAACCTACCAATATATTTCCTCTGTCGTCGCTACAGATGCAATGGAATCCCAAGAATTTTTCACACAAATCCCTATAAAAAATTATCTTTTCGCAATATTTATTATTGTTGCTTTTATTTATTATAGGAAAATGACCATTAAAAACGGCATATTTTTTTATAAAAATAAAACATTGCTTGTTTGCCTAGCCATTATTGCATTGATAAATCAATCCCCTTTTAAATTTTTTGATAATATCTATCACTCTATATTAAATGTAAAAAATGAAGTCAATAACTTAAATGAATTTACTAAAAAAAGTGAATGGGGAGATTCAACATTAAAAGTAGGTACTCCACAATATGATGATTATGTTTTAATTATTGGTGAAAGTGTTCGTCGTGATTATATGAATGCCTACGGCTACCCAATTAAAAACACACCTTTTATTAGTAAGACAAATGGAGTCATTGTTGAAGGATTAACTTCCGGTGGCACTAACACGGTGGCATCTTTGCGAATTATGCTAACCCAATCCCAAAAAGATGAATGGTTACCGAATTATGGCTTAAATTTTGTCGACTTAGCAAAATCAGCAGGGTACAAGGTGTATTGGCTATCAAATCAAGGGTTTCTTGGTGAGTTTGATACACCAATTACATTTATCGCAAAAAGAAGTGATATTAAAAAATTCAATAAAATGGGCGCATTTAATTCTAAAGATACTAGTGATTTTAGTTTAGTAAATGTATTCCAACAAGAGTTAGATGAAAAGGTCAGTAAAAAACAAAAGAGACTCTTTGTCATTCATTTATATGGCTCACACCCCGATGCTTGTGCTCGAATTGAAGATTATAAAAATAACTACAGGACTAAAGATAATCAATTCAATAATATCTCTTGTTATGTTGCTAGTATAGAAAAAACAGATAAAATACTTGGCCTAATTTATAATTCATTAAAAGAGCAACAAAAACAAACTCATCGTAGCTTCTCCATGTTGTATTTTGCTGATCATGGACTCTCTCATTCATTAATAGATGACCAGATTAAATTAAATTTAAGCCATGTTTCGGCAAAAGTATTAAATATTCCTCTCATGATGTTTAATTCTGACAGTAACACCAAAGAAATCATTAAAAGCTATAAATCGGGGAAATTGTTTACCACAGGTCTAGCAAACTGGCTTAATATTAAAAATAAAAAAATAGACCCTAACTATAGTTTATTTTCTAGCTATAATGATGATAATTTAGATATATTTAAAAATAAATTCAATGAGTTAAGGGATGGTGAAGAAGATGACCTGCCTATAGATATACGAGGAAAATAGGAATCATTAGACAGGCAACCATTTTATCAATTTAGGGGTTAGTATAATATTTAATACGGCCCCCTCAACGACTAAATTTCTCGCTTGCAGGAGTTATTTACCCCATCAATTCGATAATATTTTTTTATTTCAGCGATGATTGCGTTTACAATATCATCGACTTTGATATTTTTGATCCCCGTAGGTTCTATTATTTGCTTTGACTTCTTATAGTTGGGGGCACATAAAAAATCAGTATTAAACCCATCATTATAAACTGAACTATAAAATGCTAATAATGGGATATCTTTACTATTTGCCAAATGGACAAAAGATGTATCTGAAGAAACACAAAAATCACACAAACTTAATATTGCAGCTGAAGATAAGAAACTACGAGTCTTATAGAAATATGAGTTTCCTGTTAGATTAATATGTTTCATTCGATGCTCTTCACAAAGAATAATAATACTTATATCTTTTATTTTATTTAACTCACTTAAAATTCTATTAACCTGCTCATCACTAAAGCTTCTCTCTTGCGTTGAGGCAAACGGGCAAAATGCAATTTTTAAACTCGATACAGGTGTGTTTTCTAATAATTGCTTTGCTTTTTCTTGTTCATTTGTGGGTATATTAACAATATATTGCCCAGAAACTGTATTATTAAAAAATTTCTTTAATATATGGTTATAGTAATCAGTTATATGGATGCCATCGCTCGCAATAAAGTTATCACTATATTTTTTTGGTGCTTTTACATTAAAGCCACTTAAGTAAATATAATTCATTTTATTTAATAAACTATAATACTTATAAGAAAAAAACCATCCACAATGGCTATAGGGATCGACCACTAAATCATATTTTATTTTGCATATGTTAGCATCACCCACTAAAAAACAGTTTCTGATATCTAAATTTTCAGAAAAAATATCAACATTTTTCTTAGCAAGAACAATATCAACAATTTTATTCATTTTTTTTAATGTGTGGATAAATGACGTTGCCATGATCGCATCGCCTATGCCAACATTAACTAAAACAATACAGACTGAGTCAATATTCTTTATTTTATTATCTTTGGCATCAGCCGGTTTCAACATTTTAATTTGTTGAATAGTTGATTTAAATTTATATTTAAATTCATTAAAACTCATGCTATCACCTAACATAAAAAAATAAAGAACATCAAGAGTATTAACATTTTCTCTTTATAAGTATTACCCTTAAGATATCAAAATGCCTTTTTCAACAAATATTGAAAATAGCTTTGCACACTAGACAAATACCTTTTCTGATGGCTCATATGCTTCGCACAGTAACGCAAATGATTACTACTTTTAGCCTTCAGTAACGGAATGTCTTTCCATGGCGATGCATTTTTTGCATTAATAAAGGGCTGAGCTGTTGAGTAATTCGCCCATTCATGCCAAGGCTTAGTTGGGCCAATATAATGAATTAATACCGTTTCTGAAGTAATTGGGTTCTCTTTTTTACCCTTTTGAAGCTCGTAGTTTATACTATATTGGGTATTATATTTTCCATCTAAATAAATAACTTTACCCGTCAGTAGCATATTTAAGATATCTTGATCAAGATACGATATTTTCGCTTTGACTTCTTCTTGAGAAAGTAACTCCATTGCTTTCTCTGATATATTGTACTTAGCCCAATTAACTAAATTAATGACTAAAAAGCCAGCATTAAAATACCCTGATGTAATGCTAGGTACCCCTAAGGCTGTTGCCCTTTTTTCCCACCAAGCCATATCCCTTTCAGGTACCACCGCTGCGATCTCATCACCAGTAAATTGAATACTCAATAATGGTTGCAATGAACCCTGGCACATAATATCCGCATCCATATAGATTATTCTTTCTAGCTGATTTGCAAAATAATCAGCAATAATAAATCTAAAATACGTAGCATATGACCAATTTTTAGTACTTGGCAGTGTTTTTAGTTGTTCGCAATCAACTAAATAAACCTGAATACTGGTTTTATACTGTTCAGCTAGTTGTTGAAAAAGGCGGCTTTGCTCATCGTCAAAATAATCAGTAAAAATATGAAATGAAAAAGAAATATCTCTATTTGTTTTTAATAAAGATGCAATTGAAATTCCACAGCCATATAGAAAATTACGGTCAATCCCATATGAAATATGCAAGCTATCATCACTAACGACCGCGCCAGTTGAGGATAAATCAATTTGCTTTGTTATCGCATTGTCCTTATTGAAAAACATTTAGTTTATCTCTCTTATCTCAATTTCATTTACAATGACTTTCTTATTGTACGTTCTTTAATTTGCTCTGCTTTACTTTCAGCTTTGGCTATTAAGTGCCTTTCCCGCTGCAAAATTGTTCTTAGCGGCAACTCAAAGTATACCTTCATAAACCGAAAAATATCACGCTGAGTTAGCCCAATGTTCAATGAAGAATAATATAACCCAATTAAATCTTTATTGCGCCAACGAATGGGAACCGAATTTCTAAGTTGTGCACGATGTAAGTCAATAACGGATATTTTTAAATCGTCTTCATTGCCCGTAAAAGGTAAATGAAGTAAAAAATGGCAAATATAGCAATCTCGGTGGTTAATACCTGTCGCGTGCATCTTACGTACCATGTCCGCAACCCGACGAATAATCATTTGCTTGGTACGAAATGCCGGAGGCTCATCTAGCCAATTTGCACAATAATCCTCTAAACTCACCGTCGGGGTCAAATCTTCAGTGATAATAAATGAATGTCGGCGAAGAGGGTTAAGCCCTTTTTGCCCGAATGCCCGCCCATTCATAGTATCAACGCCCACTTTAGTAAGTTGATGGATAGCATTCCATTCTCTATCAGCCCCTAAAACAGGTAAACGGAAAGAAAATAGATTTTTTAAAACTTCTTTTAGTGTTGTGCCATAGTGGATCTTTATAAAATAGCTTCGCCCTTCAATTTCAAAACGTAATGTTTTACGCGACTCTAATGCACGGAAGACTTCACCATGTAATTTATCGCTTTCAAAAAATGGATCTTTATTTTTCCATAATTCACTGAAAGGCGTTTTTAATTCAATCATTTGAGCACCCTAAAATAATATCCGCAGCCTTTTCTGGTAGGCTATACAAATCTTCTGTATCTGCAAAATACTGTGCATTTCGAGCCCATTGTACAAGCTGAACAGAATTTTTTAGGCTATTTTCTAATGCTAAGTTTAAAGCTGATTGCTCAAATGGTTCTTTGATAACCATACCGCATTGGGCTTGCTCAATAAATGAAGCGTAACCACATACTTCCGTCACTATAATAGGTAATCCTGCTGTAATAGCTTCTAATAACACAATACCTGCTGCTTCTTGATAAGCTGGATGCATTAATATATCGGCAGCTGCCATTAATTCGGCAATATCATTACGACCACTAAAGAAAGAAACTTGCTGCCCAATCCCAAGTGTTTCAGCTAAACGTTGGTATTTTGCTGGTTTATCTTGCCCAACCACCATCAGCAGCGTATTTTTTTTAATATCTTCAGGGAGCGCAGCAACCGCTTTTAATGTTCTATCAACACCTTTACGCCTAAAATCAGAACCCACTTGCAACAATAAAAATGCAGATTCTGGTATTTGATTTTTTTGGCGATAGACCTGTTTCGCATTCGGTATTTGCTGGTCGTATTTTATACTTTTAGCAATACCTGGAGGAAGCATATGGAAACGTTGGTTCTCTGTCCCATAATGCGTTTTAAAATGGCTAATTTGATGTGGCGTTAACATCAATAATTGGGTGGGCTTACCCACTGCAAAAACAGCTTTTTCAAATGCTGCGTAATGCTTATAACGCGGGGTTAGCTTATAAAAGAAACCTTTTTCTTCCGCAACTTTTTGGGCATAGCACACATCAGCAGCATAATAGATATCTAAGCCCGGCATTTTATTAAAACCGACAATACGGTCTACTGGGTGATGCTGCAAATGGTCTAAAACCCAATGGCAATATTGAGTATTACGGCCATGATTCGTGTTTGATGTCACCGGTACAATGATAATTTCAAAGCCATCAGGCTGATCACCGTCCCATGATTGGGTATACACTCGAACATGGTGACCACGTGACTGGCATTCAGTAGCAATACGCAGAAAATCCCGCTGTAGACCACCATACGGGAAATATTTATATAAGCAGAATGCCACATTCATATTAATACCTTTTCATCATGGAGCGGATATTCATGGGTAACATTTTTTCTGTTGCGTTAATTACATCTAACGCTGGAATAATGGATAAATACTTTTTATTGCGGTCTAGCTCATCTCTGGGTGGCATCGATTCATAGTCACCGGCCCAGAATTGAACAACATTATCACTCCAAGGGCGCCAAAAAATATGATTTGTCGCGCCAAAAAGGCACACGATAGGTGTGTTTACCGCTGCAGCAATATGCATTGGCGCAGAATCCACACCAATAAATAAAGCGGCATGAGCAATAAGAGCCCCTAACTCAGGGAACGTTGTTTTCCCCGCAAGCTCAGTAACAGGTTTTGTATTACAGCCATCTGCAATCTGATTAATACATTCAAGGTCTTCTTTACTCGGCCCTGAAGTCAAAACAACTTGGTAACCACGAGACTGCAGTGCATCAATGACCGCTGAGAACTTTTCATTATCCCAACACTTAAAAAGTTGACGGGCTGTTGGTTGGATAACCACATAGCTACTATGGACGCCTAAGCTTAATAACTTTTCGTCAATATTTTTCCAATCTTGCGCCGAGTATGACATCGTTAGATGCGTTTTTAATTCTTTTATTTCTAACGGCTTAAGTACGGATAAATTATTTACAACAACATGTTCCCCTTCAGGTGGGGTCAAATGAGTAAAACTGTTACGCCAATATTGAGAATCTCGATGAGTAAATTGATGAGAGATTTTCATTTCAGCAGGGATAGCCCTAACCAATAAGCTAACCAACCACTGATCAGCTAAATTAACAACTAAATCATATTTATTTTTACGTAGCTTTAGCATTAGCTTGATAAAATTACAGGCTTTACTCAATCCAGAACTATTTTTACTCGCCATGCCATATAAGGCATTGATTTCAGAGTTTTCAGAGAGGATGGGAATGGTATCCTGATAAAGCAAAACATCAATTTCTGCATCAGGATATTGGTGTTTTAATGAGCTGATAACAGGTGTAGTCAGCAGCATGTCCCCATGAAACCTCATCTTGATCACAAGAATTTTTTTAAACTGTTTTTTCACCAGGCACTCTTAATCAGGTCTATATTATGTGTAAAAGACGATAGATATTTGACAACGAATATCATTATTAATTCAATAATTACTAGCTATGTTACTACTTTCAGAATAATGGTCATAGCCTCGAATGCGCATATCCGTAACTAACCAATTTTTAAGCAAAAAAAAACTCAGCCGAAGCTGAGTTTTTAACGCAGATAGCAAAATTACTTGATTTTTGCTTCTTTGTAGATCACATGCTTACGAACAACTGGATCGAATTTTTTCATTTCCAGTTTTTCTGGCATTGTGCGCTTGTTCTTCGTAGTGGTATAGAAATGACCTGTACCTTCAGAAGAGACCAGCTTGATTTTCTCGCGAATACCTTTAGCCATTTTTTAGCTCCTTAGTACTTCTCACCACGGGCACGCAGTTCAGCAAGAACCACATCAATTCCCTTTTTATCGATCACACGCATACCTTTAGCAGATACACGCAGTGTTACGAAACGTTTCTCAGACTCAACCCAGAAACGGTGAGAGTGCAGGTTTGGCAAAAAACGACGTTTGGTCGCGTTTAATGCGTGTGAACGGTTGTTACCGCTCATTGGACGCTTGCCAGTAACTTGGCAGACTCGTGACATGTCTATTCTCCAAAAATCTAATCAGCTCGAGCTTTTTTGTTCTGGGTATGGCCGCCTCGTCAGGCTTAGGAGCCCATCTCAGCAAACTTTCATTGACTGAAAAAACCGTTTATACCTGAGTAAAAAATTTACTGAGATAGGCCCTTCTCGCCAAACCCAAGATCCTTAAAGGTGGCGTAGTATACGCTTTCAATCGATTTCACTCAAGCCCAACACAACGAAAGTTGTCATTTTTTAGGCAAAAAAATAATTTTATAGCCATCCCCGCTCTACAAATGAGACGCATTGTTTGTGCCCGACTACAAAATGGTCAAGTAATTTCACGCCCATAAGAGAGCAAGCTTGTTGAATTTGTTCAGTAACTTGTTTATCAGCCATACTCGGTTCAGGATTACCCGAAGGATGGTTATGAGCCAGTATAATTGCGCTAGCATTCATTTTAATAGCAAAGCGAATAATTTCCCTCGGATGTACCTCAACTCTATTTAATGTGCCTTTAAACATTTCTTCATGGCAAATAATTTGATTTTGATTATTTAAAAACAAAACAATAAAAACCTCACGCTCCCGGCCCGCAAACAAATCTAACAACTTTGACTTCAATAATTCAGGCCCGCTCATTACATCTTCATGTAAAAATTGCTCAGAAAAAAAACGACGAGCCAATTCACTTATGGCTTGTAACTGTGTAAATTTACAGTTACCCATACCTTTACACTGCATCAACTTTTCGTAATCAGCTTGGATGAGTAAATATAAGGAACCAAATTCTTTGATCATACGTTTGGCTAACTGTAAAACGGGTTCCCCTTGGCTTCCTGTTCGCAAGAAAATCGCTAATAGTTCCGCATCCGATAATGAGGCGGCCCCGTATGCAAGTAGTTTTTCCCTCGGTGGTAACTCCTGATGTTCTCTCATCCCTTTATTCCTTCGCCCCAAAACCCTTTTCGAACCTTTTTATATAGCTTAGAAAACGTTAACAAGCCTGCCTATCCGTGTTTGAGTAACGCTTCGCAAAAATAACAATCTGATGTCAAATCGAGCGCGCCACCTAAACTGATGATGTGGTAATATGCCTTCCACATTGAGCGAATCGGATAAAAATAATGAATCAGCTATCACTATTAGGTAAGCAGGTAGTTATTGGGATCAGCGGGGGCATCGCTGCCTATAAAATCCCTGAGCTGACACGTCGCTTGCGTGATCAAGGTGCAGTAGTGCGAGTCGTCATGACTCAGGGCGCAAAGGCCTTTATTACCCCTTTAACTTTGCAAGCTGTTTCAGGGCATCCTGTTTCTGATGACCTGTTAGACCCAGCAGCAGAGGCCGCAATGGGTCACATTGAATTGGCTAAATGGGCTGATATAATTATTTTAGCACCAGCAACTGCGGATTTAATTGCTAAACTTAGTGCTGGAATGGCAAATGACTTACTAACGACGGTCTGTCTCGCCTCTTCAGCTCCTATTGCCGTTGTGCCAGCCATGAATCAACAAATGTATCGGGCGAGCGCCACACAAGACAATTTAATCAGATTGCAACAACGCCAATGTATGATTTGGGGGCCGGATGACGGTAACCAAGCTTGTGGTGATATTGGCCCAGGCCGTATGCTTGACCCATTAGCAATCGTTCGTCTCGCAGCTGAACATTTCAACCCTAAGCTTGACTTACAAGGCATTAAATTGATGATTACCGCGGGCCCAACACGTGAAGCATTGGACCCTGTTCGTTTTATCAGTAATCACAGTTCAGGGAAAATGGGGTTTGCTATTGCACAAGCAGCTAGTCAACGTGGTGCCGAAGTGACATTAATTGCAGGCCCTGTAAACCTTGAAACTCCAACAGGGGTTAATCGAATCGACGTCATTAGTGGTTTAGATATGTATGATAAAGTGCATCAAACCATTGCTGAACAAAATATTTTTATTGGGTGTGCTGCCGTTGCAGATTATCGCGCCAAAACGATCGCCGAAAATAAAATAAAAAAACAAGGCGATGAAGTTATGATTACACTGGTCAAAAACCCAGATATCGTAGCGAGTGTGGGTAACCTGAAACAAAACAGGCCCTATGTTGTTGGGTTTGCAGCAGAAACCCAAAATGTGGAAGAATATGCACGCCAAAAACGGCAACAAAAACAATTAGATTTAATTTGTGCCAATGATGTATCCCTTGCGGATAACGGGTTTAATAGCGATAACAATGCATTACACCTTTTTGATAGCAATGGTGATACTCGTTTGCCTCATTGCAGTAAAACTGAATTAAGCCACTACTTACTTGACGAGATACTTCAACGTTATGAAAAAAATTGACCTAAAAATTCTTGATAGCCGTATCGGTACTGAATTTCCTCTGCCGACCTATGCAACTACAGGCTCTGCCGGTTTAGATTTACGTGCATGCCTTGACGCACCGATCGACTTAGCACCGGGTCAAACAGAATTGATTCCAACAGGTTTAGCTATTCATATAGCAGATGAAAACCTTGCTGCTGTGATTTTACCTCGTTCAGGCTTAGGCCATAAACACGGGGTGGTACTTGGTAATCTAGTTGGGTTGATTGACTCCGATTACCAAGGGCAGCTTATGGTCTCTGTATGGAACCGTAGCGATAAATCTTTTACAGTTGAACCTGGTGAGCGTATGGCACAAATGGTGTTTGTTCCCGTTGTTCAAGCTGAATTTAATATTGTTGATGATTTTGATGCAACTGAGCGCGGTGCAGGTGGCTTTGGTCATTCTGGCCGTCAATAAATAAAACCCCCTGATGTTTAATATGCTATATAGAACCGGCACTAGGTTCTATATTTATCAATAAAAACAATCAGTCATATAATCAACAACAGGGGAAAGCTCAAAATTGCTTATAAACTCTACATTTTTAAAACCTATTTTGCTGCGTAAGTCTCTTTACTAAAAGCAAAATTTTGGATAGTTTGTTTTGCTGTTTTAGCAGGGGTCTTATTAGACATGGCAGAAAAAGCGACAACAAAAAAACGTAACAGGCGTGATGAGATCTTACAAGCTCTTGCGTTAATGTTAGAAAGTAGTGATGGTAGCCAGCGTATTACAACGGCAAAACTTGCGGCCACCGTTGGTGTGTCAGAAGCTGCGCTATATCGTCATTTTCCAAGTAAAATGAAAATGTTCGATAGCCTCATTGGGTTTATAGAAGACTCACTGGTTTCGCGCATCAATCTGATTTTAAATGATGAAAAAGATACTATTATCAGAATCAAGTTAATATTAGCGCTAGTTCTAGGCTTTTCAGAGAAAAACCCAGGGCTAACGCGTATAATGACTGGTCATGCGTTAATGTTTGAGCAAGATAGGCTACAAGACCGTATTAACCAATTGTTTGAACGTATTGAATCGCAATTACGGCAGGTGTTGAAAGAGAAAAAAATACGTGATGGCCATGGGTTTATCCATGATGAGTCATTACTTGCCTCTCAACTATTAGCCTTTTGTGAAGGTATGCTCTCACGTTTTGTACGCTCTGAATTTCGTTATCGGCCAACGGTGGAGTTCGAAGCACGCTGGCCTTTAATTCTAGCTCAGTTACAATAACCGATTATTTATACTACTCACCCCGCCCGTTATTGGGCGCGGGGATTTTTTTATTCAATTCCGTATTGTTCTCGGTAAGCCTTCATTGCCACTAAATGTTCCTGCATCCCCTCTTTTTCAGAAAGATAGGTAATTAAATCACTCATCGTAATGATTGAATAAACCTTGCAGTGATAATCGCGTTCAACTTCCTGTACCGCTGAAATTTCACTTTTGCCTTTTTCTTGACGGTCAAGGGACAATAAAACACCATTCAACGTCGCTTTATGCTGTTTAATAATTTCCATAGACTCACGGATAGCGGTCCCTGCGGTAATCACATCATCAACGACCACGACTTTTCCCTGTAATGGGCTCCCCACGAGTATGCCCCCTTCGCCATGATCTTTTGCTTCTTTACGATTAAAGCAATATGGCATATCAATATCATGGTGTTCTGCTAGTGCGACTGCGGTTGTCGTTGCGATTGGGATACCTTTATACGCTGGCCCAAAAATGACATCACATTCTATTGCGCTATCTTGTAGCGCTTGCGCATAAAAACGACCGACAAGTGCCAAATCACGTCCCGTATTAAATAGCCCTGCATTAAAAAAATAAGGGCTTTTGCGACCTGATTTCAGCGTAAACTCACCAAATTTAAGCACCTGTTTTTTCATGGCAAGTTCAATAAAATCGCGCTGATAGGCTTTCATTGGTCATTCTCCTCATGGATTACTGTTTAATATCTGACAAAACGAATTAGAGACTATTTGTTATAAGTACCGTACTTAAAAACAAGGGTCTATCTCTAAGCATAAAAAAGGCGACTATTTAGCCGCCTAACGAATCATTAACTTATTTCAGCGCTTCTCGCTGAGCTTCAAAAATCGTTTCTAAGCCCGTTTTAGCAAGTGCTAATAATGCGAGTAACTCCTCATGGCTGAACGGTTCACCTTCTGCGGTGCCTTGTACTTCAATCATACGGCCGTCATCCATCATAACAACATTCATATCGGTTTCTGCGGCGGAGTCTTCAACATATTCAAGATCACACAGTGCTTCTTGATTAACAATTCCAACAGAAACTGCTGCAACCATCGATTTTAATGGGCTCTTAGCTAGCTTACCTTGCTCTACCATTTTGTTCAGAGCATCAACTAAAGCAACGCAAGCGCCTGAAATCGCAGCGGTACGAGTACCCCCATCGGCTTGGATCACATCACAATCTAGCGTTATGGTGTATTCGCCTAATTTTTTCAAGTCAACCGCAGCTCGTAAAGAGCGGGCAATTAACCGCTGAATTTCCATCGTGCGGCCTGTTTGTTTTCCTCTCGCCGCTTCTCGTTGATTACGTGAATTAGTGGCTCGCGGTAACATGCCATATTCAGCGGTTACCCAGCCTTGCCCCTGCCCTTTTAAAAAGCGTGGAACGCCTTCTTCAACAGTTGCATTACATAACACCTTAGTGTCGCCAAACTCAATAAGAACAGAGCCTTCTGCATGCTTGGTATAGTTGCGCGTGATATTAATCGGGCGCATTTGGTCTGCTTGTCTATCTGCTGGGCGCATGGTGTTATCTCCATTATCAACTCAAATTGGGACGCATTATACGTCCTTAAAGCGATAATGCCTATCCTGTCATCCCTCATAGCGTTATAATCCCCCTAATTTGATGATGATAGGAACGAATTATGATCCGAAGTATGACCGCTTTTGCCCGCCGTGATATCAAGGGTGAATGGGGGAGTGCGGCCTGGGAGCTGCGTTCCGTAAACCAACGCTATTTAGAAACCTATATTCGCTTACCTGAGCAATTTAGAAGCCTTGAACCGGTTATACGTGAGCGTTTACGTTCTCGCCTAACTCGAGGAAAAGTAGAATGTAACCTGCGTTTTGAGCTAGATGGGGCAAATCGTGGTGAATTAATTCTTAATGAGGGGCTTGCTCGCCAATTAATTAGTGCCGCTAATTGGGTAAAAAATTATAGCCATGAAGGTGAAATTAACCCATTGGAAATTTTACGTTGGCCTGGGGTGATGTCAGCAGGTGAGCAAGATTTAGACGCCATTAGCGAACAATTAATGGCAGGCTTAGATGAAACCATTGATGCTTTCATTCAAAGCCGTGAAGCTGAAGGCGCGTCACTGCATGCATTAATCGAACAACGCCTCGATGGTGTACTGGTTGAAGTAGCTAAAGTCCGCCAACATATGCCTGAAATTTTACAATGGCAACGTGACCGCTTGCACAGCAAGCTTGAAGAAGCGGAAATCCAAGTGGATAACAACCGTTTAGAGCAAGAGCTTATTTTGTTAGCCCAGCGTATTGATGTTTCTGAAGAATTAGATCGCCTAGAAGCACATGTTAAAGAAACACGTAATATTCTGAAGAAAAAAGAGGCAACAGGTCGTCGCCTTGATTTTATGATGCAAGAATTTAACCGTGAATCAAATACATTAGCGTCGAAGTCAATCAATAGCGAAGTCACTAACTCTGCTGTCGAGCTAAAAGTATTGATTGAGCAAATGAGAGAACAAATTCAGAATATTGAATAACCCTCTTCAATAACTAAAAAATTAAGCCAATTGGTACTTGTATTGATTGGCTTAATTTTTAACAGCTTATCCGGGTATCCCCGCTCGTATTGAACGGGGTTTACGCCACTTTTGACTAATTGGCTTTGGCTTCTTTCAAGCCAGTGTTTTTATCGTGATGATAATGGAACGTAAATTGGAATATTATTGCTAATACTACGGTATAAGATGCAAAGACCAACCAAATCATTTGCCAATCTTTAACCCCATCTACCGTATAATAATCGACAACTAACCCACTTAAAATAGCGCCAAAATACGCACCAACGCCATTCACCATCGTCATAAATAAACCTTGAGCACTTGCCCGCATTCTTGTGTCGACTTCTCTTTCGATAAAGATAGACCCTGAAATATTGAAGAAATCAAACGCACAGCCATAAACAATCATTGACATGATTAAGAACATTAAGCCAATCGCAGATGGGTCACCAAACGCAAAGAAACCAAACCTTAATGTCCAAGCAAACATACTCAATAACATGACTGTTTTAATGCCATAGCGTTTTAAGAAGAAGGGAATTGCTAAGATAAAACACACTTCAGCCATCTGAGAAATCGACAATAATATCGATGGGTACTGAACAACTAAGCTATCTTGGTATAGCGGGTTCAGGCCGAAATCATGCAAGAATGGGTTACCAAACGTATTGGTGATTTGTAAAACAGCACCAAGTAACATAGCGAATAAGAAAAACACCGCCATAATCGGTTTTTTAAATAAAACGAGCGCATCTAAACCTAGCTTACTGATCCAGCTACTTGAAATGGCTTTTTTATTGACATCAATTTTTGGCAAGGTTAGTGAATAAAGCGCTAAAAGTAATGAACAACCACCTGCAATATAAAGTTGCATACTACTTAGCTCAAATTTCAATAAGCTAATACTCCACATCGCCACAATAAAACCAATGGTACCAAATACACGAATAGGCGGGAAATTACTGACCGAGTCTAACTGATATTGGCTTAATGATGAGTAGCTAATACTGTTCGAAAGCGCAATGGTTGGCATGAAAGCCATCGCATTAATCAGCATCACCCAAAACATCACTGTCGAGTTGGTTACTGTAGCTGCATAAAATAAAGCCGCAGCGCCAATCAAATGACAAATCATATATAGCCGATTTGCTGGAATATATTTATCTGCAATTATCCCGATAATACCGGGCATTAAAATAGCGGCTACACCTTTCGAACTATAAACCATACCGACTTCTGCACCTGAGAAACTCAATGTTTTCATCATGTAAGAGCCGAGTGTAATCAACCAACTTCCCCAGACAAAATATTGTAGAAAAAGCATGATTTTTAAGCGGGATTTAATATTCATACGAAGCTCCGTTTGGAGTTACATTTATTCGTTTTTATTTTCAACTCAGCAATGGCGACACCCATAAGAATGACGACAACACCAACAAACTGAATGAATTCAAGAGGTAAATGCAATACCGTTACAGACAATAAAATAGTAACGGGAAGTTGCATTGAGCTAACAATGGTCGCTAGGCTGGTGCCAATAAGTGGAGTGCCCTTGGCAAACATCCACATACCAAAAAAGGAACCAAAAAAAGCGAGAGGTAATCCATAAGAGAAAAATAACGATTGAAACGTTGAAGCACTTAGCAAAAAGGTGGGTGGTACAACGATTGATGTCAAAATAGCTCCGCCTGTTACCATAATTGCAGAACGCATCATTGGGTCAGTTTTTATTGCTAAAGCCCCACTGACATACACGCGGATAGCATTTGATAATGCGGCTAATAGCCCTAATAACACACCAAGCCAATGAAACACCACCGTTTCACTATTCAGTAACCCTGTCGCCAGTACTGTTCCGATTAATATGACGACAACAGAAATTACCGTCATGAAAGGCGGTATTTGGCGCGTCACTACCGTATTAATTACTACCCCCATCCAGGTAAATTGCAAAAATAACACAACACCAAGAGCAGGCGATAAATACTGTAGCGATGCATAATACAGTAGCCCCGTTAAGCCTGTTGTTGTCCCCGTGAGTAACATCAACAACCCCTGCTGACCCGTTGGCCAGACTAAACGAACTCTTTTTACCCATGCGCCAACGACGACAAAAAACCAAAGTAATATCGCACCAAGTACCGTTTGGCTACCGATGACATCATTAAGGGAATACCCAGCACGATAAGCTAGAATGACTAACGTCGAAAGAATGCCATAACTACAAGCGCCTAAAGAAACTAGAATTAAACCTTTGAGTTTCATTTCAATATTCATCCTGCCTATACTTACAACATTCTTTATATTATTTTGAGAAAAAGAAGCTTAAAAAATTAGAAGCGTTCAATCACACCTGTCACTAACTTCAAGAAAGTTGCTTTGACTTTTTCTGCCGTTTCAATCACTTCGTCATGGCTGAGAGGTTGTTCTAAAATACCGCACGCCATATTGGTTAAGCAGGAAATCCCGACTGTTTTAATTTGTGAATGGTGAGCAACCAAGGCTTCAGGTACAGTAGACATCCCAACGGCGTCAGCGCCTAACGTTCTGATCATGCGAATTTCGGCAGGTGTTTCATAAGTTGGCCCTGTCCACCATGCATATACGCCCTCACGCACACTGACCCCTTGCTCTGTGGCAACATCTTTAATCGTTTGACGTAACTCTTTGTTATAGACTTCGCTAACATCCAAGAAGCGCACACCTAATTCAGGGTTATTTGGCCCAATTAATGGGTTGTTCGCCGTCAAATTAATATGGTCTGTGATAATCATCAGATCGCCTGGGTTAAACTCAGTATTCACTGCACCGCAAGCATTAGTAATAATCAGTTTTTCGACACCCAGAGCTTTCATTAAACGCACAGGGAAAGTGACTTGATCAAGGGAAAAGCCTTCGTAATAATGAAAACGCCCTTTCATAGCAACAACATTTTTGCCTGCGATAGTCCCTATGACTAACTCGTTGGCATGACCAACCGCCTCTGATTTCGCAAAATGGGGAATTTCACTATAAGGAATATGTACCGCATTTTCTAATGTGTCGGCGAATGGCCCTAATCCTGACCCTAAAATAATGCCAACAGTAGGTTTCATATCTGTGCGAGACTGAATAAAACTCAAGCTTTCTAAAATATCTTTTGTATGATGCATGGCGGTCTCCAAATTGACATCGACTAAAAATTGTTAAAATCGATCATAAAGCAATTTAAAAACAGAACAGCGATCTTAATCTCATTTTAAGAAAAAGTATTTCGGTATGATGTGTCGGACGAAACAGTATTTTATGCGTAGATTTGCTAATCTCTAGCGCAAGAGTTGGCAATAGAAAGGAGCGGGGCGCTTGTTACATACACTATTAAATGAATTTCGCACCTCAAAAAATTCAAAAACACAAAAACTCAAAGTCCTCTATCGGTTGATTCTTAACCATGGTCCAATTAGAGCTGAAACCTTGGCATCATTGGCCAGTATGAAGCCTGCCACCTGTGCAAGGCTGCTTGATGAGCTGAGTAAATGCCAATTAATTTCGACCTCAGAACTCGGAGAATCAACTGGTGGGCGTAAACCCATTCTGTATAGCATCAACCCTGCTGATGGTTATTTAGTTGGGATTGAAATGAGTGATATCTACTCGACCATTGTTTTACAAAACCTAAAGCTGGATATTTTAGGCATGGTCAAAGTGAAATATGAACACTTAGAAACAGCAGAAAACATGCTAGATCATCTGCTAAATAAGGTTAACACCCTGCTTGAGGAACACCATCTCAAGCTTGAAAGCTTGCTTGGCATAGGGATTGCTATCGACCATATTTTAGAGCGCGATAAACTACCTTATCACCAATATAGCGCCCGGATACAAGAGCTATATCGTTATATTACTGACAAAGTACCTTGCTTTGTATTACTTGGGAGTGGGATCAGCTTTGCGGCTTTTGCTGAATATCGCTTACGCTATACCTCTGATAGCCAAAGGTTTTTATTCACTACTTGTGATACTGACATCCGCAGCTGCACCATAATTAATAATCACTACGCCCCTGCGCCTATCAGTACCGCCCAAGCATTTGGTCACACCACGATTGATATCAATGGCCAACGCTGTGAATGTGGGTCATTTGGCTGTTTAAAGCAGTATAGCTCACTATCTGCGATTAAAACCCGAATAATAAAACAACTTCGCTTAGGAAAGCCCTCAGTTATCAATGAATTAGTTAATCATGAATCTGAGATTAATTACCATATTATTTTCAAAGCGTTAACCTTGAATGATGCATTGTGTCTTGAGGCACTTGAAGAAGCTGCCTATTATTATGGTATTGCGATTGCTAATGCCGTTTTGATCACGCAAGCGGATGTCGTTGTATGCGGGGGCACATTAACACCTAAAAACCACTTTTTTGCGGTGACTAAAAAATCCATTGAAGACAAACTGTCTATTTTCCCGCATATTAAAACACGTATTTACCCAGCGAATGACTCTTATGAAATTGTCGCTCAAGGGGCTGGGGGGATGGTGATACAAAACTATCTTTCTGATTATTAAGCTATTTCATTAATGATTATAACCTGTAAACTGCATGAGTTATTCTACAGTTTCTATTATGCGAGAGGGGCACATGGCTGAATTTGAAAGTATCGACAACGTAACAAAATCAAATATATTACAGCAACTTAAGTCTGCCTCTCCCCTTGTCCACTGCATGACCAATGATGTCGTTCAAACCTTTACAGCCAATGTACTTCTTGCCTTGGGTTGTTCCCCCGCCATGGTCATTGAGCCCGAAGAAGCGGAGCAATTTGCTGCCATAGCCAGTGGGTTATTAATCAATGTAGGCACGCTAACTGCACCGCGGCAGCATGCTATGCGTTTAGCGGTACAGAGTGCTAATGCTGCCAATAAGCCGTGGGTGTTAGACCCTGTTGCCGTGGGGGCGCTGAGTTTTCGGACACAATTTTGTCAAGAGCTACTCACACTAAAACCCGCCGCTATTCGTGGCAATGCATCCGAAATCATGGCATTAGCCGGTGAAAGCCTTGGTGGGAGGGGGGTTGATTCCCTGAATACCACGAGTGATGCTCTACCGGCAGCTCAGTTATTAGCGCGAAAAACGGCTACAATCGTGGCAATTAGCGGCGAAGTTGACTACATCACCGATGGGGCGCGAACGATTGCCGTCATAGGGGGTCATCCATTAATGACTCGAGTGGTTGGCACTGGGTGTGCGCTTTCTGCTGTTGTTGGCGCATTTTGTACCTTAACTGGCGACCGTTTACAGCATGTTGCAACAGCATGCGCATTAATGAAACAAGCAGGAGAAACAGCGACACAACGGTGCCACGGTACAGGCAGTTTTATCCCTGAATTTTTAGATGCCATTTACCAGCTAAATTAATCACTTATTGATAAAGAAAATAAAGTCGCTAAGTTATAACCGCGTTTTCTTTCCTCTAAGTTTTCTCGACCAATGGCGAAAGTTATCCCTGAAACGAATAAATCGATAGATAAGGTTTTTGTGATCAGGTTCGATACCGTAAAAACGTTGTAAAGCAATTAAGTCATTAGCTTTGCAAATAGACAAATTACCATAATCTGATAAATCAATGACTTTCAATCCATTGTCCGTTAAAACAAAATTCCCCGTATGGACATCATTAGAAGATAACCCGTATTGATGTAACTGATGAATGACCGATTTCATCTCCTCATAGTAAGGCGTGATATCGTCAAGCTCAGAGAGTACTGTCCCTTCTACATACTCAGCAATAATCCACGTTTCGATTGATTCACGGCATTTTATTTTTTCAGCCACAAAGTAAATATCATTTGTAACAGTACAGCCTTTATTTTGAGCGACAACTAAGCGTTTTAATAAGGTTGAATAAAAAGGCCCAGAGATAATGCGCATTATTCTCTTTTCAAGGCGTTTATCACGCTCTTTTTCACACTTAATAATAAAATTCCGACCATCAATATTAATACGTGCAACACTTCTATCGATATTGCCACTACCTAAATTTTTGCCATCAATTTTCCCTTGAATAAAATCATTAATAACCTGCCAAAAATCGATTGTTCCCTCTTTTTGATAAGTCACAAAACTATCCATTTGTTTTTTTATTATTTTTTGCATGACAAAAAGCCAGTTTATTTAAGTAGATCAGCTGATGCTAGCAAAGGGGAAAAGGCATTTCTTAGCGATTCTTGCAAAATCAGCGAATAAAATGAGTAATTGTGGCATTTAGCACAAAATAGATAGGGTTTTAGCGACAATACGGGGACTTGACGCATAGATTGGCCAATTCGATGACCAATCTATTTCAGGTTGATAAGCTTAGTCGTTACCAAACAAGTCACGGGTATAGACTTTACTCGCTACATCTTCCAGCTCAGGCACCATACGGTTGGCTAAAATAATGTCGCATTGAGCCTTAAATTCCGCTAAGTCATTGACCACTTTTGAACGGAAAAACTCAGGTTCATTTAAAACAGGTTCATACACCACCACTTCAATGCCCTTGGCTTTGATGCGTTTCATCACACCTTGTACCGCTGAAGCACGGAAGTTATCAGAGCCCGCTTTCATCACTAAGCGATAAACCCCCACTTTGTGTGGTGCTTTAGCAATAATGGCATCAGAAATAAAGTCTTTACGGGTACGGTTGGATTCGACAATGGCGTTAATCAAGTTATTTGGCACGTCATCGTAATTAGCCAGTAGCTGTTTGGTATCTTTCGGCAAACAATAACCGCCGTAACCGAATGATGGGTTGTTATAATGGCTACCAATACGTGGGTCTAAAGAGACACCTTCAATGATTTGGCGTGCATTTAAACCACGGCTTTCTGCATAAGTGTCGAGTTCATTAAAGTACGCCACTCGCATCGCCAAATAGGTATTGGCAAACAGTTTAATGGCTTCGGCTTCGGTTCCATCGGTAAATAACACCGGAACGTCTTTTTTAATTGCACCTTCTAGCAGTAAATCAGCAAAAACCTTTGCACGCTCAGAACGCTCCCCGACCACAATGCGGGAAGGGTGTAAGTTATCCCACAGAGCACGGCCTTCACGTAAAAATTCAGGGGAGAAAATCACGTTGGTGTAACCAAACTCTTCACGTAAACGCTCAGTAAAGCCCACAGGAATGGTGGATTTCACAATAATCGTCGCTGCGGGGTTAATGTTATTCACGTCATGAATAACAGATTCAACCGATTGAGTATTGAAGTAATTGGTTTTTGGGTCGTAGTCTGTTGGCGTCGCCACTATCACATACTGCGCGCCCGTATAGGCTTCGTTTTTATCTTCTGTGGCACGGAAATTGAGCGTTTTCTCCGTTAAGAATTGCTCAATTTCAGCGTCAACAATCGGTGATTGATGATTGTTTAGCATTGCCACTTTTTCAGGGATGATATCGACTGCAACCACTTCGTGATTTTGTGACAGTAACATGGCGTTAGATAGGCCGACGTAGCCGGTCCCTGCGATTGCTATTTTCAAACTTGCCTCTCAATTTCTGCTACGGATGTATTATTTTATTGATGGTAATAAGAACGATACCAATCAACAAAGGCCTGAACACCCTGCTCAATAGACACTTGTGGACGATAACCTGTCACATTAAATAGGTCTTCAGTGTCTGCCCAAGTTGTGTAGACGTCCCCTGCTTGCATAGGTAAGAAGTTTTTAATGGCCTCTTTACCGAGCGCTTTTTCCAACGCTGAAATAAACTCAATCAATTTAACGGGCTGCCCATTACCAATATTATAAATACGGTATGGCGCACTACTTTCTGCCGGTGAGGCACCGTTATTGTGCGGGTCTGCTTGTGGAATTATATCCGAAATACGGATCACACCTTCGACAATATCATCAACAAAAGTGAAATCACGGCTGAGATTGCCGTTATTATAGACATCAATGGGCTCCCCCGCCAAAATAGCTTTAGTAAATTTAAATAAGGCCATATCTGGCCGGCCCCAAGGGCCATAAACGGTAAAGAAGCGCAGCCCTGTTGTAGGCAACTGGTATAGATGTGAATAGGAGTGCGCCATCAATTCATTGGCTTTCTTCGTTGCTGCATACAATGAGATTGGGTGATCGGTTGGCATATCGGTAGTAAATGGGGCCTTATCTGTCACGCCATACACGGAACTAGAAGAAGCATACACAAGGTGTTTTACTTTAGCTTGGCGGCAACCTTCTAAAATAGCTAGGTGACCCGTTAAATTGCTATCTGCATAAGCAAATGGGTTTTCCAACGAATAACGAACCCCCGCTTGTGCCGCAAGGTGAATAACCCTATCGAATTGCTCTTGGGTACACAATACCCTGATGGTTTCGCGATCGGTTAGGTCAAGGTGAAGAAAACGAAATAGCGGAAATTGTTCTAATAAATGTAAGCGGGATTGTTTAAGGCCCTGATCATAGTAAGCATTAAGGTTATCAATACCGACGACCTCATGCCCACTTTCTAATAAACGCTGACATAGCCTAAAACCAATAAAGCCTGCACTTCCCGTGACCAAGTATTTCATATTCACCATCTTCTAGCATTAAACCATTTCCAAGCTCTAATTGAGCGTTTTGGTCATTTAAATAAACTGACCTGAATATAAGACACAAAAAGTCAAAAATGGTTTTATCGCTAACCGAATAATAAATAAAAAATTTTCCTTTTAAAGAAACGTTAAGGTTAGATAGGAAGAAAGGTAGACGATATAAAGATAAAATCAGTGGCAGGTATGGTTAGATACCTGCCACAACTTACTGATATTTAGTTGTTATCTACTTTATCTGCGGATTTTAAAGTGCGGTAAATATAATTACGATAGCTATCTAGTAGCTTCTGGTCTTCGCAATCATTCAATTTACCCTCACAAAGATGGCGCATCTTAATATTAGCCTCATAGAATGGCGAAACCTTTAAATTTGCGCGCTCCAATAGGATACCCCCTAAGAAGGAAATATCGGTTAATGGGCCTATTTCAATGTGTGTCCCTGATTTCAAATTATCACGTAACGTAAATTGAGTCAGGTAAGCTGGTGACGACAGAGGGGAATTATATTGATTTAAACTAATACCCGGCTGGTGATCACCAAAATACAAGAACATTAGTGGGCGGTCTCGCTTTTCAATAAAGCTAGCAAAGTCACGGATTGATGCATCTGAGGCAATAATTTTCTCCATATAGTGGCTAAATTCACCGGCAGCATCTGCCTGTTTAATTTTGTCTTTTATCCCGTAATCATCACTGTGGCTCTCTTTATAAGGCCCATGCTCATACATTGTTAAAGAGAAAATAAAAACAGGTTTGTCCGTTTCTTTTGCTAAAATTTCTTTGACATATTTCAGCATATCTTCCGTGCTGATTGTCCATAGATTATCTTGTAATTTACCTGGATAACCGAGTTCTTGTGGCTGGATAATTCTATCGACACCGAGGGTTTCATAAGCATGGCCTGAATGGTAAGCCCCTTTATTAAACGGTGTTAAGACAACTGTGTAATAGCCATTGGCTTTCATTTCTTTGAATAGACTATTTTTTAAGTTATCGACAATAAAATAAAAAACACCGCTTTTTTGTGCACCAAAATCATCACTATTTAAACCTGTGAGCGCTGAGAACTCTGATAACCAAGTACCACCGCCAAAAGTCTGAACCCGCATTTGGCTAGATGCAGCAACACCCTCATCTTGCTGGAACATGAATAATTCAGGAAGTTTTGTCCCAGCAGGTAAATCATAAATATTTGGGTTAACCGTTGATTCTTGAAGTAATAAAACAATATCTGGCTTTTCTGAAGGCGTTGTATTTTCTAACGTTACCGTTGCCGCTTTCTCGATGAAATAATCCGCAGAACCTGCAAATTGTGGTGATTGATAACTCGAGTTTTTTGCAGACATGATAATATTTGTGACTGTCCCACGGCCCTTAGGTAAAGTTTGAGACCACCGATCATAATAATGGTCGCTTGTAAAACTCGCCCCAAAATAACCCGCAACAACTAAGATCAGCCCAACAATACGTGAAGTTAATGATTTAGATGATGACACTAGGCGCCAACTGATAACACCATTAACCACTAGCAAAATAACCAAGGCGACCAAGGCAACACCCGCTAACCAATAATGGCCCAAGGTGCCCATATTGGAGGTATCGGTCATGATGTTAATATCGGTGAAGAAAAGTTGTTCTTTGTAGTAATGAACTTTTAACTGGTTTAAAAATTTAATGATAATAAACAAGGTACTGGTAATAACCACTGAAAATAACCAGCGAGCTGTAAGCACCATTAAAACACCAAATAAGGCAGCATATACACTGATTGAAATCAGCGCAGGATAAATCACACTCCCTTTTTCAAACACTAAAAAAAGTGAGCCAATAAAAATTAATGCCAGATAAAAGCCTGCAAATAACTTTTTCTTCATCGGTTTTACCACAAGGTTAATATTGAAGGTTTGCTATGAAGCACTACTATAACGGAATAAAACACTCAGTTTATTCAACGAAAATCCCTTTATCACGCAAATAGTGCCCATCGCCTTTACGACGAGTAAAACCGCTTTTATCAAAAAACTCAAGAATTTGAATCGCAAGTTTTCGACCAATGCCCAATTGATTACGAAAATCCGCCGCAAAAATCACTTCATTTTCTAAGCAATAACGATGGATCTTCGCAGCAAAATAGCTAATTTGCTCATTGCTGTAATAACGGTCACGCACAATCGCGATAACTAACCCCATTTGTGCGGCTTTTTTAAGTACGCGCCGCATTGTCTCTTCTTCATAGCCACTTTCTAATGCGAGATCACGTACCCACCAAGCCTCATTACGAGAAAATAACGGGTAAATCTGCTGCCAAATTAATTGTTGCTCAGCGTCGAAAACCAACCCATGCTGAGGCATATGTAACCAACCGCGCGTTTGCTTAATGACCTTTTCATCAATAAGGTCATTAATCAGCTTAAACACTAGCGCTTCACTCATAGAAGGGAGCGCCATGCGTTTTAATCGGGCTTTCCCAACCCCGATTTGGTCACTATGGACTTGGTTAAATTTCTCAAGGGTCTGTACTAAACGCTCTTTAGCCACTTGGGCTTTAAATGCTGACAGTACATTGTTACCGACACGCTCTGCATCTGTTTGCACCAATAAGCTTTCTACCGCTTCATGGGTTAATTGCCGCGCCCAGCTGTATTCCTGTAAATTAAGCTCCCCCTGAGGAAGTTGTAACTTAAAATGCGCAAGCTCATCGTGCTCTTTACACAGCTTTGATAACCAATCTAAAAACTCGGGAAGCCTTTTGCCACGACGCGGGGAGACTAAGCGGATCACACGTGCCCCGCCTAATGTCTGGCGAGCACTTATATCACGGATAATCAGCCGGTCATTATCCACTAACCATAATGGAGTATCTAAAATTAACTCGGCAAGAATGGGGGTTTCTCCTTGCTCCACTAATAAAGATACGCGTCCGGTAATGTGACTTGCTCCATGATAAAGATGCACAGGTTGCCAATGCTTAATTAATGCGTCACATTCCAGCTCAACAATCACACGGTTTGCAATAAAGGCCGGTTGCTGAGACAACAGCCAATCACCTCGAGTGATGTCTTCTTTCGCGATATCACCGGATAGGTTCAATGCCACACGGTCACCCGCTTGCGCACAGTCTGAGGATTGATTTTGCCGATGGACCCCTCTGACTCTAACCGGTTTATCTGCACCAGTAACCCATAGTGAGTCCCCGACTTGTATTTTCCCTGCTAACGCAGTTCCCGTCACCACAATCCCAGCCCCTTTTACATGGAAAACTCGGTCAATGGCTAAACGAAAACGGCGCTGCAAATTTTCATGAGCGCCATTGAGTTGATGTAACTGTTGTAGATATAAACGTAGTGATTCAACACCACGCCCATCTTCGCTAGAGGTGATAAATAATTTAGCGTCAGGCCAACCTTGCCGTGCTAGCTCTGATTTAGCTTGTTGTATCACTTGTTCAATACGTGAATGGTCAACTCGGTCAGCCTTGGTAAGGATTAACGTAATATCTTGGCAGCCAGCGAGCCTTAAAATGGATAGATGCTCAAGTGTTTGAGCCATTACACCATCATCACATGCCACAACCAGTAGAGCATGGTTAATGCCGCCAACCCCAGCTAGCATGTTCGCTAAGAATTTTTCATGCCCTGGCACATCAATAAAGCCGATTGCACTACCATCCTGTTGCGGCCAATAGGCATAACCGAGGTCAATCGTCATCCCACGTTTTTTTTCTTCGGGAAGGTGAGATGTATTTATACCTGTAATCAATTGAATTAATGATGTTTTACCATGGTCAACATGGCCAGCTGTCGCAAAAATCATGAAAGTAAAACCTGTAATAAAGCATGTTCATCATCAAGACAACGCAGGTCAAGCCACAGCTTGCCTTCTTTCATACGACCAATAACGGGTTGAGGTAGCCGCCGCCATTGGGAGGCAAGTTGTTCCAGCGTACTGCCTTTTCCATCTAATGGTGCAAAAGTCACCGCAAAACTCGGTAACCGGTCAATAGGTAGCGAGCCGCTTCCTATTTGCGATAAGCAAGACTCAACTTCCACAATAAACTTGTCACCGTAAAAAGCTTGCAGTGCTACTAAGATATTTTCCGCGCTCCTTTGGATCACTTCTGGCTCACGGGTTAGCCATCGCAAGGTCGGTAACTCAGTAACTAGTTTTTCAGGGGTTAAATAGAGTTTTAGGGTAGCTTCAAGCGCAGCTAACACCATTTTATCAACGCGCAGTGCGCGTTTTAACGGGTGCTTTTGGATTGCCTCAATCCATTTTTTCTTCCCTAAGATAATCCCTGCTTGTGGCCCACCAAGAAGCTTATCACCGGAAATAGAAACTAAATCAACACCTTGAGCAAGATAGGTTTGAGGCATTGGCTCAGCGGGTAACCCCAAGGTTGTCATATCAATCATGGAGCCACTACCTAAGTCAATCGCCGTCGGTAACTGGTATTTTTTGCCCAGTTCCGCTAATTCATCTCCCTCTACCTCAGCAGTAAACCCTTCGATGCTATAGTTACTGGTATGCACCTTCATTAACAATGCAGTTTGCTCATTAATTGCATTTTCATAATCACGTAAGTGAGTACGGTTTGTTGTGCCCACCTCAACCAGTTGGCAACCGGCCTGTGCCATCACATCTGGTACGCGAAAAGCCCCGCCAATCTCGACGAGTTCACCACGAGAAACAATGACTTGCTGACCATTCGCGACTGTTGCCAATAATAACAAAACTGCCGCTGCGTTATTATTAACAATGCATGCATCCTCTGCCCCTGTTAATTCACAGAGTAAATCCGCAATCGCGCGGTCTCTGTGACCACGCATGGCGCCATCAAGAGAATATTCTAATGTAACTGGCGAATTCATCACTTGGCTAACTGCATTAATCGCCGAGGTTGGCATTACTGCTCGACCTAAATTGGTATGCAGTACCGTCCCCGTTAGATTAAAGACGCTTTTTAACGCACTTTGCCCTAATGTTTGGTGGCGGACGGATAGTTCTTTTAGCCAGTCATCGTGCCAAGCAGGTAATTTTCCAAACTGTGAAATACAAGTTCGGGCTTGTTCTTGCATTTCACGTAAGCATGCTGTTACCCAATGCAATCCTGATTGCTCGACCAATACTTGTACTTCATCAAGCTGCAATAATTTATCGATTGCAGGAAGTTGGCGATATAAAACAGAATTTGATTCAGCCATAGTTACGATTCTCTGTTTGTTACCGCTTATTTTTCACCAGGGAATAAGAACGGGTTAATACTGCTACGTGCAAAACCTTCTTCTTCCATACGTGCATCCAAAATAATTGATGCTAAATCATCAGCAACTGCTTCGACTTTAGCTTCTTTCTCTTGGTAAAGGATCTTCAGATAACTTCCACAATCACCACAACTTTCCGCTTTAATGGCTGCGTTTTCGTCATCCAGTGACCAATAATTCAGTTGGCCTGTTTGCTCACAATTGCTGCATTTCACACGCACCATGTGCCATTCGGTTTCACATAAATTACAGTGTAAATAACGCAGCCCCTGCGAAGTCCCAATTTGTACAATGCTTGATACAGGCATGCTATTGCATACTGGGCAGAAATGACGGTGGTCACCATGTTCCGCGCGCGCTTTACCGGGGATATTTGCAGCCATTTGCGCCCAATACACAGATAGAGCAGCCCAAATAAACATGGATTTTTCCGCAGGGACTTTCTCAAACTCCTCATTTAATAACGCGGTCGCCATTGCCTCTAATTCAGTTTCGGATGCTTTATCTAAGTTTTCTAATGCTGGGCGAACTGATTCAGGGACAATTGGCATTAACTCAGCGATAATAGCGGTCAATAATTTGTGCCAATGTGTTGTACGTGGGAAGGTTTTTGCATCTAAGGGGGAGTTGTTTGTATTAATTGAACGCTCAAGAATAGGCGCCATATCCACGTCTAATGGATTATCATGTTGTGCATTATGTTGCGCAGTAGCAACTTCAGCTGCAAAATTCAGATAATCTGCAAAGGGATGCTCGCCAATACCGAGTTCTTTCAACCGCTCAGCACGGCGTTGATATAAACTTTTTAGGTTAGGAAATAGAACCGGAGGAATAAAACCAATTCCTTTTTCTTTCAATCTTTCTTGCCCTAACTCTTCTTTAGGAACGATACGAATACCCATTGCGTTCTCTCTTTTCTATTTTTTTATAACGACAATCCCCGAGAAATGGCTGACCATTTTCCCGAAGCGTCTTTGCTCATCATATTTTATATCCGCGAAAGCGGTGCTCTAATACTCAGGATAAAACAAAAGTAGCGTTGAGGCTACTCTGGCCCTCGAATTATCTATGATATAACCCCGTAGTAGATCAAGGTAAATGTAAATCAGGATGATGGTTGTTTTATTTGATATAAATAAATTGTTATCTCTAGGATAAAAATTCTGGAGTTGTGGTTTGGAGTGATTATAACTGCAAGCTTATGATGTAAACAGCCTTCTATTTGCAACAGAAATTGGTATTTTGTCCTTATTTCAAGATGTTTTTTTATTGCTGTTGTTCAATCAGAACGAAATAAAAACATAAATATAATTAATATCTATTGTATCTTTTAGATAAAGATAAATATAAAAAGCACTTATGGTCAATAAATACGCGACCAAATACTATTCGGTCGCGTATTAATAAAATAACAATTTTGCTTCCTTAGAGGTATAACAGCCCCTTTGGTACAATCAAAATACCAAATAAAAAGCAAATATCATTAATAACCAGTTAGTCTTTAGATTTTCAGTAACTCAGGGTAATACATACGTTTAATTGCGAGCTCTAAACCTCTAACCTCCGCTAGACCTTTTAGACGCCCTATGGCGGAATAACCCGGGTTAGTCACTTTCTTCAAATCATCCAAAATTTGGTGACCATGATCTGGTCTCATTGGAATTGGTGCAAGCCCCGCAGCATGGCGTTTTTGTTCAACCGCTAAAA
This sequence comes from Providencia sp. 2024EL-00732, assembly GCF_044006275.1. NCBI lineage: Bacteria > Pseudomonadati > Pseudomonadota > Gammaproteobacteria > Enterobacterales > Morganellaceae > Providencia > Providencia sp. 2024EL-00732. The sequence goes on along the minus strand of NZ_JBIPDG010000009.1, from coordinate 104,509 downwards.
TGGCTTTGACCACTTCAAACATATCGACATCGCCTGCAATATGATTTCCTTCATGGAAAGTATTTGGGTTGTTTTCTCTCACCGTTGAACGTAAATGTGTGAAATGAATACGATCACCAAATTCATTAATCATTTTTACTAGGTCGTTATCGGCTCGCACACCATAAGAACCTGTGCACATAGTAAACCCATTATGAATGCTATCGCAGCTTTGCTTAATAAACCGCATATCTTCAATGGTAGAAACAATACGTGGTAGGCCTAAAATTGGGCGTGGAGGGTCATCAGGGTGAATAGCTAAAACCACATTTTCTTCTTCACACACAGGAACGATTTTCTGCAAGAAATAACGTAAGTTCTCACGTAACTGATTTTCATCAATATTATTATACAGCGCCAAGCGCTCACGGAATTGGTCTAATGTATAACCTTCTTCTGCGCCCGGTAACCCTGCAATGATGGTTTTAATCAGGTTTTCGATATCATCAGATGACATATTGGCATAATACTCAGCCGCTTCTTTAACTTCTTGTTCTGAATAACTCGCCGCCGCATTTTTACGTTTTAAAATATGAATTTCAAACGCAGCAAAGGCAATATTGTCGAACCGTAACGCTTTGGAGCCATCAGGTAGCGTATAAGCAAGGTCAGTACGCGTCCAATCTAGAATTGGCATAAAATTATAGCAAATGGTCTTAATACCACAGGATGCTAAATTACGGATACTTTGCTGGTAATTTTGAATATAGAAATCAAAATTACCTTGTTGAGTTTTAATATCTTCGTGAATAGGAATACTTTCCACGACAGACCAAACTAACCCAGCATCTTCAATGATAGATTTACGCTTTAAAATCTCCTCAACACTCCAAACTTCACCGTTAGGAATATGATGGAGCGCAGAGACGATTCCCGTCACCTCTGCTTGCCTAGCATCACTTAAAGAAACAGGGTCATTAGGACCGTACCAACGCCACGTATGCTCCATGAGTACTTCTCCTGCGATTATTCAAAAATAGTCTGATAAGGAATTGTTTCAAATAAGTAACCATCAAAATTGGGGTCATCAAAATCAGAAAGCTGCATTAGTGTATTTTTGACATTTTCTAAATGCTGCCACATCTCTTTTTTAGCCAATTCAGGATCACGTTTTTGTAGTGCATTTAAAATATTTTCATGATCAATCAACCACTTCTTCCGGTAAGTCGTATTGTCGATATGCTCATGTAGCTTATCCCACATAGGGCTTTGTAACCGCACAGCCCAGATATCATCAATAATCTTCGCCATCATGTCATTCTTGCTTGCGCGAGCAATTAACACGTGGAACTTATGATCATTAGCATCGTCACTTTCATTATTTGCGACTTTGATTCGCTCATCTTCTAATAATGCGCGGATCTCTTGAATATCGGCTTTTGTTGCTGATAAAGCAGCACATGCTGCTATCGCACTTTCAATCACTTGGCGCGCTTGCAGTATTTCAAAAGGGCCATGGTCTAAGCTTTTGACTTCATCAATTAATAGGTCTGGGTGATTGATGACATAAACACCAGAACCTTTCTTGATAGAAACCAATTTTTCAATTTCCAACATGATGAGTGCTTCACGTACCAATGAGCGACTAACATCATATTTTTTAGCGATCTCACGCTCTGGCATTAAACGACTTCCTATCGGATATTCACCAGATGCAATGAGCTCTTTTAACTGCTGACCTAGGTATTGGTACGAGCGGTATTGAGTTTTCATATATATGTACAACGCGTTGTCGAATTAAATTTAGTTCTTCCATTGTAGATTATCGTCCCTCACCACAATGGTCAACCAATTTATCCACTATTTCTGCAAAATTAGTTAACCAATTTGTGATCAGATTCACTTATTGTCGTCTTTTTAGTCATTGTTTTTTAATTTATCGATTGATAGAGTGAAAAAAAGAAGATTTGGTTAACCAATAAATAAACCAGTTTGAGTGTAAAGGGGTAATTTGGTTGATCAGTTGGTTAACAAGTAATAGGGATTTAGGCCAAAATGAAAATCATAAAAGCAGAAGTCTTTGTATGTAGCCCCGGTCGTAATTTTGTCACATTAAAAATTACTACTGATGAAGGCATATATGGACTCGGTGATGCCACCCTTAACGGGAGAGAACTCTCAGTGGCATCCTATCTTCAAGATCACCTCTGTCCTCAGTTGATAGGCCGTGACCCACATAAAATCGAAGATATTTATCAATTCTTCTATAAGGGAGCCTATTGGCGCAGAGGCCCAGTTACGATGTCCGCCATTTCTGCGATTGATATGGCACTGTGGGATATTAAAGGCAAAATTGCCAACCTTCCAGTTTATCAATTACTCGGTGGAGCTTCTCGTGAAGGGGTGATGGTTTATTGCCACACAACAGGCACCGATATTGCCGAAACACTAGATAACTACGCGAAATATAAAGAAAAAGGTTTTAAAGCGATCCGTGTGCAGTGCGGCATACCAGGAATGGCAACCACCTATGGGCAGAGCAAAGGAAAAAACCTTGCTTATGAACCTGCCACAAAAGGCCATCACCCTGAAGAGCAATTTTGGTCAACCGAAAAATACCTCGATTTTATGCCCAAACTGTTTGAAGCCGTACGCGACAAATATGGTTTCAATGAACACCTTTTACACGATATGCACCATCGCTTGACCCCTATTGAAGCAGCTCGCTTCGGTAAAAGTATTGAAGATTATCGATTATTTTGGATGGAAGACCCAACACCAGCGGAAAACCAATCTTGTTTTAGATTAATTCGTCAACATACCGTCACCCCAATCGCTGTAGGTGAAGTTTTTAATAGCATTTGGGATTGTAAACAATTGATTGAAGAGCAACTCATCGATTATATCCGCACCACAATCACGCATGCTGGAGGGATCACGGGTATGCGCCGGATTGCTGATTTCGCTTCTCTTTACCAAGTCAGAACAGGTTCTCATGGTCCATCTGACCTATCCCCAATTTGCCATGCTGCCGCCTTACACTTTGATCTATGGGTACCAAATTTCGGCGTTCAAGAGTTTATGGGCTACTCCGAAGAAATGTTATCCGTATTTACGACCAACTGGACGTTCAATGATGGTTATATGCACCCAAGTGATAAGCCCGGTTTAGGTATCGATTTTGATGAAAAACTGGCAGCGAAATACCCGTACAACCCAGCTTATCTTCCAGTTGCTCGTCTCGAAGACGGCACGTTGTGGAACTGGTAATTTTTATTTTATTCGGAGTCAAATATGAAAGCTGTAAAATCGGTAGTAATTAAAGAACCTAATACATTATTGATTGAAGAGCGTTCAGTTCCTGAGCCAACTGAAAATCAAGTACAAATAAAAGTTCGCTTAGCCGGTATTTGTGGTTCTGACAGCCATATCTACCGTGGCCATAACCCATTTGCAAAATATCCACGCGTGATTGGCCATGAATTTTTCGGTGTCATTGAAAAAGTCGGTTCCAGCGTAGACAGTAAACGCATTGGTGAACGAGTCTCTATCGACCCTGTTCTCAGTTGTGGTCATTGCTACCCATGTTCAATTGGTAAACCAAATGTTTGCGAGACACTAGAAGTATTAGGCGTTCATACTGATGGCGGGTTCACTGAATATGTTAATGTCCCTGCGGCAAACGCTTATACCATTCCCGATTCAATCAGCGATGAATGTGCCGTTACCGTTGAACCATACTCTATTGCCGCCAACGTGACTTCGCATGTTCACCCAACTCAAGATGATGTCGCATTAGTCTATGGTGCGGGTACGATTGGGTTAACCTGCGCACAGGTTCTTAAAGGAGTTTATCAGGTCAAAACCTTAATTGTGGTTGACCGCGTGACTGAACGTTTAACAAGAGCAAAAGATTGTGGTGCTGATATTATCATTGATAATTCACAAAGCCCACTGCCAGAACAACTCAAAGCACTGGGGCTCCGCCCAACGTTAGTACTTGATGCAGCTTGCCATCCCGCTATCTTACAAGAAGCCATCTTGATTGCTTCCCCCGCGGCAAGAGTTTCTATTATGGGCTTTTCAAGTGAAGCAAGTGCCGTTACACAGCAAAGTATTACCAGCAAAGAGATTTCATTATTTTCTTCGCGTCTGAATGCCAAAAAATTCCAAGAAGTAATTAGCTGGATAGAATCTAAAAAAATTGACCCAACAAAAATCTTAACCCATCAGTTCCCATTCACTGAAGCGCAAGAGGCAATATTAACCTTTGAAAAAGACCAGAAGACCTGCTGTAAAATTCTTTTAACCTTTTAATTTAATTAAAAAAACTAAATCCGATTTTGGATACTACTCTACGTGATTAATAGGATAATAATATGAATACTCAGTCAATTGACCCATCAGGGAAAGTGGAACGCAGCTCTGGCGATCTGACCAAAGCTGCAGTTTCAGGCTGGCTAGGAACCGCTCTGGAGTTTATGGATTTCCAGCTTTACTCGTTAGGCGCAGCACTTGTTTTCCATGAAATATTTTTCCCTGAACAATCCGCTTCAATGGCATTAATTCTTGCTATGGGAACTTACGGTGCCGGATATGTCGCACGTATTGTTGGTGCGATTTTCTTTGGTCAAATGGGCGACCGAATCGGCCGTAAAAAAGTACTCTTTATCACCATCACCATGATGGGGGTGTGTACTACATTAATCGGGGTATTACCAACCTACGCACAGGTAGGTATCCTCGCACCGCTGTTATTAGTTCTCTTGCGAATTATTCAAGGTTTAGGGGCAGGCGCTGAAATTTCGGGTGCAGGCACCATGCTGGCAGAATATGCACCAAAAGGCCGTCGTGGTATTGTGGCCTCATTAGTGGGTCTGGGAACAAACTGTGGCACATTAAGCGCAACTGCAATTTGGGCTGTTATGTTCTTCTGGTTAGATAAGTCAGACTTACTGGCTTGGGGCTGGCGTGTACCTTTCTTGGCAAGCTTCGTGGTAATGCTGTTTGCAGTATGGTTACGACTGAATCTGAAAGAAAGCCCTGTATTTGAGAAAGTGCAAAATACGGAAGAACAAGAAGCCAAAGTCGCAGTACAAGCACCACCGAAAGAAAGTTTCTTTGCCATGTTTAAATCTAAAGCATTTTGGTTAGCGACTGGCATTCGTTTCGGCCAAGCAGGTAACTCTGGGTTAATTCAAACTTTCTTAGCAGGATATTTAGTTCAAAGCCTATTGTTTGATAAGAGTATTCCAACTGATGCGATCATGATCAGCTCCGTTGTCGGTTTCCTAACTATTCCTGTAATTGGTCTGATATCAGATAAATTTGGTCGTCGTATTCCTTATATTATTCTTAGCTTATCTGCCATGTTGCTCGCCTATCCGATGTTATCTGTCATCGTCGATGGCGCGAACAGCGTTAGCTTAATTACCATCTGTATTATTATCGTTCATAACTGTTCAGTACTCGGATTATTTGCCTTAGAAAATATTACGATGGCTGAAATGTTCAACTCACGTAACCGTTTTACTGGTATGGCTGTAGCCAAAGAAATTGGTGGCTTAATTGCCTCTGGCTTAGGCCCAGTTCTAGCAGGCATTTTCTGTAGCATCACAGGAAGCTGGTGGCCAATTGCAATCATGATCATCATTTACTCTGCCATTTCATTAATCAGTGCCATTATCATGCCTGAAGTGAAAGATCGTGATTTAACCAGCACGTTGGATGCGGTTGAAGAGGCTGAACAACAAAAAGGTAAAGTGAAATATGCAACTGTCAACCAATAACCTAAACCAATTACCCGCCACAATCAAAGTACCAAGCTATGATAGGGAGCAGGTAAAGGTAAAAATGCTTCACTTAGGTTTCGGCGCGTTCCATCGCGCCCACCAAGCCATCTTTGCGGATATTTTAGCTACGGAGCAGCAGAGTGATTGGGGTTTTTGTGAGGTCAATTTAGTCGGTGGGGAACAACAAATTGAAGATTTACTCGCTCAAGACTGCCTTTATAACGTAGTTGAAATGCAAGGCGATAATTGGCAAACCCGTACTGTCGGTGTGGTAAGAGAAGCATTACACCCAACCATTCACGGAATTGATGCCGTTATCAATCGCATGTTAGACCCTAATATTGCCATCGTTTCCATGACGGTTACTGAAAAAGGTTATTGTTATGTGCCCGCGACAAGCTCGATTGATTTTGCGAACCCCGCTATTGCGCATGATTTAGCCTCACCAAACACCCCTAAATCACTGCCGGGTCTGATTGTTGAAGCCTTAAAACGCCGCAAGGCACTGGGTATTGCACCATTTACAGTCATGTCCTGTGACAATATGCCTGAAAATGGCCATATTACGAAAAATGTCATTTTAGCGATGGCTGCAAAACAGGATATTGCATTGGCCAATTGGATTGAAGCCAATGTCACCTTTCCATCCACCATGGTGGATAGAATTGTGCCTGCCATGACACCAGACACCGCAGAAAAAATTCAATCCCAACTAGGCCCTGTCGTTGACAAAGTCGCCATTGCCTGTGAGCCATTTCGCCAGTGGGTGATTGAAGACAATTTTGTCGCGGGTCGCCCTGAGTGGGAAAAAGCGGGCGCTCAGTTAGTCACAGATGTCGTTCCATTTGAAGAAATGAAGCTGCGCATGTTAAATGGTAGCCACTCATTCCTTGCTTATTTAGGTTATTTGGCTGGTTACCAATATATTAATGAATGCATGCAGGATAGTGCTTATGAAAAAGCAGCTTATCACCTGATGGTCAATGAGCAAGCACCAACGTTATCCATCAAAAATGTGGATTTACCCGCCTATGCTAATGCCCTGATTGAACGTTTTAAAAATACGGGGTTGAAACATCGTACTTGGCAAATCGCTATGGATGGAACATTGAAATTATCTCAACGTTTACTCGATTCTATCCAAATTCATCTGAAAAACGGCCAATCATTTGATTATTTAGCCTTAGCTGTTGCGGGATGGATGCGTTATGTCAGCGGAAAAGATGATCATGACGTAGAAATTCAAGTCAGCGACCCACAGGCTGTAAAGTTGGCAGAGCTCGTTGCAAACAGTACTGATGATGAAAGCCGTGTTCGCACACTACTTTCTCTTAACAGTTTGTTTACCGAAGAACTGGTTAATAATTCGTTATTTACTGAAAAGGTGACTGCATTCTACCTTTCACTACGTGATAACGGTGCCAAGAAAACTGTTGAAGCTCTCAACCACCAGCACGACTTATAATAACATTTTAGTAGGCGGGACTTCCCCCGCCTCTTTCACCCACATCAATCCGAATCTATTGGTAGCTGTTTATTTTCTTTCGAAAACTGGCGACCAGAGAAAAATATCAAACATAACGGGATTAATGTAGCAAACAATGCATATTCCCTTGCATAATCAGCGAGTAATACCATGAGAAATGCCCCACCAGCAAAACCCAAGAGCGTCAGAAAATAACAATAACTTTTATACAATGCGTTTTTTCTGGCTTTACCTTTAAATGCGATAGACTCTGCTAAAGAACTAAAACCTAGCTGTACATTTAAGGTGACTGCAATATTCCCGTATAACATGCCATTAATTTTGTGGAATGCATTACCCTGCATACCTGCAATAAAAGACAAAGCCCAAACGGCATGAAACCCCTTAGATTGGATATTGAATAAAAAAATATACGCGATCAGCAGCAATAAAAGGGCTATTTCAAGTGACAGTAAAGTGAATGTCCATGTTTTCTCATCGGTATTATAGCGATAACGGATCAATGCCAGTAACATAGCTCCCGCACCAAATGAGAAAATAGAAATAACATAAGGCGTCACCGCAGCCAGACCGTTTTCAGCAAATTGATAACCTAGCATGATGATATTGCCCGACTGAAACGTCGCAAATGATTTCGTTGTGAAAAAGGCATAGCCATCCAACATCCCTGAGGCAATCGCTAATAAAAATGCAATAGTGGGTAATTGCATAAACGGCACTTGTGGTGAAGAGGTTGTCATATTTTATTTCCCTGTATTGAACTCTCTATTTTTGAGCAGCTCGGCCGACTCATAATCGAAGTGATATGCACCGTAAAAATCGTCTTAAATAAATTTGTTTTTTTGCCAATTTGGTCGATACATAATCCAAAATAACCAAAATAATGAATAGAGGGCGGAACAATAATTGAGTATTTCTTAATAAACCGTTTTTTATTTTTAGAGCTAAATAAAAATAAAAATAAAAAAACCAACTGTAAAATAAATGCAAATTCAGAATTGAAATTCAAAATAAACCGTGATTAAAAACTTCACTAGAAATACTCGCAATTAAAACCAACAAGGCAACAACACCAAAAAAGTGAAGTGTTTTAACTCTCCTTTGCCGGCTTTTAATTGCTAATGAGTAATATTTTTCATATTAATAACTTAGCATTCCTGTTGTAACCAAATGAATTACAACAGGAAAACAAAAATAACTACCGAGTTAGCGGCGTAAACCAAATGGCTTGCTGCCCACTAATTAAACGCTCTTGATTAATCCAAGTAAAAGGAGCAGGAACCTGTGTTTGTAATCTAACATCTTCAGCCCCTCTCTGTGCTGTTAATGTTGGCGTCAGTACGACGGGTTCAGGCCCGTATATGGCGGCCGACGTTGAATCTCGTTCATTGCGGCCTCCACATATCACCCATAGTTGGTTTAATGTTGCGATAGCATAAGGGATAAAATCCGCTCGCCCAGTCGGTGGGTTTTCCACAGAATAAAGATGGCTATCAATTTCAACTTTCAAATCACTCGGTATGCCCGCTGGCGCCGCCAAAATATCAGCGCGTAATGCACTATATAACCCCGCGAGTTCTGGGACTTCTAATTCATGTGCCGCAGCCAAAGCAATGCGCCCAATAGGAGTTGCCGTGACACTGACTGCATGGCCTGCCATTGCCCAGCCACTATCACGCTCATTAAGGTGTGTCACTCGATAACGGGCGAGTATATCCCCCGCTGGGCCCGCTAGCACCACCGTGTGGTACAGTTTATCGGTATCAATTTCAGGGTAACTACCTACAATATACCCTTTCCCTTCATAAGCTGCTTTGCAAAGGGTTTGTTCAAATACCCCCCCTCGTGTTTCGGCATGGGACAAAATAATATTCGGGTCATCGTATAAGGAAGTGCCGAAAGCTCAGGTAAAACTAAGAGTTCATTCTCACCCACCTGAATGGAGTCTAACTTAGAGACTGATTTTTCCCACTGGGCTGCAATAAAAGTGGTTTGCACTATCGTCGAAGTTGCATTGATATCCGTAGGGCTACGATGAAATGCAAGTGTTGGGGAATATAAGTCAGGACGACGCTTAGCAAGCAAAGTATTACGCTGTTTATCGGCTTCATCTAAATCAATCATTGCGCTATATATGCCATTCAACCCGGGTTCCAATTCTAAAGGGCTTAACACCGGGGACTGCGCCACCTTATGACCGGACGGGGACCACACACTCGACCCCCCATTATAATACAGCTGTCCCTTGGTAATTGGATTCGTTTCAATACCGCTGCGTGTCGCACAAACTACCCATACGCCATTCAGTGCACTCATATGTTGAACATGGGCCACTGTTGAGTGGTCACCTAGCATTTCTGCCGCTGTTGCATCAGGCATCATACGGTCCGAAACTGAATGCCAACCAATAATTTGAGCCCCTTCAAGTGCCGCTAAACGAACATATTGCCAATAGGTATCGTCATAACAAATTAATAATGCGATGCGGCCTATCGGGGTATCAAACGTTTTCACACCAGTATTACCCGGAGCAAATACTTTTTGGTCTTGGGAGTTCAACCCTATTTTTCGATATTTACCAATGATACCTTCAGGCCCCATTAGGACCGCTGAATTATAAGCTAAACCTGTTTCACTATCTCGCTCAGCAATACCAACGCTCATATACATGCCAGTCTGTGCGAGGACAGGTAAAATTGCCGCCGTCGTTTTACCCGGAATAGTATCTAAATAAGGTGCTAACTCAGCCGTGTCCGAAAATAAATAACCGCTAACCGCTGTTTCAGGAAAAACGGCATAGTCGACACCCTGAGCAGCAACTTTCTCTGCAGCTGCAACTAGGCGTTGAATATTCCCATTTAAATCACCCCATGCAGGAACAAAATCAACGGCAGCAACCTTACTACTTTTTTTAATTTCAGAAATACGCATATGACAATCCTTATTCAACGAATAGAGTAGTAAAAAGCCCCCACTATTAATGAATAATTAATCGTGGATAGAATAGAAAAATAATTTATGGGTTTAAAAAGCGAATTAAGCCATTCAAATTCTGTGCATTATTGTTATATTTGAATATATTAATATCCAAATATAACAATTTAATATTGACTATCTATTTAAGCTCACCAATTATTGGGTGTTTAAAGTATTATTAATTAAATAACACTTTTATTTTTCATCTCAATAATTTGTTCATCGCTATAACCAAGCTCTTTCAATATTTCGTGATTATGTTCTCCCAGTAATGGAGCACTCTTAATTTCTGGAATAAAACTAGAAAACTTCACTGGGCACCCTACCGTTAAATAAGAACCCCGTATGGGTTGCTTAACTTCAACAATAGAACCACTACCACGCAAAGATTTATCTTCCATAATCTCTTTCATACTCAGCACTGCGGAACAAGGCACGCCAAACTTATCGAAATAATCGGTTATTTCATGTTTATCTTTGTCTTTCGCAATATCTTCAATCGCATCCCATACATCCTGAATATGGCTTACCCGAGCTTCGGTCGTTGCGAAATTAGGGTCGGTTTTCCATTCCGGTCGACCAATCGCATCACAGGTGTTTTCCCAGTTATGATCCTGATTAATAAAGTAAATATAAGCATTAGGATCAGTATCACTGCCCTTACATTTAAGCATGGTGCCGGGCTGACCTCCCCCGCTGGAATTTCCGCCTCGGGGAACCGCATCACCAAACTTTCCATTTGGATATTGCGGATACTCTTCTAAATAACCTATTTTTTCTAAGCGCTGTTGGTCACGTAATTTTACACGGCATAAATTCAGCACGGCATCTTGCATTGACATCGTCACGCGTTGACCTTTACCGGTTTTTTCGCGGTGTAACAATGCGGTTAACAAGCCAATCAGTAAATGCATTCCCGTATTACTGTCCCCAAGGGCTGCTGCACTTACAACGGGTGGGCCATCAGGGAACCCTGTTGTTGAGGCTGCACCTCCTGCTGATTGGGCAACATTTTCGTACGCTTTCACATCTGCGTAAGGCGAGTTTTGATTAAACCCTTTGATGGAACCAAAAATTAAACGAGGATTTAATTGTTGAATGTACTCCCATGTGAATCCCATATGGTCAATCGCCCCCGGATGGAAATTTTCAACTAACACGTCCGCTTGGCGTATCAGCTTTTCCATGACTTCTTTACCCTCTGGGGTTTTAGTATCCAGCTCTAAAGAACGCTTATTACTATTAAGCATGGTAAAATATAATGCATCCACATCAGGAATATCACGCAATTGATGACGAGTTACATCTCCAACTCTTGGTCGTTCTATCTTTATCACATCAGCCCCAAACCACGCTAACATTTGGGTACAAGATGGCCCAGACTGAACCCCTGTAAAATCTAGAACACGTATTCCATCTAAAGGCTTTGTAGCTGTCATCATTTACCTCTTTTTGCCGAAAGACCATGATGCCAATCCCACCATGGTCGAGACTTTTATCAAACGGACATTTCTAAGCGACGACTCGAGCGATATAGATCCACACGGGTGCTGCAATAATAAAACCAAGTACACTTACCGCCAGTGATGCGGTTCCAGTACGGGTATAAATATTAAAGCGACTTGCAATAATAATCCCTGAGAACGCAGGTGGTAATGCCCCCGCTAATACCATCATTTGCAATTGCTCAGATTCCATATTAAACGTCATTCCCGCAAGTAACATTAAGCCTGGCATTAACACGAGTTTTAATAATGTGTTGTAAACAATTTCACCATCAAACTCGAATTTATTCGCTGCTAATGTCAAGCCTGCGGCAAATACCGCTACACCTGAATTCGCTTTAGCAATTAATTCAAAAGTCGGGTCTAAAATAGGGGGGATTTTAATACCAATAAGAACCAATACCGTTGCTAATACCGGGGCCCATACCACTGGCTCTTTAAAAGCAGAGACCAAAGCGTCCATTCCTCCTCCCCCTTTCTTACCTTCTGCATCAGATGGGTTAAGTAAAAATAGACCAATAGGAATAGTAATGGCATTAACAATAATTGAGATAATTGCCACAACGAGACCTGTAGAAACGGTCGCACCATAAATAGGGTCGAGTATTGCAAACCCAAGAAAACCGATGGTCGGAGAACCTGCAATCAATGCACATACCGCCGCTTCACCACGACTATGTTTAAAAATATATTTACAACTAAAGAAAGAGAAAAAGAAACAAATTAATAAAGTTACAAACGAAATAATGGTCAGTTTAGTGTCAGCAAATATCATTTCACGATTAGCGCGTGCAATTGAAACAAATAATGCCGCGGGTAATGCATAATTTAAAACTAATTTATTGAATGCCTTTGCTTGGTCTTCCGTAAATACATTACGCTTACCACTCGCATAACCAAGGACCATAATAATAATGATAGGCAATAGGTCACTCATAAAAATCTTCAACATAAAGTCAGCCATAAGACCCACCTATTTTTTGACGATAAAGTACCTTACGCCACTTATATCAAGTAAGTGGCGCTATGAAATTTCAACTTTTTAAATTGATGTTGGGTTAATTTTTTACTACTGATTTAGGATTCAAGCTGCCTATATGGCCACTTTCAGTCCCCACATCAGGGTCTATCACCACATTAATTAACGTTGGGTTACCTGATGTTAACCCTGCTTTCAATGCCTGTTGTATTTCTGCTGGTGTCGTTGCGTTATAGCCGATACCACCAAAAGCCTCTATCATCTTGTCGTAACGGGCAGTTCCCATTAATACCGTTGGAGAAGGGTCGCTATCACCATGCAAATTCACACCATCGCCACGGTATATTCCGCCATTATTAAAAATTAGAATGGTCACTGGCAGTTTATAACGGCAAATAGTTTCTATCTCCATACCACTAAAACCGAATGCACTGTCACCTTCAATAGCCACCACGGGTTTACCACTGGTTACTGCCGCACCAACAGCGTAACCCATCCCCACCCCCATAACGCCCCATGTTCCACAATCTAAGCGCTTACGTGGTTGGTACATATCAATAATATTTCGTCCATTATCAAGCGTGTTAGCGCCTTCATTAACGACATAAACATCTTGGTGATCGACCAGCACATCACGGATTGCACGTAATGCATTGAAATAGTTCATCGGAGAAGTGTCAGTATTTAACTTAGCAGCCATTTTCTCGACATTGATTTTCTTATGCTCATCAATACTGGCAATCCATTCTGTTGGGGATTTAACAGGGATTGATTTAAGACCAGCCAGTAAAGACTCAATACTTGAGTAAATATCACCAACAACAGGTGCGGTTATTGGGCGGTTACTATCAATCTCAGATGGCTCAATATCCAATTGAATAAATTGAGTGTCTGGCGACCAATGCTTACCTTTTCCATGATCAAGCAACCAATTAAGGCGTGCGCCCATTAACACCACAACATCCGCACTGGATAAGGCATATGAGCGAGCTGATGCCGCTGACAGTGGGTGGGTATCAGGTAGCAAACCTTTTGCCATTGACATCGGTAAATAAGGAATACCCGTCGTTTCAATAAATTGACGAATATTGTCATCCGCTTGTGCATATGCGGCGCCTTTACCCAAAATAATTAATGGCCGCTTAGCTGATGCAAGTAACTTAAGCGCTTTATTCACTGAATCAGGTGATGGAATTTGTCTTGGTGCAGGGTCTTCTACCTTAAAAATCGTTTTGTCTGCTTCGTCTTTATCCATCACCGCCGCTAACACCTCAGTGGTAAGGTCAAGATATACACCGCCAGGGCGACCCGATACCGAAGCTCGTATGGCTCTTGCTAAAGCAATCCCTAAATCTTCTGGTTTATTAACTCGGTAGGAAGCTTTGACAAATGGCTTTGCAGTATTCATCTGGTCCAGCTCTTCATAGTCCCCTTGTTGCAGGTCTATGATCGCCCTATCGCTTGAGCCACTTATTTGGATCATCGGAAAGCCATTGGTTGTCGCATTGGCTAGTGCCACCATACCATTTAAAAAGCCCGGTGCAGAAACCGTCAAACAAATACCGGGTTTTTGGGTAATAAAACCACTAATGGCAGCCGCATTACCCGCAGACTGTTCATGGCGAAAGCCAATATAACGTATTCCCTCGGCTTGAGCATGCCTCGCCATATCCGTAACAGGGATACCAACAACGCCATAGATTGTGTCAATGCCATTCTTTTTCAGTGCATCAACAATAATATGCATACCATCCGTTAAATTTTGATTTTGGTCAGCAGACATGTCCACCTCATCGATAGCAGAATGATGGGGAAGGTATTCTCCCCCAATTACAATTTAGATAGCTTTATTGGTTCGCATAGATGCAATTTCATCTGCACTGTAACCTAGCTCAGTCAGTACTTCTTCTGTGTGCTCACCCAACAATGGGGCACTCTTTATATCTGGTGTGAACGAAGAGAATTTCATTGGGCAGCCTACAGTTAAGTAAGTGCCTCTTTTAGGTTGTTCTACTTCAACAACGCTTCCGCTATCACGAAGTGATTGGTCTCTGGCAATTTCACGCATGCTCAGTACTGGCGCACATGGCACCCCATACTTACTGAGGTATTCAACGGCTTCATGTTTGTCTTTATCTGCCAAGAACTTTTCGATTTCAGCAAAGATATCAAAGATATGTGGCTGTCGAGCTTGTGGGGTACTATAAGCTGGGTCACTCGCCCATTCCGGCTTACCAATGGCAATGCAAGTCTGTTCCCAATCTTGTTCCTGAATAGTGAAATAGATATAAGCATTCGGGTCTGTTTCCCAGCCTTTACATTTCAAGATCCAACCGGGCTGCCCACCGCCTCCTGCATTTCCGCCACGGGGAACGGCATCACCAAATTTACCATTTGGATACTGAGGGTATTCTTCTAAATAGCCGATTTTTTCTAAACGCTGCTGATCGCGTAGTTTTACACGACATAAGTTGAGTACGGCATCTTGCATCGACATCGTCACGCGTTGCCCTTTACCCGTTTTCTCTCGATGTAACAGTGCTGCCAATAAGCCGATTAATAAATGCATCCCTGTATTACTGTCACCTAATGCAGCGGCGCTGACAAGTGGAGGACCATCCCAAAAACCGGTAGTTGATGCTGCTCCACCAGCGGCTTGAGCCACATTTTCATAAGCTTTAACATTGGCATAAGGTGAGTTTTCATCGAAACCTTTAATGGAGCCGAAAATCAGACGAGGATTTAATTCTTGAATATGTTCCCAAGTAAAACCCATATGGTCGATGGCACCTGGATGGAAGTTTTCAACAAGGACATCGGCTTGTTTGATCAGCCGCTCCATAACTTCTTTCCCTTCTGGCGTTTTAGTATTTAATTCAACGGAACGTTTATTACTATTGAGCATGGTAAAATAAAGCGCATCAACATCGGGAATATCTCTAAGTTGATTACGAGTTACATCACCAACGCCGGGGCGTTCAATTTTTATAACATCAGCCCCAAACCACGCTAACATTTGGGTACAAGATGGCCCTGACTGTACACCGGTGAAGTCGAGTACTTTGATACCTTGTAAAGGAAGATCCATGCATTACCTCTTTATTTAGCTATCGTAAATGGAATGAATGATATTTATTTCACTGTATTAAAATAATATATTTAAATATGAGGGTTTTATTTTGTTGAGGTAATATATTCCGCAACCGTTAACTATTTGTATTAAATATTATGGTATAAGTCCAGTGATTCGCCGCTTTAATTATTTTTTAATATCAATAGGCTAAAATAATATTAAATATAGTAATTAATTTCACTATTGCTCTATTATTGAATAATAAATCAACATCATCTAAATGTATTATTTAGTTACTCTAAATATGACCATCTTTATTAAATAAAGCATAAAATTAAGATAATAAATCTAATATCGACATTCTAATATTGATAAATTAAAATATATTTTTAATAAATAATTAAACACAGTTAAAATAAAACCCATCTGAATATGATAATTAAATAATATAAAAAAACCCACAAATATAATTTGTGGGTTTTAAAAATACTATCAAGATACTTAGTTTTTCTCTTGCTGCTGCTTTTCTTTTTCGATGATTTCACGGTACCAGCGTGGGTGATGCTTTCTTGCCCAACCACGAGTTACCCAACCTTCAACCATCGCACGTACAGAGCCTTTCACCCAAATTGCAGCGTATGCATGCACCACTATCATGATGATCAATGCGATAGCTGAAAGTGAGTGCACTAAGATAGCTGCACGATAAACAGGAATAGGGAAATAATCCGCAAAATAAGGGCGCCACATAATCACACCTGTGATAACCAATGCTAGTAAGCAAATGGTGACTACCCAATATACCCCTTTTTGACCGAGGTTATATTGCCCTACATCGCCTGCCTCTTCGTTTTTCAGTACCTTACCAATATTCTTAGCCCACTTAATATCTTCTTTATTAATGAAGTTATGGTGGAAATAACGGAAGAACATAAACACGAACAGCAAGAACATCGCTGTGCCCACGAATGGATGTAAAATTCGAGACAGTTGTGGCGTACCTAAAATGTTCATAAACCAGTTTAATGATGGGAAAAAGAACCCTAGACCACTGATCGCGGTGAACAAAAAGCAAATCACAACCGCCCAGTGATTGATCCTTTCAATCGGCTTATGGCGGATAATTTTATCGTTATCATCTGGCATCATTTCTGATCCTCCCCTTCTTTTGATTTCGAAGTGTCAGATGACATTGCATTATGCAAATCTTCTAAAGCCTCTTCTTCATCTTTTTTGGAGACGCGGTTCGGACCAATACCCACATAGTGGAAGATGGCCGCCGCAAATGTTGCAGCAAAACCAACCGCTGCCAACGGCTTCCAGATACCTTTCCAGAAAGTGACGGTTGGGCTGATTGTCGGGTTTTCCGGCAGCCCGTGGTACAACTGAGGTTTATCTGCGTGGTGTAAGACGTACATAACATGCGTACCGCCAACACCTTCAGGGTCATATAAACCTGCATTTGCATAACCACGTGTTTTCAGCTCTTCAACACGCTCACCTGCCATGTTAATCATGTCTTCTTTGCTACCGAAATGAATAGCCCCTGTCGGACAAGTTTTCACACACGCAGGCTCTTGACCGACTTCAACACGGTCAACACACAACGTACATTTGTATGCACGGTTATCTTCTGGGTTGATACGTGGCACATCAAACGGGCAACCCGCAATACAGTAACCGCAACCAATACAATGTTCTGATTGGAAATCAACGATACCGTTTTTGTACTGAACAATAGCACCTTCTGAAGGACATGCCTTTAAGCACCCTGGGTCAGCACAGTGCATACAGCCATCTTTACGGATCAGCCATTCAAACTTATCGTTTTCTTCGACTTCAGAAAAACGCATTACTGTCCATGACTTAGCTGTTAAATCTGTTGGGTTATCATATACCCCAACGTTAGTCCCTATTTTGTCACGGATATCATTCCATTCGGAACATGCGACCTGACAAGCTTTGCAGCCGATACAGGTCGTAACGTCGATAAGCTTTGCAACCTCTTCCTTATAGTCCCGCACCTGAGGTGCGGGAGTCAGGGAATTGGTGGCAGAACGACGAATAATGTCCTGAGATTGCATTGACATAATTTATCTCCTTACACCTTTTCCACATTGACAAGGAATGATTTAAATTCCGGTGTCTGAGTATTCGCATCACCCACAAACGGCGTTAACGTATTAGCGATAAAGCCTTTCACTGCCAAACCTTCAAATCCCCAGTGAATTGGAATACCGATAGTATCGATATCTTTTCCAGCCACTTTCAGGGTATGAATACGTTTGGTAACGACTGCTTTCGCTTTGATGTAACCACGTTTAGAGCTAACTTTTACCGTATCGCCTTGCTTGATACCTTTTTCATTCGCTAAACGTTCACCAATCTCGATGAATTGTTGCGGCTGAATAATGGCATTTAACAGCGCATGTTTTGTCCAATAGTGGAAGTGTTCCGTTAAGCGATAAGTGGTTCCCACATAAGGGAATTCAGTCGCTTTACCCATTTGAGCCCAGTCATCTTTAAAGACACGAGCCGCAGGGTTAGACACCACATTTGGATGCAATGGGTTAGTATCAAGCGGGGTCTCGATAGGCTCATAATGCTCTGGGAATGGGCCTTCCGCCATTTTATCCAGTGCGAATAAACGCCCCATACCTTCCGGTTGCATGATAAACGGACCAACACCACTACCCGGAGCAGCATTGCTATAGTCAGGAATATCCATTCCTGTCCATTTGCTGCCATCCCACTCAAGAATCTGACGTTTTGGGTCCCACGGTTTACCCATTGGGTCAGCTGATGCGCGGTTATAAATCACGCGACGGTTCAAAGGCCATGCCCATGCCCAACCTAATGTGTTACCCAGACCTGTTGGGTCAGAGTTATCACGGTTAGCCATCTGGTTACCTTTTGGTGTCCAGCTACCCGTAAAGATCCAGCAACCACTTGATGTCGTACCGTCATCACGTAATTGAGCAAAGGAGCTAAGTAATTCACCTTTTTTAACAATCACGTTGCCATCTGCATCTTTCAAGTCAACTAAAGCATAGCCATTGTTTTCTTGAGCGACTTCTTCCGGAGTTGGATTATCACGGTCAAAGTAGTTCCAAGTCATACTCAGAACCTGCTCTGGCACAGCACCACCTTCGGCAGCATATAACTGACGCATGCGATGGAAAATCCCCGAAAGAATTTCACCATCACTAATGGCTTCGCCCGGAGCATCCGCACCTTTCCAGTGCCATTGTAACCAACGAGCTGAGTTAACAATCGAGCCATTTTCTTCAGCAAAACAACAAGAAGGTAGACGGAATACCGTAGTTTGGATTTCTTCCGGTTTCACATCGTTCATTTCGCCGTGGTTTTGCCAGAAATTGGATGTTTCCGTATTCAGCGGGTCAACGGTAATTAAATACTTCAACTTAGAAAGTGATTTAATGACTTTGTTTTTATTCGGGAATGAAGCAACCGGGTTAAAGCCTTGGCAGATATAACCGTTAACTTCCCCCTTATCCATCATTTCGAAATAACGCAACACATCGTAGCCTTGATCCCATTTCGGTAATAAATCAAAGCCCCAGTCATTTTCTTTCTGCGCTTTATCACCATAAAAAGTTTTCATCATACTGACGAAAAATTTCGGATAGTTGCTCCAATAGTTAACTTGGCCTGCAACCGTCGCTTTCGGTGTATTGGCAGTTAAATAACTGTCTAATGTCGTTTGTTTTTCGGATGGTAAGGTCAAATAACCCGGCAAGCTTTGAGATAGCAAGCCTAAGTCAGTTAACCCTTGGATATTGGAGTGCCCGCGCAGTGCGTTTACACCACCGCCTAGCATCCCCATATTACCCAGAAGTAACTGGATCATCGCCATAGTACGAATGTTTTGGGCACCAACAGTATGTTGTGTCCAACCTAATGCGTACAAGAACGAAGCGGTTTTATCTTTAGCACTCGTTTCTGCAAGGTATTCACAGACTTGCAAGAAGTCTTTAATTGGCGTACCACAGATGTTATTCACCACTTCAGGTGTATAACGGCTGACGTGCTCTTTTAATAGATTTAGCACACAACGTGGGTGTTTCAGAGTCGGATCGCGCAGCGCAAGGCCGTTTTCATCCATCTCATAGTTCCACGTGGTTTTGTCGTATTGACGTTTTTCTTCGTCATAACCTGTAAACAGGCCGTCATCAAAACCATAATCTTCACGAATAACTAAACTGGCGTTGGTATACGCTTCCACGTATTCACGCTGAATTTTTTCATTATCCAATAAGTATTTGATAACACCAGACAAGAACGCAATATCAGTACCTGAGCGAATAGGCGTGTAAAAATCCGCCACTGCCGCAGTACGGGTAAAGCGAGGGTCAATAACGATTAGTTTGGCTTTATTATGGATTTTAGCTTCCATCGCCCAGCGGAAACCGACTGGATGCGCTTCTGCCGCATTACCACCCATAACGACAACTAGGTTTGCATTTTTAATGTCAACCCAGTGGTTGGTCATCGCACCGCGACCAAATGTTGGAGCAAGACTTGCTACCGTTGGTCCGTGTCAGACACGCGCTTGGTTATCTACGGCAAGCATGCCGAGAGCGCGGGTAAATTTTTGGGTTACAAAGCCGCTTTCATTGCTTCCTGCGGATGCACATAGCATACCGGTGGTTAGCCAACGGTTAACAGTGACACCCTCTTTATTTTTTTCAATAAAGTTCGCATCGCGGTCTTCTTTCATTAACTTAGCGATACGATCAAAGGCTTCATTCCAAGTGATACGTTTCCACTCATTTGTCCCTGGCTCACGCACTTCAGGGTACTTAAGGCGGCTTTCACTGTGGATAAAATCGATAAGTCCAGCACCTTTAGGACAAAGTGCACCACGGTTTACCGGATGATCCGGGTCCCCTTCAATATGGAAAATGCTTTCTTTCGCATTTTTCGCGCCATCACCAAGGCTGTACATTAACAGCCCACAGCCGACAGAACAGTAGGTACAGGTATTTCTGGTTTCCTTCGCACGCAGTAATTTATACTGGCGCGTTGACGCTAACGCAGTGGCGGGTGCAAACCCTAATGCTGCTGCCGTCGTACCTGCCATACCGCCAGCGCAGATCTTAAAGAACTGCCTTCTGCTGACTTGCATGGGGATCTCCTCATTATACATTGCTCATGTTTACCTAACGCCAATCGCGATAATCAGGTAAACTGTTCTTATTCAACGTCTTCCCTATCGTATCCAGGTACATTGCCTGGCAAATGGTGTAAATTCTTTTTACCCATAATTAATATTATGTATCATTAATGCTAGGAATTCATCTAATGTATGAAACAAATACTACAAATGACTCCAAATTAACTAAAATGATTGGCTTAAATCACACAAGCGTGCAACAAAAAGGCAACCTTAACTCACCCGTTAATGATTATGTTGCAGAAGAATATCCTGTCGCTCTAGTGTTCAATGGCATATCACATGTTGTTATGATGGCAACGCCAAAAGATTTAGCGGATTTTGCCGTCGGGTTTGCACTTTCAGAAGGGATAATACAGTCAGGTGATGAAATACGTGGAATTGATATCGTTGAAGGCTGTAACCGAGGAATTGAAGTACAGGTTGAATTATCTAGCCGCCGATTTATGGAGCTAAAAGAACGCCGCCGTAATTTAGCAGGGCGTACAGGCTGTGGTATTTGTGGTACCGAACAACTCGATGAAATTTTTAAACCCATCGCTCCCCTACCTTTTACACAAACATTTTCCTTGTCTTACTTAGATAACGCGCTACATGAATTGAAAAAGGTACAAGAAATAGGTGCCCTAACGGGCTGTACCCACGCCGCCGCATGGATATCACCAGAAGGTTTATTAGTGGGAGGATGCGAAGATGTCGGTCGCCATGTCGCACTTGATAAACTACTCGGAATGAAGCATCGTAACCAATGGCAACAAGGTGCTGTATTGGTTTCTAGCCGCGCAAGTTATGAAATGGTACAAAAAGCCGCCAGTTGCGGTGCAGAAATTTTATTTGCCGTTTCTGCTGCCACGGCACTCGCTATCGAAGTGGCGGAAAAAGCCAATTTAACCTTAGTCGGTTTTTGCCGTCAGGGGAAAGCCACCGTGTTTACCCATCCGAGTCGGGTAAAGGATTAATCCCAACCTTTTTTTAATCGTGCGGCTTTATGATGTAACCCTGATAAAATTGAGTCTGCAATGTGCTTAGGGAAATTGGTTGGAAGCTGTTCCCTAACCTTTGTAATAACACTTTCCATTTGCTCATCAAACTCAATTAAGATTTTTTCCATTTCAGTGCGGTCAAAACCAACCTCCTTGGCCGTTGCAAAAAAATGCCTTGGAAAAATTTGCTCTATATTGTATTTCATCTCCCTTGTTCCCTTCAGCCCCATAGCCAATTTGGCATCTCTAGGGTTAATTCCCCTCCCCCCATAACTAGGATACATGGACAAAATATCGTAAAAAGGTGTTAACTGATAACGGCCTTCAGGTTCAATAAATAATGAAAAATTTTTAGCATGGCCATCCGTCGCTGCAAGTAACCAAAACAAAACCTGGCTCTTCATAAACTGATATCTATCTTTCTCTGCATTTATTGAACCTAATAAGTAATTCATAATTTCAGAAATACCCGGTCCACCATGATTTTGATATTTTCTTGCCGGTGAAATATTCAATGTTTGACAAAAATCTTCTTGTGGTAAACGCATAATCCACGAGGAATCAGAAGAATATTTACGCTCAAAACGTTCAACCGCTAACGCCTTTATTTCACCTACATTTAAAATAAAACTATGGGGCACATCATTTAAACTGATGAGCCCCAGTACTTGAGCGAATAAAGTCACCTACCCAATAACCATTCATATATACATGCAAAATCGCCATCACCACTCCTCCTTCCATCCAGAGTTTGAGTTTGATGAGCCACTTTCATTTCGCGGTTTAATATCGAGTTCTAAATTTAGGGCAGATAAAATCTTAAAGAAGGTTTCTAATTTGGTAGAGTCAGGAGAGAGTTCAAAACTGGAGACGGTATCTTGCCGAATACCCACTTTACTTGCGACTTTACTTTGAGATAATTTTTTCGTCTCTCTGACATCTTTCATGTAAGCACTAAGTTGTCGGGTATTGGTCACTTTCATTTTAACACCTACCTTGTTTGGCACTAATGATATTTACCTGCTATAACCGGTAAATATCATTTTACACGCTATAACAGGTAAAATATAAATAACACGCTATAGAGTGTAGAAATATATCGATAAGTATCATTCAAAGATAGACACAATACTGAGCCTTAAAGCGAGTGCAGCATCCACAAATTAGGCTCAATATATTCAACTTGTTGGCGCTGAATATCAACAGTAACTGGCACCAAAGCGTTGGGTACAATATATTGCCCTGATTGCGGGAAATACATACCTGTCCATGATTGCCAATCAGCAATTGAGCCTATAATGACCATTGAACGATGAACGGGCTGTAGTACCGTGGCACCCAACCGCCAATGCGTTCTGAACCACGGGTCAAAAGGCTCTCCTCGCTCATTTTGCCAGCCGCAATACGCCTCAAAATCCTGTAATGGATAACAATGTTTTAATGTTGGGCGAACAGGCACAATCACCGCTTTTGCCGCATATTCTTTTGCTGCGTGTTTTAATGCATTAATCAATAAAGCAGGGATTTGACACCCACGATATTGCGGGTCAACCGTCACAGAAAGTGCCGAAATATAAGGCTCTCCGCCTTGTTGATTTTCCATCGCGAAGTTAAAAATCGCATCCCAGCCCATTTCCGCTAATTTGCTAAAATCACCATAAGGCCATAAAAAAGGCACAGAGCGAATAATACCAATGACCCGCTCCTCTTCGTTCTCATTTACAGTGGCAATAAATTGAAAATAAGAATTGGGCTCTTCATCAAGCCTGTTCCAATATTCATCACATACCGATGATTGGCTCATAAACTGAGGCCATAACTTATCAAGAAATAACTCGCACTCTTCTATTAAGTCAGGGCGTTGAGCGTAACTTTGAGTGTTAACTTGCAATAACTTATCCATGCTTTTATCTGTTAGTTGGTTTAATCGACCATTTTAGAAAAATAAAAACACTAAATGCTTAATATTGGATTAAGACGACAAAAAAGAAAGGAAACCTACACAACGCCGTGTAGGTTAATACGATATCGTATTACTTCCCAATACAAAAACTTGAGAAAATACGGCCTAATAAATCATCAGAAGTAAACTCCCCCGTGATTTCGCTGAGTTCTAATTGGGCTAGACGCAACTCTTCAGCCAAAAGCTCACCGGAGCGGGCATTCACTAACTGGTTATAGCCCTGTTCTAGGTGAACTGCGGCCGCATTCAATGCTTGTAAATGGCGGCTACGTGCCAAGAAACCACCCTCTGTATTACTATTAAAGCCAACCGCTTCTTTTAGATGATCCCGCAATAAATCAATACCATTTTCTTCACGAGCAGATAAACGGATTAATGGGTAACGAGTGTTATCAATAAACTCAACCGGCTCCCCGGTCATGTCTGCTTTATTACGGATCACAGTTACGGGTAGCTCATCGGGTAGGCGTGCCATAAATTCGGGCCAAATCTCTTGTGGCTCAGTGGCATCAGTCGTGGTGCTATCCACCATAAACAGCACATGGTCAGCCTGTTCAATCTCCTTCCATGCACGCTCGATACCTATACGCTCAACTTCATCACTGGCTTCCCGTAGGCCTGCTGTATCAATGATATGTAATGGCATTCCATCAATATGTATATGTTCACGCAACACATCACGGGTTGTACCCGCTATATCCGTGACAATCGCTGCCTCTCGCCCTGCTAACGCATTCAGTAAGCTAGATTTACCGGCGTTTGGACGCCCAGCAATCACCACTTTCATCCCTTCTCGCAACAAACTACCTTGGCGAGCTTGGGAGCGAACCTGTTCTAAATCGGCAACCACTTCATTAAGCTTGGCTTCAATTTTACCATCAGATAGAAAATCAATTTCTTCATCGGGAAAATCAATCGCTGCTTCCACATAGATGCGCAAGTGAGTGAGTGCTTCCACTAATTGGTGAATATGGGAAGAAAAAGCCCCCTGTAAGGAGTTCATTGCAGAACGCGCCGCTTGCTCTGAACTCGCATCGATTAAATCGGCAATCGCCTCAGCTTGGGCTAAATCAAGCTTATCATTCAAAAATGCACGCTCAGAAAACTCACCCGGATTTGCTATACGAATACCATCAATAGTGAGTATTCTTCTTAGCAATAAATCAAGAATGACCGGACCACCGTGTCCTTGTAGTTCAAGGACATCTTCCCCTGTAAAGGAATTTGGCCCAGGGAAGTAAAGCGCAATACCTTGGTCAAGGACAGAACCTTCTACATCACGAAAAGGGAGATAATCCGCATAACGTGGCTTAGGGAGTTTACCCAACACGGTTTCAGCCACTAATGCAGCTTTTGGGCCAGATATACGTAAAATACCGACACCACCACGACCGGGAGGTGTTGCCTGTGCGACGATAGTATCGTTGATTTGCATGAGGTTTCTCTGTCTTTGACTTGAAAACTGTTTTTTGAAAATAATTAAGGCGACCATAATTGGTCGCCTTAATACTACTATAGAATCTCGCTTTGTGAAGCCATTCTCAATTTACTGAGAAGCGAAATTATTTTTTCTCTTTTTTATCGCGACTGTGTAGACCACGTTTTTCCAGACCACGGTAAATCACTTGTTGCTGGATAATAGTGACTAAGTTACTCACGATATAATACAGAACCAGACCTGATGGGAACCACAGGAAGAAAATAGTAAACACGACAGGCATGTACGTCATGATCTTCTGCTGCATTGGGTCAGTCACAGCGGTCGGTGACATTTTCTGGATAACAAACATCGTCACACCCATCAATACTGGCAGGATGTAATACGGGTCTTGCGCAGACAAGTCTTGGATCCAACCAAAGAATGGGGCGTGACGCAGTTCAACAGAACCCATCAACATATAATAAAGTGCAAGGAATATTGGCATTTGGATCAGCAGAGGTAAACATCCACCCAGTGGGTTTACTTTTTCTGCTTTATACATCGCCATCATTTCTTGGCTCATACGCTGTTTGTCATCACCAATACGCTCACGCATCGCAGCCAATTTTGGTTGCAGTAAACGCATTTTCGCCATTGAGGTATATTGCGCTTTAGTCAGTGGGTACATAATACCACGGACGATAAAGGTAATAACAATGATGGCAATACCCCAGTTACCCACGAAACCGTGAATAAATTTCAACAGTTTGAACAGAGGCTGAGAGATAAACCATAACCAACCGTAATCTACGGTCAAATCTAAATGAGGAGCAACTGCCGCCATTTCAGATTGAATTTCTGGACCAACCCATAACGTTGATGAATAAGTACCTGCACCATTTGCAGCAATGGTCATTGGTTCACTCTTATAACCAATAATGGCAGATTTTTTATCAAGGTCGATGGTATAGAAGGTGCTCTTTTCAGAACTTGCAGGGATCCATGCGGTTGCAAAATATTGTTGCAACATCGCGACCCAGCCACCTTTAGTGGTCAAATCAAGGCTTTTATCTTCGATGTCACCAAAGCTATATTTTTTATAGTTGTTTTCATCTGAAGAGTAAGCTGCACCACGGTAAGTATGCAAAGCAAAATTACTGCTACCTGTATCACGCTCTTTTGGTAACTCGATAGTTTGTTTCAACTGACCGAAGAAAGCGAGACTTAAAGGTTGAGCTGTCGGGTTTTGAATACTGTATTCAACTTCAACAGTGTATTGGCCACGTTTCACAATATACGTTTTCTGATAAACAACACCGTTGCTATCTGTAAATGTCATTGGAACACGTAACACATCCTGACCGTTCTCTAAAACGAAAGTTGCAGAGTCTGTAGAGTACAGTGGACGTTCGCCATTATTATTTGCGGGGTTGTCTGGGCCATGAAGGCCAATCAAACCACTTTGTGCCTGGTAGACAAAGCCTGGGTTAGTTTCCAGTAAACGGAAAGGGTCTTCCGAATGAAGGGTCGCAGGATAGGCTAACAGGTCAGCCTCATCGATATCACCACCACGAGTATTGATACGAATATCCAATACATCTGTTTTGACTGTGATGAGCTTACCTTGCCCGCTGCCAGTTACGGCTTGAGCATCACTGCTTGGCATATCCGCTTGTTGCGTAGTTTGAACAGTTTTAACTTCCTGAGCAACTTTATCGCTCTCCCAGGCCTGCCAAACTAAGAACGACACGAACAACAAAGCGATGAGTAGAAGATTGCGTTGCGAATCCATCGTTATAATTCTCTATTATCATCAGTTTTTCTAGGTGGGACAGGATCATCTCCACCAGCGTGTAAAGGGTGGCATTTTAATATGCGTTTCGCCGTTAACCAACTCCCTTTTAGCATACCAAACCTGCGCAATGCCTCAATTCCGTAATTTGAACATGTGGGATTGAAGCGACAACGAGGCCCTAACAACGGGCTAATCACCAGTTGGTAGCCTCTGATCAGCATGATCAGGAATTTTGAGCCAAGCGACGGTGACGACGCCATAACTTATCCAACGATTCCGTAATCTGTTGATTGTCGAGATTAGCGACCCCTTTCCTTACCAATACCACAAAATCCATTGAAGGCAACTCATGTTGATGCAAACGAAAGTATTCACGGGCTAACCGTTTGATACGATTTCGCTCATGAGCTCGTTTAACATTTTTTTTGGCGATGGTAAGACCGATGCGGGGATGCCCCAGCTCGTTTAGGCGACCAAGGATAGTTATCTCTGGGGAACTCGCCCTCTGCGGCTGCTTAAAGACATTATCGAAATGCCTGGGAGTTAACAAACGTAACTCCCGGGTAAAAGCGAGCGTAACCACTGGAATAGAGGGCTAGCTTTATTACTTAGATGAAACGGTCAGACTAGAGCGGCCTTTCGCACGACGGCGAGCCAGAACTTGACGACCATTTTTTGTAGCCATACGAGCACGGAAACCGTGTGAACGGTTGCGCTTCAGTACGGACGGTTGAAAAGTGCGTTTCATAACGATTTCTACCTAACTTTAAAATTTATTACTGATTCAGTAAACGCGTTGGCAACCAGTGAAAACTGATTTACACCTGTGCCTCTATCGCAACAATATAGAAAGAGGCAGGATTGTAATAAAACATAGGGGGTCACGTCAATGAAATGACGCAATCAAACCACTTTTATTTATAGCCTGGCTGACAGGTTTGCCGACATATGTTGTGACAGCCAACTGATTATTTTACTTTCATACTGGCTGACCACCTGCTTTTAACCCCTCTCTCTTTAACGTCAGCGTTAAAATAGAGTAGCGGTACCCAGCAAGTTTACCTCAGTTTTGTGTAAAAATCACATCAGTACTGTACACAGGGAGGAAGATTATACGGACTCCGCCCCAAAGCGCAAGGATCTTGAAGTGATCTGAAAATATTTTTTGATCAAGCAGAATATTTTCGAGAAATCGTCTAAAGTTATCCCCAGCCATGTGGAAAAATAGCGGGTAATGACGATCATCCTGTCTGTTTCTTTATCATAAGAGATGCCTTATCACATTTACCTGTGGATAAAAAGCATAAAAACTGTGTAAAAGAATGAAGATCTCTGGCTAATTTTGCGGTATGATCTCGGGTCTATTTCTGATCCACTGATCAGCAATATGCGGTAAGTAAAAATTAATCTAAAACCTCTTTGGGCCATTAATAAAAAGTGATCCTGAGAAAATTCTTTGTTTGAATCCGTAATTCTTGTTCCATTGACCTTGTTTAGGGGAGTCCAACGTGTCACTTTCGCTTTGGCAGCAATGTCTTGCCCGATTGCAGGATGAACTACCTGCCACAGAATTCAGTATGTGGATACGCCCCCTTCAAGCTGAATTAAACGACAACACACTGGCACTGTATGCCCCAAATCGTTTTGTTCTCGACTGGGTTAGAGACAAGTACATCAATAATATTAATGAATTATTGAATGACTTTTGTGGAACTGACGCGCCTGCTCTACACTTTGAAGTGGGCAATAAACCGATTGCCGTCGCACCGGCAGCAACGCAAGCACGTACAACAAACCAAGTACCTGCATTTGCCGCGCCGTCAGCTCCGATTAAACCAAGTTGGGATAACTCAGCCAAAGTACAACCGGAAGTCGCTTACCGTTCTAATGTGAACCCTAAGCACACTTTTGATAACTTTGTTGAAGGTAAATCGAACCAATTGGCTCGTGCCGCCGCGAGGCAAGTGGCTGAAAATCCGGGTGGGGCCTATAATCCACTATTCCTTTATGGTGGAACAGGTTTAGGTAAAACTCACTTATTACATGCTGTAGGCAATAGTATTATGGAGCATAAAGCCAACGCACGCGTGGTTTATATGCACTCTGAACGTTTTGTTCAAGATATGGTCAAAGCTCTACAGAATAACGCAATTGAAGAATTTAAACGTTATTACCGTTCTGTAGATGCATTACTTATTGATGATATTCAATTTTTTGCTAACAAAGAGCGTTCACAAGAAGAGTTTTTCCATACTTTTAACGCGTTACTTGAAGGCAATCAGCAAATTATTTTAACATCCGACCGTTATCCAAAAGAGATTAACGGGGTTGAAGATCGCTTAAAGTCACGCTTTGGTTGGGGTTTAACGGTAGCAATCGAACCACCAGAACTCGAAACCCGTGTCGCGATATTAATGAAAAAAGCAGATGAAAATGAAATCCAACTGCCAGGTGAAGTGGCTTTTTTCATCGCAAAACGGCTTCGCTCTAATGTTCGTGAGTTAGAAGGCGCATTAAATCGTGTGATCGCCAACGCAAACTTTACAGGTCGCGCAATTACTATCGATTTTGTACGCGAAGCATTACGTGACCTATTAGCACTACAAGAAAAACTGGTAACTATTGATAATATTCAAAAAACTGTTGCTGAATATTATAAAATTAAAGTGGCAGATTTACTGTCGAAACGCCGTTCTCGTTCTGTCGCTCGTCCGCGTCAGATGGCAATGGCCTTGGCAAAAGAGCTGACCAACCATAGTTTACCTGAAATCGGGGATGCCTTTGGCGGCCGTGACCATACCACGGTATTACACGCTTGTCGTAAAATTGAACAGTTACGGGAAGAGAGCCATGACATCAAAGAAGATTTTTCTAATTTAATCAGAACATTATCATCTTAATTGCTATGAAATTTATTATAGAACGCGAGCAGTTATTAAAACCGTTACAACAGGTTAGTGGTCCTTTAGGTGGGCGTCCAACTCTGCCTATTTTAGGTAACCTTTTATTACAGGTAAAAGAAGGCACCCTCCAACTCACTGGAACCGACCTTGAAATGGAGATGATGGCCAACGTTCCTCTAACGCAGGAACATGAAGTTGGTGCAACAACGGTGCCTGCACGCAAGTTTTTTGATATCTGGCGTGGTTTACCTGAAGGTTCTGAAATTCTAGTAGAACTCAATGATGATAGACTGCTCGTCCGTTCTGGTCGTAGCCGCTTTTCATTATCTACTTTGCCAGCAGCAGACTTTCCAAACCTAGATGATTGGCAAAGTGAAGTTGAATTTTCTCTTCCTCAGTCAATACTGAAACGTTTAATTGAAGCAACTCAGTTTTCCATGGCACACCAAGATGTGCGTTATTATCTCAACGGAATGCTATTTGAAACTGAAGACTCAATGCTGAGAACCGTTTCAACCGATGGGCACAGGCTAGCAGTTTGTGCGATGGACATCGGTCAATCTTTACCTTCTCATTCGGTAATTGTTCCTCGTAAAGGGGTGATTGAGTTAATGCGCTTGTTAGATGGTGGCGATTCACCATTACAACTGCAAATCGGTAGCAATAACATACGCGCCCACGTAGGGGATTTTATTTTTACCTCTAAATTGGTTGATGGTCGCTTCCCTGATTATCGCCGTGTGTTACCGAAAAACCCAAATAAAACATTAGAAGCTCGTTGTGACTTACTAAAACAGGCATTTTCCCGTGCGGCGATTTTATCCAATGAAAAATTCCGCGGAGTACGCTTATATTTTAGTGAAAACCAATTACGCATCACAGCAAATAACCCTGAGCAAGAAGAAGCTGAAGAAATTGTTGATGTTAGCTATCAGGGGACTGAGATGGAAATTGGTTTTAACGTCAGCTACATCTTAGATGTCTTAAATGCACTGAAAAGTGAAAACGTGCAGCTATTATTAACCGATGCAGTTTCCAGTGTGCAAATTGAAGACGCTGAAAGCAAAGCGGCGGTATATGTTGTCATGCCAATGCGTTTATAATCGGTATTTATGATCCTTTCGCGTTTATTAATCCGCGATTTTCGAAATATTGAAAATGCGGATCTCGCCCTTGCTAATGGGTTCAATTTTTTAATTGGCCCAAACGGGAGTGGCAAAACTAGTATACTGGAAGCAGTGTACACCTTAGGTCATGGCCGCGCATTTCGCAGCATTCAAGCGAATCGTGTTATTCGTCATGAGCAAGAACAATTTATTCTTCATGGTAAACTTAGCCATCTAGATAAAAATCGTAATGACCTTTCATTGGGGTTAAGCAAAAATCGCGAGGGTGACAGTAAAGTTCGCATAGACGGCACCGACGGCCATAAAATTGCAGAGCTTGCAAAACTGTTGCCGATGCAATTAATTACCCCAGAAGGTTTTACACTACTCAATGGCGGCCCGAAATATCGTCGAGCCTTCATTGATTGGGGCTGTTTTCACAATGATCCGTTGTTTTTTTCAGTATGGTCTGATTTAAAACGGTTATTAAAGCAGCGAAATGCGGCTTTACGCCAAGTTACCCGTTACGAACAAATACGTCACTGGGATAAACAACTGGCGCCAATTTCAGAGCAAATTAGCCAATGGCGTCATGACTACATCGCAGGTATTGCCGAAAATATAGAGCAAACCTGTCAGCAGTTTTTACCCGAATTTTCACTCTCGGTATCCTTTCAGCGCGGTTGGGATAAAGAAATTGATTATTCAGAACAATTAGAGCGCCAATTTGAGCGTGATAGAGCACTAACCTATACCGCTTCAGGGCCACATAAAGCAGATTTGCGTATTCGTGCAAATGGTACCCCTGTAGAAGATATGCTTTCTCGGGGCCAACTAAAGCTATTAATGTGTGCATTAAGGTTAGCGCAGGGTGAGTTTTTCACTCGTCAGAGCGGGCAAAGGTGCCTGTATCTGCTGGATGATTTTGCCTCCGAGCTTGATGCGGGTCGCCGCCAATTGTTAGCGACACGTCTCAAAGCTACGCAAGCACAAGTGTTTGTCAGTGCCATTACAGCTGAACAAGTTAATGATATGATAGACGCAAACAGTAAGATGTTTAGTGTAGAACATGGCAAAATAGAAGTTCAACCTCAGGAATAGAAAGAGCAGGAAACGTTGATGTCGAATACATATGACTCCTCAAGTATCAAGGTATTAAAAGGACTGGATGCGGTGCGTAAGCGCCCGGGCATGTATATCGGTGATACAGACGATGGAACAGGTCTTCATCACATGGTTTTCGAGGTTGTCGACAACGCTATCGACGAAGCCCTCGCAGGCTTCTGTGACGATATCGTGATCACTATCCATGCCGATAACTCTATCTCCGTACAGGATGATGGACGTGGGATACCAACAGGTATACACGAAGAAGAAGGTGTCTCTGCTGCAGAAGTTATCATGACTGTCCTGCACGCAGGGGGGAAATTTGATGACAACTCCTATAAAGTCTCCGGTGGTTTACACGGAGTTGGGGTTTCTGTTGTTAACGCCTTATCTGAAAAACTTGAACTGGTCATTCGTCGTGACGGTAAAGTTCATGAGCAAATTTATAAACACGGTGAACCACAAGGTCCTCTGACTGTTGTTGGGGAAACAGACATAACAGGTACTCTCGTACGTTTTTGGCCAAGTATGGATACCTTTAAAGGTGTCACAGAATTCGAGTATGATATTTTAGCTAAACGTCTTCGTGAGCTATCATTCTTAAACTCTGGGGTATCAATCAGGCTTATTGATAAACGTGATGGGAAAGAAGACCATTTCCATTACGAAGGTGGTATCAAAGCCTTTGTTGAATATTTAAGTCGCAATAAAACGCCAATTCATCCGTCAGTATTTTATTTCTCTACAGAAAAAGACGGTATTGGTGTTGAAGTTTCAATGCAATGGAATGATGGCTTCCAAGAAAACGTGTACTGCTACACCAATAACATCCCACAACGTGATGGTGGTACTCACTTAGCTGGTTTCCGTGCAGCGATGACCCGCACATTAAATAACTACATGGAAAAAGAAGGCTATCAGAAGAAAAGCAAAGTCAACGCTACAGGTGATGATGCGCGTGAAGGCCTAATTGCTGTTATTTCCGTGAAAGTTCCAGACCCTAAATTCTCATCACAAACCAAAGAAAAACTAGTTTCTTCTGAGGTAAAAACTGCCGTTGAAACTATCATGAACGAGCGGTTGGTTGAGTATTTACTGGAAAACCCGAATGACGCTAAAATTGTTGTCGGTAAAATTATCGATGCCGCTCGTGCTCGTGAAGCCGCACGTAAAGCACGTGAAATGACACGCCGTAAAGGTGCGTTAGACTTAGCCGGCCTACCGGGTAAATTAGCAGACTGCCAAGAACGTGACCCAGCATTATCTGAACTCTACTTAGTGGAAGGGGACTCTGCGGGCGGCTCAGCAAAACAAGGCCGTAACCGTAAAAACCAAGCTATTTTGCCACTAAAAGGTAAAATTCTTAATGTTGAAAAAGCGCGTTTCGATAAAATGCTTTCTTCACAAGAAGTTGCCACTCTTATCACAGCATTAGGTTGTGGCATCGGACGTGATGAGTACAACCCAGACAAACTGCGTTATCATAGCATTATTATCATGACGGATGCGGACGTCGATGGTTCACACATTCGTACACTGCTATTAACCTTCTTCTATCGTCAAATGCCTGAAATTGTTGAACGTGGTCATATCTTTATCGCTCAGCCGCCACTGTATAAAGTAAAACGTGGCAAACAAGAGCAATACATAAAAGATGACGATGCGATGGACGATTATCTTATTTCTATCGCCCTTGATGGTGCAGAGTTACATCTCAGTGCCGACGCTCCAGCAATGAAAGGTGAAGAATTAGAAAAGCTGGTTGTCGAATATAATGCGGCTCACCGTATTATTCGTCGCCTTGAGCGCTTATACCCACAAGCCTTACTCAACAGCTTAGTTTATCAGTCTACGCTGACTGAGGAAGACTTAAAAGAAAACGCAAAAGTTGAAGAATGGGCTCAAACATTAGTTAAGCGCTTAGAAGACAACGAGCAATTCGGCAGCACATATAGCTACATAATTAAAGAAAATCGTGAGCGCCAATTATTTGAGCCAACAATCCGTATTCGCACTCACGGTGTTGATACTGATTACAACCTCGACTTCGATTTTGTTCACGGTAGCGAGTATCGCCGTATCACTCATTTAGG
Source organism: Providencia sp. 2024EL-00732 (assembly GCF_044006275.1). NCBI lineage: Bacteria > Pseudomonadati > Pseudomonadota > Gammaproteobacteria > Enterobacterales > Morganellaceae > Providencia > Providencia sp. 2024EL-00732. The sequence continues at coordinate 70,152 of NZ_JBIPDG010000009.1, read as the reverse complement.
CGACTTAATCAGTGGCTTAATTGAAGAAGGGGCGTATATCCAACGTGGTGAGCGTCGTCAGAATATTGATAACTTTGAAGAAGCTCTCGCTTGGCTATCTCGTGAATCGCGTCGTGGTCTGTATGTACAGCGTTATAAAGGTCTTGGTGAAATGAACCCAGAACAGCTTTGGGAAACCACCATGAACCCTGAAACTCGCCGTATGATGCGCGTAACCGTAAAAGATGCTATCGCAACAGATTTACTCTTTACTACATTGATGGGTGATGCTGTTGAACCTCGTCGTGCATTTATTGAAGAGAATGCGCTAAAAGCAGCAAATATTGATATTTAATTATTATATTTACTGATTAATATTAAATAACTCCACTCGAAAGTGTGGGGTTATTTTTTTCTTTATTTCCCCTACTTATTTGCTCACTGAACATGACATTCAGCAGCCCTCTTATTTTAAAATAAGCAATAACTCATTAATTTATTAGCTGATTATGGTAAGTCTTTATCTAAAAGCGACCATCACAGTGATATTGAGATCCAAATTGCTCTCTCTTTTAACAAAGTTTCTTCGCTGCCATTTTCTTGGTAGGGAAAAGCTCATGACTTAACCTCACGAGATTTTACAGTTTTTTACGCCACTATTTTGATTATCTTATCTTTTTATGTGCTATAAACGGTTAATCCCCTAAGTTAATTAGATGTTAATGGTTAAATCCATATGTTCAATAACCCAACACACTCAAGGTAAAAGCAAAATACGTAATAAGAAAACAATGATACGACAACTGATTATCCCTATTTATTTTTTGTTGCTCTCATCCATCCCTGTTTTTTTCAGTGGTGATGCGAATGTGATGGCAGACACTGCGATTATCATTTCTGGCACACTCATTATGCTTCTGTGTGCTGGCGTATATCGGTCCCTTATCGGAAAAATATTCACGGTTTTCGTCTCATTGCTTTGGGCGTTAAATCTTTCAGTCTCATTTTTCTTTTACAAAAAACACGATATTCGGTTTTCCTCTTCAATTGCCGAAACCTTTATTAATACCAATAGTAGCGAAACGGTGGGGATGCTCTCCTACAATATTGGTTATGTGATCTTTTATTTGTTTGTTTTTTCAGTGTATTTATTAAGCATCCATAAATGTACTAAATATATAAACCGCCGTACGACAATGATTAGTATCGCGATGTTATGTGGTTACCTCTTAGCAATCCCTGCTTATTACGCGTCATTACTCAATAAACCAGATAGCTCATTGTTAATAACTGAAAAATATTTGCTCAACACGCCATTTTACAATGCAGCTGCTCTCGTCAAAAACTTGTATGAAAACCGCGGCATAAAAAAAATCTCATCCCAAATCGTTTCATTTGACTATGAGAAAAAAGATACTGAAGCACAAATCTATGTTCTCGTCATTGGCGAATCCCTACGTCGTGACCATATGGGTTTATATGGCTATCAATATGATACAACCCCTAATCTAGATAATCGTCAGTCACAGCTTTTGGTATTCCAACAAGCTTATTCTCCTGCTCCGGTCACCATATTGTCAGTGCCAATCTCACTGTCTAATATTCGCTTTGACCAAATGCAGGATAAATCACACTATGCTGACAATATTATTTCATTAGCCAATCATGCGGGTTTTAAAACCTATTGGATAAGTAACCAAGGAAAAACCAATAAACGAACCAGTGTCATCTCTGCGATAGCTAACATGGCTCAAAAGAAAAAATGGAATGAATTCGTGGGTTATGATGAGGAAATTCAAGGCCATTTTAATGATGCGATTAACGACCCAACAGACAAGAAAAAACTGATCATCCTACATACTTATGGGAGCCATGAACCTGCGTGTAACCGTTTTCCAGAAAAAGAGTTAAAAAAATTCAGTGAACAAGAAGATGATAATTGTTATGACAGCTCTATCGCTTATACCGATAAATTTATCGAAAACTTACTCCAACAGCTAGACGGGAAGCCCGCTTCGTTGATGTACTTTTCAGACCATGCATTACAACGATTAGACAGTGATAACAATATTCACTACCACCATGGCGTAAATAACCCAAGAAAAGAAGCTTATGAGATACCCTTATTAATCTGGTACAGCCAAACCATACCAAAACCGGCATTAAACCCACGAGCTTTGGGTCAACCCTATTCAACTGCTAATAATTATTGGTTAATTAGTGACTGGTTAGGAATACAACAGCATGCATCACAAGCTTGTTTATCTCCCATGCGTGAATGCTATCAACCCAATAACAACATTCAGGTGATTGATGGCAACCGTAACATATTACCGGTTAATCAATTACCATCGGAAACAAAAGACCCTCAATAAAAGCTAAAAATATTTGGCATTATCTAAAGAAAAATAGTGGCATCATGGAAGTCGCCAATACTGTTCGTCCTAGTATTGCCAATAATACAGTGGGTCATAATATAAAACTGCTTGAGGAAACGTGAATATACTTCCCCCTAATGATGTTTCAATACCTAAAAAAACCGTATTTTCTATCCAGTGAAGTATATTGAATTAAAGGTTATTCATCACCAAAATACATAATGGCGTCATATCAAGACGCCATTATTCGTGTACAACAAGAATATCCCCTTGGGTAAAGCCAACATATTTTTATATGCAGGCCTATATAACCCACCGACATTCATTAAGGAATTATAATAAAATCCTTAACATACGGCGAAGAGGCTCAGCGGCTCCCCACAGTAATTGGTCACCAACAGTAAAGGCTGATAAATACTCAGGCCCCATATTCAATTTGCGTAAGCGGCCAACTGGCGTACTTAATGTACCAGTCACTGCAGCAGGTGTCAGTTCACGCATTGTGATTTCTCTATCATTTGGAACGACTTTTACCCACTCATTATGAGAAGCCAGTAATTGTTCAACCTCTTTTAACGGCACATCTTTTTTCAATTTCAATGTAAAGGCTTGGCTATGGCAACGAAGTGCGCCAATACGAACACACAAACCATCAACAGGGATAATATTTTTACCTGTTGCCAATATTTTGTTAGATTCCGCTTGGCCTTTCCACTCTTCACGGCTTTGGCCATTTTCTAGCGCTTTATCAATCCATGGGATTAAGCTTCCTGCTAGTGGGACACCAAACGCATCTGTTGGCATCGCGCCACTGCGTGTAAAATCAGTGACTTTCTTCTCAATATCTAAAATAGCAGAGGCTGGGTCTTGCAGTTCTTTGACCACTTGTGTGTGCAAAGACCCCATTTGTGCCAGTAGCTCACGCATATTACGTGCACCTGCACCTGATGCGGCTTGATAAGTTGCAACTGACGCCCATTCCACTAAATTATTCGTGAACAAACCACCTAAAGACATCAACATCAAACTAACTGTACAGTTACCACCAACAAAGGTCTTAATACCTTTATTCAAACCATCTTGAATGTGTTGGTTATTCACTGGGTCAAGAATGATAATCGCATCATCATTCATACGTAATGAAGATGCTGCGTCAATCCAGTAGCCATCCCAGCCTGCGGCTCTGAGCTTCGGATAGACATCATTAGTATAATCACCACCTTGGCAGCTAATAATAACATCTAGCGCTTTCAATGCATCGATATCAAAGGCATCTTGTAAAACACTTCGATGACCACCATAAGTTGGTGCTTCTGCACCTTGTTGTGACGTCGTAAAAAATACAGGGCGGATCGCATCAAAATCACGTTCTTCTACCATTCTCTGCATCAATACTGAACCGACCATACCGCGCCAACCAACAAACCCTACATTTTTCATTTTTATTCACCCTGTTTGTTTAAAGTTTTACCAAAAAATTTCCTGTTCCAACTTAATAAGAAGCAATACCGCATTTTTGTCATTTATAAGAGGCTCATGAAAGCTGGAGCTAGAAATTTTTCGGATATATTAAACCTGACAAAATATGCATCAGTGTGCAAGTGAATTTCATCACTAATAGTAAGAAGATTAGTAATAAAGCTAATACTCCTCCTAAAACACATGAATATCTTATTTCCATTTTGGAAAATGCTGTTTTCTAATTAATCCATTCGTTATATCATTCACTCAGCTTAAAATTAGAATAATCCCTCTCACAGTACAGCTTATCTCATGACCAAATATGTTCTTTTTAGCTTTTGGATAGTCCTTATCTATCCCCTTGGTGTCGACCTTCACTTAACGGGTATTCCTTATATAGCCGCTGACTTAAGCGCTAGTGAAAGCCAACTTCATGTCGCATTTTCTATTTACCTTGCAGGCATGGCATCCACAATGCTCATTGGGGGATGGTTCGCCGACCATGTTGGCCGTAAACCCGTGGTCTTAGTGGGGACGGCAATATTTGCCATTTCCTCTGTCATGGCAGGAAACTCGACATCGATTGACCTATTTTTGATGGCTCGCTTCCTACAAGGCATCGGCGCTGGTTTCTGTTATGTGGTGACTTTCGCTATTTTACGAGATGTACTTAGTCCACAAAGGCGGACTAAAGTCTTAGCGGCAATGAATGGCGTGACTTGTATCGCTCCCGTACTTGCCCCTGTCATTGGGTTTGCCATTTTACTGGTCTACCATTGGTCAATGATGTTTTACTTTATGGCTGCTTATGCGGTACTGAGTATGGTTTTCTGCTTAGTGTCGATAAAAGAAACTAAACCTGCGGCTCGCCAAGAAACCAAACACACCACATCATCGCCAGACACCACAGAAAAAATCTTCAATTTATTCTTTGTCACTCGTTTGATTATTTCTTGCTTTGGAATGGCGGTGATCCTGACCTATGTGAATGTCGCACCGATTATCCTGATGGGTAATCTAGGTTTTACCACGGGTCAATATTCCACAGCTATGACCGTTCTAGCAATGGTGAGTATGGGGACTTCGTTCTTAATGCCAAAATTGCTATCAACATTTAATAGCCAATCGCTGCTCAATACTGCCCTTGGGTTATTTTTATTCAATGCCGTTGTTTTATCTGTGTATCTCTTTACGTTTAACAACCTGATTTTGCTATTTATTGTTTTTGCTTGTAGCGGAATGGGTTTTTCAATGCAATTTGGGATTATTATGAGCCAAGCGCTATCCCCATTTGCCAGAAAAGCCGGTATTGCAAGCTCCATTTTAGCCATTTCGCAACTCAGCTTCGCCTCTTTGTATATTTGGCTAATGGGGGCAATTGGCATACCATCAATCAGTATGTTGCTAATTATCCTATTAGCAGCAGGTACTATGGGCATAATCTTGCTCAGAGTTCCCGCCACACAAGTCAATGAAAAGGTAATAGCATGTGAATAAACAATTGCATCGTTTAGACTTAAATTTACTGGTTATTTTGCAATATTTAATGGAAGAGCGGAGTGTTAGCCTCGTAGCTCAACGCCTTGCTATCACGCCATCTTCTGTCAGTAAATCATTGTCTAAACTACGCCAATGGTTTGATGACCCGCTATTTATTCGCAGCCCGCAAGGGCTTCTTCCTACACCATTGATGTATCATATAGAAAAATCACTTCCTGAGTTTTTGAATTTATCCAGCTATATCACTGAAATCCGTGATACTGAAAAACCACGGGGAATGACATTCCGTTTAATGATGGAAGCTCCATTAAATCTGATCATGCTCCATGATTTATCCTTGAATATCCTCAATCAATATCCTGAATCAGACGTCATTATGCGGGATTGGGACTATAATTCACTTGCGGCATTAGTGGCAGGTGATGCCGATATTGGGTTAGTAGGTAGGGAAAGTTTTCACAGCTCAAAAGAGTCAATAAACCACTTACCAAATATCCTTAATTTCGACGTGTTGTTTACTGACCGACCTCTGGCCTTTATTCGCCGAGATCACCCCATTCTAAAAGAAGAATGGAGTTTAGCCAATTTCCTAAAATACCCTCATATTAGCACTGAATTTGGTAATCGTATTCCATGGGCCCTAGATGACTTATTGTCTACAATGGGGCTTAATCGCCAAATTAGCCTTTCATTTTCAACATTTGAACAATCACTGCTGATGGCATCACGACCTGAACACAATCTCATTACCTGTACTCCCGGATACTGCCAACATTATGTGAATAACTTCAAACTTGATCTCGTCTGTCTACCACTCCCCATTGATGACATTCTTTACCAGCAACTCGAAATCCCCTTTTTAGTGTTATGGCATAAACGCAACTCGTATAATTCCAAAACATTATGGCTAAGAGAACAAATTAAAAATAGCATTCTCAATTTTGTAAATGCATAAAAAATGCCATGGCAAGGAGCATGAATTGCCATGGCAAAAGCAAGAAACACCAGAAAAAATTAACAAGGAGTTAGCCTTGTACAGCTTTAAAACGTGGGTTTGTTTTGCATATCACATACACACGACCACGACGGCGAACAACTTGGCAATCTGGATGACGCGTTTTTGCCGTTTTTAACGAACTCAACACTTTCACGTTTATTTCCCCTCTGTTTGTAAAAAACGCCCGAAACGTTTTTGGAATTGTGCTGTTTTCCCTTCTTGAGAAATCACTTTTTGTTTGCCGGTATAGAATGGGTGCGATTGAGAAGACACATCAAGGGTGACATAAGGGAAAATCTCCCCTTCAAATTCAATCGTTTTTGCCGTTTTTATCGTCGAGCCCACTTTAAAATAAGCATCAACACTTGTGTCATGGAAAACCACTGTACGGTACTGTGGATGTATCCCCTGTTTCATAATAGCCACCTGAATGTTATGTTATAATATAACAATATATTATTTAAAATAACGACGCAACTATTTTATGGACCAACACTATTTCACAAACAACAAAATAAACATAACAAACTGAATTAAAACACTTTATAAGAGAATAAATACTAGAAAAACCAAAAATCTGTTATCACTATTTGATATTTGAATAAAAAATTACCTGATAACTTTATAAGTACTTAATTAATTATTTGGGTAAAAAACAATGCCTATAGAAACAATACGCACTTTCCCTCGTCATACTGATCAAGTAAATAATTGTCGACCTGAAAATACCTCTTCCTCATTCACTCGTAAAATCAAAATGTTATTTAATTCCCGTTTTCAGTTAGGAGGCGTACCTATTTTTAATGTGTCTAACCCATCAACTAATAGTATTAATACCGATGAGACTGACTCTTCACAGTCTAAAGAACTATTTTCATTAGCTGTTAGTATGTATAGCCAGCCAAAAGATAAAATTAATAATTTTGAAAGAGTTATTGTGGTTGGAGACAGCCTGTCAGATTCAGAAGGAAGAATGCTGAAAAAGACACTAGGGCTACTACCTTCTGCACCACAATACTATAAAGGACGCTTTACTAACGGCTTCACATGGGTAGACTTCCTAACTTCACCAACAGTGATGAGCTACAAAGACAAAAATTCAAATAATACATATCGACCTGTTGAAGTTATCAATAAGGCCGAAGGGGGCGCTGTCTGCGCAACTTACAACCAAAAAAACCCTAAATTTAGATTTATTTCCAATATAAAAAGGCAAATACAAGGTATTAAATTCAATAAGTCAGACCTTGCTATTATCTCTATTGGCTCTAATGATTACATGACATTCAATAAAACAAATACCTATAAAGTCATTTCCAGTCAGCTCAAAGCAATCAATAAAATGATAAAGCATGGTGCACAGAATATCTTAATAATGGGGATACCTGACCCTAGTAAAACCCCCTTTAAGAACGAAAAACCGATGGAATATGAAAATAAAATGAAAATGCTAACTCTTATGCATAATCAAGCATTGGAAAATAGCATAAAAAAATTAAATGCTCTGCATAGTACTAATATCGTCTTTTTTGATATTGATAAAACGATGACAGAGATTTATCAGCAAGCCAAAATCCTTAACTATGAAACAAACCTACCATTTGCTAACGGTTATATTGGTGGAAAAGAACAACTAGATACGGCCCCACCTTATCTATTTAATGATAATGTCCATCCAACACAAGAAGTTCATGCCATTGTGGCACTTAAACTCAATGAATTTATTGCAAAAAATTTTAAATCTCCTGTAGCTCCTACAACAACTGATTAACCCTCACCGAGAGGCGAGTCGTTACACACTGGCCTCTTTAATCTGTTATTGTTCAATGCAAATCAACCTAAAAACACCTAAAGAAAAATAAAATCTAAAACAATAATTTATCCTCTAGTGATCTTTTGTATAATTAACCTATTACGCACTATCATTTATTATTTATCAAAGAGATACATTAGCTTTTTAATAAATAAACCATTAGGGGAAGGTGAAAATGTATTACGGCTTTGACATGGGCGGAACAAAAATTGAACTTGCTGTCTTTGACAAAGAGTTAAATCAAGTCTGGCAAAAACGTGTTCCTACGCCTAAAAACGACTACCAATCACTGTTAAACGCGTTTCTCACACTCACACAAGAAGCCGATGAAAAATTTAACTGTCTAGGCAAAATAGGAGTTGGTGTGCCAGGTATCGTCAACCATGCTGAAGGCACTGTATTCACAACAAACGTCCCAACTGCGCAATATAAACCTTTAATTCATGACTTGGCTAATATTTTACAGCGCCCAGTCAAAGTGGAAAATGATGCTAATTGTTTTGCTTTATCAGAAGCTTGGGACCCTGAATTCAAACGTTATCCAACCGTCTTAGGCTTAATTCTAGGAACAGGGGTTGGTGGTGGTTTCGTCATAAACGGCAAAGTGCTACCTGGAAAAAATGGGATTGCCGGAGAAATTGGCCACATGAATTTAAGCGTTCGCGGCGCTAAGCTTTTGGGTGATACAGTCCCTGAAATCATTTGCGGTTGTGGGCAAACCGCTTGCTTTGAAACTTATTTATCTGGCCCCGGCTTTGAACGTATCTATGCTTCGTTTACTGGTAGAAAACATTCAGCAATCGAAATCATTGAACAATATAAACAAGGTGATATCCAAGCAAAACAGCATGTCGACCGTTATATATCATTGCTTGCAATGTTTATGGGGCAAATCGTCACCGTTTTCGACCCTGATTTAGTCGTTATTGGTGGGGGGCTCTCACAATTTGAAGAAATCTATCAACGACTACCTGAAGTCCTACCACAATATCTTTATGGCATCGCAACATTACCTGCGATTGAAAAAGCACGTTATGGTGACTCTGGTGGGGCTCGAGGGGCAGCATTCCTAAACTTAATTGACTAACTTTGTACTTTTTTGCGCTTCATTAAGCTTTTAGCCAATGAAGCGCAAATTTATCACTTTAATCATTTCTATTTTCCCCATTTTATCCTTTAAATACCACCTCTTTGGTTGAGAATGATTATCATCAACTTAGCTATTAATGATAAAATCATGCTCTGTCAGTAGCTTCTTATTATAAAAAGTACTTTAGGAATAACTTCAGAGGATCACACTGGATATCAATCCAGTATTGTACGAAACTCAAAAATTAAAAGTGCTTATAGACTAGTCTGATACTGTAATTAATTAAAAAATATATTATTACGTTATATTTTTTAATGGTGATAAATTAAACAAGCTGTTCCTGTTTTTGCATACTATGTATACATACTTAGAATAAAGAGAAAATCCTATGAGTTTGTTTTTCCATAACAGCTTGATGTTTCCAACAGTTATCTTTAGCGGCTTACTAATTATTGTGTTGTTTTACTGGTTATGCGCTGCTTTTGGTCTGTTAGATATTGATTTATTCAATGTTGATACTGAATTTGATAGCGGTATTGACGCAACAGGTTTTGCTGGGTGGTTAACAAAACTTGGGTTAGCAGGGGTCCCTGTCACCATTATTCTGACATTATTTACACTGTTTGGTTGGGTGATCACCTACTTTAGTGTTTATGGTTTTATTCGCTTTATTGATTTAAGTCTATTGCGTTATCTTGTTGGTTTTGCTGTATTTGTTATCACTATATTTATCTCACTTCACTTAACCGCCCTTTGCTTAAAACCTGTACGGAATAAACTTATTAGCCTCAATAAACCCAAAACAGTACACCAACTTATCGGGAAATATGCCACAGTCCGCTCAGGTACCGTCAATGAAAAAAACGGTGAAGCCATACTCGAAGATGGTGGTGCCGGGCTAATTTTGCAAATACGAGCGCCATTTACAGAAGGTATAAAACGGGGTGATCGCGTTGTTATTATTAGCTATGACGCAGACTCACACAGTTACCAAGTTGTCACTGAAAAAGAATTCCGCAACTAAAGCTATTGGTTGTTATATAAAATAATACTTGCTTGAATCATCGAAATGACGACATCGTCAGAACCTATGGAGAAAAAATATGGATTTGGCTGCATTAATGCCCTTTTTAACCATTGTCGGAGGGATAATCCTAGTTATTTTAGGGTTTTTTGGGTTATTCAAAGCCTTCTATATCAAAGTCCCACAAGGTACTGCTTTGATTGTCAACGATATGTCGTCTCAACCAAAAGTACATTTTACTGGGGCATTAGTTTATCCCGTTATCTACAAAAAAGAGTTCATGCGTATTTCATTGCTGACTCTGGAAGTTGACCGTCGCGGTAAAGATGGCCTTATTTGTCATGATAACCTACGCGCAGATATCACGGTTGCATTCTACTTGCGCGTAAATGAAACTACTGAAGATGTACTGAAAGTGGCTAAAGCTATCGGGGTTGACCGCGCATCAGACCACCAAGCCGTCAGCACCTTATTTAGTGCTAAATTCTCAGAAGCATTAAAAACTGTCGGTAAACAATTAGATTTAGCAACATTATTTGAAAATAGACAAGATTTCCGTGACCGCATTGTGGATGTAATAGGTAAAGACCTCAACGGTTACGCTCTGGAAGATGTCGCTATCGACTACCTAGAACAGACACCAAAATCAGCCCTCGACCCAAATAATATTTTTGACTCCGAAGGTATTCGTAAAATTACTGAAATTACGGCTATTCACAATATAGAAACCAACCAGAAAGAACGAGACCAAGAACTGGCGATTCAAAAGAAAAATGTGGAAACGCGTGAAGCTAGCTTAGCACTTGAGCGTCAACAAGCTGATGCAGAAGCCCGTCAAAAACGTGAAATCGATAATATCCGAGCGCGTGAACAGGCTGAAACTTTACGTGTTCAAGAAGAAGAACGTTTAAAATCAGAACAAGCGCGTATCCAAACTCAGCAAGAAATTGAAATTCGCGAAGAAAACCGCATGCGTGAAGTCGAAGTGGCTCAACAGAACCGCACTCGCGCTGTTGCTATTGAAGAAGAACGCGTTAGCCGTGCTCGTGAACTTGAAGTCGTTGCTCGTGAACGAGAAGTTGAATTACAACGTATTGAAAAAGAAAAAGCGCTGGAAGAAGAACGTAAGAATATCTCTAATGTAATCCGTGAGCGTGTAGCAGTGGAAAAAACGGTTGCACAAGAAGAGGAACGCATTAAAGAAGTTCGCGAAGTTTCTGAAGCTGAGCGTATGAAAAAAGTCACTGTCATTAATGCCGAAGCAGAAGCGGAAGAGTCTTTAGTCCGCCAAGTGAAAAAAGCTGCCGCAGATGAAGCTAGCGCTAAACACCGTGCAGAAGAAATCAGTACGATGGCACAAGCTGAATTAGAAGCATCAGCAAAACAAGCTGAATCGAAAAAACGTTTAGCTGAAGGTATTGAAGCTGAGCATGCCGCATTAGGTTTAGCAGAAGCTCGTGTTCGCCAAGCAACTGCGGAAGCCGAAGAAAAAGAAGGTTTAGTACTTGCTAATATCACGGCTGAGAAACTGCTAGCCGAAGCACGTGGCTTGAAAGAAAAAGGCTTAACTGAAGCCCAAGTTATGGAAGCTAAAGCAAAAGCTGAGCAACAACAAGGGTTTGCTGAAGCAAAAATTCTTGAAGAAAAATTAGCAGCTCAAGCTCGTGGTGAAGAACAACAAGCTAACGCTAAAGAAAAATTAGGCTTAGCCGATGCCAAAGTCCTTGAAGAAAAACTGGCAGCACAAGCTCGCGGTGAAGGCCAATTAGGTTCAGCACAAGCAGAAGTTATCCGCCAACGCCTGAAAGCCGAAGCTGATGGTTTAACAGATAAATTTAAATCAATGGATCACCTCAGCGATACTGCTCGTTCTCATGAAGAGTTCCGTATGCGTCTTGAGAAAGAATTTGAACAAGCCATGGCCTCTATTGATGCGAATAAAGAAATTGCTCGTGAACAAGCCGATGTATTGGCTGCTGCACTGAGCAAAACCAATATCGAAATTGTAGGTGGTGATGGCAGCTTCTTTAATACTTTCTCAAAAGCACTTAGCTTAGGCAAAGCTGTTGATGGTTTTATGGATAAAAGCAGCTTCGCTAAAGAGAATGTTGAAAAACTAATTAATCGCAGCAAAGAAGATAAGAAAGTTGATATTGCCGCTTTACTAAAAAACCCTGAAGTTCAAGACCTAATCAATGGCTTTATGGCAGCGAAAGGGGCAGGGCAACTGGCAAAAACAGTCACTGCAAAACCTATTCCACCGACAGATGACCAACTTTAAGTAATCAGCACATATAGGGGTAATTCTACCCCTAATCGCTTTTCATTTTTATTGTCTTAGTTAAGGGAATTTGCTGCACCATGTCAGATATTCAGGATACGGATCGCGAACAAGAAATACTCGATAGCGCTGTCGCAGAAGGGGGGGCGTATGAAATATTGCGTAAGCGCCTAACCGAGCAAGGTCAGCAACTTCATCAAAAAGCTTCGTTACTGAATGAAAAACGGCTAGAAGAATTTGGCCAAAGCCAAATGGATATTATTGGCCGCATTCGTATTCGTACTGAAAATAATTGCCAAGCAAGGGACATTGTTCGTGTTGGTGAATGGCTTTTATTTGGTTATAACGTTTTCCTCGGGCTTAAAAAAGAAACTCACCTTGAAGATGTTTTTTCATTATATCGACTCGTCGAAGGTGAGGACGAATTTGATGTTGAAGCCGTCCCTTACGAAGAAACCTTTTTAAGCGATAATCGCTTTGTTCAAGATTTTACTGAACTGTACACTTACTATAAAAATACCCAACTCCTTCAGCTTGTTGAAAGGGATGGGAAACTTCTCGCCAGTTTCCAAATTGGTGACCGCATCACTGATGTCCGTGTTTTCCGTTGGTCTATATCAAGTGATAAACGCCGTATCGAATATATAGATAATCGAGGTGAGCGGGACATAGCTCTTCCTCCCGCGTATGACTTTGAATGGCATAAAACCACACGCGAAAACACGGTTAATGGTCGTTACCCTCATCTAAATATTCTTGATACTGTATTTATTGAAACTATCGGTGGCGACTTAACAATTAAGTGTGAAAATAATACTGAAGATGGTTTAGGGATTTATCGGGAAGCTGTTCTGGATAAAAACCAGTCTCTTGATGACGCACAAATTGAATACGCTCAAACAGGCAGCTTAATTATATTAAAGGTTCTGCCTTACCGAGAAGAAAGCTGGCGTTATCTGGTTTACAACACATTATCCCAATCAGTACAACGCATCGATGCCATTGGGCAAGCTTGTGTTCAGCTACCTGAAGATCACGGCATTATTTTCCCTGGTGGCTACTATTTACAAAATGGCGATTACAAAACCTTTGATCAGCCCATGGAGGGAATGCGTTTTCGTCGTTTACGTCGTTCTCCAAATGGTGAAGATGTCTTATATGTTTTCTATTCCCCAAACCAAGGTCGCCTTGCCCTATTTAACTATAATTTAATCGAACGTACATTATCCGTTCCGCTTATTGGGCATGGTTACGCCATGTTTGAAGATGGCAAAATGGTACTGTTTGAAGGTGAAGGGGAGGAAGCCACCCGAGTGCATCCTATGCAGGTTTGGCAAACACCTTTTTACTCAGAAGAGTTTGCAGATCAGCAACCAACACGGAGTGGTTTTTTTGGGCGTATAGGAAATGCTGATTTAGTAAGGGGTATTTCAGAAATTTTGCATGTTGCAAAAGAGATAGAAGGTAACCAAGTTTCTATTGCGCGCTATGAACAACTTAGCCAACAACCCAAAAATTTATTAGATCTCTATTATTGGCTCAGCGATGAACAGTGCCTAAGTATTGGTAAATTACTGAAAGAGATTACTCAGACTAGTGAATTAGTTCTTGATGAGTATGAAAAAGTTGAGAGTATTAGGCAACAATCCGCAAAATCAATGAATGAGGCGGTCAGTCGTCAAAAATCACTACTTTCTTTGACACTGCCTGATGGTTGGACTGATATTCAACAGTTTGTTGATGGCTTAAATTCTCTCAATGCACATCGAGGGCATTTAATTTCATTACGTGAATTTCGCTATATGGATTTAGAACAACTCAGCGAAATGGAAAATGAAATAATTGAAGCTCAGCAATCTGTTTCACAAGCAACCGCAGCGTTCCTTGCAAGCGATAAAGCATTACTACCTTTTAAATCACAGCTTGCTATTTTTGAAGAACAAATAGAAAAATCACAAAACAGTGCTCAGTTAGACGTCCCCATGAATGACATGGAAAAAATGTCTGCTGATTTAGATATGTTATCCAATTTAATGGCATCATTGTCTTTTAACGATGTCACTCAACAAACAAGTATTATTGATGCTATCTCACAAATATATGCACAATTAAACCAGTCTCGTGCTCGCTTACAACAAAAACGAAAATCTCAAAGTAGCGTGGAAACTGTCGCGCAATTTGGGGCTCAATTTCGCTTGTTTAGCCAAGGGATCACCAATGCACTTTCCCTTGCCTCTGACCCTGAAAGTTGTGATGATCAGCTATCAAGATTACTGGTTCAATTAGAAGAACTGGAAAGCCAGTTTAGTAGCCATGATGAATTTCTCGATGATATTCTTGCTAAACGTGAAGAATTACTCGAAACCTTTGAGTCCCATAAACAAGTTCTAATTGACGACCGCCAACGTCGTGCTCAAAACTTATTAACCGCAGCAGATCGCCTACTCGATAGCTTGCAACGTAGAACCGTCCGTTTACAATCTCAAGATGAACTTAACGCTTTCTTCGCATCTGATCCCCTCGCATTAAAAACTCGCGAAATTATTGAAAAACTAAGGGAAATTAACGATAACGTTAAGGCAGATGATATCGATGCTCGTTTAAAAGCCTCTCGCGACCAAGCTATCCGCGTCCTAAGGGATAAAACAGATATTTTTGAAGATGGCGGCAATATCATTAAATTGGGTCGTCACCGTTTTAGTGTGAATACCCAAGAACTAGACCTAACGATTTTACCTAAGAATGATCAACTGTGGGTTTATCTAACAGGGACTGATTTCCAAGAACCTATTGAGAATGCAGAGTTATCACAGTTACGACCTTATTGGAGTGCATCACTAGAATCTGAGTCTGATACCGTTTATCGTTCAGAATACCTTGCTTATTCTATTATTTATGCGGCAACCAAGCGCCAAGACGGGCTGGATTTTAGTCTTCTAAAAAGTGCGTTAACTTCCCCAGAAAAACTTGAGAAAATTGTCCGTGATTTTGCTAGCCCACGTTACAAAGAAGGCTATGAAAAAGGTATTCATGACCATGATGCCGTTGCACTACTGAAAAAATTACTGCCAATCGGTGAAAATGCAGACCTTCTACGTTATAACCCAACAGCCCGTGCCATTGCTGCAATCTATTGGGAACAAGTACAAAACGAAGATTACCCTGCTCAATGGCCGGAACGCGCAAGAACGGCAATGAATATTCACCAATTATTCCATAATGATAATGCCCTACTTGACCTACAAGCCGAAATTGAAGCTGGTATCAGCTTATTTTTACAAGATAACCCAATTCAATGCCAAGGGTATGTACAGACTCAGGCTGCTGAATATCTAAGTTTTGCCTTAGCGAGAACACCCATAGAATTGGTTTATAGTAAATATGCTAGGGAATTAGTGCTCGCATTACAAAGCCGATTGGAAGACGCGCATATGTGGCTCGATTTCAATCGTTCACAACAAAACCTAGGTACTCGCTATGCTCAACGCTGGTCATTAATTCAAAACTGGCTACAAGGGCTATGTTCTGTACCTGAATTTTCTCATCTAGAACCTTATATACCAGGTGCAATCGCGATTATCATATTAGATAAAGTCGCCTCTGCCCGTTATAGTGAAGCTGACCTTTACTTTAAAGTTAGCGGTTTGCTAGGTGAGCATCCAACGATTGAAAACCAGACTTTATCCTTAAGTTTAGATAATTACTTTGGTCGTATGCGTGGGCAAAGGAAACGTTTTATTCCTGAATTTCGCCAGTATCAAGCATTACGACAACGCATTATTGCCACAGAACGTAGTCGCTTAAAACTTCATGAGTTCAAAGCCAAACCACTGAGTTCATTTGTTCGTAATAAATTGATAAATGATGTTTATTTGCCAATTATTGGTGACAATATGGCGAAACAAATAGGGGCTCTTGGGGAAGGGAAACGCACCGACCTAATGGGGCTACTATTAATGATATCCCCACCAGGTTATGGTAAAACTACCTTAATGGAATACGCGGCAGATCGCTTAGGGTTAATTTTTATGAAAGTTAATGGCCCTGCTCTTGGGCATGATGTGCTTTCCCTTGACCCCGAACAAGCACCTAATGCCACGGCAAGGCAAGAACTTGAAAAGCTGAATTTAGCCCTCGAAATGGGGAATAATGTGATGCTATATGTCGATGATATACAACATACACACCCTGAGTTTTTACAGAAATTTATTTCCTTATGTGATGGAACAAGGCGCATTGAAGGGGTTTGGAAAGGAAAAACTAAAACTTATGATATGCGAGGCAAAAAATTCTGTGTCGTCATGGCCGGTAACCCTTATACCGAGTCAGGAGAAGTGTTCCGTATTCCAGATATGCTAGCAAACCGTGCTGATATCTATAACCTCGGGGAAGTATTAGGTGGGATGGATGATGCTTTTGCATTGAGTTATATCGAAAATAGCCTCACATCTAACCCTGTATTAGCCCCTCTAGCGTTACGGGACCTTAATGACCTCTACTTATTTGTCGACAAAGCTATGGGGAAATCAATCTCAACTAACTCACTCAGCTACCCATATTCTGATGCTGAAATAAATGAAATTACTTCAGTAATCAAAAAAATGATTAAGTTACGAGATATTGTATTGAAGGTGAACCAACAGTATATCGCAAGTGCAGCCCAATCAGATAAATACCGTACAGAGCCGGCTTTCCGTCTACAAGGTAGCTATCGAAACATGAATAAATTGAGTGAAAAGGTTTCTTCAGTTATGAATGACGATGAGCTAGAAAGGTTACTTGATGACCACTACCTTGGGGAAGCTCAACTTTTAACCACTGGTGCAGAAGAAAACTTACTTAAACTGGCTGAAATACGTGGCACTCTTTCTCAGAAAGATGCTAAACGCTGGCAGCAAATTAAGAAAGACTTCATGCGTAATAAAGCACTTGGTGGCGATAATGCCGATATTGGTGATCGGGTCGTGGGCCAGCTAGCTTCATTAGTAGAAAGCGTCCAAGCCCTTGGTAACTCCTGATGAACTTTTTGCAAGGTTACCCGCGTATTAGGCTATTAATTTTTCTGGTAGCAATTTTTATTATTGTTCAGTTAATTAATAGTCTAACAGCGGGTGGGTTAACCCCCTTTGGGGTTGTCCCTCGAACCATGACCGGGTTACTAGGCATTTTTTTTGCCCCCTTTATCCACGGTAGTTGGGGGCATCTATTCAGCAATTTACCGCCATTTATCATTTTAAGTGCCTTGCTACTTCATCGCACAGTTAAAGCTTATCTACTGGCATCATTGTTTATTATCAGTGTTGGTGGTTTAGCTGTTTGGTTACTAGGCCGTAATGCTATCCATATCGGTGCTAGTGGCTGGGTTTTTGGTCTATGGGGCTTACTCATTGCCCAAGGCTTTTTACGGCGAAAATGGGTTGATATTGCCATTGCATTATTCGTGTTATTTTATTTTGGTACGATGGCTAGCGGCTTGCTCCCCATTAACCTGTATATTTCTACTGAATCCCATATTGCTGGTGCCCTAGCTGGTATTACCTACGCATGGTTGGCTAATCGTTACGACAAAAAAACGCGTTGATCTTCGCTCAAATAACCCCACCATTTGACTCATTTTTTATATTTTTTCCCATTTTATGTATCCCTTTTTGTGAGCTTGATTCACATATTAATAATTAACTTAAAATTAACCAATAATTAACAATGTAATAATGCTAGTCTCAAAAAACAATAACGACAATGGAGACACAACCGATGAAAAAAAAAGTCATACCTATCGCAATGGTTTTCGGGTTAACCACCTTGTCATTCACCTCACTTGCCGCACACACTACACAAGTGAAAATTGAACGAGACAGCTATGGTGTTCCTCATATTTATGCCGATGATACTTATAGCCTTTTTTATGGGTATGGTTATGCTGTCGCACAAGACAGGCTGTTCCAAATGGAAATGGCGAAACGCAGCACACAGGGCACGGTTTCAGAAGTGTTAGGTAAAGATTACATCGCTTTTGACAAAGATATTAGAACTAACTATTGGCCAGATTCTATTCATCAACAAATAACTCATTTACCGACAGAACAGAAAGATATTCTAAAAGGTTATGCTGATGGAATGAATGCATGGATAAAACAAGTTAATGAAAAACCAAATGAATTAATGCCTAAGCAGTTTATCGATTATGGTTTTTTACCTTCACAATGGGATAGCTTTGATGTTGCCATGATCATGGTTGGTACAATGGCAAATCGTTTTTCTGATATGAACAGTGAAATTGATAACCTTGCATTACTTACTGCACTGAAAGATAAGTATGGTGAACAAATGGGAGTAAAAGTCTTTGACCAAATTAATTGGCTTAATAACCCCAATGCACCAACAACCATCTCACCGCAAGAATTTACCTATTCAGATTCAAAAAATAACAAAATAACAACACAATTGAATCAAATTAATGATTACCGTTTAACGGCTCCCATGTTTGATCGACCCGCTAAAAATAACTCAGGTAAACTTATTGCTCTTTCCCCTAAACAAAACAATGCGTTAATTTCCCAACAGTACGAACAAGGTGGAGCTAATGGGATTGCGGGCTACCCCACCACCAGCAATATTTGGTTAGTGGGGAAAAATAAAGCTTCTGGCGCAAACGCTATTTTACTCAACGGCCCTCAGTTCGGTTGGTTTAACCCCGCATATACCTATGGTATTGGTTTGCATGGTGCAGGGTTTAACATTGTTGGAAATACTCCTTTTGCCTACCCAGCTATTTTATTCGGTCATAATGGCCATATTTCTTGGGGGTCAACGGCAGGGTTTGGCGATGGTGTTGATATCTTTGCTGAAGAAGTTTCACCTGAAAACCCCAATAATTATTTACATCAAGGCCAATGGAAAAAAATGCTAACACGCCAAGAAACAATCAACGTAAAAGGCGAAAAACCGGTTACCTTTGCTGTTTACCGTACAGTTCATGGCAATATTATTAAGCGCGACGACTCTACTCACACCGCTTACAGTAAATCTCGCGCGTGGGATGGGAAAGAAGTATCATCATTAATGGCATGGGTTAAACAAGGGCAAGCACAAAATTGGCAGCAATGGCTAAACCAAGCAAAGGACCAAGCCCTCACAATTAACTGGTACTACGCCGATAAAGACGGAAACATCGGCTATGTTCACACCGGTCATTACCCAGATCGCCAAGCTAACCATGATCCGCGTTTACCTGTTCCAGGAACAGGTGATTGGGATTGGAAAGGTATGCAACCCTTCGAAAACAACCCTAAAGTGTATAACCCTAAATCAGGTTATATCGCTAACTGGAATAATTCCCCCGCAAAAAATTACCCTGCGAGCGACCTTTTTGCTTTTCTCTGGGGCAGTGCGGATAGAGTGACAGAGATAGATAACCTCATAGATTCTTATGATAAATTAACATCAGATGATATGTGGAGTATTTTACAACAGACTAGCCGTGTTGACCTCAACCGGCGTTTATTTATGCCTTATTTAAGCCAAGCTACTGAAGCCTTACCAGCTAGTGATAACGCAGCCAAATTAGTCTCAATACTCAAACAATGGGATGGTATAAACCAATTATCCAGTGATGGTAAACACTATATTCACCCAGGTTCAGCCATCCTTGATATTTGGTTAAAAGAAATGCTCAAAGCTACATTAGGCCAAACGATCCCAGCCCCATTTGATAAATGGTATCTTGCAAGTGGCTATGAAACCACACAAGAAGGGCCTACAGGGTCATTAAATATTAGCACGGGTGCCAAGTTACTTTATGAATCACTACTGGGTAATGACTCCGCTATTCCTCAAACAGTGGATATTTTTTCAGGTCAATCCAAGAATACTATCATCCGAAAAGCACTGGATACCACCTACCAAAAAATGAAAGATAAATACGGCGACGACCCTGCAAACTGGCAAACCAATGCTACTGCATTAACTTTCCGTGAAAATAATTTCTTTGGGGTTCCACAGGCTCTAGCAAAAGAAAATTTCCATCAAAATGAATACCATAATAGAGGTACAGAAAATGACCTTGTGGTATTTACTGAAAATGGTGTTCAAGCGTGGGATGTTGTTGCTCCTGGTCAAAGTGGTTTTATTTCACCCCAAGGCAAACGCTCACCCCATTACCAAGACCAGCTTTCACTGTACAACCAGTTCGGTAAAAAACCATTATGGTTAGATAAACAAGAACTGGCGCCACATATAGAATCAACGGAAACACTCACTGTTTATCAATAAGCTTATTTTGATAACTAAATACCAAGACTTCTTGGTATTTAGTTTTTAACTGTGACTCGATATACACAACGTGCCGCACCATTTAGCAAGTATTGCTCACGCACAACACTCCCCTCGTCACCGACTACCTCGCTAAATAAAGTTAATTCCGAACGGCAAAAGTTTTGGCAAACCGTCGCGGCAGCACAAATTGGGCAATGATTTTCAATAAATAACCAACTGTCATTATCTTGCTCAACTTTCGCCATATAGCCTTCCTCGCTCCGGACTTCTGCTAATGCTGCTAAACGTTCCGGCAATGCCAAACCTTTACAACGTGCAAAATATTTATCTCGGCTTTCCTCTTCTCTTTGGCTTATCAGGCGCTCTAAACCCTCATCACCAAAAATAGTACGAACAGAATCAATTAATTGCAAAGCTAATTGCGCATGGGTATCAGGAAAACGCTGGTGCCCTAATTCAGTGAGAACCCAATTTTGCCGAGGCCTTCCCGCTCCGGTTTGTGACATACACTGAGCACCTTCCACTAACCCTAAAGTAACTAACTTTTGAAGGTGTTGCCGTGCAGCCTCCCCCGTCAGATTTAAATCTTTAGCGATTACTGCTGTAGATATTGGCCCTTTCGTTTTAATACAAAAAAGGACTTTATCTACGGCTTGAGTGAGATTTAAATTATCAAAGTAATTACTTGCTTTAATCATTATACGACTCTATTATCCAATACATTACTTGGATAATACCTCTTTTCTGACTATTCCGTCTAGCGGGTCTCTCTATGAGCAATAAAACACCAACAACAGCACAGGGTAAATGGGCTGATTTACTCAGTGGTTCCAATGCATTACTCACAATAGCGCTCACTGGAGGCGTTGCCTTACACGCTATTAATATTTATATCGTAACAACCATATTACCCAGTGTGGTTAACGATATTGGTGGTCTTGAATATTATGCATGGAATACCACGTTGTTTGTGGCAACTTCAATTGTCGGTTCAGCGCTTTCCAGCAAAATTTTAGATAGCTTTGGGCCTAAATTTGCCTATTTAATAGCATTAATATTATTTTCCCTTGGGTCTATCTGGTGTGCGGCTTCCCCATCTATGTTGATATTACTTGGAGGGAGAGCGCTACAAGGGCTTGGTGGGGGGATTTTATTCGCACTAAGTTATGCTTTGATCCGAATTGTTTTCACAGAAAATTTATGGTCACGGGCGATGGGCGTCGTTTCTGGTATGTGGGGAATAGCGACCTTATGTGGCCCAGCCATTGGTGGTATTTTTGCAGAGGGTGGTCATTGGCGCTGGGCATTTTGGGCCCTACTCCCTGTAGCCGTTTTTTTATCCTTAATTGTCATCGGACAACTACCAAAAAGGCAAAACCAGCCACCTCAAACGGCTAAAATTCCTTTCTTAGCAATATCATTACTTGTTATCTCAGTTCTTGCTATTTCAATTGGTAGCTTATCGGAAAAATTACTAGTAAACCTGATTGGCTTATTCATTGGCCTCGCCACACTTATTATTATTGTGTTGTTAGATGGGAAAAACGGAAAACGTTTATTACCAACCGGCTCCTATTCGTTAAAAAATCAGCTTGGTGTGATTTTTTTAACTATGTGCTTACTTGTTGGTGGCATGACAACAGAAATTTATGTACCTTATTTTCTTCAAACCATTCATCACTTTTCACCATTATATGCAGGGTACTTAACTGCGATCATGGCTGCTGGCTGGACAATAGGGGCACTATTTAGTGCAAATAAAACAGGTAAGGTAGTCATTCAGATTATAAGAGTCGGGCCGGTCATCATATTTATATCTCTGATTGTTCTAGCAGTATTGACGCATAACCAGAAACTGACCGAATCTTTACCTTTATTTATTATTTACTTAATTGCTATGGCAGGCGTTGGGCTAGGTATTGGCATTTGTTGGCCTCACCTCGTTCTACGTGTATTTAATAATGCGCCAAAAGGGGAAGAAAACCTTGCATCTTCTTCAATAATTACTATTCAGCTATATGCCACGGCCTTATCAGCAGCTCTTGTTGGTGTCGTTGTTAACAATAGTGGGCTAATCAGCCCCGGCGGAATGTTGGGGGCACAACAGGCATCTATCTGGCTATTTGCGTTATTTTCCCTTAGCCCGTTGATGGCTATCATCATGATCCGTAAAGTGAAATAATTAAATCCAACTAAAATGGGAGCAACCTAGCTCCCATTTTTAATTAATCAATTCAGTGTTTTTTAGTACGCATAAAGTACGGTAGAGCCAATATGCTAACAAGCAAGACAACAATCGTCGCTATCATGACCACTAAAAAGGCATGATCAAAAGCAATATTAGCCTGATTAATTAATCTGTTAGCACTGTCTAATGGTAGCTTTTCAGAAACCAGCAACGCTTCATCAATGCTATCATAGACCTTATTACTGACCGCTAAATCATCTGGAAGGGATAGCTTTAACGTATAAACAGCACTCATCAACCCCCCCATAAAAGTCACGCCAAGTACACTACCAATTTCATAAGCAACCTCTTCAAGAGAAGCTGCCATACCTGCTTTTTCTTCGGATGCACTTAACATTACCGTTGTAGAAGCCGTAGTAAAAATAGCCCCTAGCCCAAAGCCAATCAAAAATAAGAATGAAAGTAATAATAAACCTGTTGATGTTTTAAATACCCACGCTAAACCAACAACACCAATTAAGGTACATGTAAACCCTAAAACAGCTAATTTTGTTTCACCTAACTTATGCAAATACACCCCTGCTAAAGGGGCTGAGATCAACGAGGCAATAGGAATAGGCATGATATAAAGCGCCGCGTCAAATGGCGTATAACCTAGTACCAACTGTAACCGCTGACTAAGCAGCAGTTCGACCCCAACAATAACCACAAGGGATATAATTGCCATCAAGATACCAGCACTAAATTTAGGATTTCTCAATAAGGCAAAATCAATCATTGGCGATTCCGATGTGATTTGCCGATGCCTAAAGACCGCCAAAAAGACCACACCAATAACCCCAGAAGCCATTACAGCAGTCCAATCTGTATAAGCTTTACCTATTTCTTTTAATGTATAAATAGAACTGATAAGCCCGATCAAAACTAAAATAGCCCCCAGTACATCGATTTTTTTGTTGTTATTTCCACCGCATTTAGGAACCAAACAATAAGCAAATGGTAAAACTAATAACACAACAGGAACATTAATTAAAAAAACAGAACCCCACCAAAAATGGTTAAGTAAGATACCGCCAATTAAAGGGCCAATAGCGGCACCACCTGATGCCACAGCAGACCAAATACCGATTGCGAGCGCCCTTTCTTTTGGGTTCAAAAAAACATTCCTAACAATCGCTAATGTCGCTGGCATACTTACAGCAGCACCAACCGCGAGGAAGCCTCGAGATAAAATTAAACTCATCGCCGTTGGCGAAAAAGCCGCACATAATGACGCTATGCCAAATAATGGTAGCCCCAATAAAAACATCTGCTTATGACCCACTTTATCGCTTAACATTCCCGCAGCAGGCAATAAACCTGCAACCACTAATGGGTAAGCATTCATAATCCATAGTTTTTCAGATGCGGTCGCACCTAAATCATGAGTCAACTTGGGCAGTGCGGTATAAAGCACAGTAACATCAATAACTATAAGAAATAATACACTTGATACTAACAGAAGTACTATCCAGCGTTTATAATCGGCTAACATAAAATTCTCTCAATGAGTTTAGTTGATCACGCTTTATTGATGATCGTGCTATAATATAAATCCATACGTATGTATTGAAAAGAGGTTTTTCTAAATGGGACGTCAACGAACGATTGATCGCGATAAGGTACTGGATACCGCTGAAGAAATCGTCATTACACAAGGGGCCGCAGCCCTGACTATTGATGCTGTTGCAAAAGCAATGGGGATCTCTAAAGGTGGAGTTCAGTACTGCTTTGGCAATAAAGAGGCCCTTATCGATGCGATGTTTGAACGTTGGGGCCGATCCTATGATGAAGTATTCAACCGAGTTATTGAGCAAGATAATAGCCCAGAAAGGAAAATTTTAGCCCATCTACAAGCAACCCATGAGCACGATAAAGTCTCAATGGCCAAAGGTGCGGCCTTAATGGCGTCATTATTACAAACTCCGGAATACCTTAAAAGTACACGTATTTGGTATCGTGAACGTATTGAAAACCTGAATACATCCACAGAAAAAGGCAAACAGGCAAGAATTATTTTTCTAGCAACTGAAGGCGCTTTTATGCTGCGCTATATGGGATTAATGGAAATCGATGATAATGAATGGCAATCTATATTTAGTGATATGATTAACTTATTGAAAAACGACTCATAACATCCTTTTTTAAAATAAATAATCTCTTAATTTTAATATCATTATACAACATATTTAAATGGAGATTATTATGAGACCAATTATTATCAATGTTGATTATAAACATAACCCAAATAAAATATATAACATTTCCAACAAGGTCACACTAAAAAACAAGATAGTAAATATAGCAAACAAAAACATAGAACTAAATTATAAAAAAGAAATTATATCAAACAAAATAAAAAGCGATAAAAAAAACATAGAAAGTATAGATAATATAGATTTATTTTCTGAAATAATTAGGGAGAAAAATGTAATTTACACTCAATCACAAAATAAAATACTACCCTCACAATATATTAATTTAATTAAAAACCACCGAAAAACATTCATTCCAACAGGGAATAATGATCATACTATAGTCCTATGTTCCGGCGATCTCATCGGAAAAG
Organism: Providencia sp. 2024EL-00732; assembly: GCF_044006275.1. Classification (NCBI taxonomy): domain Bacteria; kingdom Pseudomonadati; phylum Pseudomonadota; class Gammaproteobacteria; order Enterobacterales; family Morganellaceae; genus Providencia; species Providencia sp. 2024EL-00732. The sequence goes on along the minus strand of NZ_JBIPDG010000009.1, from coordinate 44,559 downwards.
GGGTATATGGAGCCGCCTATAGGATAGGTAACTTTGTTATCAAAATACCCAATGATGACAATATACAGAAAAGTAATAAAAACACCGAGTACTCTCGCTGTTCAAATGTATTAAATGAAATAAATAGGGATAATGATTTTTCTCGAGGAATCACATTAAAAAATGGTAAACAAGTACTAATTACCAAATATGTCGATGGTAAGTCTATAACTGGAAAAAATGCATTTGACTTTGTAAAAGAGAAAGGGCGTATTTTATTTGATTATGGTTCTGAAGGAAATGTTAAAATAGATAATAATGGAAAAAAATATGTTATTGATGTCGACTTTGTAGCACAAGCTACTGGGTTAAAAAAATATCCCTCATTAGGAACCCTAACAATACATGAAATTTATAAGGATATATTTACTATAAACCCACTTAAAACGAATAATAAAAAGCCTTTTTATTATTCTGAAATAGAAGATCTTTTACCAAAATTGAAAGGAAAGTGAAATAACATCCTTACTAACGATACTATTCCACAACACAGGGTCATTTTTCTTACAAGGAAAATGACCCTGATGCAGGAAAATGAGTGACTAAACCAGCGGTATAAAGCTGTTCTATAATTAACAGATCAAAATTATAATTCGGTGTTAATTTTTCATACCTCCGATTATCAAGGCTATCTAAATACATTAGGTTTTCATCAGCACAACACCGTATAAGTGCAAGTAAAAAAACACTATTTTCAAAAGAAAGATCATTGATACTTAACGCATTTTCTTTTTTTATAAAGAAAAGGTTATCAATATATTCAACTTTTTCTTGCCTTTCTTTTTCATTTTCTATACGAATACAATCAACACAAATATGTTCAAGATTGCTTAAATTTGAAAAAAAAGGCTCATTACGGTTAAATAATGAGCCCTTGTGGGCGGACAAAATAGTTGGGAACTGGGAGGGGTGGAAATGGAGTTTTTAAGGATTATTTAGGGAAGAGTGACAAAATAGATGGGAACTGGGTGTAGCGTCGTAAGCTAATACGAAAATTAAAAATGACAAAATAGTTTGGAACTAGATTTCACTTATCTGGTTAACTAATCTAGCTAACCTGCCGCTCAGCTTAGTACGATCCTATATCCAACTGATCATAATCCTTTCATCAGTATCCCAAATTAAATCCCCCTCCTAGACTGCCTCACCAACACTTTACAGTGATCCCGTATTTCCGGACAGGTGATTGATTTTTTTCGCTTGTACAGGTGTTAAGCCACAGTTATCTTGATGTGGACATTATGCATTGTAATAGCCCATTAACATGCGCTAAGAGCATAAATTAATATACAGTAACAAGCATTACGAGGTGCTAATGTTTGGAAAGCAGCCTCTTCCAACTACAATAATAAGTTAACTATCCTCCACCCACAAATAATTACAAATGACCCCTTTCCGCTATAACTCCGATCTCACCAGCGGCTCGCTACAAACCCGAGAGTGTCGCATTATTACTGGCTTGTTACTCCAAGAGCTTGATGAAGCTGCCTGGGATAAAGCCATGTATAAGGAAAATGTGCTTCAGAAACGCACGCAATCTACGGTAAGACGTATTTCTTCAGCGCTTAGAAAACGCCTAGAACACCTAAGCTCTGACTTTTGGGCTTTTGCGTTTTTATGTTAGGCATTGTCTGGCAACTGGAGGAAGTGTAATGACCATGAATGGTCACTGTGATTGACAGTATCTTGCTTAAACTTATCTGAACAATGGTAGAACTGGCTCATATTTATCCCCTCTATGATTGTTTATCTTTTTCACCATAAAAAGTATCAGGGGCTACTCAGGGCTACATAAAGATATTTATCTACTTTTACTGATTGATAAGTAGCATCAGTCCATCCGCAGGACTGGTGGTGCCGGCAAAATGCTGACCCAACACATGCGTATAGATTTGCGTGGTCTTAACATCGTTATGCCCTAAGAGTTCTTGCACAGTGCGAATATCACGCCCCGCTTGTAATAGATGCGTAGCAAACGAGTGACGAAATGTATGACAAGTGACACGCTTGCTAACGATGCCTGCTTTTTGTACGGCTGCCTTCAATGCCTTTCGCGCAACGGAGTCATGCAGATGATGGCGGCATAATTTGCCGTTATACGGGTGGTTGCAGAGCGTGCTGGAGGGAAAGACAAACATCCACGCCGCTTGTCGATAAGCAGAAGGGTATTTGTGATCTAAAGCAAAAGGCAGCGATGGCCCTACGCCTTGTAAGTTGTCGTCTTGCTGAATAAGCCGCGCTTGCTCAATGAGTTATTTTATTGCTGGGATTAGGCGCGTGGGCAGTAGGCTGTTTCTGCTTTTCCCACCCTTACCGTCATGCACAGTGATGCAGCCATTATCAAAATCAAAATCTTTAACCCGCAAACGCAAGCATTCATTAATGCGCAAACCTGCACCATACAGCAGCGTAAAAATAACTTGGTTGCGAGTATCCATAACCTGCAAAATGCGTTGCACTTCATTTGCAGAGATAACAGAGGGTAGCCGTCTAGGCTTGCTTGCAGGGATATAATCAATATCGCCCAACGGCTGTTGTAAAAACCTGTTGTACAAAAAAGCTAGGGCATTTAAAGCGATTTTCTGCGTGTTTATGGCTACATGTCTGCTGTTTGCTAAGCTGGATAAAAACAGCCTGACCTCTTCACTGCCCATGGTCTGAGGATGACGTTTTTTGTGAAACAGAATAAAACGCTTAATCCAGTGCAGGTAAGTTTTTTCAGTTTTCAGCGCATAACCTTTTTGTCGCATATCCGTGCGTATAGAATTTAAAAATGGACTGTTAGACATAAAACGCTCCTTGTCTTGCAACTGTCTGCCTATACAGCCTATTCTAGCTGGGATTTAAAAAAGTGCCTGTTTTTTACGCCTAGAGATGCTTGTTTACCGGTAGAGTTTTAATTTAATGCTAAATAAATTAAAATGTTATGAGTTCTTTGGGTGAGATAATGTGCATCGTGCAAGCAGGATAGACGGCATGCACGATTTGTAATAACAGAGTGTCTTGTATTTTTAAAGAAAGTCTATTTAATACAAGTGATTATATTAATTAACGGTAAGCATCAGCGGGTGACAAAACGAGCATGCTTACTAATAAAATGTTAGAAAAGGGTAAATATGAAAAAATTATTTGTTTTATGTGTCTTTGTCTTTTGTAGTATTACTGTCGCAGGTGAGACTTTGCCTAATTTGAGAGTTGAAAAGCTTGAAGAAGGTGTTTATGTTCATACATCGTATGAAGAAGTTAAAGGTTGGGGTGTTGTTACTAAACACGGTTTGGTGGTTCTCATAGGCGCTGACGCCTATCTGATTGATACTCCATTTACTGCTAAAGATACTGAAAAGTTAGTCAATTGGTTTGTGGAGCGCGGCTATAAAATAAAAGGCACTGTTTCCTCACATTTCCATAGCGACAGTACGGGGGGAATAGAGTGGCTTAACTCTCAGTCTATCCCCACGTATGCGTCTGAATTAACGAATGAACTTCTGAAAAAAGACGGTAAGGTTCAAGCCAAAAACTCATTTGACGGGGTTAGTTATTGGCTGGCGAAAGATAAAATAGAAGTGTTTTATCCTGGCCCTGGCCACACTCAAGACAACGTAGTAGTTTGGCTGCCTGAAAAGGAAATATTATTTGGCGGTTGCTTTGTTAAGCCTCACGGCCTTGGTAATTTGGGTGACGCAAATTTAGAGGCTTGGCCAGAGTCCGCCAAAATATTGATGGAAAAATATGGTAAAGCAAAGCTGGTTGTTTCAGGTCATAGCGAAACCGGAGACGCGACACACTTGAAGCGTACCTGGGAGCAGGCTGTTAAAGGACTTAAAGAAAGTAAAAAGACATTGCAGCCAAGCAACTAAATTTCTAACAAAAGCAGTCAAGGCGACGCCAAAAAAACGGCGCGCTTGCTGCTGGCGTTAGGCGTCATATGAAGATTTCGGTGATCCCTGAGCAGGTGGCGGAAACATTGGATGCTGAGAACCATTTCATTGTTCGTGAAGTGTTCGATGTGCACCTATCCGACCAAGGCTTTGAACTATCTACCAGAAGTGTGAGCCCCTACCGGAAGGATTACATCTCGGATGATGACTCTGATGAAGACTCTGCTTGCTATGGCGCATTCATCGACCAAGAGCTTGTCGGGAAGATTGAACTCAACTCAACATGGAACGATCTAGCCTCTATCGAACACATTGTTGTGTCGCACACGCACCGAGGCAAAGGAGTCGCGCACAGTCTCATCGAATTTGCGAAAAAGTGGGCACTAAGCAGACAGCTCCTTGGCATACGATTAGAGACACAAACGAACAATGTACCTGCCTGCAATTTGTACGCAAAATGTGGCTTTACTCTCGGCGGCATTGACCTGTTCACGTATAAAACTAGACCTCAAGTCTCGAACGAAACAGCGATGTACTGGTACTGGTTCTCGGGAGCACAGGATGACGCCTAACAATTCATTCAAGCCGACACCGCTTCGCGGCGCGGCTTAATTCAGGAGTTAAACATCATGAGGGAAGCGGTGATCGCCGAAGTATCGACTCAACTATCAGAGGTAGTTGGCGTCATCGAGCGCCATCTCGAACCGACGTTGCTGGCCGTACATTTGTACGGCTCCGCAGTGGATGGCGGCCTGAAGCCACACAGTGATATTGATTTGCTGGTTACGGTGACCGTAAGGCTTGATGAAACAACGCGGCGAGCTTTGATCAACGACCTTTTGGAAACTTCGGCTTCCCCTGGAGAGAGCGAGATTCTCCGCGCTGTAGAAGTCACCATTGTTGTGCACGACGACATCATTCCGTGGCGTTATCCAGCTAAGCGCGAACTGCAATTTGGAGAATGGCAGCGCAATGACATTCTTGCAGGTATCTTCGAGCCAGCCACGATCGACATTGATCTGGCTATCTTGCTGACAAAAGCAAGAGAACATAGCGTTGCCTTGGTAGGTCCAGCGGCGGAGGAACTCTTTGATCCGGTTCCTGAACAGGATCTATTTGAGGCGCTAAATGAAACCTTAACGCTATGGAACTCGCCGCCCGACTGGGCTGGCGATGAGCGAAATGTAGTGCTTACGTTGTCCCGCATTTGGTACAGCGCAGTAACCGGCAAAATCGCGCCGAAGGATGTCGCTGCCGACTGGGCAATGGAGCGCCTGCCGGCCCAGTATCAGCCCGTCATACTTGAAGCTAGGCAGGCTTATCTTGGACAAGAAGATCGCTTGGCCTCGCGCGCAGATCAGTTGGAAGAATTTGTTCACTACGTGAAAGGCGAGATCACCAAGGTAGTCGGCAAATAATGTCTAACAATTCGTTCAAGCCGACGCCGCTTCGCGGCGCGGCTTAACTCAAGCGTTAGAGAGCTGGGGAAGACTATGCGCGATCTGTTGAAGGTGGTTCTAAGCCTCGTACTTGCGATGGCATCGGGGCAGGCACTTGCTGACCTGCCAATTGTTTTAGTGGATGAAGCTCGTCTTCCCTATGACTACTCCCCATCCAACTACGACATTTCTCCAAGCAACTACGACAACTCCATAAGCAATTACGACAATAGTCCATCAAATTACGACAACTCTGAGAGCAACTACGATAATAGTTCATCCAATTACGACAATAGTCGCAACGGAAATCGTAGGCTTATATATAGCGCAAATGGGTCTCGCACTTTCGCCGGCTACTACGTCATTGCCAACAATGGGACAACGAACTTCTTTTCCACATCTGGCAAAAGGATGTTCTACACCCCAAAAGGGGGGCGCGGCGTCTATGGCGGCAAAGATGGGAGCTTCTGCGGGGCATTGGTCGTCATAAATGGCCAATTTTCGCTTGCCCTGACAGATAACGGCCTGAAGATCATGTATCTAAGCAACTAGCCTGCTCTCTAATAAAATGTTAGGCCTCAACATCTAGTCGCAAGCTGAGGGGAACCACTAGTGTCATACGAACCTCCAAGAGACGGTTACACAAACGGGTACATTGTTGATGTCATGTATGACAATCGCCCAAGTAAGTATCCAGCTGTGTTCAGAACGTACGTCCGAATTCCAGACTATGTCGAACTAGATAACGCGGAGGAGCTGGCCGACGCAATCATTCGAGAGGTTGAGTTAAAGGAGGCATGGCTCACAAGGGTCTTGGGGAACTCAGCCGATCCTGACGCTTCTGTGGGCAAGTGGGACCGGCGCCTAGCGCAGTGCGGTGGTATTGATGAGATGTCAAGTGGGGTGCAGGCAACATACTTCAGTCCAAACGGTCAGCTGGTCGGCTTAGTGGCATACATTGATGCCGAATGGATGGATGAATAGCTCTGACGTTACGATTCAGGTGAGACAACCAGATGGGCATTGCGTACAAGCTCAGTTGCCACCGATGTGGCTACGAGTCTGATCTTCTTTACCTAGGCCAAGGTATGGCGATGCTTCCTGAGCAAATAGTCGGAACGTGCACATGCTGCGACAATCTAACGACGATTTCTATAAATGAAAGCTACGGAGTATGCTCACTTTGTGGGGCTAAGGATCGTGTGATATTTACAAGCTATCAGCATGAGGCAAGGCCAAGAAATCCCTGCTATCTAGAGAGAAGTTTCAAATATCAATGCCCAAGATGCCATGCCTTCAGTATGGAGCCTCCGGATCTACCGGAGATGCTTTGGGACTAATGCTCCGCTTTGCCTCGGGTATCCGTTCGACCTATGTTTAAGAGGAAACGCACGTGTCTGCCGCCAAAGCTCTTGCCTATGCACTTTGTGACAAGTTGGAAAGCAAAAAAGTTGATGAAGTCGTACGAAATCTTGTTTCTAGCGGCTGGAATATTAGGGAAGTGGCCTGGGAAGCTTCGTCCTTTGATCATGAAATGCCCTACTTTGACACGGGGCGGGACTTCGATATTGGATTTCCTGACACGCTGTCATCCAAGATTGAGTTTTTGACCGCGAATGGATCAATCGTCCAAGCACGTGCTCGCCTGCACTTCAAGCAGGCTCTAATTTTTGCCAAGGCGTCCAAACATGTCGCCGCGCTCAAGAACTCATTGGATTACTACTATGGATCGTCTGTAATCCCCCCTCAAAACCACGGAGGCTATTTGTAGAAAATTCCATTAATATGAACTCAAGGTGTTCCCTACGGACGAATCAGCGATGAAGGTGGTGTACCTGGCTATCCAGGCGGCGACCAAGAAATGGACGATGCCGATCCGCAACTGGAAGCCGGCCATGAACCGTTTTATGATCGAATTTGGTGACCGTTTAAATGGCCACCTTTAACTGACCGGCAAAAGCACTTACACAAAAGGGTTTACAGGCTCTTTCAGTCATTCCTTTAATGCGTAAATTGCTCTCTAACCACTCTCTCAGCCCACCCTTCCATATCCTCTCTCGATACTTGCAGCTCCCCCAACCCCTTTGGATGATTCACCCCTCTATGCCCGTCTTGTCCATATAATTGATCAAACAAACTATTTGGCCAATTCAATGAGCTCTTCACCACTCCACGCCGTATCTTTTCAAAATCATTCCGCCATGTTTCGCTATCAACGCCACTCAACACTTTGGTAGAAAGCATTTTCACCCCATCCGATGCATCCACCTCTAGCAATACAAATTCACTGCCATTACGTTGCACCCCAACGGCTTTAATCACTCTTGGTGAGCCATCTTTACACAGATGTAATCGGCTACGCCCAACTTTTGGCAAAACCAAGGTTTCTTCAAAAAGCACCCGACATGCAAATTTAGTTTTTAGAATTGAAAGTAGCTCATCAAAAGCAGCAAATCGATTAGCAAAAATAGAGTTGTAATTGGTTGCATCCTGCTTCCCACCCACATCTGCCGCTGCTAGGACACCACCTAAGTGTGGCTCATCAGTACTAACCAAATTACTATTTTCACTTGTTGTTGCTTCTTCTTTTTCTAAAATAGTTTGGCTACTTTTTCTTGCCCTGCGAGATTTTTCAATTCGACTAGGTCTACTAAAACTTATCCATGTCGGCTCAGCCTCTATGACTCGTGTGTCTGTGTCTATATTGGCTGTTTCCTCATCGTCCAACTGTAGATGCTCATCATCAACAACTGACTCTGTTGAAACCGCTATGTGCTGCGTACTACCATCACCTGCCTCCTTTTCCTGAAAAGAGGCATGGCTAATAGCTGTTGTGCTAGGAAGCATAGCGTTGATTTCTAAACCTACTATTTCCTCAACTAAATAATCCTTATCCTCGTTAGAAGAACGTCCTTTTACATGTAATTTCCAACCCTGCATGGGCGGAGGGTCAAAGCTAAAGCACCAGCTTTCAACGCCGTTCTTAATTTCTCTATTTTGTTGATAGTGCCTAAAAATACTTTCATACGAATCCATAACATCTTGATCCGAAAACAACCAAACCAAAAGCTGCACTACGGCCGACTGCTCTAACGCCCCTTTAGGAAACGATGAACTGGGTAAGATCCTTATCTCTAAATGATCTCGCTCAACCTCATACTGAACGTCGAACTCTTGCTGTAAAGCGGTACTGCTCAAACAGCTTCGACAGAAATAGGAGTTAATTAAAAATAATGACCGAGCTAGCTCTAACTGTGGGATGTGATAACGAGTCTTGCTATATGGTGTTTCAGCTTCGTAAATAAATGAACTCTGCGCTCCATCCTTGTTGCGTACGGAAGCAAAGGACGAGAGATTAGGAAAATCGATTATTTTGGCTCGTTGAAGATCCGATGCTTCAAACTCAATCACACGATCCGCCTTATTTATTTGCTTTGTTGTACTGTTAACCACCTTAGCTCGACTTAATAAAGGCAAATGAGTAAATCGAGTCCATTTCCGTTCTTGCATTGGATTAAACCAAACAAAAATACGCCACTCCTTATGACCCGAGTTACGGAATAAATGACCAATATGTACAACCTGCACATTGTCATTAAATGTAGCTAGCCTAACCACTCACTCTTCCCCATAAACCATTTCCAAGAATCTTTGTGCTTCCTCAGTTATCCGCTCTTTAGATAACGTTGCACTTCTTAATAATCGCCAGCGCCTAAGCTCAACATCTTCCTGTTTAAGCTTAATAAAAGCTTGGCTAATCCGTCTAATTTGATAATCTTCCACACTCTCTGAGTAACGCTTTAAGCAAAGCGCTACCAAAGGCAGTTTCTGTAGATTTTTTGCAAGAGAGGTTCCGTTAGGAGTTTGCTTTAACAGCCAGCTCGATGTCGCTCTTGGGTGATCAAGGCTACTATCTAGACGCTTTATGATTCTTAATAGTTGTCGTACAGCAATTCGATCTCTTTGGTTCCAATCAACTCTAGGGGCGGGTGCCAGACGCTCTTGTTGATGCTGTTGATTCCAGTGAACTAGCCAATCCCTGTCATGTCGGTAAAGCCAAGCGTATAGCACCCCACCCTCTAAAGACTGTCTTGCCGCCTTAATTCCTTGGTATTTATGCACTAGTTGCTGCCAGTCTTTATGCTTAACAGATAAATCTTCAGAGTTAGGTTGCACAGACTGGCTAACAGGTCTTGTCGTTATAGAGTGCTCAGTAAGAGCACTTGCCTGCTGTAGCGCTTCTATAACCGTTAGTTTTGGCAATAAGGCTTGCCACACAATACTATGCTGTAAATAACTAAAGGCTTTTCTATGCTTACGGAATATACTTTTCAGCCAACACGTGTCCTTGTTCTCTGCCAACTTTAAATCCAGTTTCTCTAGTGCCTCATCACTAAAAGTCTGCCTCACTCTCTCCGCCACCAAGTCATGACGAATGTGCTTGCTTTTGGTTAGCCCTAGATCCTGCGCTAAGCGCTGATAAAACAGCGTCCACTGCTCAAGGCTTGGGGAAAGCTCTTGCGCTCGTGGAGCATCTAACAGAGGGGCTATATAAGCAGCTAGTGCTGTTAATTGAGATAGGGAGTCTTTGGGGTAGTCTGAAAGCAGCTCAGTATGACCCAAAGCCCAAAATTGATGTCGGTGATCATCTACAGCTCTATCAAAGAAGACTAAAGCACCGTGTTTTGGACAATATGGCAAAGCGGGCAAATACCAATCTCGTTGCCAAAAGGCTTCCCCATACCTATTTAGCTGAAGAGCAACGCAATCAGGGCAGTATCTAAAGCGGTTATCGCTCTTAACTCTAGAAGCAGCGACTCCTAGCATTAAATGCACCGCACCTTGCGCTTGGTACTCCATTAACCGAATAGCTTCGTCTCGGCGCTCCTTGCCTACAAACGGAGCATATAAAGGGAATAAGGTATGCTCATAAATAAGCTGCTGAACAGCGTAACGTCCTGTTTGATGTAGATGTCTTGCTATCACACCTAAATGCGAGGGCAGACCTAAGGTAGCGACCACCTTGCGGTTGCCATACACCTCATCCAACAGCTGCTTAGGACTAACAATCCCTTGATAAACGCCTGCCCGTGCAATAGTGCTATAAATCAGCTCATTCGAGTACGGAACAGGAAAGTTTCTCATGGCTAACCTGCTTGTTTAAATAAGCTCGCCATATCCACTATTACCCCTTTCCCTTTTAACCGTTCATGCATGGTTTTTTCAGGTTGGCGTTGTGAATAGATATAACGTAAATCCGTATCAGGCAAGCTATCCCAGTCGCTGGGCTTGACTACCTTTATAGCCGAAACCTTTTTACTCTTGGAGGGCTTTTCTAGTTCTGACACTACCGTTTCGCCTTCCATCAACCACTGCAAAACAAGAGGCAGTAACTTTTGTCTTGTCATCGTTGGATTCTGGCTAAACGCTTTTTTAATAGTGGGAATTAACAGGCTTGAATCGTAATCCTCTTTCAGCATCAGATATAAATGACGCTGATCTTCGGTATCTAACTCTTGAAGGGCTTTTTCTTCTGGTGTTTGTTCTTGTATCGCTGCGATATCTAGCTGAAGTTGGATTAACCGTTTATCAATCTCGGGAACGACTAGATCAGAATAACGAGCAATGCGTTCTGGGATACCCGAGCGTAATGCCTCTAGCATGGGGTGCACAGGCTTTAACTCATCTTGATACACTTGCCGCAATAAACCAGCGGTAATACGCTCATTGCCTAAAGCTAGCGCACGGAGCTGAGCGAGTACAAAAAGTTTTACTACAATGTCCATCACTCCTTGGCTTAGCTCATACCACACATCACGGACCTCATCCGATAACAGCGCATCTTTGCGTTGTAAAAGCTGTAATTGCCAAAGATTATCCGTAAAAGCGATCCACTCTTGATTGGGCTTTCCACGTTGCGTTTGTTGTATAGGATCCCAGAATATAGCTCCAAACCCTGCCCCTCTACGTGCAGACCGCAAATCAGCCTCAAAAATCTCTCGTGCTTTAGGGGTACCAATCAACATCACTGGTACGCCAATAATATTCACCATCGTCACAAAAAAGTTCAGCATCTCTTGAGATCCACCCGAACGAGAGCGGCTTAAATGCTGAATTTCATCAATAACCAACAACCCTAAAGCATGTGCATTGGCTATTTGCGACATCAAAGCCAACATGGTTTCTATACCATGACGTTTTAAGCCATAACGACGCTCATAGTTCGAGCCCAAGGCTCGATCCAACGCTCTGAAAAAATTCAAGCAGATTTCTTTTAGCGAACCATTATGCGAGCAGTCTATTTTCAAATACACCACCTGCTCTACATTGAGTTCACGATGGTAAATCACCTGAGGATACGTGGCTAGAATACGATGAAGAGAGGTCGTCTTCCCACTACCAGAACAACCAATTAACAATAAGCTTTGTGCCGTAGATCGTGCCTCCTCAAAGCGAAATGTCTCCAACTCTCCCGTTTGAACACGCTCATAACCATTTTGTAAATGCTTTTGTAAATCTCCTGTTTTAGGATTTCTGCCTACGTAGCCACCTCGAATCATGACCGAAATACGCTCACTTAGTAGCAAATGCGTACCTAATGGCTGAAAATAGTCATCTGGAATACGACAAATGGTATGAGCTCTGATAACACGGGACTTTTGCAAGTCAGAGGAAGTAAGCTGTAAAGAGGATTTCAGTGATGCAGCACTATTCACTGACTCTTGTAATGGTGGTAAGGCCTCGATAAAAGGATTATCACGATAAGCCTCTACCCCCGTATCACGATAAACTGCTTGAATCCGGGTAGCACTCATGACTCATCCTTTTCTGGTGGATCCTGAAATAATTCAGGCACGTATGTGGGTAGGCTGTAATCTTCTTGATCATCCGCTTCCACTGCGTTGAAAGGAATAACTTTAGCCTCATCACCTGAAGAGCTTGGCTTCAAATGCTCCGCACGTTTTTTACGCTCCGAGGTCACGGCTTCTTTTTTATTAGTTTTAATCTGCTTAATGCGTGTTGATTTGGGCTCAGTAGTACTGGGCGTTAACTTATTCGCTTTCTGAATGGTTTGCTGAATAAACGCCTCAAGCTCCCTGCGTTTAGTTAACTCATCCTGCTTCGCATTGGCTTTATTGTGTTTTTCTTGTGCTTGTATATCCCAAACCTCCCAAAATGAGAGACCTTTAAACTGCCGACTACGTTCCGTCAGATTACAGCGCCAAAATACACGGCTGCCAACTTGCGGAAACAAATAAATCGTATCAACCAGCACTGGGTCATAAGCCGCTTCTAAATGTTGAGGTCTAGCTATATCAGTGCTCCGCTGCAACCAACCCTCACGCAGAATCTCTGACCCCGAGTAATACAAACCCCACAAATTAACGCCAAATGAAGAAATAGAGACCTTTCGGCGAGGCAGTAACGCTACTCGCAACTGCTCTTGCTCCACAGCCCTTAAACTACCTGTACGATGCTGCATACCCCATTGCCATAGCTGGACAGGAATAGACGGTAAATCTGTAGGAAAATCAGCATCTCGATCGTATTTATCCATCACCAGATGGTTATTTCTGAATAAGATCGTACGCAAAATAATTTGTGTGAACTCAAATACCGACAGAGATGCATCTAACCTATAGTCTGTTTCACCATGGCTTTTGATCCGACTGCCCTCTACAATGCCAGGTGCAAAGGACTTAAACTCGGCTTGTAGTGTTCTAAAAGTGCTTTCCACTATGCCTTTAGCATCGCCACGTCTAGGTGGAGCACTTTCCACTCGCACATTAAAACTAGAAACTAAGGCTTCGACCTGATGACTCATTAATTCGCCACGGTCCGCTAGCAACACATCTGGCAAACCTACACACGGCCAGTCTGAGCTACTAATCTCAATATCATGCTGGGCACAAATGGCCGTTTTGTCAGAGCAAGCATTTACAAAAGCCTGCATCGCCACCACATAAGACGGATTTTCAAAGCCGATATAAAAGCCCGTGATCATCCGACTAAACACATCAATCACAATGTAAAGCGTTGGTCTTCCTATGATTTTTTGGCGATCATGATGATCCACTAAATAAATATCAGCAATCGTGGCATCAATCTCATAACGACTCCCAGGGCCTAACGCCTGAGAAGTGGCTGTACTACTTAAGGGTCGTACGTCTTTTTTATATACCCCTGCTTTAACTCTAGACTTTAAGCGCTGAGCTTTAGGGTATTCTCGATCATAAAAATAACGAAACTGACGTAGTGTTGGGTAATCCTCTTGGGGAATGCGAGGAAAATACTGAGCAAACAAGTCCACAAATCGTCTATAGGCAACGGTGGTCTTTGTACCTTTTTGATTTAACAGGTGCTTTTCTATGGTCAACCTAAAAAGGCGTTCAATCTCGGGCGTTACCTTGGTTCCTTCACCCTTACCATATTCTCTGGCTCGGCCAATCTTTGCTGTTCCTGTCGCTGAACGTCTTTCCCCTGGTGCACCGCTGTTTTTGTAGTCAGGAATTAATGCATTAGGCGTTTGACCACGCTGCCAGTAACGGCGTAACAACTTATAAACTGTAGCCTTAGTAACCTTATGTTCTTGGACCACATGCTCAACGAGTTCGCTTCTGACTTTAGGGTCGAAACGATCCTTACTATTAATAATAGGAAGAATTTTTCGATAATCCTCCTCGCGCTTCTGGAAGCTGACAGAATCTACAGACGGCTCTTCTAAATCAAGATGTACATAAGGGTCATCAGTTCTAACTAAGCGGCCTTCATCTAAATACTGCATTAGCAACAACTCAGCCCTAGCTTGTGGAACTCCTTTATCAGCGCTTATTTGCATCCAGACAACTTGGCCATCCTCTATAGCCAAAATGCGATACGGATCATTATCAAATAGCACAACCTCATTAATTTGCCACATAGCGCAACTCCTCCATATTCACTACTTGGCTAATACAGAGATCTGCACACTTATTTGCCCTGAAAGACTTATAAATATTGAACTTAATAAAACCATTTGCGGTTAAGGCTCGTATCTCACTCAATGTTTTGCCTAACTCCAAATCATAAGCAATATCAACCTGCTTACAGACATTGATAATGTTTTCATCTCCTTTTTCTTGCAGGATATGGGCCAATGGGGATAGTTGTGCTAAAAGCTCCGCAGAAACTTCTTCTGTTTTCACTGAATAAAGCCATTCAATATTTTCTTTTACTACGGGATTTATTTCTTTATCAGTAAAAATGAACCAAGGAATTTGCTTTTGCTGCCAATAGCGACGCTCTAGTTCTAGTTTTTCTAAGGTACGCTCGTCTTGTAAGGCTGCTGCAGGTTTGACTTGAATAGCAAACTGCTCAAAAGGACCATCTTTGCAGTCCACTAAAAAATCAGTAGACATAACCTGATCTACACCACGAATAACAGGATGCTTAATACCACTATCTATTGCAATCTGCCTGGTATCACTAGGTAATAAGGGGAACTGCTCGCGTATATCTAGCACGCTGCTCTCCCACTCAAGACTGAGAAAAACAGCAAGCTCTAAGTCAGATAGCAAATGATGGACTCGTCCCGTCTTATGAGAATAAATACGGTGGGAACGACCTGAAGAAGGAACTTCTTGTACTGTTAGCCATGGAATATAGTCTTTACCATGCCCTTGGCCACGCCCCTCTTTAATACGACGGGCAATTTGCACTTCAGAAAATGAAGAGTTTGCTTTAGCCATAACAAAAGTCCAGTATGCTTTTTCACAGCATAACTGGACTGATTTCAGTTTACAACTATTCTGTCTAGTTTAAGACTTTATTGTCATAGTTTAGATCTATTTTGTTCAGTTTAAGACTTTATTGTCCGCCCACAGCCCTTTATTAATCAATTTATTAATTACTCAACCGTAACAGATTTCGCTAAGTTACGAGGCTGATCTACATCAGTACCTTTAATTAATGCGACGTGATAAGACAGTAATTGTAATGGGACAGTATAAAAAATTGGTGCAATCAGTTCTTCAACATGAGGTAAAGAAACGATTTTCATATTTTCACTGGCTTCAAATCCCGCGTCTTTATCAGCAAACACATACAATAAACCGCCGCGAGCACGCACTTCTTCAATATTTGATTTAAGCTTTTCAAGTAACTCATTATTAGGAGCAATAATAATGACAGGCATATCTGCATCAATTAACGCTAATGGACCATGTTTCAATTCACCCGCAGCGTAAGCTTCCGCATGAATATATGAAATTTCTTTCAATTTCAATGCCCCTTCAACTGCTATAGGGAATTGATCACCACGACCTAAGAATAATGCATGGTGCTTATCAGAAAAATCTTCCGCTAATGCTTCGATGACTTTATCTTGAGACAACATGCTTTCAATACGGGAAGGGAGCGCATGTAATGCATGGGAAATATTTTCTTCCAGCTCAGGGTTTGCACCTTTTAAACGCCCCATATACGCCACTAACATCAGTAAAACAGTTAATTGTGTAGTAAATGCCTTGGTTGATGCCACACCAATTTCTGCACCCGCTTTTGTCATCAACGCAAATTCTGATTCACGTACCAATGAAGAGCCTGCAACATTACAAACAGCTAAAGAAGTCAGATAACCTAATTCTTTAGATAAACGCAATGCCGCTAATGTATCCGCCGTTTCACCTGACTGAGACAACGTGATCATTAAACTATTTTTACGATGTGCTGGATTGCGATAACGATACTCTGAAGCGATTTCCACATCACATGGAATACCTGCTAAGGATTCAAACCAATAGCGCGCAACCATGCCTGCATTGTAAGATGTTCCACAAGCAACAATTTGAATATGCTCAACTTGAGATAAAATATCACCGGCTTTAGGGCCTAATTCGCTCAAATCGATGCCATTGTCTTTGTCAAAACGCCCTTCAAGGGTGTTTTTAATTGCCATTGGCTGTTCGTAAATTTCTTTTTGCATGTAATGACGATAAACGCCTTTATCACCTGCATCATATTGAACATTTGATTCGATTTGCTCGCGTTCAACAGGGGCACCGTTATTATCAAAAATACGAACAGTACGGCGAGTAACTTCCGCGACATCACCTTCTTCAAGGTAAATAAAACGACGAGTCACAGGCAGTAGTGCTAATTGGTCCGATGCTAAGAAGTTTTCACCCACACCTAAGCCAATAACCAATGGGCTACCAGAGCGTGCGGCGACTAATAATTCAGGAATACGGCTATCCATAATTACCGTACCGTAAGCACCGCGTAATTGTGGTATAACACGTTGAACCACTTCCACCAGTGACCCACCTTTTTGTTGTTCATGGTGAACAAGGTGAGCAATCACTTCAGTGTCAGTCTCTGAACTAAAGACATAACCGAGTTTTTTCAGTTCTTCTTTCAGTTCTAAGTAGTTTTCAATAATACCATTATGAACAACTGCAATATAACCTGACGTATGCGGGTGAGCATTACGTTCACTTGGAATACCATGAGTCGCCCAACGAGTATGCGCAATCCCCGTTCCACCTGATACAGGGTTCTTTTCCGCTTCTTCCGCCAGCATTTGCACCTTGCCCACTTCACGTAAGCGTTGTAGATGACCTTCGTGATCAACAACAGCCATACCAGCTGAGTCGTAACCACGATATTCAAGACGACGAAGACCTTCTAACAAAATTTCTGCGATATCACGTTGTGCAACAGCACCTACAATTCCACACATATTTTATTGATTCCTAGACAAAAGGCTCTTTCTATAGAGACCCTTATTTTGTCGTAACCTAATTGTTGTACAGTTTTCACTGTTCCCCAGCCTTGTAGAAAATGGGGATATTTATTTTTATATTGCTACCTTAGGTAGCTATTTTAATCTTTGCTATTTATTAGCGTTTTTATCATAGGAGAGATATCGCTATCACTCCTTAATATTTACTTATTTTTTCTTAACTGGACGTTGCCAGTTTTTTATATGCATTTGCTTTACACGGCTAACAACAAGCTCATCTTCATTCACATCACGAGTCACTGTCGTACCAGCACCAATGGTTGCACCTTTTGCCACTGAAACTGGCGCGACTAATTGGGTATCAGAGCCTACAAATACATCATCACCGATAATGGTTTTATGTTTATTAGCGCCATCATAGTTACAAGTGATAGTTCCAGCACCAATATTCACGTTATCACCAATTTGTGCATCACCGAGGTAACTCAAATGGCCAGCTTTAGAACCTAACCCTAAAGACGCATTTTTCATTTCAACGAAATTACCTACGTGCGCTTTGGCCGCTAATTTAGCACCTGGGCGTAAACGCGCAAAAGGGCCAACCGTGCATTCTGATGATAAATCAGAGTTTTCTATTACTGAATATGGACTAATAACAGAGTTATCCCCAATTACACAGTTTTTCAAAATACAGCCAGATTGAATATGGACGTTATTGCCTAATGTCACATCGCCTTCAATGATCACATTAGTATCAATAATAATGTCACGACCATGAGTCAATGTTCCGCGCAGGTCAAAACGTGCAGGGTCGATTAGCATCACCCCCGCTAATAACAGTTTTTCAGCTTGTTCTTTCTGATAAACCCTTTCTAACGCAGCCA
This sequence comes from Providencia sp. 2024EL-00732, assembly GCF_044006275.1. Classification (NCBI taxonomy): domain Bacteria; kingdom Pseudomonadati; phylum Pseudomonadota; class Gammaproteobacteria; order Enterobacterales; family Morganellaceae; genus Providencia; species Providencia sp. 2024EL-00732. The sequence continues at coordinate 26,597 of NZ_JBIPDG010000009.1, read as the reverse complement.
ATTGCAGACGGTTATTCACGCCTTCCATTTCACTTAAATGTTTAGGATGAACAGTTGCAATTTTATTCCCTTCTTTATGCGCTAATGCGATGACATCTGTAATGTAATATTCGCCTTGTGCATTATCGTTGTTTAGCTGAGCCAACCAACGTTTAAAATCTTTACCACTAGCAACCATAATACCAGTATTGATTTCTTGGATCTTACGTTGCTCTTCAGTCGCATCTTTCTGTTCAATAATACCGACAACTTCATTATTTTCACGAATGATACGTCCATAACCACTTGGATTATCTAAGATAACGGTCAGTAAACCAATTCCACCTTCAGGTTTCACTTCAATTAAGCGATCTAAGGTATCTTTGGCAATCAATGGGACATCACCATATAACATGACAATGTCTTCATCATCTTGGAAGTTTGGTGCAGCTTGTTGCATCGCATGGCCCGTTCCAAGTTGTTCGGCCTGCAATACCCAATTTAGGTTTTGCTCACCCAGTTTTTCCTTCAGTAAATCACCGCCATGTCCGTATACCAGATGAATATCTGATGCACCAATGGATTTTGCTGTATCTATAACATGCTGCACCATCGGTTTGCCCGCAAGTAAATGCAAAACTTTAGGTAGATTTGAATACATCCGTGTGCCTTTACCGGCAGCTAAAATCACGACACTTTTTCTTTGCACAGTCATTTTTCCTGAAACTCCAACTTAGGGATGAAAGTAAACCTATTTCCTTTATAAATTACTACATATTTCGTTCAAATAAAAAAGCCAGTTAGGGTTAACCAACTGGCTTTTTTCTATACTGCTATCATTACATTAGCTTTTTAGTCAATTCGATCACTCGAAGTTTGGCTATTGCTTTTGCAAGTTCTGCCGATGCCTGAGCATAATCAACATCACCGTGTGCTTTACGGACGTGTTCTTCCGCTTTACGTTTAGATTCCACTGCACGAGCTTCGTCTAAATCTTTACCACGGATCGCTGTATCAGCGAGTACGATAACACCGTTTGGCTGTACTTCTAAAATACCGCCGGAGAGGTAAATTAGTTCTTCTTCACCAAACTGCTTGGTAATACGTACCATGCCCGGTTTTATGGCAGTCAGCAGCGGGGTATGCTGCGGGTAAATCCCCAGCTCACCTTCACTACCTGTCACCTGAATTTTCTGTACTAGGCCTTCAAACATTTGTTTTTCAGCACTAACAACAGTCAGGTGGTATGTCATTGCAGCTACCATATCAACCTCCTGTCAGCTGGATTAAAGCTTTTTAGCTTTTTCCACAGCTTCTTCAATGGTACCAACCATATAGAACGCTTGTTCTGGCAGGTGGTCGTAATCACCGTTCAGGATACCACTGAAACCACGGATAGTGTCTTTCAGGGAAACGAACTTACCTGGTGAACCGGTAAATACTTCAGCAACGAAGAATGGTTGAGACAGGAAGCGCTGGATCTTACGAGCACGAGCAACAACCAGTTTGTCTTCTTCAGACAACTCATCCATACCCAGAATTGCGATAATATCTTTCAGTTCTTGGTAACGTTGCAGAATAGACTGAACGCCACGCGCAACATCATAGTGCTCTTGACCAACTACGAGTGGGTCTAGCTGACGGCTAGTAGAATCGAGAGGGTCAACCGCTGGGTAGATACCCAAAGATGCGATTTGACGGCTCAGTACTACCGTTGCGTCCAAGTGAGCAAAGGTGGTTGCTGGTGATGGGTCAGTCAAGTCATCCGCAGGAACGTAAACCGCTTGAACGGAAGTGATAGAACCTGTTTGAGTTGAGGTAATACGTTCTTGCAGAACACCCATCTCTTCCGCCAGCGTTGGCTGATAACCTACCGCTGATGGCATACGACCTAACAGTGCTGATACTTCAGTACCCGCCAGTGTATAACGATAGATGTTATCTACGAACAGCAGTACGTCACGACCTTCGTCACGGAATTTTTCAGCCATAGTCAGACCAGTCAGCGCAACACGCAGACGGTTTCCTGGTGGCTCGTTCATCTGGCCATAAACCAGTGATACTTTATCCAAAACGTTAGAGTCGGTCATTTCATGATAGAAGTCGTTCCCTTCACGAGTACGCTCACCAACACCTGCGAATACTGAGTAACCTGAGTGCTCAATCGCGATGTTACGGATAAGTTCCATCATGTTTACTGTTTTACCAACACCCGCACCACCAAACAGACCAACTTTACCACCTTTCGCGAATGGACAGATTAAGTCCATTACTTTGATACCGGTTTCCAGTAGTTCTGTTGAGTTTGATAACTCTTCATAGCTAGGTGCTGCACGGTGAATTGACCAGCGTTCTTCTTCGCCAATATCACCTTTCATATCAATAGGCTCACCCAGAACGTTCATGATACGTCCTAGAGTTGCTTTACCTACTGGTACTTCGATTGGGTGATCTAAGTTAACAACACTTAAACCACGGCTTAGGCCATCTGATGTCCCCATTGCGATACAACGGACAACACCACCGCCTAACTGTTGCTGAACTTCCAGCACCAGTTTTTCTTTACCGTTCATAACCTCAAGAGCGTCATACACTTTTGGTACGCTATCTTGAGGGAACTCGACGTCCACAACGGCGCCGATTACCTGGATAATCTTTCCAGTAGCCATCTTGAATCCTCTACGTAATTCGTAAACCTAGCTGTTAAACCGCGGAAGCACCCGAAACAATTTCGGTAAGCTCCTGAGTAATGCTGGCCTGACGAGCTTTGTTGTAAACCAACTGCAACTCTTTGATCAGGTTACCACCATTATCAGTAGCGGCTTTCATCGCTACCATTCGTGCGGCCTGCTCACTAGCCAGGTTTTCAACGACGCCCTGATAAACCTGCGACTCGATATAACGACGTAGCAGGGTATCCAGCAACGCCTTAGGATCGGGTTCGTATATATAATCCCAAGATTTCTTCTTCAATGTTTCATCATTGCTTGCAGGCAATGGCAATAATTGAAGAATAGTTGGCTCCTGAGACATTGTATTGATGAACTTGTTAGTCACCACATACAGTTTATCCAAACGCCCTTCATCATAGGCTTGTAGCATAGAGTTAACTGGACCAATCAAATCTGAAAGCGTTGGGTTATCCCCCATTCCGGTTACTTGTGTAACGACATTGCCGCCAACAGAACCAAAGAATGAAACCGCTTTAGAGCCGATTAAAGCCAAATCAACCTGAACATTTTTCTCAGACCATGATTTCATATCTGCAAGGAGTTTTTTGAACAGGTTAATGTTCAAACCACCACACAGACCACGGTCTGTTGAAACAACCAAATACCCTACGCGCTTAACTTCACGCTCTTCGAGATATGGATGTTTATATTCCAGATTACCTAACGCTAGGTGACCAATAACACTGCGCATGGTCTCCGCATAAGGACGGCTAGCCGCCATGCGTTCTTGCGATTTACGCATTTTGGACGCAGCGACCATTTCCATCGCTTTAGTGATCTTCTGCGTGTTTTGCACGCTGGCAATCTTGGAACGTATCTCTTTTGCGCCGGCCATTACTGCTTCTCCTTATTAACCAGACGGCCCATAAAAACTCACGGGCCGAATAGTATTACCAGGACTGAGTTGCTTTAAATGATTCGAGCAGTTTTTTCAACTTACCTTCGATATCATCGTTATAGTTACCAGCCTGGCCGATTTCATTCATAAGGTCAGCATGCTCACGCAGTGCATATGAAACTAATGCTGTTTCGAATGCACCAATTTTCGCTAACTCAACATCATCCAAGAATCCACGTTCTGCCGCAAACAGAGACAATGACTGCTCTGCTACTGACATCGGTGCATATTGTTTCTGTTTCAGCAATTCAGTTACTTTCTGACCATGACTTAACTGTTTACGAGTCGCATCATCAAGGTCGGAAGCAAACTGAGCAAACGCTGCCAGTTCACGATACTGAGCCAGTGCTGTACGAATACCACCAGACAATTTCTTGATAATTTTAGTCTGAGCAGCACCACCAACACGAGATACTGAAATACCTGGGTTAACCGCTGGACGAATACCAGAGTTAAACAGGTTAGATTCCAGGAAGATCTGACCATCTGTAATCGAAATTACGTTAGTCGGTACGAATGCAGAAACGTCACCGCCTTGAGTTTCAATGATAGGCAGAGCCGTCAATGAACCTGTTTTGCCTTTAACTTCACCTTTAGTAAAGTTTTCAACGTATTCAGCGTTAACACGAGCTGCACGCTCAAGTAAACGTGAATGCAGATAGAAAACATCACCTGGGTATGCTTCACGTCCTGGTGGACGACGCAGCAACAGTGAAATTTGACGGTATGCGACAGCCTGTTTAGACAGGTCATCGTAAACGATCAGTGCATCTTCACCACGGTCACGGAAGTATTCACCCATTGCGCATCCAGAGTATGCGGAAAGGTATTGCAGAGCTGCTGATTCAGATGCAGTCGCAACAACAACAATGGTGTTTTCCAGAGCGCCGTGTTCTTCGAGTTTACGTACTACGTTAGAAATTGTAGATGCTTTCTGACCGATAGCGACATAAACACATTTGATGCCAGAATCACGCTGGTTAATGATTGCGTCGATCGCTAGAGCAGTTTTACCTGTCTGGCGGTCACCGATGATAAGCTCACGCTGACCACGGCCGATTGGAATCATCGCATCGACTGATTTATAACCAGTTTGTACAGGCTGATCAACGGATTGACGTTCGATAACACCTGGAGCAATAACTTCAATTGGAGAGAAGCCATCATTCTCAACAGGGCCTTTACCATCAATTGGTTGACCCAGTGTATTCACGACACGTCCAAGTAGGCCACGGCCTACTGGAACTTCAAGAATACGACCAGTACATTTTACTTTCATGCCTTCTGCCAAGTCGGCATAAGGACCCATAACAACCGCACCAACAGAGTCACGCTCTAAGTTCAATGCGATGGCGTAACGGTTGCCTGGCAGCGCGATCATTTCACCCTGCATGACTTCGGCTAAACCGTGAATACGAATGATACCGTCATTAACGGATACAATCGTACCTTCATTGTGAGCTTCACTCACAACATCGAACTGAGCAATACGCTGTTTGATCAGTTCGCTGATTTCGGTGGAATTCAGTTGCATATGCTCCAGTCCCCTTAAGACTGCAAGACGTCAGTTAAACGCTCTAAGCGACCGCGGATACTACCGTCAATGACGAGGTCTCCAGCACGAATGATCACTCCAGCAATAACAGACTTATCAATTTTGCAATTCAGCTTAACTTTGCGTGACAGACGTTTTTCCATCGCTGCAGAAATTTTAGCTGACTGCTGTTCACTCAACTCGTTTGCAGAAAGTACATCAACTTCAATCGTTGATTCCAGAGCATCACGTAATTGAATAAATTGCGTTAATACTTCTGGTAGCGTAGTTAAACGCCCATTATCTGCCATAACACGAATCAAGTTTTGAACATGCTCGTCAATTTCATCTCCACAAACAGAGATAAACGTTTTAGCTAATGTTTCTGGTGCAATAGAACCAGAAAGCAGCTCACCAACCTGTTCATTACGCGACACCATTGAGATGAAGCCCAGCATATTCTGCCATTTTTCAACAGATTGGTTTTCCACAGCAAAGTCAAAAGCTGCTTTGGCGTAGGGGCGAGCTACAGTAGCAATTTCAGACATGCCCCTCCCTCCTTACAGTTCAGCGACTAGTTTATCAACGATGTCGCTGTTAGCAGCTTCATCCACGGAACGTTCAATGATCTTCTCGGCACCTGCGATAGCAAGCATCGCAACCTGTTTACGTAACTCTTCACGTGCACGTTTACGCTCAGCATCAATTTCAGCTTGCGCTTGTGCGACGATTTTTGCACGTTCTGCTTCTGCTTCTGCTTTTGCTTCATCAATCATTTGAGTGCGTTGTTTATTCGCTTGCTCAATGATGACTTGTGCTTCAGCTTTCGCTTTTTTCAGTCGGTCGGTTGCGTCGGTTTGCGCCAGTTCCAGGTTCTTTTTAGCACGTTCTGCGGAAGATAAACCGTCAGCAATTTCTTTTTGACGTTTTTCAATGGCCGCCATAATCGGTGGCCATACATACTTCATACAGAACCAAACAAACAGGACAAACGCGATAGCCTGGCCGAGGATTGTTGCATTTAGATTCACAGACAATACCTCTTATTCATTAGTGAATTAATGTTCTTAAAGTGTTCCGTAACGTTAATTAAGCAACAGCGAACATTACATACAAGCCCAGACCAACAGCAATCATCGGAATAGCATCGACCAGACCCATTACGATAAAGAACTGTGTACGCAGCAGAGGAATTAAATCTGGCTGACGAGCAGCACCTTCTAAAAATTTACCACCTAGGATGCCGATACCGATCGCAGCACCGATCGCCGCTAAGCCCATCATCACAGCGGCAGCCATGTACAGCAGATCCATACTCAGGTTTTCCATGACAGTCTCCAGTTTGTTTCAGTTAATACAATTATTGATAATTAAATTAGTGCTCTTCAGATGCCATCGACAGATAGACAACAGTCAGAACCATAAAAATAAAGGCTTGTAGCGTAATAATCAGTATGTGGAAGATAGCCCAAGGTAGGCTTAACAACCACTGTGACCACCACGGAAGCAGAGCCGCGATAAGAATAAAGATCAATTCACCTGCATACATGTTACCAAACAGTCGCAGACCGAGTGATACAGGTTTTGACAGCAGGCTTACCCCTTCAAGAATCAAGTTAACAGGAATAAAAACAGGATGGTTGAAAGGCTGCATAGTGAGCTCTTTCGTAAATCCGCCAATTCCTTTCATCTTAATACTGTAAAAGAGGATTAGGATAAACACACCAATAGCCATCGATAAGGTGACACTAACATCAGCGGTTGGTACTGCACGTAATGCAGGTAACCCGAGATAATGCTCAGCAATATACGGAAGGAAATCAATTGGGAGTAAATCCATCAGGTTCATTAAGAATACCCAGACGAACACAGTTAATGCTAAAGGAGCAATAACTTTGCTCTTCCCGTGATACATATCACGGACTGAGTTATCAACGAAACCAATGATCAGTTCTATTGCAGTCTGTAACTTACCGGGTACGCCACTAGTCGCATTGGCTGCAACTTTTCTAAATAGCCACAGGAACAAAGCCCCGAGAACTACTGAGAAAAAAAGCGAGTCAATGTTCAACGTCCAAAATGTTGGACTAGCGTGGGGATCGACCAACTTAAAGGTACTCAGGTCCAACTGAAGGTTTCTCAGATGGTGGCCTATGTAATCCTCTGTAGTCATCACTTCTCCTGATGCAGACATGATGCCTCTTACCCTTTTGTAGTTTAAAAATACTTACCGTTTAAAAACGGCTGGTGCAACAATCTGAACAATTAGCACCGCTAAATAGGTCAAACCCAGTGGTGTTAATGACGCTTTGAACACACCGAAAGCAACAACTAAAACAACGATAGTTGTAACAACCTTTAGCCCTGCTCCTAATGCTAAGAACCAGGCAATGCGGACAGGTTCATCCTCTTCCTTTGCTTTCTGAAATTGTGCTAGCAGCATAAATACGATATTTGGTAACCAGCATGCTAACCCACCAGCAAGAGCAGAGGCCCCCCATTCTATACTATTTGCACAGAAAGCCCCACTGAGGATCACTAAAGTTATAAACTGAACAGACAACTGCTTTGCAGCATGCTTGTTGTCATAAAGGGATACAGACATAACTTTTTTGATACTCCCAGCTCTTCTCAGCCTCAGAAACGCTAAGTGTTGTATAAAACTGCCTTTGCTTAAATGTGTCAAGAGACAAAAACGAGCAAATTATACGGGCAGGCGAAATGAATTCAATCAGTAAGTAGCGAAAAGGTGAATAAATATTTAATTTTTTCGAGTTAGCGCAGAATTGTCGCAGTAATAATTAATAAATAGTTAATGATTTGCTACATACTTACAGTTAAACGTGATCAATATCACACTTCGTATTATTCGCTTTATTTATTCATTCAATTTTCTTCGTAAGAAAAAATAGAATTAATCTGTAAATCAAATAATTAAAGAATTCAATTTTTGAACAAAAAACTGCCGCTATAAAGCAAATATTTCAATATTAACTAACTATCAAGCTAAATCGATTAAGTAAAAATTGGCAATTAACCCCATATTTACTTTCAAAACGCTGTTTTGGAAACTTATTCGTTATTGCCGTGTAAACAGTACGTAAAATTCGAGTGTTAACTACCCCGTTAAAAATAATAATAGCCGTCAGTTTTTTAAACCTTCGGCTATCGCTCTAAATGATAAATTTTTTTGACGAGAAGCAACTTTATTTTATAGATATTTTAACTAAATGGCGTTGTTCATCAAGTTCAGGAACTTCCAGTTCAATGATTGATTCAACCTTAAACTGCTCAGGTAATGAGGTGATTTCGTCATTATGGATCATACCTTTGAGCGCATAAAAATGCCCTGTCGGGGAGGGTAAATGGTGACACCAGCTCAACATATCATCCAATGACGCGAAAGCTCGACTGATAACCCCATCAAAACCAGACCCAACTGGGTATTCTTCAACACGAGATTGAATAGGTTCGATATTCGTCAAACCAAGTTCGTGTTGAACCTGTTTTAAAAAGCGTATGCGCTTCCCTAAGCTGTCTAATAAAACAAAGTGGGACTCAGGTCGAACAATAGCTAAAGGAACCCCTGGTAAGCCAGGGCCTGTTCCTACATCGATAAACGTGGTCCCGTTGAGTTGACCGTTCACCACTATGCTATCCATAATATGGCGAATCAGCATCTGTTGCGGGTCACGTACAGAAGTTAGATTATAAGCTTTGTTCCATTTAACTAATAACTCAACGTAACCAATTAATTGCTGTTTTTGTTTATCTGTTAGGTTGATATCCGCTTTTGCTAACAATTGGTTAAGTTTTGATAATAAATCCATTTTTATGCGCTCCGGCGTAACATGCCTTGTTTTTTAAGCCAAACAAGTAAAATAGAGATTGCAGCCGGGGTAATACCTGAAATACGTGAAGCTTGGCCTATGGATGTTGGTTTATGGTCGTTCAGTTTAGCCATTACTTCGTTAGATAACCCTTTGACTTGTTTGTAATCAAGGTCAATAGGTAATATCGTGTTTTCATTCCGTAGCTGTCTTTCGATCTCTTCTTTTTGACGAGCGATATAACCTTCATATTTAACCTGTATTTCAACCTGATCGGCAGCTTGAGGATCATCAATACCTGGAGCAAAAAGGTTAAGTGAGGTTAACATTTTATAGGTCATTTCAGGGCGACGTAGTAAATCTTCCCCGTTAGCTTCTTTTGATATTGGTACCGTTAAAATTGCGTCGATTTCTGCATGGTTATCAGATTTTGGATGAACCCAAATATCTTTTAAGCGTTGACGCTCTTTTTCAATCAATTCAACTTTGTTATTAAAATGAGCCCAGCGAACGTCATCAACTAACCCTAGTTCACGCCCTTTTTCAGTTAAACGTAAATCTGCATTGTCTTCACGCAGCATCAAACGGTATTCTGCACGTGAAGTGAACATGCGGTAAGGTTCTTTAGTCCCCAAAGTACACAGGTCATCGACTAAAACCCCTATATAGGCTTGGTCACGACGAGGGAACCAACCTTCTAACCCAAAGGCATATTGTGCAGCATTAAGGCCTGCTAGTAACCCTTGAGCACCAGCTTCTTCATAACCTGTTGTGCCATTAATTTGACCAGCAAAGAACAGGCCATTAATAAATTTACTTTCTAGAGTTTGTTTGAGATCTCTAGGGTCAAAGAAATCATACTCAATAGCATAACCAGGGCGAATGATCCTTGCATTTTCCATTCCTTTCATGGAATGAACTATTTGCATTTGGACATCAAATGGTAAGCTGGTGGATATACCATTTGGATAGATTTCGTTACTGGTTAAGCCTTCGGGTTCTAAGAAGATCTGATGTGAGTCTTTGTCTGCAAAGCGCATCACTTTATCTTCGATCGATGGGCAATAACGCGGGCCTATACCTTCGATGATCCCTGCGTACATTGGGCTACGATCAAGGTTATTTCTGATCACATCATGGGTTTTTTCATTGGTGTAAGTGATGTAACAAGGCATCTGTTGTGGATGTTGATCCTGTGAGCCTAGGAATGAAAAAACAGGCATAGGATTATCACCTAGTTGTTGTGCTAACTGGGTGAAATCGATGGTTCTTGCATCAATACGTGGTGGAGTTCCCGTTTTTAAGCGGTTAACTCGTAATGGCAATTCCCTTAAACGTTGAGAAAGGGAAACTGATGGGGGGTCACCAGCACGACCACCACTGTAGTTTTCTAAACCTATATGAATTTTTCCATCAAGAAAAGTCCCTACCGTTAATACCACTGCTTTTGCTTTAAATTTTAAGCCCATGCGGGTAACAGCGCCTGTGACTTGATTATTTTCAACAATTAAGTCTTCAACAGGTTGTTGGAAAATCATTAAGTTTGGTTGATTTTCTAAAGCGGTTCTAACTGCTTGTCGATAAAGAACGCGGTCTGCTTGTGCACGAGTTGCACGTACTGCCGGCCCTTTACTGGCATTTAATGTTCTAAATTGAATGCCAGCTTTGTCAGTTGCAGTTGCCATTAAACCACCAAGGGCATCAATTTCTCTAACCAGATGTCCCTTACCGATCCCACCAATGGCTGGGTTGCAAGACATCTGGCCCAATGTATCAATATTGTGAGTCAGTAATAGGGTTTGACGCCCCATACGTGCAGCTGCCATTGCTGCTTCAGTACCGGCATGACCACCACCAATTACGATGACGTCAAATTGCTCTGGATAAAACATGTGTGAACCTTAAACGTTAGAAAATGCTGACTGTGCATTTGAGGAGAGGATTCTACTCAAGTTTTAGGAAGACACCAAGTTTTAGGTATCTCCCTTATATAGTATTAAGATCTTTTTATTTAAAGATCTCTTTATTAGATCTATTATTAGGATCGCTCGTTTCTGTGGATAAGTGGATTTTCACTTTAAAGATCATAAAAGTGTAAAGGATCATATACTGTGAATGATCCGTGATCCTATTGCGTATAAGCTGGGATCAAAAAGGTGACTTATACACAGCCAGTGGTCGACCTAAAACTTATACTATGGATAACTACCGGTTAATACCGTGATCTTCCCTGAGTTATCCACAGCTGACTGCTGGTTTAATAACCAAATCATAGTTCGTTTGCCCAAATTTTAACCCATTCCCCCGCGGGATCTTCAGGTATTTCGTGTTGCTGGACATCAATTTCAAAACATTCACCGATCCTTTTTGCCCCTTTTTCGCTTAATAACGAATCAAGTTTGTGGATCGCACCACAAAAAATGTCATACTCGGAACTACCGATCCCGACTGCACCAAATTTAACTTTACTTAGATCTGGGGATTCTTTTTGTATGCTTTCAAATAAAGGCTGAATGTTTTCTGGTAAATCACCTGCACCATGTGTAGAGCTAACCACCAGCCATAACCCTTCAAGTGTTAAGTCATCAAGACTAGGACCATGTTGAATTTCTGTTTCATAACCTAATTCGTCCAAAATCTCAGCCATATGCTCTGCAACATATTCCGCACTGCCCATTGTACTGCCACTTATTAAGGTTACTTTTGTCATGGTGATTCTCTTTCACGATAATTGCTGGCTATTGTACGCTGTGAATGAGCTGGGATCTACCTGTGGATAATGTGGTTATATAATTTTTTTTTCTAAGGGCTAATTGTTCGCAAGATTGGGTTCTGTAAGGAGATCAACGTTTCGGTGGATTGTATTTCATCAATCGTTTGAATTTTGTTGATAAGTACGTCTTGTAACGCATCAATTGACTTGCACATGACTTTGATAAAAATGCTGTATTGCCCAGTTGTGTAATAAACCTCAACCACTTCTTCTAAGGCATCCAGTTTTTTTAGTGCTGTTGGGTAATCTTTAGCACTTTTTAAAATGATGCCAATAAAACAGCAGACATCAAAACCTAACCGTTTTGGGCTGATATCGATACGAGTTCCTTGAATGATTCCAGCTTGCTTCATTTTCTCTACGCGAACATGAATTGTACCTGGGCTAACAGAGAATTTTTTTGCTAATTCCGCATATGGTGTACGTGCATTTCCCATTAATTCGTGAAGTATGTCACGATCGAGATTATCGATTTGATAATTTTCAGGCATTATTTCACCTCCATTTTAACGATTATTCATTTTTATACCCTTTTTTTTGATTAAAATAAACGCCAATGGCTTTTTTTAATGAAGTATATTGAATTTATACCTCATTTTGTTGCTTAATCTATACATCAGCTAATACAGCAATCAAATTATGGGTACAAAATTATGGACAAGTCATTCATCGAACATCAGCAACAAATTAGTTTTGTTAAATCATATTTCTCACGTTTACTTGAAAAGGAATTAGGCTTAATTGAGGTTCAAGGCCCAATCCTGAGCCGTTTAGGTGATGGTACACAAGATAACTTATCCGGTAGTGAAAAAGCCGTTCAAGTAAAAGTGAAATCAATTCCAGGTGCAACCTTCGAAGTCGTTCACTCATTGGCTAAATGGAAACGTAAAACGCTCGGTCGTTTTGGTTTTAGTAAAGGCCAAGGTTTATATACACATATGAAAGCGTTGCGTCCGGACGAGGATCGCTTAACCCCTATCCACTCTGTCTATGTTGATCAGTGGGATTGGGAAAAAGTGATGGCAGATGAGGAGCGTACTCTTCCTTATCTGAAACAGACAGTGGGTAAAATCTATAAGGCAATAAAAGAAACAGAAGCTGCCGTAAGTAAAGAATTTGGTTTGGCACCGTTCCTGCCAGACCAAATTCACTTTATCCACAGTGAAGAGTTACTACAGCGTTACCCTGACTTAGACGCTAAAGGTCGTGAGCGCGCTATCGCGAAAGAACTGGGTGCTGTATTCTTGATTGGTATCGGCGGTAAGTTATCGAGCGGTGAATCACATGATGTACGTGCACCAGACTATGATGACTGGACGACAAAAAATGAAGATGGTTTTTGTGGTTTAAACGGTGACATCATTGTATGGAACCCAGTATTACAAGATGCTTTTGAGCTGTCCTCTATGGGTATTCGTGTAAGTCCTGAGTGCTTGACATACCAATTAGGCCTGACAAATGATGAAAAGCGTATGGAATTAGAGTGGCATCAAGCGTTAGTGAAAGGTGAAATGCCGCAAACTATTGGGGGTGGCATTGGTCAATCACGTTTAGTGATGTTGCTTCTGCAACGTCAACACATTGGCCAAGTACAATGTGGCGTGTGGGGCGAAGAAATGCAAGAGTCAGTTGAAGGTATGCTGTAATTAGCGATTAAAGCGGCGTAGTAGCCTGCTTTTTAACCCAGTATCAAAGCGCCAAATATGGTCAAAAATTTTCATGATGCTGGGTTTCCCATAATTTGATACGGATACCGCATGGAAGCGGTATTTCCCCATCTTCTGCATTGATTTAATCTTCTGAATTAATTCATCGGGCAAACGTTGAGCCACAAAATCAGAAATTACCACTGCATCTGCATCAGCCCACTGTTTTGACTCCAATTTTATTGCTGTTTCTTGCAAACAAGCGGCGAGATCGGTCCCACCTTTAAAGGTCTGATGTAAAAAACGAATACATTGATCTAAGCCATCGGCAGATAATAAATCGTAGTGCACTATTTCAGTGGAGAATAACATGACATGGCATGACCGGTTATCTGCCAGCGCAATTTTCATCAGGGCAAGGCAAAAGGCTTTGGCACATCGTTCATTTAACCCCCCCATTGAACCAGAGGTATCGATACATACAACGAATGGTCCTCTTGGTTGCTCTTCGTTATGATGATGTGTGATTGGCCGAAGTATTTTTCTTTCTTGCCAACTCTCACCTTGTAAACGATAAGTCAAAAGTTGTTTTTCAAGCAATTTGCGATAAAACTCAAACTCTATATCTTCAAGTCCTAACATGGCTAATTCCGCGGGTAATAACCGTAAAATATCATCGCTTTGATTTAAACCATTAACTTGTTCGGGGACAGTTTCAGGGACTTTTTCCATGATAGTCATTGGTTCAAGTATGACGCTATCATCTGGAATGGCTTGGGCTGTTTGGCTGCGTCCTAACAATTGGGCTATTTTTTCCAGTTCAGGTTGTTGGCGTAAAAACTCACTATAACGATTTAACAATTGGTCATTATAAGCTGAGGTCATATTGGCCCCTTTGCTTAGATCCCATAAGCGGCCTGCTGCACGCTCATTTTCACCGAGTATATCTTCTAAATTTCCACTTAACGCTAGCCGACGCTGTAATTCCGCCAGCAACTGTTCTTTTTCTTGCTCCAACAGTTCTTTATGAAGAGTCGTAACTTGAAAAATTAAGCTAATACGCCATCTTTGGACAAACAGTGATTGTCTTGCACCACGGTTTTCTATTTTGCCACTCTGTAACTGATAAGCTTCACGATAAAAAGGGGAATCAAGTTGATGAAGCTTTTCAATTACAGTAGGGAGTTGGGTAAAAAAAGCATCAGTGGAAATTCCTAATGACTGGCGATACAACTCAAACTCTTCAGAAAGCTGTAAAGGGACGAGTGCATCTTTCATCCTTTGTTTGAGATCTTTTTTCCAACTGGATAAATCTTTTAGTAAGGCTTTTTTCAAACGTGGGTGTTTTTCGAAAAATACGGCCAATTGTGGGGTAGCGAGAAGAGAAATAATGATCTCTTCAATTAATTGACCTTCATTAACCGAAAGTAGCATTTCGAGTGTGGCTAAACTCATCATAATTATTCAGCCACTTTACCCGTGATTTGGTTGCGTAGTTGGATGAGTCTCTCGGATACGTTAATAAAGCTTTGTTCTATATCTGCTATCCAATGGGGCTCGATAAATAAATTTGGTTGCTGTTTTTCAAATTGATAGCGAGCTGTTTGGATATCATTTTGAATTTTATCCAACTTATCTAACCATTCTTGGTTATTTATCGTAGGTATGTTACTTGCTGTTTTATCCTGTAGATATAAAGTCGATGATTGGTGACTCACATCTAATAATTGAATTTGGTTTAAATTATTAATCTCTGCGGCCAATTCTTGGGCAAAACCAATTCCGTTGAGGTGAGCTGATAACGTTGTTCCTTTATTTAAAAAGTTTATCAGGGATTTTTTATCCGTTGTCACAAAGGTGACTTTCATATTATGTAACTGCAATGGGCGATGTAAAAATAGCGTAATACGCCCTTCAGCAATATTCTCTGGGAGTACATATGAGGCTTTGCGAGCAAACATTGCATTGTTTTTATTTACTTTAAATGCGTCTTGGTTGTTTTGATCTTGGGTTGATGACATCCATTGTTGGTAAGTTAGCTCTATTTCGTGCATTAATTTACGTTGTTGCCAGCCATCCTCTTGCAGTAGAGATTGCAATAATTTAGGCAAGGTGTTCATGGATTGCATATCGTGCCATAGGCAATCTTTTAGTAGCACAATATCAAGGGGGGATACACTACTTCTACCATTGAAAAATGCACTTGCTTGCAGTAGATAAACCGCTTTTTTCCATCGCCTGTCAGAAACATAAACTTGCTTATCTGTTGCATCTAATTGTTGACGTAGTTGATAAATAAGCTCAAAACAGTGATCGGGTAGCGTAATTTTCGGTATTTCTTGTTGCCACTGTTGGTATTCTTCATCACTGATTTTTAAATGTTCAGGTACTTGTGCTTCATCTAAGGATGATTTTCCAGTTAGAAGTGCGCGGAAATTTTGTTTTTCTTGTAGTTTATCTAACCAAATACGCACTAACATACGGTCAAATAGTGCTTCTAGGCTACTATCTGCATCAGGAAGTTCATTAGAAGCGGTAACTAATAGCCGCATCGGAATACGTTTTTCTTCGTCACCATTACGAAACTTGCGTTCATTTACTGCCGTTAGCAAAGTATTTAAAATAGCAGGGCCGGCTTTCCAAATCTCATCAAGAAAGACAACTTCAGCATCAGGTAAATAGCCTTTAGTTAGCCGTTGGTAGCGCCCTTCATCTTTTAGTGCCTGTATTGATAGTGGGCCAAATATTTCTTCGGGAGTCGAAAAACGTGTCATTAAGTATTCAAACGCATTTGCATGGCGAAAAGCAAATTTCATTCGTCTCGCTATCAAGCTTTTTGCAATACCAGGAGGGCCTAAGAGAAAAACACTTTCCCCACTTAATGTGGCTAATAAACATAAACGAATAGCCTGCTGGCGTTCATATAAACCGCTTTCAAGGTAATTGCTAAGTTGAGCTATCCGTTCAGATAATTGCATCGATATTCCTTTCATTGAATAACAAAATTCAATAATGTTGTAGTTACGCTTAATTATTAGGTTATCCGTCCTTTTATAAACAGTGCAATCAAATTTGTCATTTTTCTTTTGTGTTATTTGATTTAAATCGTGTGTAGCTGTATTAAGGCGAGAAAATCTTAATCGAAAGAGAGCTGATTTGAACTGGGTGGGCTCATGAGTATAAAACTATGAGCCCGCGCTGAGGATTAATAATTATTAATAAGGTGCATCTGGCGTGGTAACTCGAATTAATTTTTCATTCACAAACTCACGAATGCCCGCAAGTGATTGTTCTCGACCATAACCAGAAAGCTTAGTTCCACCGAAGGGGAGCTCAGGGGCAATTCCTGTGGTATGATTGATATAAACCATCCCTGTGACTATTTGGCGAGCCACTTTTATTGCTTCCGCTTCATTCTTACCAAAGACAGTTCCACCTAAACCGAATTCAGTCGCGTTAGCTAATTGAATGGCTTCATCTATATTTTTTACAGCATAAATACAAAGTACTGGGCCGAATATTTCTTCATGATAAGCTTTCATATTCGGTTTTATATCTGTCAATATTGTGGGTTGCATAAACGCCCCTTCACGATCTAATCGCTTACCGCCAAATACCAGTGTTGCTCCCTCTTTTACAGCCACTTCAACTTGATTAATAACGTCGTTTACTGCTCCTTCGCTACTTAATGGGGCGAGTTGCGTAGCTGGGTCCATTGGGTCACCCACAATAATTTTTTCATAGATTGCTTTTGCTTTTGCGATAAATTCTTTCGCAACGTTTTCTAATACAATAATACGTTTTGGTGAAACACAAACTTGCCCTGCATTCCATAGACGGCCAGCAGTCGCTGTCGCAACCGCACTATCAATATCTGCATCAGCTAGCACAATAAAAGCATCACTCCCTCCTAGCTCAAGTGTTGATTTTTTTATTACTTTGCTTGCTTCAGAGGCAAAATTGGAACCAGCAGGTTTACTTCCTGTTAAAGATACGGCTTTGACTCGTTCATCTGAAACAAGAGCTGAAACTTTTGAGCCAGGAATGAATAAATTGTTGTAAACGCCATCCGGTAGGCCTGCTTCAATAAATATTTTTTCCATTATTTCAGCGCATTGGGGAATATTTGAAGCATGCTTTAAAACAATGGTATTCCCTGCCATTAGATTAGCAGCAGCTGTTCGAGTTATTTGATAAAATGGAAAATTCCATGGTTGAACAGTCAGGAGTACTCCGATAGGTTCATAAGTTAAGAAGGCTTTTCCGTGTTTAACATCAATTTCTTTATCCGCTAATAAACGGCTTCCTTCATTCGCATAGTAGTCAAAAATATTTGCGCATAATTCGACTTCGCTTATCGATTCACTTAATAGTTTTCCCATTTCTGTTGTACAGATTTTTCCGAGAAGCTCTTTTTTATCTCGCATAGTTTTTGCTATGTTATGTAAAATTACTGCTCGCTCTGTAAATGAGCTTTTTTTCCAAGTCAGGTAGGCGTTATCTGCTTTGCTGAGTATTGTATCGACTTCCTCCGCACTCATTTCTTGATAAATCTTTTCTACTTTATTTGTTGCTGGATTAACTGATTTTATTGATGATGTCATATTCATTTTTTATTCCTTATCGCAACGGTTAAAGATAAATAATTTAACCTATCTTAAATTACATTTGATATGTCACCATAAAATGAGCTTAAAATGAATTTAAATGGCATTTTTCATCAAAAAATTCGTGTAAACAAATTTTAATTGTTTTTGAATGTTTTTTTTTATGTTTATTTATGAATCAATAGAAACGATTCAGCTTAAGCTATTCAATTAGTTATCATTTTTTATTTTTTTAACGCTAACGAAACGTTTCGATGTTGATCACAAATATTAACCATCAATATTGAGTTGTGACTCATCTTTACTATGATTACATGAGCGAAACGTTTCGCTTACTAGAATGGCGGTGAAAAATGAAAAAGGGTGTTTTACTTAATGCCAACGTGACCTCTGTAATTGCCAAGTTAGGTCATACGGACCAAATAACGCTTGCTGATGCTGGTTTGCCTATTTCTCAAGGAACTGAGCGTATTGATTTAGCCATTACTCAAGGCTTACCCGATTTCATGTCAGTTTTAAGTGTTATTACTCAAGAGATGCAAGTCGAAAAAGCCATTCTAGCTGAGGAAATTAGTACCAATAACCCACAAATGGAAGATGCTATTTTAGCTCACTTACAACAGCTAGAAGTCACTCAAAATAATACGATTGAAATTATCTATTGCAGCCATGAACGTTTTAAACAACTGACTCATGACAGTAAAGCGGTGATCCGCACCGGAGAATGTTCACCGTTCGCTAACATTATTCTTTGTTCTGGTGTGACTTTCTGAGGTGATTATGCAACCTTTATTAGAACTTATCGGAATCGATAAATCATTTCCAGGGGTAAAAGCCCTTAATGGGGCGACATTAAATGTCTATCCTGGAAAAGTCATGGCGCTGGTGGGGGAAAATGGGGCTGGCAAATCAACCATGATGAAAGTACTAACCGGTATCTATAGCAAAGATGCAGGTAAAATCCGCTATCTAGGCAAAGAAGTAAAATTTAATGGCCCTAAAAACTCCCAAGAAGCAGGCATTGGTATTATTCACCAAGAGCTAAATCTTATTCCTGAATTAACTATCGCGGAGAATATTTTTCTTGGTCGAGAATTTGTTAATGTATTTGGCAAAATCGACTGGAAAAAGATGTTTAGTGAATCAGACAAACTTCTTCAACGTCTTAATCTTGATTATAACAGCCACCAAACTATTGCTGAGCTCTCTATTGGTGAGCAGCAAATGGTCGAAATAGCTAAGGTTCTAAGTTATCAATCCCAAGTTATCATCATGGATGAGCCAACCGATGCTTTAACTGATACAGAAACAGCTTCTTTATTTAGAGTTATTGAAGACTTAAAAGCGCAAGGCTGTGGCATTGTGTACATTTCTCATCGGCTAAAAGAAATTTTTGAAATTTGCGATGATGTAACTGTTTTTCGTGACGGCCAATTTATAGGTGAAAAACCTGTTAGCGAATTAGAAGAAGAAAAGCTAATTGAAATGATGGTAGGACGAAAACTAGAAGATCAGTATCCGAGAGTTGATGTTCCTACTGGTAGTGTGCGCTTACAGTTGCAAAATATATCCGGTCCCGGAGTCACTAATGCCAGTTTTAGTCTAAAAAGTGGTGAAATTTTAGGGGTTTCAGGGTTGATGGGGGCAGGTCGCACGGAATTGATGAAAATTATTTATGGCGCGGCAGCGAAGAAAACAGGGACTATTACTCTTGAAGGTAAGGAAGTCACATTAAGAACTCCTCAAGATGGCCTAAATAACGGCATTGTCTATATTTCTGAAGACCGCAAACGTGATGGTTTAGTACTTGGCATGTCAGTGAAAGAAAATATGTCATTGACGGCACTACGTTATTTTAGCCGCGTAGGTGGTAGTTTAAAACATAAAGAAGAACAACAAACTGTCAGTGATTTCATTCGATTATTCAATATTAAAACGCCATCAATGAACCAAATTATTGGCAACCTTTCTGGTGGTAATCAGCAAAAAGTGGCAATTGCTCGGGGGTTAATGACGCGACCTAAAGTCCTGATCCTTGATGAACCAACTCGCGGGGTTGATGTTGGAGCCAAAAAAGAAATTTATCAATTAATTAACCAATTTAAGAAAGAAGGACTGAGTATCATTTTAGTTTCTTCAGAAATGCCAGAAGTGATTGGAATGAGTGACCGTATTTTGGTTATGCATGAAGGTCATATCAGTGGGGAGTTTTCCGCCAAAGACGCAACTCAGGAAGCCTTAATGGCTGCTGCAGTGGGTAAACATTATGGCTCAGTTCAGGAGTTATCAGCATGAGTTCAACTACCGCATCATCAAAACGCTGGTTCAGCAAAGCATGGCTGATGGAGCAAAAATCATTAATAGCACTATTAATTTTAATTGCGATCGTATCGACATTAAGCCCTAATTTTTTTACGGTTAATAACTTTTTCAATATCTTACAACAAACCTCTGTGAATGCCATTATGGCTGTTGGAATGACATTGGTCATTTTAACCTCAGGAATTGACCTGTCTGTCGGCTCATTATTAGCATTAACTGGGGCTGTGGCAGCTTCTATGGTGAGTACTGATGTAAATGCTTTAGTCGCTGTTGCTGGTGCATTAGCATTGGGGGCTGCAATTGGCGCATGTACCGGTGTTATTGTCGCAAAAGGTAAAGTTCAAGCTTTTATTGCAACTCTAGTCATGATGTTATTACTACGTGGGGTTACTCGCGTGTACACCGACGGAAGCCCTATTAATACAGGGTTTAGTGATAACGCAGATTTATTTGGTTGGTTTGGTATTGGGCGTCCATTTGGCATTCCGACCCCTGTTTGGTTAATGATCATTGTTTTTGCGGCTGCATGGTACATGTTGCATCACACACGTCTAGGTCGTTATATCTATGCATTAGGGGGGAATGAATCAGCAACTCGCCTATCTGGTATTAACGTCGACCGCATTAAAATTATCGTTTATGCCTTATGTGGCTTGTTAGCTGCATTGGCGAGTGTAATCGAAGTTGCGCGTTTATCATCAGCACAACCAATGGCGGGTAATGGATATGAATTGGATGCCATTGCTGCGGTTGTTCTTGGTGGTACCAGCCTTGCTGGTGGTAAAGGCCGCATTGTCGGAACCTTGATTGGTGCCTTGATCCTTGGTTTTCTAAATAATGGCTTAAACTTATTAGGTATTTCGTCAAACTATCAGATGATTGTAAAAGCTGTCGTCATCTTACTTGCGGTACTTGTTGATAATAAAAAATAACCCTACAGGAAAATTATTATGAAGATGAATAAATTAGCAACACTATTATCTGCGGTTGCACTGAGTGCAACGGTCAGTGTTAATGCGATGGCGAAAGATAGCATTGCATTAGTTATTTCTACACTTAACAATCCATTCTTTGTGACGATGAAAGACAGCGCACAAAAAGAAGCTGATAAACTGGGGTATGAATTGATCGTCTTAGATTCTCAAGATAACCCAGCTAAAGAGTTGGCAAACGTACAAGATCTAACTGTGCGTGGCACAAAACTTATGTTAATCAATCCAACTGATTCAGACGCGGTCGGGAATTCTATTTTAATGGCTAACAAAGCTAACATTCCTGTGATTACATTAGATAGAGCAGCAAATAAAGGTGAAGTTGTCAGCCATGTGGCATCAGATAACCGCATGGGGGGGAAAATGGCGGCTGACTATATCGCAAAAAAAGCGGGTAATGAAGCAAAAGTCATTCAATTAGAAGGGATTTCCGGTACTTCAGCAGCGCGTGAGCGTGGTGAAGGTTTTAATACTGGAGCAAAAGAGCATAAATTTAATTTACTGGCGAGCCAACCTGCTGATTTTGATAGAACAAAAGGCTTGAACGTCATGCAAAACTTGTTAACGGCACATCCTACTGTCCAAGCGGTATTTGCTCAGAATGATGAAATGGCTCTAGGTGCTTTAAGAGCTTTACAAACTGCTGGTTACTCTGATGTTCTTGTTGTTGGGTTTGATGGCACTAATGATGGCATCAAAGCAGTAGAAAGCGGTAAATTAGGGGCAACCATAGCACAGCGCCCAGACCAAATCGGTATCGTTGGAGTACAGATAGCGGATAAAGTCTTAAAAGGTGAAAAAGTTGAATCTACGGTTCCAGTTGAATTGGAATTAGTGGTAAAACAATAAAAAATAAAAACCGCCGTTTACTATTATAACGGCGGTTCATTTAGTTTGTGGGTTATTACGTCACAATAAAAAGGAAATAAACGTTATGGCTACAGCAAAGCTAGTGGTTCTCGGTAGTATCAATGCTGATCATATATTAAATGTTAAGCAATTTCCGCAGCCGGGTGAAACGGTGAGGGGTGATCACTATCAAGTTGCATTTGGTGGTAAAGGCGCAAATCAAGCTGTCGCCGCGGGTAGAAGCGGTGCTGACATAACTTTTATTGCTTGTGTTGGTGATGATGGCATTGGTTCTAGTATTAAAAAACAGCTTAGTTTGGATAATATTAAAACTGAGTGTATTGATGCCATTCAAGATGAAACTACTGGTGTGGCATTGATTTATGTGAACCAACAAGGTGAAAACATTATTGGTATCAGTGCAGGCGCAAATGCACAATTGACGACAGAAAGGCTTGCTAGCTATCAACAAAAAATTATCGAAGCTGATGCTGTTTTAATGCAATTAGAGTCACCTCTTGATACGGTACAAATGGCTGCTGAAATTGCCAATAAAAATAATACACAGGTAATTTTAAATCCAGCACCAGCCCAGTCATTGCCAGATTCATTATTAACACTAGTCGATATCATTACACCAAATGAAACCGAAGCTGAGCATCTAACAGGGATTGCTGTTAATGATAATAAAGGAGCACAAGCAGCTGCACAGGTATTGCACGAAAAAGGGATCAGCAAAGTGATGATAACGCTAGGGTCCCGAGGGGTTTGGTATAGTGAACAAGGCTCACAAGGGAAAATAATTCCTGCATTTAACGTAAAAGCAGTAGATACTATTGCGGCAGGTGATACATTCAATGGGGCTTATGTCACTGCATTATTGGAAGGTAAGGCAGATGAAGACGCAATTATTTTTGCTCATGCTGCCGCAGCAATTGCTGTAACTCGTCCTGGCGCGCAGCCATCGGTACCTTGGCGTAAAGAAATTGAACAATTTTTGACTCAACAGGATTAGCTTGTGGCAACAATGAAAGATGTGGCACGTTTAGCGGGGGTGTCGACATCCACAGTCTCTCACGTGATTAATCAAAATCGCTATGTTAGCGAAAGTATAACTCTGCGCGTCAAAAATGCGATAGAAGAGCTAAACTATGCCCCTTCAGCATTAGCTAGAAGCTTAAAAATGAATCGCACTAATACAATAGGGATGTTACTAACAACAAGTAATAACCCATTTTATGCAGAAGTAGTACGTGGTGTTGAACGTAGTTGCTACGAGCGCGGTTATAGTTTGATCTTATGTAATACTGAAGGTGACCTTCAACGTATGAACCATAGCTTAGAAACGTTATTACAAAAACGTGTTGATGGGCTATTAATTATGTGTACAGAAGTTCAAGGCCCATCGAAGGATGTGTTTACTCGCTACCCTAGCGTTCCGACCGTTATGATGGATTGGTCACCATTTGATTCAGTAGGAGATGTGATTCAAGATAACTCATTTCTTGGGGGGGAAATTGCTACCCGTTATCTTATTGATTCGGGTTTTACCCGAATAGCCTGTATTGCGGGGCCTCAAGATAAGTCTCCAGCAAGGGCTCGTTATCAAGGTTTTATTCAAGCGATGGAACAGGCTAAAATTGAAGTTAATGAAGATTATATTATTTTCAGTGACTTCGAATTTGCTGGTGGTTTTGAATCAATGAATAAACTGCTTGAGTTATCAACGCCTCCACAAGCTATTTTTGCAGGGAATGATGCCATGGCTGTTGGGGCTTATCAGGCTATATTCCAAAAAGGAATCAAAGTGCCTGATGATATTTCAATCATTGGTTATGATGATATCGACCTTTCACCTTATATGATCCCACCATTGACGACGATCCATCAACCAAAAGATAAACTAGGCAAACAGGCTGTTGACCAACTTATTTATCGTATGGATAACCCTGAAGCAGATGCCAGTGTTTTAGTATTAACACCTGAACTTATTGAGCGTCAATCGGTCAGGAAATGCTAATTTTTAGCCTTTTTTGCTTTATTTTTTATTAAGTTATCCCCATCAGTCTTACTTAATAATAAAAAGACAAAAGCGGATATTAAGGTGATAGCACCGACAGTAATAAAGGTATAATGGAAATTATCGACGGTATTGCTGTTAGGCTGTCCACCATAGAAGTTCAATATTGCTGCGCTCACTGCAATACCGAAACTTATCGATAGCTGTTGAGTCACGGCTAACATACTGTTCCCCGCACTTGCATTATTATCTGTTAGGTCAGCCAAACATATCGTATTCATTGCGGTAAATTGTACAGACATTACCATACCTAAAATGAATAAAGGGACTATTAACAGATAAATCGACATACTTGGTGACTGCAAGGAAAATTGAGCAATCATTAATCCAATAATGATGGTGATAACAAATAATGTATTACGGTACCCATATTTAGTGAGTATTTTTGTAACAGCGGATTTTGCTGTGATTGAACCAATCGCTAATGGTGCCATCATCATACCAGCAACAACAGCTTCATAGCCAAAACCAACTTGTAGCATTAATGGCATTAGAAATGGAATACTGCCAGTACCTAGTCGAGTTGCAACATTCCCACTGATACCAATAGAAAAAGTGCGAGTTTTAAATAAATTTAAAGGAATAATGGCGTGCTTAATTCGCCTTGCATGGAAAATATAAAGAAATAGGAAAAGAAACCCAATTGCAACAAGAGATACTGGTATAGATGTAGGTAGCGATTTATCACCAAAGAAATCGAGGCTGACAGATAGCATTACTAAACCGAATCCAAACAATAAGAAACCGAGGGTATCAAATTTTCGCTTCGGCATTTTAAAATCAGGCATATGTTTTAACGCATAAAAAATACCTAAAACGCCAATAGGAATATTAATAATAAATATCCAATGCCATGTGGCGTAGGTCACTAATATACCACCTAGCAGAGGCCCTAATATTGGCCCAACTAACCCCGGTATTGTGACAAAGTTTAATATTGGCAATAATTCACTACGTGGATAAGCTCTAATTAGCGCTAAACGTGCAACTGGCATCATCATTGCCCCACCAACCCCTTGAATAACCCTTGACGTTACTAAAAAATCTAGGGAGGGTGAAAGTGCACACAATAAAGAACCTAAAGAAAATAATGAAACTGCTAAAATAAAAACACGCCGTGTCCCAAATCTATCAGCAAACCACCCACTTACAGGGATCAATAAGGCAACAGTTAATGTGTAACTGACTACTGCTGATTGCATAGCAAGGGGGGAGTGATGAAGGCTCTTGGCAATATCAGGTAAAGCCGTATTCAAAATAGTGGCATCAAGTGCTTGCATGAAAAAGGCCATGGCCGCAATCCATGGAAGACCAGACATATTTTTGGCTGTCTTGAACATCAGTTACCTATCTAAAAAATTGAATTCCAAAATCGGTGAGTTATCTCGTTAGTTTTATTTCTGAGTATTCGTTAATAAGCTATAGCAAAAATTAAGGGCATCTGCACTTTTGCCTTCAATAATTGCATTCGCGAGCTGTTGATGTGTATCAACTTCAATTACTTCATTATCAGTGATTACATCAAAATAACGCTGATAGATAGAGCGAAACAGATTAGCAAAAGAGATCAAAAAAGGGTTAGCGCAAGCTTTATAGATAGTTAAATGAAAATGGTAGTCAATTTTTATCCATCGTTCTCTATCAAATTCTTTTGCTAGTAATTGCATTTCACTCGCTAAAAGTTGTAAAGATTGTTTTTGTTCTTGTGTTGCATGTAATGCAGCAAGATAACAAGCTTGGGGCTCAATTGCGAGACGAACAACTTTAAAATGTTTAATAACAACGGACTGTTCTTCGCTATTCGACCACCACTTTAAAAGGTCTTGGTCCAAAAAATTCCAATTTGAAGAAGGCATCACACGAGTGCCAATTTTAGGGCGGGCTAATACCATTCCTTTTGCCGCGAGTATTTTTATTGCTTCTCTTATTGCTGTTCTGCTTGCTTGGAATTGTTCTGATAAATCTAATTCATTGGGTAAAATGGAGTCAGGTAAATAGGTACTGCTTAAAATTAACTGTCCAAGATTCTCTGCAATAATATAAGAGCGGTTCTTCTGTGAGGCAGTTTGTTGCTTACTTAATTCCATAATTCATCTCAATACGCATTTCTTAGATACTTATATTACGCGAGTAAATGAATAATTGCTGCTGAAATAGTCAATATACAGACCTTATTTAACTTATAAAGCCTGTTTTGGCTAAAAAAAACGCGAACAAAATAAAAAAACAAAAAAACACTTGCTAGATTTTCTGGGCTCCCTATAATGCGCATCCGTTGTCACGATAAACCGGCTCGAAGAAAACCTCGAAGCCTTGTGATAACAGAGGTGAGAAAGAAAAAGTTGAAAATAAACG
>NZ_JBIPDG010000008.1:0-207392 GCF_044006275.1 Providencia sp. 2024EL-00732 | reverse complement strand
AATTTGTCTGGCGGCAATAGCGCGGTGGTCCCACCTGACCCCATGCCGAACTCAGCAGTGAAACGCCGTAGCGCCGATGGTAGTGTGGGGTCTCCCCATGTGAGAGTAGGGAACTGCCAGACATTAAATTAGTGAGAAAGCCACCCATTGGGTGGCTTTTTTGCGTTTGGGGGTTAGGTGATGAGGCGTGGCAGTGTGGAGCGAAGAGTGAGGTGTTCAGTCTCAGGGCGACTCTGATTGTGAGGGCTCTGCCTAGGGTAATGAGGCATTGAGACCACTGCATATTTTATTATCCTGTAGGCTAACTGCTAACTGCTAACTGCTAACTGCTTATGTCTAGCTTCTAAATTAACAGTCTGATTAGCAGAGGACTAGGTTAACCCCTCATTAGTACAGAGATATTCTTTTCCTGCCCATCTCGTTTTAACTTGTTTATTCCTTTATTCCTTTATTCCTTATGAACTGAGCGGACTCTGTTTTGTAACCCATCATCCTGATTTTTTATTCCTCAAGTTTTCGTCTGGCCGTGATTTGAGGCGGTGTTAATCCTCCCTCAACGGTGCAATAACATTGTTATGTTGAATAAGTGTGTGGAATTTAAAGTAGTAAGTAACAGCTCACTTATCGAGGTTGGTTTAACACATTGAGAAATAAAAATAAATCAATCAGCTAGGGGAGAGACTAAAGCTAGGAGTAGAGAGGTTTAGCATCAGCTCATCCGAAAAGTGTAATGATATTGGTATGGTGAATAGGTGTGTCGTATTTGAAGTGGTAAGTAACAACTCACTGAGTTGGGGGGAGCAAATACAGAGTGAAGCTAGCGTGAGCTTGGCTGTAGAGTAAGGACTGAGCAAGGCATGAGGAAGTTGGGCATCAGTTCACTCTGAATGCACAGTGATATTGATGTGTTGAATGGGCATGTCGGATTTAAAGTAGTAAGTAACAACTCACTTATCGGGGTGAGTTTAATATGCTGAAAAATAAAATTAAATCAATTACCTACGGGAGGAGCTAAGCTGGGAGTAGAGAAGTTTGGTACTAGTTTATGCGGAAAGTGTAATGATATTGGTATGGTGAATAGGTGTGTCGTATTTAAAGTAGTAAGTAACAACTCACTTATCGAGGTTGGTTTAATCCACTGAAAAAATAAGAATAAATTAATCAGCTAGGGAAAGGCTAAGCAGGGGGTAGAGATGTTTGGCTCTAGTTCATCCGAAAAGTGTAATGATATTGGTATGGTGAATAGGTGTGTCGGATCTAAAGTAGTGAGTAACAACTCACTGAGTTGGGGGGAGCAAATACAGAGTGAAGCTAGCGTGAGCTTGGCTGTCGGGGAAGTATCGCACAAGGCATGAGGAAGTTGGGTATTAGTTTACGTGGAAAGCGTAATGATATTGGTGTCTTGAATAGGTGTGTCGTATTTAAAGTAGTAAGTAACAACTCACAAGTTTTGGGATATAGGGCATTTTAGAGCTTAAATTAACGACTACATATTATTTTAGTAATAGCTAAAGCTGCCATTTGATAATGACATAAAGACGTTTATTAAATAATTTTTGGTACAGTATTTTGAAATAATTTTGCGATGTATAACTAAATAATACAGTCACTGCTCAGCAGCGATGAATACTGCCCTAGTTTTACCTAATGCTTAAAACGTCTAAGTAGAATATCTATCTATAAAATATCACTATTGATTAAAAAATATATAAAATCAATACATTATAAGATAGGTATACTCAAGTTAATGCCATGACAAATGAATCTACGTGAAATTATTTCAATTAGTCTTGAAAAGCTCGACAAGGTAAGTAACATTGGTTAGATTATTTAGCATTCTAGAAGTCTAAACGTATAAAAGTATATAAAAGGGGATGAATGATGCCAATTCGTTTACCAGACGAGTTACCCGCAGTTAATTTCTTACGTGAAGAAAATGTTTTTGTCATGACAACGACAAGAGCTAGCCTTCAGGAGATCCGCCCCTTGAAAGTGTTAATACTGAATTTAATGCCTAAAAAAATAGAAACGGAAAATCAGTTCTTAAGGCTTTTATCTAATACACCATTACAGGTTGATATCCAGTTATTGCGTATTGACCAAAGGGAATCTAAAAATACTCCTACAGAGCATTTGAATAATTTTTATTGTGATTTTGAAGATATTAAAGACCAAAATTTTGATGGTTTAATCGTAACAGGAGCTCCGTTAGGGCTAGTTGAATTTACCGATGTATGTTATTGGGAACAAATAGAAAAGGTAATTAGATGGGCGAAAAGCCATGTTACTTCAACGCTCTTTGTGTGTTGGGCCGTACAGGCTGCATTGAAAGTTCTTTATGATTTGCCAAAATGGACTAGAGAAGAAAAACTTTCAGGCGTATATCAGCATGATACATTGGAGCCGTATGCATTATTAACGCGAGGGTTTGATGCTTCATTCTATGCTCCACACTCTCGTTATGCAGATTTCCCTGAAGAGCTTATCCGCAAGCATACCGATCTTGAAATTTTAGCCAGTTCAGCAGAAGCCGGTGCTTATTTATTTGCATCAAAAGATAAACGCTTGGCATTTGTTACTGGCCACCCTGAATATGATAGAGATACGCTCGCTCAAGAATACTGGCGAGATGTTGATGCAGGTATTTCACCAGAAATCCCATGTAATTATTTTAAAAATAATGATCCTAATAAAGGCCCAACAATTAGCTGGCGAAGCCATGGGCACTTACTTTTTTCGAATTGGCTTAATTATTATGTGTACCAGATCACACCATTCGATCTTACTCACATGGAGCCTACACTAGATTAAAATAAGGGATATTAAGCTTAAAATGTTTATCATGTCACTCTAACTAATTATATTTAGCATTTTATTTAGATTAATATTCCAGAAAATTTACAATATTTAAAACTAAAGCAGCCATTTATGGCTGCTTTTTTTATTTTTGGGGTAAATTATTTAACAATTTTACTTTTTAGTAATTGTTTTATTTAACAAGTGCTTAACACTACTTATCTTGTTATAAGAATCGTTGTTCAAAAATAAATAATTGTAAAATGCCATTAATATCATAAAGATAAGGTGTATTTTATATAAAATGGAAACGGTTTTTGATTTATTTGTTATTTGATCGTAAGCTTAATTCATAGTCAGATGTGAATGAGGAAAGGTCAATGGAAAATCAATTGTTAATATCAAAGTTAGCATTTTCAAAGGAAATATCTCAGCAAGATACTAGAGTCTTACATAATGATTCTATTGAGTTTCTTTCAAATTTGGTTGAGGCGTTTTTACCACGTCGTGAAGAGTTACTAAAACAAAGAATCATAAGGCAACAAAAAATTGATGCGGGCGAATTGCCGGATTTTATTTCGGAATTTGATTCCATTAAAAAATCAGAATGGAAAATACAGAATATACCTGAGGATTTACGTGACCGCCGGGTTGAAATAACAGGTCCTGTCGAACGAAAAATGGTTATTAATGCTTTGAATTCCAACGTTAAAGTATTTATGGCTGACTTTGAAGACTCTCTTTCTCCCTCATGGGAAAAATTGATTGATGGGCAAATCAATTTAAGTGATGCAATTAATGGCGATATTTCTTACACCAATGAAAAAGGTAAGGTTTATCAGCTTAAATCTGACCCTGCTGTTTTAATTGCACGTGTACGAGGGCTACATCTAGACGAAAAGCATGTATCACTTGCGGGAAAAAATATTCCGGGGGGGCTATTTGATTTTGCACTTTACTTTTTTAATAACTATCAAGCGTTGTTGAAGAAAGGAAGTGGGCCTTATTTTTATATCCCTAAATTGGAATCTTGGCAGGAAGCAAAATGGTGGAGTGATGTATTTAGTGCTGCAGAAGATGCTGTCAGTTTGCCTCGTGGAACAATTAAAGCAACAGTTTTAATTGAAACTTTACCTGCGGTATTCCAGATGGATGAAATTTTGTATCACATGCGTCACCACATTGTCGGGTTAAATTGTGGTCGTTGGGATTATATTTTTAGTTATATCAAAACATTAAAAGAGCACCCAGATAGGGTACTACCCGATCGCCAAGTGGTTACGATGACCCAAGATTTTCTAAGTGCTTATTCACGTTTGCTTATTAAAACTTGTCATCGTCGTGGGGCTTTTGCTATGGGGGGAATGTCCGCATTTATCCCAAGTAAAGATGAAACAGAGAACCAAGCTATATTGGCTAAAGTAAGAGCAGATAAAGAGCTTGAAGCAAAAAATGGTCACGATGGTTCGTGGGTTGCTCACCCAGGTCTTGCAGATACAGTGATGGATGTCTTTAACCAAGTTCTAGGAGAGAACACCAATCAACTGCATGTTACTCGTGATTCTGACGAACCAATCACAGCGGAGCAACTATTAAAACCTTGCGCAGGTGAACGAACCGATGCAGGTATGAGGGCAAATATTCGGGTCGCTGTGCAATATATTGAAGCATGGATTTCAGGTAATGGGTGCGTTCCTATCTATGGGTTAATGGAAGATGCTGCTACCGCTGAAATTTCTCGAACTTCGATTTGGCAATGGATCAGGCATGAAAAGTCACTAACCAACGGCAAAAAAGTGACAAAAGCGTTGTTCGAAGAAATGCTAGATGAAGAGCTTCAAGTTATTCAAAAAGAACTTGGTGATAAGCGTTTTCAGCATGGTCGTTTCCGTGAAGCAGCGGAGCTAATGCGCCAAATTACGACACAAGATGAACTTATTGAGTTCTTAACTATTCCTGGTTACCAATTATTAGATTAGTAACAACAAATATAAATTC
The DNA here is from genome assembly GCF_044006275.1 of Providencia sp. 2024EL-00732. Lineage (NCBI taxonomy): Bacteria > Pseudomonadati > Pseudomonadota > Gammaproteobacteria > Enterobacterales > Morganellaceae > Providencia > Providencia sp. 2024EL-00732. The sequence continues at coordinate 202,598 of NZ_JBIPDG010000008.1, read as the reverse complement.
GATAAACCCTACATATTCTTATAAAGGAAGTTAATCATGACGACATCGCGCTTAGACCAAATTGCCCAATTAGAAAATGAATGGAAGAAACCACGTTGGAAAGGCATTAATCGCCCGTATTCTGCTGAGGAAGTTATCAAACTTCGCGGTTCTGTTAATCCGGAGCATACCCTTGCTCGTAGGGGGGCAGAGCGCTTTTGGGAACAACTGAATGGCAAATCTAAGAAAGGCTACGTCAATGCACTAGGTGCATTGACAGGTGGGCAGGCATTACAACAAGCAAAAGCTGGTGTTGAGGCCATTTATCTTTCTGGTTGGCAGGTTGCTGCTGATGCAAATACAGCCTCAAGTATGTACCCTGATCAGTCACTTTACCCAGTTGATTCGGTTCCTTCTGTCGTTCAGAAAATTAACAATACTTTTCGCCGGGCAGATCAAATTCAATGGGCGAATGGCATTGGGCCAGATAATAAAGAATATATTGATTTCTTTTTACCGATTATTGCAGATGCAGAAGCCGGTTTTGGTGGGGTATTGAATGCCTTTGAGTTAATGAAAAATATGATAGAAGCAGGGGCAGCGGCTGTGCACTTTGAAGACCAATTGGCTGCAGTGAAAAAATGCGGTCATATGGGCGGTAAAGTATTGGTTCCGACTCAAGAAGCTGTTCAAAAATTAGTTGCCGCACGTTTAGCCGCTGATGTCTCTGGTGTACCAACGATCCTGATCGCAAGAACTGATGCCGATGCAGCTGATCTTCTGACATCTGATTGTGACCCATATGATTCGGCATTTGTCACTGGTGAGCGTACTTCTGAAGGGTTCTTCCGGACTAACGCAGGTATCGAGCAAGCGATTAGTCGTGGTTTGGCATACGCGCCTTATGCAGACCTCGTGTGGTGTGAAACATCAAAACCAGACTTAGATGCTGCGCGCCAGTTTGCTGAAGCAATTCATGCTAAATACCCAGGTAAATTATTGGCTTACAACTGCTCACCTTCATTTAATTGGAAGAAAAATTTAGATGATTCCACAATCGCACGTTTCCAAGATGAGTTGTCAGCCATGGGTTATCGCTTCCAATTTATTACTTTAGCGGGCATTCATAGTATGTGGTTCAACATGTTTGACCTTGCACATGCTTATGCACAAGGTGAAGGTATGAAACATTACGTGGAAAAAGTGCAAGAGCCTGAATTTGCGGCGATAAATAAAGGCTATACCTTCTCTTCTCACCAACAAGAAGTAGGTACTGGTTATTTTGATAAAGTTACAACGGTTATTCAAGGGGGGACTTCTTCAGTCACTGCTTTAACAGGGTCGACAGAAGAAGAACAATTCTAGTTAATTGGCTTCATTTCATTCGGTGTCCTTATTGGTTAGGTGTATCTATTAATTTGCAGGCACGTTGAGTGCCTGTTTTTTTTAAATTAGTTCAAATAGGAGCGAGTATGATACTCACGACTGAACAGATAATAGCCCAAACCATTCTACAAGGATTTGATGCGCAATATGGGCGTTTTCTAGAGATAACCTCAGGAGCTCAGGAAAGGTTTGAGCAAGGGGATTGGCATGCTATCCAACATGCAATGAAAAGAAGGATCCAACTTTATGATCACCATGTTGGTTTGGTTGTTGCCCAGCTACAATTCATGGGGTTAGTTCAATCTTTAACACCAAACAAACTATCAGAAATAAAAAATGTGTATAAAACGTTGTTGCCAGATTACCCACGCTTCGAGATAGCAGAAAGTTTTTTTAATTCAGTTTATTGCCGTTTATTTCAACACCGAGACCTTACACAAGATAACTTATTCATTTTTACTTCTCAGCCTGTAAGGCGGTTTTCTATTTCCCCTCGGCCATTGGCTTGGGAGTATCAGGTTGATGATAATCTGTATGGGTTACTATTTTCGATTCTAAGTGGGTTACCATTAAGAATAAAATGGCGAAATTTAGAGTTTGATATTCATTGTATTATCAATATATTGCACTCACGGTTTTCAGGATTTGAAAAGCGAAAAGTCTGTTTTCATATTGCCAATGAACTGTTTTATCGTAACAAAGCTGCTTGGTTAGTTGGTAAAATTTATATTGATGATGAAGTCTATCCATTTTTACTTCCCATTCATCATGATGATGATAAGCAAATTTACATCGATACCTGCCTCACCGAATTTGATGAAGCGAGTATTGTGTTTGGCTTTGCTCGCTCTTATTTTATGGTGTATGCACCTTTCCCTGCGGCATTAGTATTTTGGCTGCGGGAAATTTTGCCCAGTAAATCCATTGCTGAATTATATATGGCGATTGGTTGTCAAAAACATGGAAAAACAGAGTATTACCGTGAGTATCTTGCTTATATTAATTTTGCCCGTGAGCAATTTACGCTTGCACCAGGCGTTAAAGGAATGGTGATGCTTGTATTTACAGCGCCTTCTTTTGACCGTGTTTTCAAAATTATCAAAGATAAGTTTGCCCCACAAAAGGATGTCACGAAAGAAAGGGTGCAGGAATGTTATCGGCTTGTCAAAGAACACGATAGAGTTGGGCGTATGGCAGATACACAAGAATTTGAAAATTTTGTGATTGATAAAAGCGCTATTAGTGAAGAATTGATGACAGAGCTATTAAACGAGGCTCCTTCACAAATTGAAGATTTAGGAGACCAAGTGTTGATCCGCCATTTGTACATGGAAAGAAAGATGGTGCCTTTAAATATCTATATGGATAACGCAAATGAGGAACAGCTAAAAAGTGTTTTGAATGAGTATGGCTTGGCAATTAAACAGTTGGCGGCGGCGAATATTTTCCCTGGTGATATGTTATTTAAAAACTTTGGTGTTACGCGTCATGGTCGGGTTGTTTTTTATGACTACGATGAAATTTGTTATATGACAGAAGTTAATTTCCGTAAAATTCCTGTGGCATTGTATCCTGAGCAAGAGCTCGCTAATGAGCCATGGTATAGCATTGGTGAACAGGATGTTTTTCCTGAAGAATTTGTTTCTTTTATTTGTCAAACGGCAGAAATTGGTGATTATCTGCGACGTTATCATGCCGATTTATTTTCGGCAGATTACTGGCAAAAGTTGCAAAAGCGAATTTTGGCAGGTCATGTCGAGGATGTTTATGCATATCGAGAAGAGCTACGTTTTTGCCATAGGTTTAATGAAATAGCTTATGATTCATGAGATAAAAAATTGATAGGGTTAAAGAAAGCTACATTGAGAACGACTCAGTCAGTAGTATCGAATCGTTCTCAACGGTAAATAGAATTTCGCTGTTTTAACGCTTTGCACCCAATACTGCTTCTTGGGCAAGTTGGGTTATTTTTTCGTAGTTGCCAGTAGTTAAAGCCTCTTCGGGCACTAACCAAGAGCCACCAATACACAGAACGCTCTCTAGTTCTAAATAACTACGATAGTTTTCTGGTGAAATTCCCCCTGTTGGGCAGAACTTTACGTGTGAGAAAGGGCCGGCAATGGCTTTTAAGGCTTTAACGCCACCATTCGCTTCTGCTGGGAAAAACTTGAATGCTTTCAAACCATAATTCATACCCAGCATTAGTTCTGAAACCGTTGAAATGCCGGGGATCAGTGGGATATTTCCTTGGGTTGCAGCACTCAATAATTCTTCGGTTAAACCGGGGCTAATAGCAAATTTAGCGCCAGCTTTTGTCACATCAGCAAGTTGTTTCGCATTGAGTACAGTCCCTGCCCCAACAATGGCGTCAGGGACTTCTTGAGCAATCAGGCGAATTGCTTCAATTGCACATTCGGTACGTAATGTGACCTCAAGTACATTAACGCCGCCTTTCACCAAGGCTTTAGCGAGAGGGACGGCTTGTTCTAGTTTTTTAATGACAATGACTGGGACCACAGGGCCTTGTTTGAGCACGCTTTCAGCGGTTATGTTCCAATTATTCATTTTTTATTCCTATTTAATACCAATTGATTAAAAATCAATGCTACAAGCACCTTCTTCTGCACCAGACAAGTTTCTTCTTAATGCGCCAAAAAGTTCTCTGCCACAACCGCTACGTTCTGCGATTAAGTCCGGTTTGAAAGATTGTCGTTTGTTTAATACAGTGTCATCGACAAGTAATTGTAATTCACCAGTTAACGCATTTACTCTAATGATATCGCCATCTTTTACTTTTGCGAGTAATCCACCGTTATAGGCTTCGGGAGTGACATGGATTGCGGATGGAACTTTACCTGATGCTCCTGATAGCCGGCCATCAGTCACTAAGGCAACTTTATAACCTTTATCGATAAGCACCCCCAGTGGTGGCATTAATTTATGAAGTTCAGGCATCCCGTTAGCGGATGGGCCTTGGAAGCGAACTACGATGATACAATCTCGATTAAGGTTGCCTGACTCAAAGTGTTTTGCGATATCATTTTGGTTATTAAATACTACAGCAGGCGCTTCAATAATTTGATTTTCTTCGGGGACCGCGGACGTTTTCATCACAGCACGGCCTAAATTACCTGAGAGTAATTTAGTACCTCCATGGGGTGAAAAAGGCGTGTCAATTTCAGCAATAACATCTGTATTGAATGAATGTTTTGGGCCTTCTCGCCATTCAAGTTGCCCGTTATTTAACCAAGGTTCTAATGTGTAACGCGTTAAACCAAAGCCTGCTACAGTATGAACATCTTGGTGTAACAAGCCTTTTTGCAGCAGTTGGTGGACTAGTAATGCGACGCCACCTGCGGCTTGAAATTGGTTGATGTCAGCTTGGCCATTAGGGTAAATTCGGCAAATGAGCGGTACAATTGCAGAAATATCAGAAAAATCATCCCAGTTGATAATGACCCCGGCAGCTCTAGCGATGGCAACAAGGTGCATCGTTAAATTGGTAGAGCCGCCAGTTGCTAGTAAGGCAACAATACCATTGACGATAACTTTTTCATCAATGAGGCGACCAATTGGTAAATAATGGCCAGATTGCTCGGTTAACCGGGTAATTTGCTGTGCTGTTGCATCTGTTAGCGCATAGCGTAATGGGGAATCTGGGGGGACAAACGATGCACCTGGTAAGTGTAACCCCATGACTTCCATCATCATTTGGTTTGAATTAGCGGTACCATAGAATGTGCAGGTACCAATACCATGGTATGATGCTGCTTCAGCTTCTAATAACGCAAGTCTATCGACTTTTCCTTCCACATACAGTTGGCGAATACGTACTTTTTCTTTATTCGGTAGGCCCGTGGCCATCGGCCCAGCAGGGACAAATATAGCAGGTAAATGCCCAAAAGAGAGGGCTCCAAGTAATAAGCCTGGAACAATTTTATCGCAAATACCCAAATAAAGAGCGCCATCAAACATATTATGGGATAAACCAATTGCTGTAGACATCGCGATGACATCTCTACTTAGCATAGAGAGCTCCATCCCATCTTGCCCCTGAGTTACACCATCACACATGGCAGGGACACCAGCTGCAACTTGCCCAATAGAACCCGATTCAAGTAACGCTTTTTTTAGTTGTTCAGGGTATTTATCATAAGGTCGGTGAGCAGAAAGCATGTCATTGTAAGAGCTGATGATAGCAATATCAGAACGCGTCATACTTTTAAGGATCTGCTTTTCATCATTTTGGCAGGCAGCAAAACCATGAGCAAGGTTACCACAAGCCAGCGAGGCTCGATGGACAGTTGTACTACGAGCACGTTCAATTTTATTGAGGAAAGCTGCTCGAGCTTGTGCAGAACGAGAGATAATGCGCTGTGTAATGCGCTCAAGTTCCTCATTGAGTGCTGGAGATTTTGTCACTTCAGAGATATTAGAACTCATGGTAATTGCTCCATCATGCAGACCTATAGTCAATTAATCTGCAAGTCATGTAAGTTGTGCTTATCGTTATACCTATTCCAGATAACGTTACAAAATAAATGTTACCGGTAACATTGTTAAATGAAAATAGAACAGTTGCAATATTCAAAATGAATATTTGAAGTTATATGTGATCTTAATCAAGGTTGACTATGGAATAAATCGAACAAGAAATGGACTAAAACTCATGCTATAGTCATTAAATAGAAGCAGTTGCCTGCAAAATTAAGGTAAATTGGGAATATTGTTAATGTGTATACTAAAAATTCAAATAGTGGGCGAATGCGTCGCTTAGTTACTGCAACCTTGATGTTGCTAATGGTTAATTATGTCCAAGCTCAGGTAGTGTTGACATCGGGGTCGCATAAAATTTTAACCAGTATATTCAACCAACAAAATGAAATGCAGCGATATCATTCAACATCGGCAGAAAAAATTGATGTGCTCACTCAGTATTTTTTAAATACCCCCTACGATAAACAAACGTTAAATATGAGCCCACTCTTTGCTGAAAACTTAGTCGTTAATTTAGAAGCGATGGATTGTATGACCTTTATTGAGTACGTTGAGGCATTTAAAGGGGCTGAAAATAGTGCACAATTTTTTAGGAACCTGACTAGTATTCGTTATTTTAATCAAGATGTTACATACAAAAACCGCCGCCACTTTTTTTCGGATTGGGCACAAGGTGATAGCGCGGTTGCAGAGGACATTACGGCTAAAATTAGCCCATATGCCGTTAACGTTTCTAAGCAGCTTAATTTAAAAGGTAATCGAAAGACGTATATTTTAGGGTTGCCCATTACCTATAGAGATATAAACTATATTCCATCTAAATATATAGATAATGATTTGATTACAAGGCTTAATACCGGTGATTATATTGGTGTTTACTCAACGAATAGAGGCTTGGATGTTAGTCACGTTGGTATTGTAATACAAAAAGGAAACAAAACAATTTTTAGGAATGCTTCTTCATTACGTGAAAATTTCAAAGTTAGTGATGTTGAATTACAGCACTACATACAAGGAAAAGAAGGCATTATTGTATTTAGGTCAAAAATAGATTATTAATCTGTTAATTGGTGGTTATTGAATTGAAAGATGAACTTTTGACCTAATTATATTGTATAAATATGAGTTAATCTTTGTTTTTATATGGTTTAGCTGCGAATATAAAATATATTTTAAATTAAAATATTCTAAGAATTGAAAAACATAATCGTTTTTATTGGTTGCTAATTATTTCTAGTGACATTTAAAGTGTAAAATTATATTAAATTATCGATTTGATCAAGAAAAACCAACAAAAGAAATTATGTAATTAAGAAGTGAAAAACTTTTTATAAAGCAATGCATTGCTACATAAATAATACAAAGGTCTCATTTTTTTGTATATAAAAAACATGTTTACCTATCAATTGACATGTATTTGATTGTTCATAACTATTTTAAATGATGAAGATTAATTTTATAATGAATATTACTAGCTAAAAATTTTTTTTCTTATTTAGGAGATGGTATGCATATGCATATAGTTAAAAAGGAAAATATTTATGCTTTATTAGGAAATTATTTACGAAAAGCTAGGGTGAGCAAGGGGTTATCAGGCAATGAATTAGGTTCGGTCATTCATTTGAGCCAGCAGCAAGTATCACGCTATGAACTAGGAATTAATAAATTAAGTTTAGATAAATTAATTGAAATTGTCATTTTTCTCGATATTGATATTAACGAAATAACTAAAATTATTTCTAAACAGGTAGAGAATGAAAAAAAGAGTTAGATGGGGTTAGTATCTTTATTTTGGTAAGTTTTTATAACTATTTTATATTATTAGAAAAGTATTAAACTTAAAAAACATGCTTTGAATCATAATTTTAATTTATAGGAAATAACCAATTAATTTGACTAATCTCCTTTGGCACTATTTATTGTGGTAATTACTTAAAGGAAAAAACTGATTTTAAAATAAATTCTATAAATATAAATAATCAATTGTATTTTTAAATTGAATTTTTATGATTTTATATATGGTTAGGGACGGGGTTGTAGCTAACTGATTATTATAGATAAAATATAGTGCTATTGTTCAATAAACCTTTTCAGTTTCAGTAAAGGGCTTAAAAGGTTTAACGTGAATATTCATGTGCATTTTATCAAATTTCTTATTTATAAGTAACCTTTATTATTATACATAACTAGTTGTTATTTATTTTATATTATTACTTTTTATCTTGAACCCTGCGTTTTTTCCTACTTTTTTTCTTTAAGATGTCATTATTTAATAGTGTTCCCTATAACATTATGCTTAAATAAAACTTAACTAATTATGAGTTAAGGTTATGGTTTTATGTTCAAATATATAGGGATATTATTTGTGTTTTTGCTTGTTGGTTGCTCGATTTCAGCATCTAATAAAGGCTACTACCTTGATAATCGTTACCCATCAAGAAATACGAGTGAACGGATTCAATATATTATTTTACACTACACTGTTTCTAATGATGCACGTTCGATAGAGCTTTTAACAAAAGGGAATGTGAGTTCACACTATCTTATTCCCAGTAAACCTGAATTTAAATACGGTAAACCAGTTGTATTACAATTGGTACCCGAACAGCTAAAAGCTTGGCATGCTGGTTATAGTCGTTGGCAACATCAAAAAGGTTTGAATGACACTTCCATCGGTATTGAGATAGTAAATCCCGGTCTTCAAGAAAATAGCCTTGGGAACCAAACTTGGGTACCTTTTAATGAATCGCAGATTGTTGCATTGATTCCATTAGTTCAAGATATTATGCAACGGTATAATATACCGCCTGAAAATATTATCGGTCATAGCGATATTGCACCATTACGTAAACAAGATCCAGGTAGGGCATTTCCATGGCAGCGTCTTGCTCAGCAAGGAATTGGTGCATGGCCTGATGCTAAAACAGTTAGTAAATACTTAGCGGGGCGAAATGCTAACGAACCCGCTAATGTGTTACGTGTTCAAAAGGCTCTGAAATTTTATGGTTATTCGGCGATCCCTCTATCTGGCGAGTTGGATGACCAAACCAAAAAGACATTGCGTGCCTTTCAGCTGCACTTTCGTCAGCGGGATATTGAAGGGTTAGCCGATGCAGAAACAGAGGCAATTGCGTTAGCCTTAATTGAAAAATATCGAGATATGGAAAATTTCAAATTATTTGAGCAAACGGAGTAGTTATAAATATAAGCTACATAATGGTTAACATTGCTGATGAGTATAATAAAAGTGAAATGAGGTTTGGGCCTCATTTCACTTTTTGTCATTTAACGGTTTGCGCCGTACTCACGGCTAATTTCTTTTGCAGCCTTGATAACCATCGCACCTAATTCAGTAATACGGTCATCTGTAATACGTGATAACGGCCCTGAAATAGAAATAGCAGCAAAGGCTTCTTTATGTTCATCATAAATACAGGCACCAATGCACCTTAAGCCTAAAGCATGCTCTTCATCATCATAGGAAAACCCTTGTTTTTTAGCTTGTTGCAAGTTTTCTTTTAAGGCTGATGGGTTAGTTAACGTGTATGGAGTATAGGCATGTAACCCTTTGCGGCTTAAAAGAGGGATTAGCTTTTCTTCGGGTAAGTTTGCAATAAACGCCTTACCGGCTCCAGAGGCGTGTAAAGGCAGTTTCCCGCCAATAGGTGCTGACATCCTCATTAATGCGTTGCATTGCACTTGATCGACAATAACAGCATCATATTCCGAGTGGTCGAGGATAGCTAAATTGACGGTTTCCCCTGACCCATCCATTAAACGGCGTAATATAGGGTGAACCAACGCTAATAAATTACGACTTTCTAAAAAGCTACTTCCAATAATAAAGGCATGAGATGCAATAACCCATAAGCCAAGATCGCCCGTTTGGCGCACAAAACCATGCTGTTCTAATGTCATCAACAGTCGATGTGTCGTTGAATTTGGTAAGCCAGCTTGTAATGCAAGGTCAGTGAGTGCAATGCCACCGGTGGATTCAGAAATGTATTCCAACAGTGTCAGCCCACGACTTAATGATTGAACTTGCCCCGCAGCGGTAGCTCCACTTGCTGGCCCTTTTGCTTTTTTTATCTTTTTAGTAATTGGTGCCGTTGCCATTAAGTCTCTCCTGACGGTAATTTTGTTTCTATTATGTACTATCTCACCTAAAAATACTCATCGGATCAGTTGAAAGACCGATTTTATGCAACCTGAAAAACTCTCATCATAACAGCGAATTTTCGAGTTAAAAGTTGTGATAGGATGTTATAAGTAAAAATTTGACTTATTTCTCAGTGTTCCATTTTAGGAGGGCAGTGCAGTGTCCGAAAAAATTAATCAATTAGAACAAGAACTAAAAAAACGTATATTGGTATTAGATGGTGCAATGGGAACAATGATCCAACAACATAAGTTGTCGGAAGAACAATTTCGTGGGGATAGGTTTGCTGACTGGCCCTGTGATGTGAAAGGTAATAATGACTTATTAGTACTAACACAGCCTGAGATTATTAGAGATATACATCATCAATATTTTGCAGCAGGTGCAGATATCGTTGAGACAAACACCTTTAACTCCACGCCTATTGCGATGGCTGACTATAAAATGGAAGCCATTTCCGATGAAATTAATGAAACTGCTGCACGTATTGCGCGCGAATGTGCCGATGAATGGACACGGAAAACGCCAGAGCAGCCTCGCTATGTGGCGGGTGTTTTAGGCCCAACCAATCGTACGGCTTCTATTTCTCCGGATGTAAATGACCCTGCTTATAGAAATGTTACTTTTGACCAACTTGTTGAAGCTTACAGGGGATCTACACGATCTTTAGTTAAAGGTGGGGTCGATCTAATTATGATCGAAACTATTTTTGATACCTTAAATGCTAAAGCGGCGATTTTTGCAGTTGAAACAGAATTAGACGCGCTAGGTGTTTCGCTGCCTATTATGATTTCAGGCACTATTACTGATGCATCTGGGCGTACTTTATCGGGGCAAACGACAGAAGCATTTTATAACTCATTGCGTCACGCGGCCCCACTTTCATTTGGTTTGAATTGTGCACTGGGTCCTGATGAACTTCGTCAGTATGTTTCAGAGCTATCAAGAATTGCTGAGTGTTATGTCAGTGCTCACCCAAATGCCGGCCTGCCAAATGCATTTGGTGAGTATGACCTTGATGCACAAAATATGGCTGAACAAATTCATGAATGGGCAACAGCAGGTTTTTTAAATATCGTCGGTGGGTGTTGTGGCACAACACCATTACATATTAAAAAAATGGCGGAAGCGGTGAAAGGGGTGATGCCGCGTCAGTTACCTGAATTGCCTGTTGAATGTCGTTTATCAGGTTTAGAACCATTGAATATCAGCAAACAGTCACTGTTTGTAAATGTTGGGGAAAGAACGAACGTAACGGGTTCAGCAAAATTCAAAAGGCTGATTAAAGAGGAAAACTATTTAGAAGCGTTAGATGTGGCGCGCCAACAAGTGGAAAGCGGTGCTCAAATCATCGATATCAATATGGATGAGGGGATGCTGGACTCCCAAGCTGCTATGGTACGTTTTCTGAATTTAATTGCGGGTGAACCTGATATTGCTCGTGTTCCTATTATGATTGATTCTTCAAAATGGGAAGTCATCGAAGCTGGGCTTAAGTGTATACAAGGTAAGGGAATTGTTAACTCTATCTCCATGAAAGAGGGGGTTGAAACCTTTGTCGAACACGCCAAACTGCTGCGTAAATACGGGGCTGCGGTGGTTGTTATGGCCTTCGATGAGGTAGGGCAAGCCGATACACGTGAGCGTAAAATTGAGATTTGCCGACGCGCCTATCAGGTGTTGACCGAAGAGGTTGGCTTTCCCCCTGAAGATATCATTTTCGATCCAAATATTTTTGCTGTCGCGACAGGGATTGAAGAGCATAATAATTATGCTGTTGATTTTATTGATGTTTGTAAGGATATTAAACAACAACTACCACATGCCATGATATCCGGTGGGGTATCGAATGTTTCCTTCTCTTTCAGGGGGAACGACCCAGTCCGTGAAGCTATCCACGCCGTTTTCTTGTACTACGCCATTCGTAATGGAATGGATATGGGGATCGTGAATGCAGGGCAATTAGCCATTTATGACGACCTACCCGCTGAGCTGAAAGATGCAGTTGAAGATGTGGTATTAAATCGCCGTAATGATAGTACTGAGCGGTTACTGGAATTAGCGGAAAAATACCGCGGGGCTGGTGCTCAAGAACAGCAAATCCAACAGGCGGAATGGCGAGGTTGGGACGTAGAAAAACGCCTTGAGTATTCGCTTGTTAAGGGGATCACTGAATTTATCATTCAAGATACAGAAGAAACTCGCCAACGTGCATCAAGCCCCATCGAGGTTATTGAAGGCCCGCTGATGAACGGGATGAATGTTGTGGGGGATCTGTTTGGTGAAGGAAAAATGTTTTTACCACAAGTGGTGAAATCTGCCCGGGTGATGAAACAAGCAGTTGCGTATTTAGAACCGTATATTCAAGAACTTAAACAATCGGGAAGTAGTGCTGGTAAAGTGTTGTTAGCAACAGTCAAAGGGGATGTTCACGACATTGGTAAAAATATTGTTGGCGTAGTGCTTCAGTGTAATAACTATGAAATCATCGACTTAGGCGTGATGGTGCCATGCGAAACAATTTTAAAAACGGCACGTGAGCAAAATGTCGACATTATCGGCCTGTCAGGCTTGATAACGCCATCCCTTGATGAAATGGTTCATGTGGCAAAAGAGATGGAAAGACAAGGCTTTACGTTGCCGTTATTGATTGGGGGGGCAACAACGTCGAAAGCACATACCGCAGTGAAAATTGAACCTAACTACAGTGGACCAACCACGTACGTCCAAAATGCATCACGTACTGTTGGTGTGGTTTCAGCGTTATTGTCTGATACTCAAAAAGCAGATTTTGTTGAGCGTACTCGCCGTGAATATGACACGGTACGTTTACAACATGGGCGTAGACGACCAAAAACACCACCAGTCACTCTTGATATTGCCCGAGCCAATAAGGTGAAAATTGATTGGTCTAATTATCAGCCGCCGGTGCCGAAATTTTTGGGTATTCAAGAGGTCAATGCATCAATAACAACCTTACGTGAATATATTGACTGGACGCCATTTTTTATGACGTGGTCGCTCGCTGGGAAGTACCCACGTATCTTAGACGACGAAGTCGTGGGGTCAGAAGCACGTAAATTATTGAATGATGCTAACGCGATGTTAGATAAGCTCGAAAAAGAACGTTTACTGACACCAAAAGGTATTTTTGGCTTATTCCCCGCGAACTGTGTTGGTGACGATGTTGAAATCTATACAGACGAAACACGCCATCATGTGCAAGCAGTGAGTTTGAACCTACGTCAGCAAACCTTAAAGACGGATTTCCCGAATTATTGTTTATCTGATTTTGTGGCACCTAAAGACAGTGGTAAAGCCGATTATATCGGTGCATTTGCTGTTACTGGTGGTTTAGAAGAGGATGCGCTGGCGGATGAATACGAAAAACAGCATGATGATTATAATAAAATTATGGTTAAAGCGCTGGCGGATAGGCTTGCAGAGGCATTTGCTGAATTTTTACATCAACAGGTTCGTATGCAGTATTGGGGTTATGCGAAAGATGAAAATTTAAGTAATGACGAGTTGATCCGTGAAAATTACCAAGGTATTCGGCCTGCACCGGGCTATCCAGCTTGCCCTGAGCACACAGAAAAAGAGAAGATTTGGCAGCTATTAGATGTTGAAAACCAAGTGGGAATGAAACTCACTAGTTCATATGCGATGTGGCCTGGGGCATCTGTATCAGGTTGGTATTTTAGTCATCCAGATAGCAAATATTTTGCAGTGGCTCAATTACAGAAAGACCAAATTGAAGATTATTCAAAACGTAAGGGGCTGTCGGTGACGGAACTTGAGCGTTGGTTAGCACCTAATTTAGGCTATGACCCAGAAGATTAATAAAACAGTGTATTGATTTTTCAGGTGTTCGGCACCATCTTATGGGTAAAGACATTAAAGGGGTCTAATGATGAGCTATGAATTTATTATTGAAAATGAACTGCCGCATTCAGTGGCATTTCCTTATCAGATCCAAAACAGTGCGGCGCCTGAAACATTTCTCATGAGCGAAGATGCGGTCAGTGCGATGATGAGTATCTTACAAATTATGGACAAACTCGATACGGATGAGTCCCTTGATGAGCACTGTTTTAACCAAATTTGGCTAAAAAGCGAGTTAACACCGGCGCGTGCAGAAGAAATTTATTTATTTCTGGAAGAGCGTTTAGCCGTAGAACCAGTGCCTTCACAAGACGAAATAGCTGCATTTCATCAAGCACAACTAGATGAAAACAAACTGTTATCGCAAGAAAGTAGTAAAGAAGGCATGATCCCAGTCCATAAATTTTCTACCAATGATGGTTGGTTGGTCACGACTAAAGAATGTGAATGGATAGCTGAAGTTTTCGCCCCAGAATTAGTGAGTGAAAACCACTTTGTTGTGTCGCAAATTTCTGAGTTATGCAAAATTAGTCACCAAAAACTGGAACATTTACTGATTGAGTGGGGTAAATTTAATTTATTTGCCAGTAAACATGGTGGTTACCGCGTTAATTAAGCCTTTGATAGGTTAATCTTTGGTTTAGGTAGTGGCCGTTTTAGCGATGAATGAACACTACCTAAATTTTTCGACGAAATTTCTTCCTAATAGCGTTTTTTCAGCTTGAATCCCTTATGAATTTTTTATTGGAATGTTATGTTAATAACATAACGCCAATGAATGGGTAATGGTGATGAAATTACGGTATTTATTTCTAGCAGTGTGTTTGAGCACCGCGTCTTTGGCTCAAGCGACTTCGGAAGCTCCTTCTACAAAAAATAAGCCGCTAGAAACCGCAAGTCAGGCCAACGATGTCGTATTTCCTGATGATTTTAAAGCTAAATTAAAATCTGCTAAGGAAGGGGATGTCGATGCGATGGTGGATGTCGGGCTAGCCTATATGGATGGAACCGATTTTTTGCAGAGCAATGATCAGGAAGCTTATCGCTGGTTTAAAAAAGTTTCTGATTTAGATAATACAGATGGCGATTATTATTTAGGTATGCTGCTGCAAAATCAAAAAAAATTTAAACAAGCGGAGTACTGGTATCGCCGAGGCGCTGAAAAAGGGGATGCTTATTGCCAATATGCCATGGGGTATTTATATGAACATGGTGTAGGAGTTGAGCAAAACTATCAGCAGGCTAAAGCATGGTATTCAGAGGCTGCGGAGCAAGGGCATGCAAATGCACAGTTTGCTATGGGGTTATTTTATCATGATGGGCTTGGTGGCGAAGTTGATTATTCAAAGGCTCGTGAATGGTATGAAAGAAGTGCGGTAAATAATGTTGCAGCGGCGGTTAATAACCTTGCTGTTATGTATGAAAACGGTGACGGGGTAGAGCAGGATGATGATACGGCCGTTTACTTGTATCGCCAAGCCGCAAATATGGGTTCAGCAATTGCGCAAGTCAATATGGGCGATTTTTATCAGGAAGGCCATAACTCGATTGAGAAAAATAGTTATCAAGCCATGTATTGGTATAAAAGGGCTGCGCAGCAAAACAATGCTTCGGCGCAACTGGCTATTGCAAAAGTTTATGAGCTTGGCAATGGGGTAACTAAAGACTTAGTTGAAGCATTCACATGGTATGAACGAGCTGCACAAAACAAATCATTTGAAGCAGGAATGAAGGTCGCTGAGTTTTATGAGAAAGGGTTAGGTGGCATTCAAAAGAACCCTGTAAAGGCAGTAGAATTGTATCAAAATTTAGCCAATCAGGATTATAACGCAGCACAAATTAAGCTCGCCAAATTATATTTGGCTGGTGAATGGAAAGAAGCCGATGTTACGCAAATTGCAAATTGGTTAATACTGGCACAAGGGGATAGCATTGAGGCGAAAAACCAATTAGCAATTTTCTATTTAACGGGGACTGGCGTTGCGCAAAACTCGTTAAAGGCCCGAGAGCTTTTGGAAAATGCGGCATTTAAGAAAAACAGTGATGCACAGAATAACCTTGCTGTAATGTATGCTCGTGGCGAAGGGGGAGAAAAAAATATCTTCCGTGCAGTCATGTGGTTTGAGCGCGCAGTCGAACTCGGTAATGCCACTGCCAAACATAATTTAGTACTATTACAGCAGAACAAAGGTGTGAAAGCCGCAATGTTAAAGTACACTGACAGCGTTAAAACGAAAAATAAGTCAACTGATTGAATAAGAAGGCGATTATGAATATCGCCTTCTTTGTTTTAGAGCGGTAGTTTGGTTACTCGAATAAATTACTATGTAATGTACGAACGATATTTTCAGCATCGTCACCGGGAACCAGTAAACAAATATTGTGGCTACTGGCCCCGTAGCTGATCATGCGAATATTGAAAGATTCTAAAGCACCAAAGATTTGTTTCCCTAACCCATTTACTTGCGATAATTCATTACCGATGATGGCCACTAAGGCTAAGTTTTCTTCAACTTCAACACGGCATAGAGCCGAAAGCTCAGTCATCAGTGCATTAGTTAGCAAACTGCCATTTGTCCCTGTTGAACCGGTTGTATCTAAGGTTAGAGCGACACTCACTTCGGAAGTTGTGATTAAATCTACCGAGATATTATGACGTAGTAAAATCGTAAATATTTCAGCTAAAAAACCACGTGCATGTAGCATTTTTAGGCTATGCAGAGTTAATAATGTTTGTTTACGGCGTAGCGCTAATGCCCTGAATTGTGGTGGATTACTGGTTTTATCAGAAACAATGGTGCCACCTGCTTCTGGGGATTTACTTGAACCAACGAAAACCGGGATACCAGCACGTACAGCGGGGAGCAGTGTTGCCGGATGCAAAATTTTTGCCCCAAAGGTTGCCATCTCAGCAGCTTCATCGAAAGCTATTTCATCAATACGCTGTGCATTTGGCACGACCCGTGGGTCAGTAGAGTAAATACCTGGAACGTCAGTCCAAATATCAACGCGAGATAAGCTTAGGACTTCAGCTAGCAGTGCAGCGGTATAATCACTCCCACCACGCCCAAGTGTTGTTGTACGGCCTTTTGGATCACGGCCAATAAACCCTTGGGTAATAACTACCGATTCTGCTAAGCGAGGTAACAGCTGTTGTTCTGCAAGGGTTTTCAACTGCTCCAACTCAGGTTCTGCACGACCAAAACTTTCATTGGTTCTCATGACTTTACGGACATCAAACCATTGTGACTCGGTATTGCGCTGGCGGAGGACTTCTACGAATAATAGGGTTGACATTAATTCACCATGACTAACCATTTCATCCGTCAATGCGTCAGAAGTGGCGAGAGACGCGGAATCAGCTAAATGAGCGATATTATCAAGTAATCGATTGATTTCTTCACGGATCACATCAGCAGTTTGCAGATTATCAATAATCGCATATTGGATATCTTTAACTTTTTTCAGTAGCTCATTGCGTTTATCAATATCACAACCTTCAGCGAGTTCTATTAGCAAATTAGTGACTCCAGCGGAGGCAGAAAGCACAACGACTCGAACATTTGGATTAGAAAGAATGATATTGGCACTATTGTTCATTGCCTCAAAGTTCGCGACACTAGTGCCGCCAAATTTTGCGATAACAAACTGACTGTTGTCTGATAAAGACGCTACTGTATTCATGGTATCGATCCCTGTCGTTAAACTATATTTTTATATAGATTTATCGGGTAATTAGCGTTGCGTCAATCAAGAATCGAAGTAAATCAGTAATTCTAATGATAGGTAATTCATTATCGGTTTTCTCAATATACTCGTCATCCTTCAAGCTGCATGGGTGTTGACTGCGCTCAGATAGCCGAATCACATACTTTTGTATGCTCATCGGTCTATCTTCCCTTGTCGCCTACATGCAACTCGAATGATTTAGCGTATATGGCGGTGGTCATCCTTCAAGCTGCATGGGTGTTGATTGCGCTCAGATAGCCGAATCACATACTTTTGTATGCTCATCGGTCTATCTTCTCTTGTCGCCTACATGCAACTCGAATGATTTAGCGTGTACGCGCTACTGTTAAAGTTAAATGACATTGAAAGTGCGTATTTCAGTGAAAGAGTTAATTATGTCTGGAAAAGTGCCGTGGAATTGGGGAATATCAACATAACGCAGAAAACCGATAAGTCTCGTATCTTTGACGAGGTACAATATATTTATATTTTAAATTATTTTGGAGAGTGTTATCCATGAAAAGTATTAATCCAAGCCAAACGGCTGCATGGCGGGCGCTAGAACAACATTTTGCGCAAATGAAGGATGTTCATATGCGTGACTTGTTTGCGCAGGATAAAGACCGCTTTACTCATTTTTCGGCAACGTTCGATGGTCAAATCTTAGTGGATTTCTCCAAAAATAGAATTACACAAGAAACATTAGATAACCTGTTAGCGTTAGCAAAAGAAACTGAGCTAGAAAGCGCGATCAAGAGCATGTTCAGTGGTGAAAAAATCAACCGTACCGAAGACCGAGCGGTGTTACATACGGCTTTACGTAACCGTGATAACACACCGATTTATGTTGATGGTAAAGATGTAATGCCAGATGTTAATGCTGTATTAGAAAAAATGCAGAAATTTAGCGAGCGCATTATTCGCGGAGAGTGGAAAGGTTATACAGGTAAAGCGATAACAGATGTTGTTAATATCGGTATTGGTGGTTCTGATCTTGGGCCATTTATGGTTACAGAAGCATTGCGTCCATATAAAAACCATTTAAATATGCATTTTGTTTCTAATGTGGATGGCACACAAATTGCGGAAACGCTGAAGAAACTGAACCCTGAAACGACATTATTTTTAATTGCATCAAAAACGTTTACGACCCAAGAGACCATGACAAATGCGCATTCAGCACGTGAATGGTTATTGGCTACCGCAAAAGACGAACAGCATATTGCCAAACACTTTGTGGCACTATCAACGAATAGTGAAGAAGTTGCTAAGTTTGGTATTGATACTAATAATATGTTTGAGTTTTGGGATTGGGTTGGAGGCCGTTACTCTTTATGGTCAGCAATTGGCTTATCGATTATTTTATCCGTGGGTTTTGACAATTTCGTTCAGTTATTGAATGGTGCCCATGCTATGGATAAACATTTCACCCAAACACCACTAGAAAAAAACATCCCTGTACTGTTAGGTTTGATTGGCATTTGGTACAACAATTTTTTTGAATCAGAAACTGAAGCGATTCTGCCATACGACCAATATATGCACCGTTTTGCAGCGTACTTCCAGCAAGGCAATATGGAATCAAATGGTAAGTATATAGGCCGAGATGGAAAACCAGTTTCATACCAAACGGGCCCAATTATTTGGGGGGAGCCAGGAACCAACGGTCAACACGCTTTTTATCAGTTGATTCACCAAGGGACAAAAATGATCCCTTGTGACTTTATTGCGCCTGCGGTGACCCATAACCCGTTAGGCGATCACCATGAAAAATTATTATCTAACTTTTTTGCGCAAACTGAAGCGCTAGCTTTTGGAAAAACTCGTGAAGTTGTTGATGCGGAATTTGCTGCGCAAGGTAAAAATGTCTCTGACATGGAATATGTGGCACCGTATAAGGTATTCGAAGGTAACCGCCCAACCAACTCAATCTTATTGAAATCCATTACCCCTTATTCACTGGGGGCATTGATCGCAATGTATGAACATAAGATTTTCACGCAAGGGGCGATTTTGAATATCTTCACTTTCGATCAATGGGGTGTGGAATTAGGAAAACAATTAGCCAGCCGTATTTTGCCTGAGTTAGAAAATAGCGAAACAGTCAATAGCCATGATAGTTCGACTAATGGTTTGATTAATAACTATAAAGCTTGGCGTTAACCTTTCTTATTACGTCATATCACTGTCTTATGAAGAAAAAGCGGGAAGCTGTAAAAACTTCCCGCTTTATTGAGATAATGAATGACGGAGACTTGCCTAATAAATTCTTATTATTACGATGTTAATAAATTTTATTATCGTTTATAACTCGTTAGTAATTAAAAATTTATTCACTATTTTTTTACATTTTTTGTTGAAAATGTGACTTTTTATATAAATTGTTAGCTAACTTTAACCCTGTAGCAAAACAACGTGATATCCTACCGTCTAAGAAATACAGTAAATCATAACCATGTTATCCATGGTGGAAATTTAAGTAATGGATGAAACACTATTTACCTCCCATCCCATTCATTGGTTGGCTGAGGATGATAAAATAGTTCCTGCCAATACGTTAGATTGGTTGTTAGAACTTGGTTCCATGACAAAACGCTTTGAACAACACAGCCAGCAAGTTACCGTGATACCTTATTTAGAACGCTATGTATCGCAAGGTATGTTGAGCACTGAAGAGGCACAGTCTTTACCTGAAAGCCCTCGTTATTGGGTCAGGGAAGTCGTCATGTATGGGGATGGTATTCCTTGGTTACTAGGCCGTACTGTCATTCCAGAAGAAACATTGACTGATGAAGACCAGCAATTGGTTGATATAGGTAGAATGCCTCTAGGGCGTTATTTATTCAGCCGTGATGGCTTAACTCGGGATTATATTCGCATAGGTTCTAGTGCTGGTCGTTGGGTTCGCAGTTCTCGATTAAAACTATCGGCTAAACCATTGTTATTAACAGAAATATTTTTACCTGAATCACCTGCATATCGTTAATTATCCTAAATATTTTAAATTTTCATAAATTCAGTAAGTACGCAACACCAACAAACATAAATCAGTGGCTTACAGAATTGAGTGGTATAAACATATACCCAATTTGAAGTATGATGGAATCGAATAAGGAGCACGACAAAGTGGAGGGAAGTATGACGCTAAGTAAATGGCATGCATACAGCCGTTTAATGCGTATAGATAGGCCCATTGGTTCACTATTACTCTTGTGGCCAACGTATTGGGCATTATGGATTGCAGCTCAAAGCACACCAAGTTTACATCTTTTGATCGTGTTTACTGCTGGGGTGTTTTTTATGCGTGCCGCAGGTTGCGTCATTAATGATTTTGCCGATCGTCATTTTGATGGTCACGTAGAACGCACTAAGCATCGGCCACTCCCTAGTGGGGATGTGACTGAAAGGGAAGCTAAAATACTGTTTGCGGGGCTTGTTGGCTTTTCCTTCTTACTCGTTTTAACGCTTAACTCAATGACAATTTGGCTATCTATTGCGGGCCTAGCTTTAGCATGGGTGTATCCTTTTGTTAAGCGAGTCAGTCATTTACCTCAGGTAGTATTAGGTGCTGCATTTGGTTGGTCAATTCCGATGTCGTTCTCTGCAGTCAATGAAGCACTGCCTCTGGTGTGTTGGTTATTATTCTTAGTGAATATTATTTGGTCTGTGATTTACGATACACAGTATGCCATGGTTGACCGTGATGATGACTTAAAAATCGGTGTGAAATCGACAGCAATCTTATTTGGTCAATATGACAAATTAATTATCGGCTTATTGCAATTGCTGATGGTGGGTTTGCTGGTGGTTGTAGGTTCTTTAGCAGGCTTAGGGATAACTTATTATCTTTCTTTGGCGCTTGTTGCAGGGTTATTTATTTATCAACAACAACTAATGGTGAACCGCGAGCGTGCTCCTTGCTTTAAAGCCTTTATGAATAATAATTTCGTTGGTTTGATTTTGTTTATTGGCATTATGGTGAGCTATTTTTAGCGAGTAAATCATTTTCCATGAGCCAACAAAAAAGGTAATGTTGAAAAACATTACCTTTTTGCTTTATAGGCTTCACAAAACCGAACTAGTCTTTTTCTGGCTCAGTAGTTTGTGCCGTTACCTCGGGTATTGCTTCTTTCTTTTCTTCTGAAAATTCATCAGCTTGGCTAACACTTTCAATGGTTAAACGAATTTCTGGGGACATTAGGCGCACAAGGACTGCATATAGCTTCTTGGCGTTAGTGGTAAAAATATCGTTTTCATTATTATCGATATAGCCTTCTTCTCTAAGCGTTTCAACGAGAGTTGAAAACACTGCTTTATCAAAGAACTCAGGGGCGTTAATACCGTGCAGCACAGAAAGGCGTTGAGCAAGGATGCGGCTTTCTTTTTCCAACGTATTACGGCTGATTTCAGGGCTGGCATTGAGTAATGACAACGTGATTGCGTAGCGCTGTAGTGTTTCACGGACACCTGCTGCTAAGAGCTGTAATGGGCGAATACGGCGTGGGTTCAACACTACCATATCGTCGTCTCTTAAGCAGATAAGCTTTTGATTATTTAGTTCATCAATTAGAGTATCTACCGTTTCACGCAGCTGTTCATCGTTATAACGCATAAACAATTCTGCTTTTAGGAACGGGTAGATTTGGCTCACTTGATAGTAAATTTCTTGACGGCTGATGCGTTCATGATGCAGCACAATACTGGTTATTAATGACGGTAGTACCAGTAAGTGATGGATATTGTTACGGTAGTAGGTCATTAAAACGGCATTTTCGCGAGGAAGAATAATAATATCCCCCATGCTGTCTTTTTCTACCTCGAATTTATCCATCTGCAATGCATGTTCGAGCAGTTGTTCCGGCGTTTTATTAGGCGTTGTCGCATCAGGCGTATACGGCACATTACGTAATAATTGCAGGTAACATTCCACTTGCTCAATGAGTTGTTCACGTGTTAATGAACGTTGGCGTGAGGCCAGTAAAGCCGTTGCACATAAATTTATCGCGTTAGCGGCGGCAGCATTATTGATATTTACCATAATGTTATCCGCTAACGAGCTAACTGTTGGGTTTAGCCACGATGGGCGCTGTGGCTCAATTGGATCAATTGAGTCACGCCAATCTGGGACACGCTGGTTCAGATAATGAGAAAGAGAAATTGGCTGACCAAAGTTCACATACCCTTGACCTAAGTTACGCAGTTTGCGCAACCCGCGGATCATGGAAAATAAACCTTCTTTCTCTTTTTCTGCCCCGCGCAGTTCTTTTGCGTAGGTCCCTACCTCCATTACGTGTTCATAGCCAATATAGATAGGCACAATAGTAATAGGGCGTGAGTCGCCACGTAGCATGGCTTGCAGCGTCATTGATAGTGTCCCGGTTTTGGGCTGCAATAAACGGCCTGTTCGGGAGCGCCCACCTTCAACGAAATACTCGATAGAGTAACCACGAGCAAACAGTTCACTTAAATATTCACGGAAAACCGTGGAATACAATTTGTTGCCTTTAAAAGTACGGCGGATAAAAAATGCGCCAAGACGGCGAAAAATCGGACCGGCAGGCCAGAAGTTTAGGTTAATACCAGCAGCAATGTGCGGTGGAACGAGACCTTGATGGTAAAGAACATAGGAGAGCAGTAAGTAGTCCATGTGACTTCGGTGGGAGGGCACATACACAATTTCATGACCATCTTGCGCTAATTGGCGAACGCGCTCAGCATGCTGCACGTTAATACCTTGATAGAGGCGGTTCCATGTCCAACTGAGCACACGGTCAGTTAAACGCACGGCTTCATAGGAGAAGTTCGCAGCAATTTCTTCCATCATATTCACTGCGTTTTGCTGCGCTTTTTTCAATGGAATTTTTTTACTGCGTGCTTCGTCTTCGACGGCTTTTTCAATTGCTTTTGAGGTCAGAAGCTTATTGAATAGTTCATAGCGTGCCGGCAGTTTCGGGCCAACCGCAGCAAGGCGCTGGCGTGAATAGTGAATACGGGCGACACGTGCCAGTTTATTGGCAATAATGGTGTCAGTACCGTGGTCCTGAGCCATTTTCCCAATAGAAACGGGTGGCGATAGGCGAACAAAACTGTCACGACCTAACCACAGGATAGCAAAAAACTTTTGCACCCCATTTAATAGTTTCAGTGGTGGTGCAGGGGTATGCCCTTCACGACCAGGAGAGCGCCCGAACATTACAGACGCGGGTAACATTTGAATATCTAGATTAGGGTTGTTTTTGTGCAAATCTAAATAAGCATGGAATGTTTTGACGGAATCTTTACGCGGGTCCGGTGAATAATAGCGAAATACGCGAGGGCCATCATCGATAAACACATAAGCAGGGAGCTTAGTGCCATTGATGTCGTTATCAACCAAAGGGTCAGGTAAACCGATAGCCAAGCATTGATGCCGTAGCGTTAGGAGGTCGGACTTAGAGTGGTAAGGCAATACATACAGTGTTGGCCTGTTAGTATCAAGCTGCAACTCTGCAATAGGGTCCGATGGAATTAGTTTACTTTTTACCAATAATTTAAGTGGTAAATTCAACGTGTTGTAATATATTTTACGCCATAGTGACATAAATGATTATAGCCTCTTGTTAACAATGCTGCGCAATCATACCAGAAATCTACTGGCAGATCTGTTACTGACAATTCACTTTGACCGTAAAAATCGATTATTGTTTGTATTTTTTAAGGAATAAATATGGCAAGTCAAACTAAGGGCTTTACCCGTGTAATTAAAGCCGCGGGATATTCCCTTAAAGGGCTAAAAGCCGCTTGGGTAAACGAAGCGGCATTTCGTCAAGAATCTGTTGCAGCAGTAATTGCGATTATTATCGCCTTTTTCTTAGATATCAGTTATATAGATAGAATACTGCTAATTAGTTCAGTGGTGCTGGTGGCGATTGTTGAGCTATTAAATAGTGCCGTAGAAGCTGTTGTTGACCGTATTGGTAGTGAATACCATGAGCTTTCAGGCCGCGCGAAAGATATAGGCTCTGCCGCAGTGTTTGTCAGTATTGGTTTAGCACTTTTTATTTGGGCTCTGGTTTTATGGCAACGTTATTTTGCCAGCTAGTTAATAAAAACAGTTTAAAGTCGAAAAAGAAGTCAATCGATAACAAATGCCTAAATTCAGCAATTTAACTGTTCCAAATCTTCATTTACCTGTATATACTCACAGTCTGACTGTATAAACAAACAGGGGAACGGAATGAAAGCACTGACGGCTCGACAACAGCAGGTTTATGATCTGGTGCGTGATCACATTTCGCAGACGGGTATGCCTCCTACACGTGCTGAAATAGCAGCAAGCCTGGGTTTTCGTTCGCCTAATGCGGCAGAAGAACATTTAAAAGCCTTGGCTCGCAAGGGTGTAATTGAAATTGTTTCTGGGGCATCACGGGGTATCCGCTTGCTTCTTGAAGAAGAAGCTGATGATCAAGGGCTACCTTTGATTGGGCGTGTTGCCGCTGGCGAACCTTTATTAGCGCAAGAACATATCGAAAGTCACTATCAAGTTGATCCAGAACTCTTCAAACCTCACGCAGATTTTCTATTACGTGTGAATGGTATGTCGATGAAAGACATCGGTATTATGGATGGTGACCTACTAGCGGTTCATAAAACACAAAATGCACACAATGGCCAAGTGATTGTTGCGCGTATTGATGATGAAGTGACTGTTAAACGCTTTAAACAGCAAGGTAATCGTGTTGAGTTAATTGCTGAAAATCCTGAATTTGCACCAATTATTGTCGATTTACGCGAACAAAGCTTCACAATTGAAGGTTTAGCGGTTGGCGTGATCCGCAATAGTGATTGGTATTAATTCTTAAATTATCAGGTTGGTAAGCGGTAAGTTGACGCTGCTTGTTTGATAATTCAATGATTGCTGGCAGATTTCAAATTGATGTGTAGAGATCTGCCTGCTTTACTTGTTCCTTTTCTTTTGTCTCTTTTCTTTGCATCTCATCGAATATTCTTTTCTTATATAAGCAACACCGTTAACTCTACCACTTCTATTTATTACTTTTTCTTTGTAGTAATAGGCTGTTGATGGTCATGGTGGCAATGTGCGTGATCTTGGCAGCTATCAATCTCATCACAGTTTTTACATAAGCCATGGTTTTCAACCACAGTATGACGCAAACGGAACTGGTTGGTTTCCGCTAGGCTGATAATAGCGGCTTCAATGGTTGTGCAATCACTTTCAGTTACGCTACCGCAGTGGTCACAAATTAACATCACTGAAATATGGCTAGGGTTATCAAAGTGGTGACAAACGACATAACTGTTGGTTGACTCTATTTTATGAATAAAGCCTTGTTCCATTAAAAACTCAAGCCCACGGTAAACGGTAGGGGGCTTTGCTTGTGGTTCAACTTCACGTAATAAGTCTAATAAATCGTAGGCACTGATAGCACCGTGTTGTTGCGCGATAAGGCGTAATACAGTTTCTCTCTGTGGAGTCAATCTAACGCCTCTTGACTGGCAAATGCGTTCTGCCATTACCAGTATCTTATCTTCATTCATTTTTTTCATTTTACTGACCCCAACACCGAAAAATTCCAAAATCAACTGTGCATAAGTTTATCATATTTTTGATATTGAAAGCGCATCACAGTTCAAGGCGTAGAAAATAACTAAGTGAATATATTATCTATCTAATTCCCATTAGAAAATAAATATAAGCAAACGATTATCTTAAAATAACCTAGGTTGAAACGAATACAGCAGATAAATAATACGAGTTTAACTGAAACAAAAGTCATTATTTTTTTTAACAAAATCAACACAAAACATGAGGTTTTTATTTATTATTTAATGTAAGTCTCAATTAAGACTTATCTTATGATGATTTTGCAGTATGAGATAAAAATCTGGTTTTAACTTAATTTGTTGTTATTTGCATTGATAATTGTTTTTTGCTTGTTGTTTTTGATTGTTAATTGTGAAATTTTTAACACTAAATATATTAACGTTAATTTACACAACTACTTACAACTTGAAATAATTATAAGTAAGTGTTTTTCGATTTATATAAATTAACCTAAGTCACGATCTTAAATATATCATAAAATCTATAATAAAGAATTTAAATCTATTTTATTTAGCAAATATAGATTTAATGTCTCATTGAATATCTTTATAAGCGTAATTTTGACAATAAATATTGTTACCTTAGAATTAGTCTCAGAAAACAACGGAGCGTTTGAATATTTGATTAAGTGTTTTTACTTGTTTGAAATAGAGGTGGTTTAAGTAAGAAAGGAATAACTAAATATTGAGAGGCTTATATAGATTCTCAATTTTAGCACAGGAAGTAATAAAAATTAATCGAACTCTCTAATGTTTTAAAGTTTTAAATTTTTGTCCTTTTACTATTTCTATATTGATTCTGGTCTCTCAAATTTGGCGATATAGAAATAGCTCTTTTTTAAAAGCATCTCTACTGACTTGGTTTTAAAAAGGGATTAAAAGGATTTTTAATGCTCTTAATGTTGGCTTTAATAAAGTTAACAATAACTTCGTCAAACTCATAACAATGATTTTAGTGCTGTAAACGGATGTTGTGGGTTTGGCTTTTAATAATAAATTGTGTCTTTCACTACTTACATGACGACATAAATACAGAGGTATTTACATATGTTATTCAATAAAAAATTAGCAGTATTAGCAGTATTAGCGGGTTCTATGGTTGCTGGTTCTGCATTCGCAGCAGATGAGCCAAGCAAAACAGGTACAACTGTAAAATTTAAAGCTCAATTACGTGCAGCGTCTTGTGATGTTAATTCTACAACTGAAGGTTCTGTTGTTGATTGGGGTGTTTTCACTGTTGACCAAACAACGGGTAAAAATGTGAAAGACCAATTAGGTCCTAATAAAGAATTTAACTTAGTTCTGACTAACTGTTCTAAAGCCGCAGCTAAAGATGCAGCTATCTTCGTACGTGCAGATGGTGAAGAGTCAACTCGTTACAAAGAATTCTTCGCAAACAAAAGCGCTCAAGCTTTAGCTGTTAGCTTAGAATCAGGCGCTACAGCAGTAACTCCTAATGCTGATACTGAGCTGAAATTAGCTTCTGATATCGAAGCTAATGGTACTGCAACTATTCCTATGGTTGCTAAATTAGTTCTGACACAAATTGGTGTGTCTCCAGATGTGTTGAACGTGCCAGTAACTTTCACTGTTTCTTATAACTAATTATTTTATTAGTTCGAGTAAGAAGAGGCTTTACTTAAAGCCTCTTCTTTAATCTTTAGTTTGTGGATATTGATAATGAAAACAAAAGAGATGAAAAATTTTATGCACAAGAAATTATTAGGAATTAAGTCACCTTTTTTAGCTCTGTTGTTTTCGTTAACGACTTTACCTGCGTATTCAAGTGGGATTGGTTTAAATGCAACTCGTTTAGTGTATATACAAGGTGAAGAAAGTACTTCAATAAGTGCCAGAAATAATACGGATATTAATTATCTAGCTAAATTTACCATTTCTAAAACACCTAACGGTGTTGGTGAGGCTCCATTTACTATTTCACCACCATTAATTAAAGTTGATGCTGGTAAAAGTCAAGATATAAGAATTTACGCATTACCTAATGCGTTACCAAAAGACCGTGAATCAATATTTTATTTTAGCGGTAGAATGATCCCTGCGACAAATGGCCCATTGGAAAGTACGGCACTGAATATTGGCTATAACAATATCATTAAATTATTTTACCGACCTGCAAATTTGACAATGTTACCGACTGATGCGTATAGCCAGTTGGCTATTAAATCAACTCCAACAGGGGTTATGGTTGAAAATAATTCACCCTATTTTATTTCACTAAATGAACTGAAAATTAATGGTGTTAAGGTTGGCTTAAGCCTACAAAAAAATAATACCATGATTTTTCCGTATAACTCATTGAGCTATATCGTTCCAGAGAATGGACGTCGTGGAACTGCCCAATGGACTGTTATAAATGATTTAGGAGGCGAAAATGTTTATAGCGGACAGGTACGTTAATGTTTTTACTAAATGTCATAATATAATACTGACAATATTAGTATTATTACTACCAATGGCAAAACTATCGTATGCGCAAACAACATTGGAAGTAATAGGCAGTGTTTCTAAAGGTACATGTAGCGTTGCAGTACCAGATAAGGAAGTTGTTTTTTCAGATGTAATTTTGACACGTAATGTTAAATTATCG
The DNA here is from genome assembly GCF_044006275.1 of Providencia sp. 2024EL-00732. Taxonomy (NCBI): domain Bacteria; kingdom Pseudomonadati; phylum Pseudomonadota; class Gammaproteobacteria; order Enterobacterales; family Morganellaceae; genus Providencia; species Providencia sp. 2024EL-00732. The sequence continues at coordinate 173,751 of NZ_JBIPDG010000008.1, read as the reverse complement.
CTGAATGATAAAACGTATGTGAAACCATTTACATTTAATTATTCTTGTGAGGATTTTGATTTTTCTAATAATGCAACTTCTCCTTTTATGATGAAAATCACAGCGGCCAACGGTACGTCTGTAACGCAAGATAATCGCCTTCATCCAGCTAATAATGTTACACATGCAGCGTTTATTTTATCTAGTTGTGATAACGATAAGAAAAATTGTGAAATAGTAGATGTTAATTCAGGTGGTATTATTAATTTTAACATTGAGCAAAATGGTAATTTAGAAAAACATTTTGAAGTTAGTATTGTTAAATTAGATTCTTCCCAAGAACTAACGCCTGGAGAGTTGGTTTCTTCAGTGGATATCACATTAGTTCAACCATAATTTAAGGTGATATAAAATGAGTGCTTTAGTAAAAAACAATTATGGTTATATTTTATTATTATTCAGTTTAATGGGTGGGGCTATTGCTAATACGCCTGGTACACATGAATTTACTTTTAATGTTACAGTACCTAAAAATACATGTGAAATAGCAATTAAAGGTACATCAAATAATGTTGTAGATTTTGGAAATATACCATTGCATAAGTTTAAAAAAGATGCATCTGATGGAAAACTTAAACTTCCATTTACAGTTACATTATCAAAATGTAAAACTAAAAATTTTGAAAATAATTATCTTACCCTTGAAGGGAACTATACTCAAAATGATGGTTTTCTTGATGATCCAGGTAAGACATTTGCAGTAAGAATCTCTAAAAAGGATAATGCTAAGCCTGCTGATCAAGATTTTATCACAAATACAAATAAAGTTATTTGGAATAATATTGTTGAAGACCAACTTTCAAAAGATTTTTATGCATATGTTATGTGTAAAAACAATACTGTAAATTGTGCGGTAGATGACAATATTGGTAAGTTTAAAGCTACCTTAACATTAACCTATATTGCAGATTAAGAGATTTATCATGTCTATTATGGTTATTAGGTTTTTTTTGTTATCTTTCTCATTTGTTTTTATTTTTTCATGTGCAAAGGCTGATGGAATAGCTTTGAATCAGAGTCGAATTATTTTTTCTGAAAAAGATAATAGCCAAATAGCTCAGGTACGTAATGAAACAAATGATGCTTTTTTAATACAATCTGCGATTTTAAAGGAAGTTGATGGGGGGGCAGTTAATAATTTTATTGTCGCACCACCTCTTTTTAAAATATTACCTAAAAGCGAATATTCAGTTAGGATAATACCAAATAAAATTGATGAGCTACCAAAAGATAAAGAGTCAATATTTTACTTTAAAATCAGAGCATTACCATCAGTAAATAAAAATGAAAGTGATGAGAATAAAATTGGGATGGTATTTGTCACAGCGATTGTTATAAAGCTTTATTATCGACCGGAATTAATTAAATCTCCGAGTCAACAAGATTATAAAAAGCTTACCTTAGTAAAAAAAGATGGCGGTTGGAGTTTTTATAATCCAACACCTTATTATATGACTGTGGTTGATTTTAATGTGGGAGGTAATATGCAAAGCTCATCAGTGCTAATTCCTCCGTATGATTATTACAAAATTAACAGAAATAATATTAATGGGGAAATAAGTTGGCGGTTATTAAATGACTTTGGTACTCCAACTGAAAAATTTTATTTAAAGATCAGTGAAAATACTGGCTCGTAAATAGCTATTTACGAAAAATTTATAATACTTTTTTATTAAACTGATAGTTCAGTTTTCAGTAGGCTATCGATTAAATTAATATAAAGATAAATAAAGGCTATTGGGATGGAAAGAAAATTTTTAAAAGTCAGCTTATTATCTACATTGATCTGTTTATCTCTATATTCTTATGGCGATGACTACTTTGACCCTAGTATGCTGGAAAGCCAATTAGGAGTTGACCCAACTCTTGTCGATCTCTCTCAATTTAGTGCATCAAATAGTGTTCCAGCTGGAGAGTACCATATTCGAGTGCATGTTAATCGCAATAACTTAGGTGATAAACTCATTAAGTTTGTGCCAAATGTACAAGGTACTATTGTTCCTGAATTTACTCCTGCGCTTTTAGAATCTTGGGGAGTGAATGTTAAAGCTATACCATCACTTAAGTCGTTACCTGCTGATACTAAAATTTTAAATATTGCAGATTATATTAAGGATGCCACAGTCACACCAGATATTGGAAGTTTGCAATTAAGAATTTCTATTCCACAAATTGCAATGCTAGACAAGTCTGAAGGGTATATTGATCCTAAATTATTGGATGATGGTATCCCTGCGCTATTTTTTAATTATTTTGTGAGTGGTAATAAATCAAGTACTGATATCAAGTCTATAGGTACTCAAAAAACGGATAGCATATTTTCTACTATAGGTGCAGGTTTAAATGCGGGTCCTTGGCGCTTACGTTCTAATATGTCCTATTCAAGAAGTTCTGGTGATTTTGGAACAAATTCGTCAACGCACTTCTCAAATACTTACATTATGAGAGCCCTTCATTCAATTCGTTCATCGCTAACTATTGGCGAGACTAATACGGGGGCGGATGTATTTGACCCTATTCCCTTTAAAGGAATTAAACTTACATCAGATGAACAAATGCTACCTAGCAGTCAGCGCGGGTATGCACCAGAGATCAACGGTATTGCACAGTCTAATGCACAGGTCACAGTTCGTCAGAATGGTTATATTGTTTATCAAACCTATGTATCCCCAGGCGCATTTAGCTTAAAAGATATTTATGCGACAGGTAACGCAGGTGACTTAGACGTGACTGTCCGAGAAGAAAATGGGACAGAAAAAACCTTTACTATCGCGTTTTCATCATTACCAGTGATGTTACGTCCTGGTGGTTATAAGTATGAAACGAGTGCTGGACGATATGATGGTGGTTATACAAGAGGATCTCGAGAGTCTGATTTTTTCTTAGGTTCACTTATTTATGGTTTACCAACGAATAGTACCCTATACGGCGGTTTGTTGATGGCAAAGAACTATTTTTCAGCGGCGGCAGGTGTAGGGGTTTCATTAGGCCGGTTTGGTGCATTATCTGCGGATATAACCCATTCAACGGCTAATATGGATGGTGAGTTAGGTGATAGATCTGGGCAATCTTTTCGTCTTCGTTATTCTAAAAGTTTAACAACAACGGGTACTTCTATTGACTTAACGGCACTACGTTATTCGACTCGTTCTTATTTTAGCTTTGCTGACTTTAATAATCATGACTATCGTTTGAAAGATGATGTGGCACCGTGGTTAAATCAGCGCCAACGTAGTAGCTTCACGACAGCAATAAGGCAATCATTAGGTGAATATGGCAGCATCTATTTATCTGGCAGTATTTATGATTATTGGGAAATTAATCGAGAAGTTCGTCAATTAGCTATGGGTTATAATGCTACGTTTAAAAAGATTAATTACTCAGTGAACTATAGTATAGATCGAGTAAAAGATGATGGTAAATGGCCAGAAAATCGTCAAATATCGGTGAATGTTAGCGTACCTTTCAGTATTTTCTCGAATAATGAAATGGTTAGAAATATGTCTAGTACTTATTTTTATAGCCAAGATAACAATAACAACATTACTCAGCAAGTCGGTCTAAGTGGTAGTTTCTTAGATAATAAGCTGTCTTATGGTGTTTCTCAGGGGTATGGCAATAAAGGTGTCGGTAATAGCGGCTCTATTTATGGAAACTATTCTGGATCAAAAGGAACTGTTTCAGCTGGCTATAATTATTCTAAAAATAATCGCTCTGTGAATGGTAGTGTGAACGGTGGTGTTGTTCTTCACCAAGGTGGCGTTTTACTCGGCCGCTCTATGGGAAGTAGTATGGCGATTATTGAAGCACCAGAAGCAACAGGTGCGAAAGCGAATAATAAAGATAGTGTTGTAAATAGTTCAGGTTATGCGCTTTATCCATATGTTTCACCATATAACTCTAACATTATTTCTATGGATGTGAACACACTACCTGAAAATGTGATGTTAAAGGAAACCACTAAAACAGTTTACCCTTCTGACGGTGCGGTGGTAAAAGTGAAGTTTGATACGAAAGTAGGTTATCAAGCGATTATTACGTTAAAAATGGCGGATGGTAGTATTGTGCCATTTGGCGCTATTGCTACGCTCATAGAGAGTAATGTAACTGAAGAGAACACGGGTATAGTTGGTGATAATAATCAGTTATTTATGAGTGGACTTCCTACAGAAGGTAAATTAAATATTCGTTGGGGTAATGGCCAAAGCCAGCGTTGTATAGCTGCATATTCAGGTTTAGATAATGTGGTGTCGACAAAAGCGCAACCAGTACGTTCAATTACTGCAACATGCCAGTAATAGCTTAGTTTATTTAGAGAAGGTTAAAGTAAAATGATGATTAGACACAAAGAAAAAACTTTTCTATTAAAAGGCATTCCATTGCTGCTATCGACATTAATGCCTAATATTGCGGAAAGTGCTGTTCTTTTACCACCAATATCCCTTGTACTACAGGGTTTAATAGATTTAGATGAGCCGAAAGGTGTTAATCAACCCTATTTAGTTGAAGGACGGCTAACTGGTGGAACGTCAATAACTCAATCTCCAATATACTCACCTTTATATCAAAAATCTTGGAGTCAAGACTTTTCTTTACTTTCAATTTCAACAAGCTCAAATAGATGTAACGGAACTATAGGTGAGAGAATTGGAAATAGCAGTCATCGTGGTTTTCCTTTAGTACATTCAAGGGATAGCACATTGAAAGCCTGGGTTGTCCCTTCAATTCGTTATCATATTGCTCTCACAGGTGCAGGGGCTGGAAATGGTGGAAAGTATTTAAAAACAAGCTACTCTGGTAGGCTGTTTACTCAGGAACATGATGGATTAGTTGACTTAGAGTCATGGTATAACCAAAATGCTTGTTTGATACCTGGTACTGATATCATTACAACAGGTGGGGGAACTAAAGTTATTAATCTATATGCTGATGGGAAATTTGAACTTTATACCAACAAAACTATTTCCCCAGGTCGTCTTAGCTATACCGGTGATAAACTATATATAGTGACTCATGGAAATTCAGGAACTATTGATGCCACAGCCCCACTAAATTTTGTAACGGATTTGAACATTGTGAGGATTTGCAAAATTAGTCAAGTTGTTAATGACAATATCAATGTTACGATAGGGCGAGATAACCAAGTTATTGAAGAGTCGAGTTTTCAATATACATGTACGGGTGAAAATAAAGATTTGGCAATGTCTGCGGTAGTGAAAGAGGGAACATTAAAATCAGATCCCACCAAACTATTTTTTGATACTCTAGAAGGTAAACCAGCATCAAGCCCTCCTTGGTTAATGGGAATGCCTTATCGTGAGGGTGATAATTCTGCTTTTTCTTGCAAGGATGAAAATAAGAAAGGAATGATCAACTTTAATAACCAACCCGTAGATTTCAGTTTTAAATCTATTTCGAATATTGCACAAACAATGCGTATTAAGTGGGCTATTTGTTCTAATGATAATGTAACCCCTGGTAAGTATCGTGCTCGTGTAGAACTTGCTGTTTATACTAAAGTATAATTCTTTTATCTTTCGAAAGGTTTTTAGATGAAAAATTTGTCTCATATTTTACTTTCATGCTTGCTCTTTTTTAGTGTTACTGGCGTTAATGCCGGTTATGCTGAAACTAGTATAGATACAATTATTTTTCCCTTTGAGAGAAAAACCTTTATAGAAGGAAATAAAAGCGTATCTTTTCATTTACGTAATGGAACAACAAATATTCCTTACCTTATACAGGGGTCCATGGAATATTTTAGTGAAGCGACAGGAAAAAATGCAGAAAAGGAGAATAAAGTAGAAAAACTCCCTTTTATTATAACACCTCCATTATTTAAGCTAGAACCAGGTAAAGCTTATGATTGGCGAATTTTATTTTCAGGTAATGCAGATAGTTTGCCAAAGGATCGTGAGTCTGCTTATATTGTCAAGTTTAGAGCTATCCCGCCAAAGAAAATAGATACAGATGAAGAAGTTAAAGGTGATAATAAGAAAACAGATTTTACGGCAATTCAAGCTATTCATTTTAAAGTTTACTATCGGCCAAAAGCATTTGAAAAATTATTAATTGAAGATGCTCAAAAGAAGCTAAGTTTTAGGGTTGAAGGTAACGAGTTAGTAGTAAAAAATGATTCTCCTATTTATATGGCATTAGATAGTTTTGAAGTTGCTGGTGTAACATTTGAAGAAGATGAATTATTTAAACCTTTAATTCCACTTGGTGAGCAACGATTTAAATTTAGCGGTAACATTAAATCAGGTAGTAAAGCAACATGGTCAGTACTTGATGAATTAGTTCTTGATTTACCTAAAGAAACGAGTGTTATACAGTAATTCTTCATCAGATAGTTATTTCAACTGATTACTTTTATTTATAGTGGCTAAGTTGAATATCTGTGCTTTTTTATGGGTATGTAAATATATGTTAATTAAAAAACACAATATATTAAAAAGATTAGAATTAAAAATGAAGGTTAGTGTTTTTTATTTATCTCTATTTATTTTACCTATATCTGCAATGGCAATAGATAAGAATAACTTCCGTCTCGTTATTCACGGTGGGGCTGGAGATATCATCTCAAAATCAGTTTCTTATGATATACAAAAAGAACACGAAGCTAAGTTAACCGAAGCCCTGCAAGCTGGATATGATATTTTATCTAAAGGTGGAGATAGTTTGGATGCTGTCCAAGCCGCGGTGATCATTATGGAGGATTCGCCTCTTTATAATGCAGGTAGAGGTTCTTCATTGACCGTTGATAATAAAGTTGAGTTAGATGCTTCGATTATGGAGGGACGTGATCATAAAGCAGGGGCAGTTGCAGGCGTTTCTAATATTAAAAATCCAATTATGGCTGCATACAAAGTGATGACAAAAAGCCCTTACGTCATGATGGGGGGAGTCGGTGCAGAGCAATTTGCACAATCTGAGGGGCTAGATATTGTTGACCCATCTTATTTTATTATTGAATCACGTATTGAACAGTTAAAAAAGGTTAAAGAAATTAGTCATAAAATTGACCAAGAAAAAGGCGTTGATGCTGCTTTATATCAAGATCCACTGATGTATGACTACAAATATGGCACGGTGGGGGCAGTGGCTGTCGATATTCGGGGTAATTTAGCAGCAGCAACGTCGACTGGTGGAAGTACAAATAAACATTATGGCCGCATTGGTGACTCACCAATTATTGGTGCGGGTACCTACGCGGATAATAATACGATTGCAATTTCAACCACGGGTCTAGGTGAAGTTTTTATTCGTGCGCTGGCGGCTTATGATGTGGCGGCTCAAATAAAGTATCGTAATACCCCATTAGCAGAAGCAGCGGTAAATACGTTGAATTCTGTGAAAGATATGGGAGGAAGTGGCGGTATTATTGCAGTGGATAATCAAGGTAATTTTGTTATGCAATTTAATACCAAGGGAATGTTCCGCGGAACGATTGGCCCTGATGGTGTTCCACAAGTAGCGATGTTTGGCCCGTAATTTAATTTTTATTTTTCTATTCTGGTTTATTTATTTTATATCTTACTGATTGTATTAAAACGATTTCCCATGTTGACGGTTTTGCCTACTATAATTAGTAGGCTTTTTTTTATCACTGTATATTACAGGTAAAAGAAGAATACGCTTCATCTTTTAGGATATAAATATTATCTTCCATCTTAGTGATATTTACATAATACTTTATTTTATCTTGTTCCAGTTGGATAAAATTGGAAAATACTTCTGGAGGGGTATTATCTGATGAAGTGATGGAAAAAGAGGTAAAGTTTATGGAGAAATTACCTTTATAGTCAATTTGTTGATAATTAAAGTAGATAGCCCTATTTAACCGATATGTGAATTCATGGTTTTTAATATAACCATACATGTTCATTCTACCATGACTATCTTCTGCAAGTTGAATTGTAACTTTAGATTGTAAATTTAGCCCACTTTGAGTGCCATCATCTTTAATCCATACAATTTCAGAATTACAGATTTTTATATCACTTTTTTCTTTTTTTACAAGATACGATGCAATAGTCACTGAACTCACTAAAATTAATGAGACGACAATATATTTTTTCATTTAAATTCTCTGATCGTTAATTGATACACAATCATATTTGCTATTCATTTCTTTACAGATACTAATAGAAAGGTTTTTATCAACTGAATATGACCTGCTTAAATCAGATAAAAGAATTATTCTTTTAGGTTCATCACAGGATATATTATATTTATCGAGTTTAGCTTTTATGAAAGTAATATTATCATCTGAAGTTTTTCCTATCATATCAAGGGGAGTTTGTATCACACATTTCCCTCGATTACTTAATGTTAAATAGCCATTTGTGGTGTCAGGTTTCGGTGATAGATTATAAATAGATAGATAGACTAAATAACACGCTGCTAATGTTGATATTGTTAGTAGCAATAATTTTATAGATTTTTTATTCTTTTGTGCTTTTTTGATTTGATGATTATGTATTGTGATTGTCTTTTGTTTTCCAATTGGGGGTTGAGTGAGTTCTATTGCTGTTTCTTTATTATCTAAATCCATTGTAATAATATTAGGAGCCAAAATAGGGGGTTCTATATGTTTATGTTTTTTTTGACTATAGATGATCTCATCATATTGATTTTCGGTATCGATAATTTCACTTTCATGGATAGAAATATGACTATCAAGACGGAACCCTTTTTTAGGTACCGTCACGATTGATTTAGGATCAATGCCAATCTGCTCAAGTTTTTTTCTTATTTCACTGATGTAAGTGTTTAAATTATTATTTGAACCTACAAGACCGTACTCTTCCCACACATTAGTAAGAAGTTCATCTCGTGTTGCGATTCCTTTTTTCAGATTTAATGAAATAATCTCACCGAACAATCGAGACGCTGGTTTTGATAATTCGATATTTTGACTGCGGTCAAGTTTTAAATAAATTAAACTTGAATTTTGCTCAAAAATATACTTTTCATCAATAGTGTAGTCATGTGAATAATTCATAAATGCTGTTTGCTCTCTCTAAATTAAATGTTGAAATAGCAGAATTCTATAAAGATGTAAATTTTTAACATCAGGACTTAATTAATTTAAGCTAAGTTATTTTTTTTGGTTTTTATTCTTATTCTTATAGTCTAAATAGGGAATCAATTAACTTCAAGTATTGTTAGATGAGCATTTTTGTGATTTATTGGTAAATTTATTGAATTAAAGTGCTTATTGTTATTTTAAACTAAGTATATTTTTTATGGTGATTTTAAAATCTGTAAAATAATCATGATTATTGTTAAAAAAACATAAAAATCTTTAAAGATGTTAAAGTGTGAAGAGGGGCTGTTTTGTGGGAATGTTACTAGGTAATTACACTTAATATTAGTGGTTTTTATTTTTAATATAAAATGATTTTTAATTAAATTATATTAGGCAAAGGATTAAACCTCTGCCTAATATATTAAATGTTAGTATTTATATTCAATACCTAACCAATAGTTACGACCTTCTTCTATATAGCCATTGGTGTATTCGTAGGATTTATCAAATAGATTATTTACAGAGGTGTTGACTGAAATACCTTTCCCTAATTCATAATCGAAACGAAGGTCAGTTTTGGCGAACCCACGTACTTTGCTGTCATTATCGACATAGTTAAATGCCCAACTTCTTGCTTCTTCGGTAAGCGTAATGCTAAACGGTTCGTAAGGAGTCAATTTCACCCAAGCAAAGGCTTTGTGGGTAGGTAGCTCGGCGACATGTTTGACACTGTAGTGTTTTGGATCAGCATGAATATAGCCGTAGCTTAAGCCTGCTTCTAACCAATCGGTGATTTGCCCTGTTGTTCCTACATCAATGCCAAAGTAGTCGACTTTGCCACTATTGCGGTTTTGTAGCAAATCACCGCCATCAGCATTTTTGCCAATATGGTGTGCCATGATGGCATCCGAAACGTGGTTATAGTAAACACTGGTTGTATAGGTCCATTGTGGTGTGACATATCCTTTGTAGGTTAAGTCGTAGGTAAGGGCACGCTCTGCATCAAGGTGAGGGTTAATAACGAAGGAATCATCACTCTTCATTTTGTTTTTTGTATAACGCTCTTTTTGCGTTGGGAAACGGCTTCTTTCTGACACAGAAAATTGGATGGTATCTTCATTCGTTAAGTGGTAGCGAGCCATCACTTCCCAGTTAAATGCATGTTGGTTATTTCCATCATAGGTATTAAAGTCGCCTGATTTATAATCATAACGTTTACTATCAGCACTTTTGCGCCAGTCATAGCCAATACCGCCGACAATATCTAGCTTATCAGTCGCAACCCATTGATATTCCGTAGCAATGGAATAGGTATTATCTTTATAGCGGTCGAATGGCACATCTCTTTTAGACCTAGCGCGGTGTATGTCTTCTTTCCAGTGTGCGGCAAATGAAAGCATATCTAATTCACGCACCGTGAAGTCAACACGCATATCGGCACCATTGCTATAGTCATCATAACGACTGTAGTTGTAAGTACCTTTCTTATAGTCTTTCACAGACTTATATTGATGGAGTGTATTCTTAAAGGTATCGTGATATAGGCGGCTTTGTAGTGCGATATCATTAGTTATTTGAGTTGTACTATTGAAGTAGATGCTTTCTTTATCATAGGCAGGCCATTGCCAAATTTGTTGTTTCTTACTGGTAACGCTCGGTGCACTGTTTTTATCACCATCTTGTTTTAGGTAAGTAATCACATACTCGTCGGCTTCGCGGGGTGTCCAACCGACTTTTACCATCATACGTTTATCATCTGTGGCTGAATTCGGGCGGCGACCATTGCTACCTGCTAATGGATTGTTATTTTCTGCATCTGGTATTCCCATAAAACGCTGCTTATATTGGCTACCGCTAACTTGGATAAAACCTAGGTCGTTACGGCCACCTAAGCGTGCACTAATATTGTGAGCGTTATCTGCACCGCGGGCAAAGCCTTGGTTGAAGTTGATATTGGCTTCAAATGGCTTTTTAGGTGTAGCGGTCGTTAAGTTAATCGCACCGCCCATCAAGTTAGGCCCTTGCAGTAATGAGGTATAGCCTGTAGAGAGTTCAACACTCGCGAGTTCGCTAGTCATAAAACGCCCAAGATCAAGGGTGCCGTCATAAGGGACATACGTTGGGACCCCATCAAAAAAGATAGGGACTTGGCGGCTATCAAAACCTCGCACATTAACTTGAGTTTCGTTACGATTCCCTGACTTTTGAATAGAAACCCCTGGCATGGTACTCAATGCTTGTGCCACGTTGGTTTTATTCAACTGGGTCATTTGCTCTTGCGTGATGATATTCGCATCCGCAGCAAGTGGTGTACTCCAAACTGACATTACATCAGTATTTTTTTCGCTGTTAACTGAGGCGGCGTGCCCTTGCGCTGTGAATAAAGCCATCCCAACCAAATAGGTTATTTGTTTTATTTTCATTATGTCTTTCCCGTTTCATTAATTTCGATATATTGTTTTTTATATAGCGATATGCGTGATTAGCCATAAGTTAATGCAGCCTACGGGGTAGGCTGTTTTTGGCAAATAGCTTTTTTTATGCGAACTTTTTCGGTTATTGTTTAAAAATGTTCACTTTTATGTCTCGAGGCGCCGCATAGTAGGGAGCTGATGTGACTAGCAACGGCACACCTATTTGGGCAAACTCTTCAATGGTTGTTAAATTAATTCCCCCTGCAATTGATAACTGGCAAGGAGAATGTTGCTGCTGTACGAGTTTTTGTAATTGCTGAATTTGGTCAGGTGGGAGTTTATCCAGTTGCACAATATCGGCCTGTGCCTCAATCGCCAAAACGGCCTGTTGGTAGTCATCGGCCTCAACAATAATCAGTTTTTCGGGGGCGTTTTGGCGCAATGTTTTTACATGTGTATGCCAATCATCTGGTTGTTCAAGGCACTGCCGGTGGTTGGTGAATAACAAGATACTTTCAGCACTACCTGCTCGATGAACAATAGCGCCCCCCGCCAAAATCGCAGTTAAGGCAAGGGGCTTAGTGTTTGGGATTGTTTTTCGCGTACAGGCTAGCTGTGCGTTAGGTTGATATTGTTTCAAGATACTGACCATTTGCTGAGTATAGTGACTCACACCGCAACACCATTCGAGCACGTTTTGTGTGGCTTTCCAGCCCTGATGCAGAGCTTCAATAGGCCCAGTAGCACGAATTAGAATACTTTGAGGTTCAACGTGTTGGCCATCTTGAAAATGGCACTCACAACGGATACCGAGTTTTTCTAACATGCGTTTGGCGATGTGGAGCCCACTAATACAGCCGCCGTGTTTAGAGGAAAATGTCATTACACCAAGTTGGGAGTGTAGCCCTAAGGCGCGAGTGGTCAGGTCGCCGTATTGGATATCATCCAACAGCAATTGGTCGATTAATGCATCAGGTAAATAAATCATAATGTTAAATCGGCCTCATCGACAACATCCCATGAGACCATCGCCCAATCTCTTGATGGATAAGGAATTTTCTCACCTGACGCAGTTCGTGCATGATAGTAGTGATACAGAGCTTCTGTTTCTTGCGGCGTCATGTTTTTTAGTGACCAATTGACGCTATCGGCAAAGGCTTCAAAGCTATCAAAACCGCCTTTATTCGGGCTCTTAATAAAGTCTACACGGGCATTGATACCCATTTGGTGTAGGATATTCACTGCATAAATATAAGTTGGTAAACGTATTACTTCGCGACCAATTTCTCGAATAATATTTTCATCAATAAAGGTTGGGTTGATAGTATGAGTGGTGTAAACGCGCAGTTTTGTTTGGCGGTTGAGTTTTAGCAGCGCGGTTTTTAAATCATCCACTAATGTCGAACGGGAAGCGACGGCAATATCCACTTTAGGCAGAGTGTCCCAGTTATCTTCCCACGCTAATTTTTCAAAGTGGGCATTGGAAATGCCGAGCTCTTTTGCACGAATTTTCGCCATTTCCAGCATGCCACCACTGTAATCAATACCAATGACCTCTTTGAATTGATTGGCGAGACACAGGCTAATAGAGCCTGGGCCACAGCCGACATCCAGTAGGCTTTGAGCCCCAGTAAAATCCATTAACTCACGAAACTGAACCAAATATGGGTCATTTGGATTGGCACAATTTTGTGCCATTTGTTGGGCTTTTTTATCCCAATGCTCAGGTTCTTTACGGGTGCGTTGTGCCTGCTGCATATGTTGCTGGTACATTTTTGCGAAATCAATTTGGTTAATTAACATGATCCCTGACCTTAACAAGAAAATGATGATGGAAATTGGAAGTGAGCTTCAATACTTTGCTCATCCACATTATAAAGTGCTGCCAAGTTAGTAAGTGTTAACATACTTTTTGATATCCCTTGCCTTGCTCTGTGTTGCTTATCAAGCAAGATAATATGGTCAGCGACCGCTGCAGCATGTTGTGGGTGGTGAGTTGACATCAATATCGTCATACCATGGGATTTAAGCTTTTCAATTTGTTCAAGTAGGCGTATTTGGTTACCAAAATCAAGGCTAGCTGCAGGTTCATCCATAATTAAGAGTAATGGCCTTTGTATCAAGGCTCTTGCTATCAATACTAACTGTTTTTCCCCCCCGCTCAATGTGCTGTACAGTCGAGTTGCAAGGTGTGGAATGCTGAGCCGCTCTAATTGTTGAAGTGCTAAGTTTTTTTCGGCATTACTGGGTACAGAAAATAATGAAATATGCGGGGTGAGCCCCATCATTACCATATCTAATACGTTGAAGGTGAAAGGGGTATCGTGTGCTTGAGGTACGTAAGCAATTACTTTCGCGATATCACGCTGTGATAGTGAATTTAGAGAGCGGTTATTCAGTGAAATATCACCACTGATCGCGGGCAGCAAACCTAAGATGGTTTTCATTAGCGTTGTTTTGCCACACCCATTGGCTCCTAGTAGGCAGGTAATTTCTTTTTCAGGCAAAGAAAGATTGATGTCATCAATTATTGCAGTGTGATGATAACCAATAGCGACATTTTTTAGGGTCATAATACTCATTTAACCCGCCTAGTTTGTAATAATATAGCCAAAAAGAAGGGAGCGCCGACGGCAGAAGTTAAGATCCCTAATGGAAGTTCGATTGCTGCAATAGTCCGAGCTAGTGTATCAGTAATAAGCAGTAAGATTGCCCCAATCGCCATTGAGGCAGGAAGCTGATAACGAAAGTTAGCACCCACTATCATTCGGGTGATATGTGGAACAATTAAGCCAATCCAGCCAATAATTCCTGCAATAGAAACAGCACTCGCAGTGAGTAACGTGGCACAAATAATGAAAATGGCGCGTGTCAAACTGACATTGACCCCGAGACTTTTGGCTTCTTCATCCGATAAGCTGAGTAAATTCATACGCCAACGCAATAGCAATAGTGGGATGATAGCAATGACCATGAGTGGCAAGACGGATATTAAGTCTTCTTGCGTAATGGAAGATAGGCCACCAAGTAGCCAAAATGTGATAGAAGGTAGTTGTGTATAGGGGTCTGCAAGGATTTTCATTAAAGAGATAGCGGAGCCACAAATAGCACTGACCGCAACTCCGACGAGAACTAGCGAGAGGATTGGGTCATGTTGCCTTGCTAAGTGAGCAATAAAGCAAACTAAGGCAACGGTAATTAGGCCACCAATAAACGCAAACAGCTGGATATAAAATAGTGATTGACCGAAGAATATCCCGATAACCGCCCCGACACCAGCCCCTGCGGAAACACCTAAAATATCAGGGGAAACTAAGGGGTTACGAAACATTCCTTGGTATGCAGCTCCTGCAATAGAAAGCCCACCACCAATTAAAATCGCGGCCAATGTACGAGGGAAGCGTATTTGCCAAAAAACTGTTTCATGACGAAGGTCGTTCAATGTTGTTTGTGATGAAAGTGGGTTCACAAGCAGGTGATAAAGCTCACTGAAAGTAAGTGAGTACTTACCACTTGTAAGGGCAATAACCAAGCTGATAAGTAAAATAATAACTAATATGAAGGGTTTTGCGCCTTTATTAAGTCGTTCATTCATGATTTTTCTATCAGCAAGTCAACTTGCTCCGGCGTTAAAGATGAATGATAAAAAAGCTCAAAATATTCGGTAATATCGGATTTAATGTGTATTGCAATATTTTTATCAAAATGACTTTGTAATCGCCTCATGCCGAGTAGGCGGTTAATGCCTGGAGGCCCATCTAGCCAGCCGAATGGCATTCCACTGAATATAAGTAATTTATTGTTTTTAATCGCATTTAAGCCTTTCCACAACGGGGAGGTCGTCATAAACCCAATGGCTTCTTCATATTGCGTTATAATGATATCTGGGTTCCATTGATATAGTTGTTCCATCGAAACTGTGGTAAGACCATGGAAGTTAGGAATATCTACAACATTATGTAACCCAAGCATTTCAATGGCTTCAGTATGAATTGAGCCTTTAGCACCGGTTTCTAAACCTTTTGCTCCGCGTGCAAGGTAAAAACTCAGTGGTTTTTGTCGGTTTTTACTCGCAAATGAAATCGCATCATCTAGGTATCGCTGAGCAAGGTGGCTGAGCTTTTGGGCTTGTGGAATGGCACCAAGGATTTCACCTAGCTGAGTGAGTTGTTGCGGTGAGTTTTGTAGCCCCCCAGAGATTAATAAATAAGGAATATTTGTTTGTTTGGCGACTTTCTCTCCTTGTGAGCGATAAGTTTCGTCTATATTTCCAGTGTCAATAATTAGGTCTGGGTTATAGGACAACAGTTGTTCAAGGGATAATGTGCTACCACGACCCGCTAAACGACCATAAACAGGTAATTCAAGCCACTGTGGAGCGAAAAGGCCAGTTTGCCCTTTTTTTAGGGAGATAGAAGCGAACCCGACCATTTTTTCAGGGACAAGTGCAAACAGTAATAAGTCTGAAGGTGGGCCTGAACTTATTACCCGTTGAATATTGTTTGGCGCGGGGAGTTTACCAAATAGGGCTTGTTCAACTTTATAACGAGTTTGTGCAAAACTCGGTAAGCTGTAAAAAGTAGCGAGAACGGCACTCAATTTAATAAAATGCCTACGATTTATGGCCATATTTAAATTTAATCTATTCGTTATGATAATAATTATATAACGCGGAAATTAACGGAGTCATGATAGAGAGTCAACCACAAAAATGGCGTTCTTAGGAAAAATCGACGTTTATGTGATGTGAATCAGCAACAAAGATTGCTATCCAGCAAAAGATCGCAGAACATAGCATCGTTAACGAATGGGATATCACTTTGGAATTATGAAGAAAAAAAGACCTTCTTTGCAGGATGTTGCCGACCAAGTTGGCGTGACAAAAATGACGGTGAGCCGTTTTTTACGAAACCCAGAGCAAGTTTCGGAATCTCTGCGTGAAAAAATTGCTCAAGCTGTTGAAATATCAGGGTATATACCTAATAAAGCTCCTGATATATTGTCAAATGCAACAAGCCATGCAATTGGGGTGCTATTACCTTCATTGACCAACCAAGTTTTTGCTGAGGTGATCCGAGGTATCGAGGCAGTCACTGACTGTCATGGTTATCAAACGATGCTGGCACACTATGGCTATTTGCCTGAAAAAGAAGAGGAGCGGCTGATGTCGTTACTTTCTTATAATATCGATGGGGTGATTTTAGCTGAGCGTACCCATACGGAACGGACGCTTCGCATGCTGAAAACTTCAGGGATCCCTGTGGTTGAAATTATGGATAGCGTTTCCCCTTGTTTAGATACTGCCGTGGGGATTGATAACTTTGAAGCTTCCCGCCAAATGACTCAAGCGATGCTCGAACGCGGTTGTCGTCATGTTGTGTATTTGGGGGCAAGGCACGATGAGCGTACGTTTATTCGTTTAAAAGGCTATGAGCAAGCAATGTTGGATGCCAACCTTGAGCCGCGTAATCTGATGACAGAAGTCAGTTCATCATATTCACTAGGTGCTCAATTATTGCATGAGTGTCGCGCTAAGTACCCTGATACCGATGGCTTATTTTGTACTAATGATGACTTGGCTATAGGCGCTATTTTTGAATGCCAGCGCTTAGGTATTCAAATTCCGGAAGACCTTGCCATCTCGGGGTTCCATGGTCACGATGTGGGGCAAGTCATGACACCGAAATTAGCCAGTATTTTGACGCCAAGGGACCTTATGGGGCGAAAAGCCGCAGAAGTGTTGCTGGCGAGAATGTCAGGGAATAAGCTGACGGAGACACATTTTGATGTGGGGTTTTCTCTACTCACGGGCGAGAGCATCTAATTATTTCCCGTCATACTTCAAATTATAGGGGTGTTGGCTGCTTTCGGCTACTCAGGTCACATACTTATGTATGCTCCCTGAGATATCCTCAATTTGCCGCCTACCTCTAATTCGAATTATTTAGGGAAATAGTGTGGTTTAATATAGCCTTAAAGCTAAATTTCGGCGTATGCACTAAAAGTATTGGCTGCACTCACCAACCCTAGTCACATACTGGAGTATGCTCCTAGGGCTTGGCTCGTTTGCCGCCTAGCGACACCACGAATTATTTAGATGAATATTAAAGATGGGTTAATTGAAATTTAAAATAAAACATACTTTTAAATTTCTATATTGTTAGTGCCTCTTTTTTCTTTGCCTATCTTCACTAAACTCAGATTGAGATAATCATCACAGATCCGTTCTCTTCTTCGCCAATTTGATTGCTAAATAAATCCTCACTGCTGATAATGTTACCCGTAACTTGTTACCGGTAACATAACGGTATTAATTAAAAGCCAGAATAATTTTGAATGCCTGAGGAGTTTCCTATGAGTGATACCCAACAACAAAACTATGCATTTGTACTAATGGGGGTATCGGGTAGCGGTAAATCTGCAGTAGCAAATGGCGTTGCTCAGGAATTACATGCCGCCTTTCTTGATGGCGACTTTCTGCACCCTAAAGCAAATATTTTAAAAATGGCATCGGGTCATGCGCTAAATGATGATGACCGCCAACCTTGGTTAGTCGCATTAAACCAGGCAATTTTTGCTATGCAGAGAACAAATTCTATTTCTTTAGTTGTATGTTCAGCATTAAAGAAAAAATATCGAGATATATTAAGAGAAGACAATAAAAATTTATTTTTTATCTACTTAAAAGGGGATTCAGAGGTTATTGAAGAAAGATTAAAAGCCCGTAAAGGGCATTTCTTCAAACCTGAAATGTTAAAAACACAATTTGCAGCCTTAGAAGAACCCAATGCAGCGGAAACTGATGTTCATATAGTTGATATTCGCCAAACTCTTGAAGATGTCATCGGTAATACCTGCTTAACGATTAAACAAATTGTCGCGGGAGAAAAATCATGAGCACGGTTGAGACGCTTAGCACATTAACATTGGTACTCACAGCGGTTGGCTCGGTAGTTTTATTACTGTTTTTAGTCATGTATGCACGCCTACATGCTTTTGTTGCACTGATGATAGTGTCAATTGGTGCAGGGTTGTTTTCAGGAATGCCAGTTCAACAAATAACCGAGACGATGCAAAAAGGAATGGCTGGGACTCTAGGTTTCCTTGCTATTGTTGTGGCATTAGGGGCAATGTTTGGCAAAATCCTGCATGAAACAGGGGCATTAGATCAGGTTGCGAATAAGTTACTTAACCTTTTCGGTGAGAAACATGCGCACTATGCGGTAGGTATCGCAGGGTTAATTTGTGCACTGCCATTATTTTTTGATGTCGCCATAGTGCTGTTAATCGGTGTAGTATTTGCAGTGGCAAATCGAACTGGGCATAACGTTGTCCGTTTAGCTATCCCATTATTTGCTGGGGTTGCTGCCGCTGCGGCATTCTTGTTGCCTGGGCCGACACCGATGCTGGTTGCTTCACAAATGGGCGCAGATTATGGCTGGATGATTCTCATTGGTCTATGTGCTGCAATTCCTAGTATGATCCTAGCGGGTCCTCTATATGGGCGATTTATTAGCCAGTTTGTACACATTGATATTCCTGCGGATTATAAAGCACCAAATACAGAACATGGCAAAATGCCAAGTTTTGGGTTCAGCTTATGTTTAGTGTTATTTCCATTAGTTTTGGTGGGTTTAAAAACAATTGGGACTCATTTTGTTGAGAAAGGCTCAACTCTGGAACATTGGCTCGAATTTATTGGTCATCCTTTCACTGCTTTATTACTTGCATGCTTGCTTGCCATATATGGTTTAGGTTTCCGTTATGGTATGAATAAAGAAAAATTGATGGAAGTTTGTTCTGCGGCGATCCAGCCTGCGGGGATTATCCTGTTGGTGACTGGGGCTGGTGGTG
This sequence comes from Providencia sp. 2024EL-00732, assembly GCF_044006275.1. NCBI lineage: Bacteria > Pseudomonadati > Pseudomonadota > Gammaproteobacteria > Enterobacterales > Morganellaceae > Providencia > Providencia sp. 2024EL-00732. Next base: position 154,410 of record NZ_JBIPDG010000008.1, on the reverse strand, counting down.
TTTTCAAACAAATTCTTGTGGATTCAGGTGTTGGTCCAGCGCTAGGGGATTCGCTAATCGGCGCGGGTTTACCTATTGCGGTAGCCTGTTTTATTTTAGCGGGTGCTGTACGTGTTATCCAAGGTTCTGCAACGGTTGCGTGCTTAACAGCGGTAGGTTTAGTTTTACCCGTTATCAGTGAATTAGGGTATTCAGGTGCGCAGCTTGCTGCTTTATCAATCTGTATTTCCGGTGGTTCATTGATTTTAAGTCATGTTAATGACTCAGGTTTCTGGTTGTTTGGTAAATTTACTGGTGCAACTGAAGCGCAGACTCTAAAAACGTGGACGGTAATGGAAACTATCTTAGGGACGACGGGCGCCATTGTCGGTATGATTTTCTTCGTTTTCTTGTGATTTTTTAGGTATAAAGACAAAGGTCAGCTTTAATCGGCTGACCTTTTTGCTTTTCGTTACTGTAAAAGCTGGCTCAACTGGCTATATAAACCTTGAGCACTCTTTTTGTAACCATCAACAGACAAGTGTACATTGTCTGGTCGTGCTAAGTCTTGTGCTGCCCATGTACGGATTGAACAAGGGCCACCCATAAAGGCTTGCCAGTCCCAAAACAGCGTATGTTCCTGAGCTGAAACAGATTTCTGAATTTGAATAACATTCATTAAGTTTACAGGCATTTGAGCTTGGCAATTCATGGCATCATTAAATTTAATCGAATCATTCGGCCCTACTAATAAAATAACGCTATTTGGCATTTGCTGGCGGATTAAGCGGATTTTAGCACGTAAATTTTGCTCATAAGCGGCAAGGTCTAACGTATCATTAAAGGCTTCATTAGTACCATAAGCTAAAATCACCATATCAGGTGACAGCTGAGCTAAAGTCTCACTCCATTGTGGTTGCCATTTATCTACCATACTAAGTGTTGCACCATTGATCCCTAGCGCGGAAAGCATAACCCCTGGCTTTTGTGAACGTACGAGCCAGCCACCAATCTTTAGCCCAGTACTTTTATTGACCGTAACCTCTGCGGGTAACTGGGTGTTAACCGGGGTTGAAAAATACCACTGATAGCCTGTTGCCGGGAGTGCAACATTAGGTGAAACAGCTGGAGCCACACTCATTTGAGAGTCATTCGCGCTCTGGTATAGCGTTTGAAGCTGATAGGCCCCTAGAGCCGGTTGTAACGGCTTGAGTAGCACTTTACTCTTTGCGGCTTGTGGTTCAGCAATCATTCCCCCTAAGGGGTAATCAAAACGCTCATCTTTACGGCTAGAAGAAAGTGACCATTCTTTTTTCTCGCTCATGCGGTTAATGGTTGCAGTACGTTGCCCCGGAATAGAAATAGGAGGAATAAAGCCAGGACCTGCATCACCATAACGTTGCTGAAATAAACTCCTTAAATTGCCGCTGAAAAAATCAGCCGCAGTGTGGGAATCACCAATTTGAATAATATGAACTTGCTGGTTACCTTGACGTAATTTATTTGCTAATTGCGTTAAATTAGGCTCAGCATTGTTGATTAATTGCCCTTGAGATATAACAGTTTGTCCTTGTTTCGAACTTGGTATGCGCGTTTTGTCTGATGTATTTTGACAAGACAATAAGCCCAACGATAGCAGTGCAATGATGCTACCCGCTAAAATTTTGAGCTTAGCTTGACGCAGATTGTTCAGTTTCATGAGGTTCCTTTTCTTCCTCTGCTTCGAAATGGATCAATGAGAAAACTTTTTCTGCAATAAGTTGTTGCCCTTTACTGCTGAAATGAATCCCATCGCCACTTCTCAATTTAATTGTACTGCTTTCATCGCCGATATAGTCAGAGTAGTTATCGCCTTTATATTTAAAGACATCATTGACAGAAAAATAAATTTCGCCGTTACTTTCAACTTCAGACTGGTAGAGGCTTCTTAAGAATTTCATACCATCGGATAGCGTATTTTTACGCATATTAGGAGGACCAACCCAAATAACATCTACATTGTGCTGGCGTGCGGTCGATATTATATCATTAATACGCTCTCGGTAAACTTTTTCCCAGTCTTCACTTTTAAATTTGACGTATTTATAACCTGTTTTTGGTGGCATATCCCAAGGGTCATTAGGCCCTAAGAAAACAACAAGAACTTTAATATTAGGGTTATCATTCAATGCCTTAGCAATGGTTTGGGGCCAGTTGAAAAAGCGTGGATAGGCAAGGCCAGTGCTTTGTTTGCTTAAATTAATGCTATCGATATTATATTTTTTCAATAGCTTGTTCTTAACATGTGGAGCAATGCCTTGCATCATTGAGTCTCCTGCAAATAGAACTTGCTGGCCTTTTTCAATGTTGGCTATATGCTTCTCTACAATAGGTTGGTTTTGCTTGATAGCTAAGTGACTTAAATTGCCCTTGAGGCTTTTTGCTCTCGCTTGTGGGCGCTTAAGCAACTCAGGGAAAGTTATTGATAAGCTGTCTGCTGGGTAGATATAACCATTCATAAAATGCAGGCCCACTTGAAAACCGTCTGGGAAACTCAGCTTCTTGTTTTTATTTGCTAATGCTAATTCAGCGGCTTGCTGGGCGTCTTGTGCTTTTTGCCCTGAAGCATGATAAGTAAATACACTTCCCGCCTCGAGAGCACCGTCATGTAAATAAGCACCGTAATCCCAAATAGGGTTTCCTGCCATTTTCGCCCATGGTGTATCTTGATGATATTTTTGTTGCCAGAATCGCTCCAAAGAACCTTGGTTTAACCAAATCAACAACAGTCCTGCTAGTAACACAATAACTAAAACTTGGCCGGTTTTAATTAGGTTTTTTTTAAACTCAGAAGTTAGCATAAATAAACCCCGGCATACCTGAAGGTGAAAGCATAAACATAATTGTTAAAACAAGAGCAAGTGGAATAGGGTAGTAATACCAAGGGATATCTTGGTATTTTTTCGCCGCATAATGGTAACCTTGTACAAAGTAAGGGTAGGTAATGAGTAAGACCCAAAATGCAATAAGCAGACCTAGGCTTGCATTAATTGATGCAATAAAGCCTGGGGCAATAATTTGATTAACCATTAATATCGCATCATCAAAAGAAGCACTACGGAAAAAGATCCAAGCAAAACAGACAAAATGGAAAGTGATAATTCGTGAGACCCAAGTTGATAATGTTTTATTAGGGAGTGCCTTTGTCCAACCCAATTTTTCCATACACAAACTCTTTAAATTGAGTAAAACAATCCCTAAGCCATGTATTGCTCCCCACACCACGAACGTCATTGCGGCACCATGCCAGAGTCCGGAGATCACCATAGCAAGGAATACATTAGCATTCATACGGCTAAAGCCTTTGCGGTTACCTCCTAGTGGGATATAAATATAATCACGAATAAAAGTCGATAGGCTAATATGCCAACGTGCCCAAAATTCTTTTAGGTTTGCGGCTAAATAAGGGGCATTAAAGTTAACGGGTACTCTGAAACCTAATAATAAGGCGATGCCCGTAACAAGGTTGGTGTAACCGGAAAAGTTAAAGTAGATATTCCATGCATAGGCATAAGTGGCTACTAAGATCTCTCCTGCGCTATATCCGATAGGGGCATCAAAAACAGGGTTAACAAAATTTTCGGATAAGTAAGAACTAAATAAAAAGAGCTTAATTAGCGCCAGTGAAATCAACAGGATTGCCTTGCGACTATTGAGAATGGTTCGGCTTTCTGCTTGGATTTGAGGCATGAAATTTTTTGCGCGGTTAATCGGCCCCGCCACAATACTTGGAAAAAATGCAAGGTATAAAGCGACATCGAAAAAATCAGCTTTAGGAATTTCTTTGCGGCATACTGAAACTGTATAACTAACAGAGTGGAATGCATAAAAAGAAAGACCGAGTGGAGCCAGTATTTCAAGAATAGGGAGCCCAACACTAAAACCAAATTTATCTAAAGTTTGCTGAATACTTTCTTGAAAGAAAGAATAATATTTAAAGTAGGTGAAGTAACCGATAATAACTGTGGCTAGGATGAGATAGACCCATCGATTTGATAGCCAATTTGTCACCCAGTTTGTGAGGAAATAAATGAATAGGGTATAACCAAATAAAATATAGGCAAAATCAGGGTTAAACGAATAAACAAAAAAATAGCTTGCGGTAATTAGTAGACCATTTTGTAGTTTTGCACTGGGCTGACAAGCCCAATAAATAAGAAAAAATATCAAGAAAGAGCCAAGAAACTCAAAAGAGAAGAAATTCATATTAGACTCAAAGATGTTAATTATTTTGGTAGAAGATGAGCATATGATATTTGATCTCTTCTTCTATGCAATCAGAATATTGCTCGTCATATTTTGAGTAATGATTTTGTTGGCGGCATTCAATTCCCCCGCAGGGTATCTGCCTGCTATAACATGAGCAATTTATAGCGATAAAAAAATCCACTTTGTTAAGTGGATTTTTTATATCTTGTACCTGGTGATACAATAATTAGATGCGAGTGGCTGCTCTTTTTTGAGCTTGTGTAATCAGTTCTTCATTACTCGCGTACATTTCTTGTAAATAACGGTTATAGGATGAACCTAACTCGGAGTACCCTTTCATATCATTGATAAGTTTTGTGGTATCTAACTCATCTTTTGATAGGCGTTGTTTTGCTCGTGAACTACGTAGTGATTCATAAGCATTATGGGTATTCATATTCTTCATATACGCTGTCACGGTATCTTCAACTGAAGAGTATGCTGAATAGCCTTTAACTTTACCTTTGTTAGTTCGGCACCCACTTCCGCAGCGCATACCAAATAAGTTACCGTTCTGTAATGCAAGTTGTGATGTACCCCAACCTGATTCTGTTGCTGCTTGTGTGGCCACTAAATGCGTTGGCATGATATCTACGCGACTTAATAGCTTATCCCAATTGATGCGTTTTGGGTTGCTACATTTCATACCATAGCTATCACAGATTTGGCTAAGACGGCGCAGTTCTTGAGCGCTCCATTTTTTATTTGCGCGAACGGATAATAACCAATTGCGCTCTTCCATAATCTGCTTATTAACTTTTTCAATAACAGGGACAACCGTTTTCAAAAATGCTTTCTTTCGTGGTGTACCAGAAGGGTATTTACGTAAATCAGGGAGTGATGTTTTGGCCTGACTTACATTTTGCACAGTTTTATTAGAGTACTCTTTATTGAGCATTGTGCTGGTACTGGTGGAGCCCATACTGAGGCTCGAAAATAAAAGTAAAAATAAGAAAGCGAAGACGGCGTTTGTCCTCATCGTTCGAGAGGGCATTTGCTTCTCCTAAGTATCTCTGAACAAAATTCGAGCGAATATTAGCAGATTAAATTTTTACGAGCTACTTTTATCCGGCTAATATTAGGTAAACTTCTGTATTGGATTGTAGGTTTTTTTGTTTATTTTTAACTGTATTGATTTTGATGTAAAAATAATATTTTTACATCTAGTTTTTATGGTTATATATTAAAATGTCTTACTTGTTTTTACTTTAAATGGCTGCACTTAAGTTAAATTTGTTTATTTATCACACAGTTCACTTAGTTATTATAAGGCTATTTTGCTCAATAAATAGCCACTTGGTCGCTTATTTTATAATCAAAATGGGAAAGGCCTCTTTTTCCTAACGATAAAAGAGGGAACAAAAGTGAAATACAAATAGGCGGTATGAAAGGTAAAAAAAGCGAGTTAAGCTTCATTTTTACTCGTCACCTTGATCGTGATAATTTCGTTTAAGTGAGCAATTTTTAGGGGAAATTTAGGGTTGTAAAATCTGTTGCTGTATATCTTGTTGTTTAGCTTCTTCTGCAAGGGCCGGGAAGTCCGCAACAGTCCAATAATGGTTTGGTACAGGAAGTTGTCTCATATTTTCAGTGGGTTGCAAACGTAACTGAGCAAGTAGCGGTAAATTGTATTGTAGGTAGTTATCTGGCAGCGTTAATCGCAACCCTCCCCGAGGTATGATTTGAGTCGGTATTAAAGGTAGTCTGTCATCGCTGGTATTATAGTCCCTTGTTAATACAAGAAATTTTTCAGGTACTCTCCGGTAACTATTCCACCATAGGCCATCAATGTTATCGAACATTTTACTTGTTTCGGCTCTATTTGATGCGCCCAATTGGTGCAGGGCTAAAGGTAAGATATTTTCTATGGATTGAGAAAAAACCGGCAAAGAGTTCGCTCGACCCTGCAAAATAACGGTCATTGCAAGGCGTGCTCCGAGCAAATTAGAGTAAAGATCTTCAGGGGAAAAAGCCGAGATCCTTTCTGAAAAGCCTGGAACCGATTGATAACCATACCATTGTGCAATTTCGTGCCATACGGCAAGTTGGAAAGCAAGTTTAGCCGCAAGATAGGCACTGAGCGTATAACGTTGGTGTGCAGATGGCGGTGGCGTAAAGGGGCTGAAATGAATTTGTCTACTGGCCAGTTCTTCACTTAGTGAAAGTGTCCATTCTTGGCCAAGGCGTGGATAAATTTGGCTGAATAAGTAAAAAGTATAATCTGCAGTATCTCTGACATGCGAGATATCAATAAACCCACCTTTATCTGTATATAATAAGCCAATTTTTTCATTACTAAGCCCCATTAAAGCTGCACTTGCCCCTAAAAAGCTATCATTATAATGATGCTCACCAAGGCTATCGGCTTCTACAATATTATCGATAGTATAAAAAGGAACGGGGAGCCCCCATAATTGTGCTTGGAGGTTGTACCCGAAGGCACAGCATGCACGTAAGCCTTGAGGGGGAACTAATGAAGGAATAACGGACCAATCTTGTGTAGCTTCTTCAAAGGTATGCGAAGTTAATACGGGGGAAATAGCGGGCAATTCAAGCTTGCTATGATTTTGGCATGCAGTTAATAGCAAGGCTAAACAAGACGCTTGAACCCACTTAAACATTAAAACGCCTCCCCGACCTGAAAATAGACACCAGTGCTATTACGGCCAATGCCAAAATCCAAACGTACATTCATTCTTGGCTTAAATTCAAAGCGATACCCGACACCAACAGTAGGGAGCCAGTGGCTTTGACCTAGTTCGGACGGTGTATCGCTCATCGTCCCTGTGCCTAACCAACCGACAATACCATGACGCCAATCTAGCTTATGCCTAATTTCTATTTGGCTAGTGAATATATTATTGTCGCGATAGCGACCTTCGTAATAGCCTCGCATTCGATTACCATTACCTAATAACGATAATTGATTCCATGGCACATTACCTGTTGAAAACCGCGCATAATTATCAAGTGCAACCACGGTATCTTCGGCAATCTGATGGTAGTAAGCGTATTGTAATTGCGTGGTTTGAAAACGGGTGTCGCTACCAAGATTTGGCGCAAAATAAGTGTAAGTCACTTCAAAGGTTTGCCCTTGGTATGCGTTAGGCAAAAAATCGCGGGTATCATAACTATAATAGGCGCTGACCCCTGAGTTGATAACAGAACGCCCACCGACGGAATTAGCGAAGTACTTTTTTGCACCATCATCTGGGTCGCTGGCATTAATTGATGAAAAGTTCCAACCGAGTCCAATATAAGTGGCATCCGTTAGTTTATACAATGCTCTTGGCGTTATTTGGAATTCTTGGGAGTGGTACTTTTCTTTATTATGGTCATTTTTACCTGCAGAATAGCCCTTTCCCCAATAATAAGTAGGAATGTTATTGATGGTACCCGAAATAAATAATCGCCACTGGTCGTTATCAATAAAATTATAATTAGTGAAATTCAAACCAAATGCGCCTGTAGATGAAGCGAAGCCACTTAACCCAATTGAAGACGGTTGCGTTTGTTTATCTTCTTTATCTATCCGGTATAAACCAACCAGCGCAGTACCGATGCCTATCCCCATTTCAGGGGTATAAAAAGGCCCCGGCAAAACGCCCCAATCAATGGGTTTGCTGTCATCAAAGCTGTTTTCACCCCCGAGGTTGTTTAACCAGCCATCAATTTGTTGGCGGTCGGGGAGAATATCTGCTTTAGCAGGGAAAAGAATAAAAAGGCTGACCAATGCCAGCCTTTGGATAATAGCCGAATACCACATTAAAAACGGAATTCTCCAGAAATAAAGAAGCTATTTCGATTATTAAATCCAACCTCGGTTAAAACATTAAAGTTACGAGTAAACTCGACTCGAGCACCGACAGTATTATTCCATTTATGGGCAAGGTGCTGTTTGACGTCGAATTTAACATTACCAATTATAGGTTTAGTGGCTGGGTTATTAATAAAAAAATCAAGTTCTTCTGGAAGATTTAGTTTACTTACATCACCTTTAAAACGTTGAGTGATATCTTGATACATTGCCCCAGTCCAAACTTGTACTTTGGTATTGCCTTGCCCAGAAATTAAGGGTTCAAAAACAAATTCATATCCAACACGAGGGGTCGCAACGAAAGCGCTAATGTCTCCATCTAAAATATCAAGGTCAGTTTTAGTATAATTCAGGTCTAATGTCCCAAAAAATTGGTTATATCCGCCAGCAAATGTTACTCCTCCACCATAAGTTTTCCCTTTAAAATCTAAAGAAAATGGTAAGTTTTCCCACATTGGCCCAGATTGACCTTTCATATATATACCTGAAATATTAGTTTTGGATGAGCCTTTCGTTTTCCCATAAACGCCATAAATATTCATAAATGGAAATACCCAAGCATCTAATTTCAGCATATGAGATTCATTTTTTTCGCGAGTATGTCCTGTTTCAACTAAAATGTTAGAAAGAATACTTTGTCCTAATAATTTATCGGAATTAAAACCAATTTTATCAACAATAATATCTTGACGTAGGTTCATATAACCATAGCTTGCACCAAATGGCTCCGGCAAATCATAACCGCGGGCGCGTGCTTCATCACCCCAAATCGGCAGTACTCGTGACTCTGTAGCAGAAGAACGAGTAATACCGCCTTCGTTATTGTTTTGTGGCACCCCTGACTCACTAACTGATACTGAAAATAATGGACGGTCGCTATCGGCAAAGCTTACGGGAATACATAAAAAAGAAGAAAGGATTAGCACATGACTGAATTGGATGCGTTTCATAACATTGGCTCAATTTTAGGAAGTAAAGGGGGTGTAAAAGCAGATTATTATTCGTCTTACAGCGATAATCGGAATTTTATCATTAATCTTTTTTTTAGGGATAGCGCTTAATGCTTTTTTATTAACTCTTTGGGTAAAATGAGTGTAGGTTGATAGTTTGTTTAAGATTGTGCTTTCCAAAACCGAAAAATAGGTGCCGATAGACAAAAGGTTACCGGCACGAAGAGCGTAAAAGATTATTTTTTATTCTGTTGGTGAAACTTAACACGTTCATGAAAATAGGCTTTTAAGTGATCTTCCATTTGATGGATTTTTTGTTCTAAAGCATGTACGAATACTTCGTCGCTATTCATATTGTAAACACGCTGCATTGCGAGTTCGTCAATGTATTCTTTTTGTGCTTCTGTCAGGTCAATCATATTCTCACACCTATATAGATAGAAATTAGTTCTTTTGCCTCATCAATACGAAGCAAGTCAGAGAAAGGAGGTCATTGTGCCTCAGCCAATAGCGTATGAAAAGTAGAATAAATTATTATCGAATAATGATTATTGGTTTACTTAGTTACAATATAAAGGATCAAATCACAATCTGAATTTGTTAAGAATATTCACAATATTCTTAATGAATATAAGCTGATATCCTCGCTAAAGTCACTTATTAATAGGCCTTAAAATGAACAATAAACAATATTACCTTGATACTGCAGCAGGTGAAGGCGAAAAAGAAGCATCTATGATGGTCGCTATTCCAGGTTCTGAATTGACATCTTCGTTACTTGAGCAGCGTTTAGAAGAACAAACCTATTTTACGGATGGAGAAGTAGACTATATTCCAGATGAAGACGGTTTCTTTTTTAGCTGTAAAAAAGGTGAAGAGGAATTGCGTTTCTATATTTCATTGGTAGATAGCGACCCTGAATATACGATCAACCCATATTTTGCGACAGACCCTATTAGTCCAGAATTATACGCGGAGGCGAGTTCGGCTCCTCAAGCGGTGATTGTGGAATGTTTATTCAAAGAGCAGCCGTTAGTCAGTTACCTTCAACAACTGAAAATCATTCAAATCTTAGTGCCTGATTTACTCTTAGGGCTGGATATTTCGGCAGCAGGGAAAGTGTTTACTCGTGAGTGGCTTAATTTTCAATTAATAGATGATTTAATGCCAAGCATTGATTCTTTATATGTTGTGCACGCTATTTATGACCAAGAAGATAATGAAAATAAACCGGAAGAAGAGCGTGCACCAACCATGTATTGGTTCCATACCCATGGTTTAGCCCGTTGTGGGTTGTCTGAAGCTGAAATTATTATTCCACACCCAATCGCATCTTATTATGGTATCCCAGAATTATTCTGGAGCTTTGTGAACAACAGTATTACACACGGTAAAATCGTCTTTAACGAGCCAATTTTTATTGGGCAAACACAATCAGGTTACGAATACCTGGTGGCATTGCCATTTGAGGAAGGGTTGCTTCATGTCGGTAAATCAACGCCTATTGATAACTTAAAGCCATTAGAAGAAATGAATTTTGAGTTTGGTGATGCAACTTCTGAGCGTTTTATGGGGGATTGGCACGACAGGGATGAGTCCCATCAGCACCCGTCAGTCATGCTGTTCCGTGTTACACAAGAAAACCCAGTATTAGAGAGTTTCTTTGAAGGGTTTGAAGATCAAAATGCGATGATGTTTATGCGCACAGACGAAGAAACGGCGGATATGTCCCGTAAAGCGAAGCTGCGCTGGGAGTATTTCACCCACATGTTAGATAATTATGGTCCAAAACCTGTCACTCAAAAGAAAGGTTTTTTTGCGAAGTTTTTAGGCAAAAACGATGATGAAGCTGATACTGAATGGCGTTTCTTAGTGAAATGTGGCATTGGTTATCATGATGCGGAAGAGGATTATGATGGGCACGAACATATGTGGTTTGAGCCAATTTCTTGGAATGGTGACCAGTTTGAAGGCCGATTAATTAACCATCCTTTTTATGTGAAAGATATGCAAGAAGGGGAAACTTATCCATTAACCCGTGATGATATTACGGATTGGACAATTTATTTCCAAGATGGAAGTTACACGCCGGATACGATATACAAGCTACTGAGTGGCGCGCAAGTTCACTAATTCGTTAGACTTCAAGTCACATGGGCGAAGCTTGTTGCCTATATATGCCTTGGATTATTTAGAGTACAAAGGTTTGTGTTAGACTGGGCGCGTAAAGTGCCCAATTTAATGATGATAGTTTGACACTATGAATGAATCTGACCTGTACCAATATGCCCTGTTTATGCTTTCTCGCCGTGACTACGGTAAAGCTGAGTTATTTAGCCGTATGAAACGACGGATGTATGAGAAAAATGAAGGTATTATTGATGAATCGTTGATTGAAAAAGCCCTTGAACGACTCAGTGAGCAACACTTTCTTGATGATGATCGGGTGGTGGCGCTATTAATGCAGGGCTATATTCGCAAAGGTTATGGTCCGTTGCGAATTAAGCAAGAAATGCGTCAAAAAGGCTTTTCTGAAGCTTTAGTTGAAAAACATTTTGCTGATGTTGATGTGGATTGGTTTGAGAAAGCGGCATTGGTACGCAGCAAAAAATTTGGTGATGACCTACCCCAAGATTTTAAAGAAAAGAGTAAACAGATCCGTTATTTACAATATCGAGGTTTTTTTGGCGATATGATTTACGAACTGTTTAGTTGATTGTTTCCTGATTTTAATATCAATGCAGGTTTTCTGTATTTGATTAGCTATCTTGATGACGAACCCATTGGTATCCGCATATACTTCAATTTCTTTTTTTAACCTAATCTAGTCTGTTCTACCTATCTGAAGAGGGTAATTGGTAAAATCCGCTAGAAAATCTCTTCTATAAAAGATTTATTATTTCTTTATCTTGTGTTTTTATTCATATCTATATTAAAAAATATCGTCTGGCATGATCATTGTCAGTGAATTTTGCTTAACTATTAGGCAGAGTGATTTTTTATAATTACAAAATGAGACAGGCAGGAGAAACAAATGATTGAGCTCTTAATCGGCGTTATTGTCGCCATTGGAGTTGGGCGCTATATCATAAAAGGGTATTCGGCAACGGGCGTGCTAATGACAGGGGGGATTTTACTTCTGATCATTACCGCTATTATGGGAAAAAGTATTTTACCAAGTTCTGTTCCTACGACGGGGTGGCGTACAACAGACATTTTGGAATACATAAAATTCCTATTAATGAGCCGAGGTGGTGACCTTGGTATGATGATTATGGTGCTATGTGGGTTTGCATCTTACATGACCCATATTGGTGCCAATGATGTGGTTGTTAAAATTGCATCAAAACCGCTAAAAATGATCAACTCGCCATATTTATTAATGGTAGCGGCTTATATTGTTGCTTGCTTGATGTCGCTGGCGGTTTCCTCTGCGACTGGTCTTGGGGTGTTATTGATGGCAACCTTGTTCCCCGTGATGGTGAATGTCGGGATTAGCCGTGGTGCAGCGGCGGCAATTTGTGCTTCACCAGCGGCAATTATTCTGGCACCGACTTCAGGTGACGTTATTTTAGCGGCGCAAGCTGCTGAAATGCCATTAGTTGATTTTGCATTTAAAGTGACTTTGCCGATTTCTATTGCTGCAATTGTTGCTATGTCTATCGCACATTTCTTCTGGCAGCGTTATCTAGATAGAAAAGAAAACGTCAAAATGGAAATGCTTGACGTCAATGAAATCAAAACTCATGCGCCTTCTTTTTATGCCATTTTACCATTCACTCCGATTATTGGTGTATTAGTATTTGATGGTAAGTGGGCGCCTGAACTGCACATAGTTACAATCATTGTTGGTTGTATTATTTTAGCTGCTGTTATTGAATTCATTCGTAGTTTCAGTGCAAAACACGTCTATGGTGGCTTAGAGGTTTGTTATAAAGGGATGGCTGAAGCCTTTGCTACAGTGGTTATGTTATTAGTTGCGGCGGGTGTATTTGCACAAGGTTTAAGTACTATTGGTTTTATCAAAGGGCTTATTGACCTAGCACAATCATTTGGTTCGGGCGCGATTGTCATGATGATTGCATTGGTAATTATTACAATGCTAGCTGCAATGACAACAGGGTCTGGTAATGCACCGTTTTATGCCTTTGTCGAATTAATTCCACATCTAGCAAAACAGATGGGCGTCAACCCAGCTTATTTGGTGATCCCAATGTTACAAGCTTCTAACTTGGGGCGCACATTATCACCTGTTTCAGGTGTCGTCGTTGCGGTGTCTGGGATGGCTAAAATTTCACCGTTTGAAGTGGTAAAAAGAACGTCAATTCCAGTGCTAGTTGGCTTAATTGTTGTGGTCATTGCAACTGAAATTTTAGTTCCTGTCTATCTATAAACCCAACCTATTTTTTATGTAAATGGCTGAGCTAGTAGTTCAGCCATTTTTTTATCACATTTAAAATTAAATTCTTTAGATGCAAAATTTATTATTTTAATCACAAGCTAAAAAGGATTTTTACAGAGGAATTACATTGAGTTTTTTTATTTGACGTTATTAACGAGATCTACGCCAAAAAGTTGAACAAAATAGGTAAATTAAATTAGGCGGTCTTACTAACTTCATGCAAAATCGGCGCATCTGATTTTAATAACGTTAATGATGAAGAATACAAGATGAGCACAATAGAAAAAACAGTGGTTACAACGGATAAGCCAGTAAGTAAATGGACGTATAAGGATTTTACATGGGTACTTTCTTTATTTGGAACAGCCGTAGGGGCAGGGGTTTTATTCTTACCTATTAAAGCAGGTGCTGGGGGTTTTTGGCCATTAGTTGTGTTGGCATTAATTGCTACCCCAATGATTTGGCTAGCACATAAAGGGTTAGCGCGTTTTGTTTTGTCTGCAAAAAATCCGAATGCGGATATTACTGATACTGTAGAAGAGCACTTTGGTAAAGTTGGGGCAAATATCATTACCTTTGCTTATTTCTTTGCTATTTACCCAATTGTATTAATTTATGGCGTGGGTATCACCAATACCGTTGATTCTTTTATTGTCAATCAGCTTGGCATGGCGCAACCTCCGCGTTGGTTACTGTCAGGTGTGTTGATTTCGGCAATGACAGCAGGGGTGGTGTTTGGTCGTGACCTCATGTTAAAACTCACTTCTTTGATGGTTTACCCATTAGTTTTCATCTTATTAGCATTGTCTTTATATTTAATCCCTGAGTGGAATATGTCGATGCTAGAAGTGTCGCCTGATTGGAGTGCAATGCCAGTTATAGTTTGGATGGCTATCCCACTGATCGTATTTTCATTTAACCATAGCCCGATTATCAGCCAATTTACCAAAGACCAACGTCAACAATTTGGTGACAAGGCAATCGTCAAAACTGATATGATCACAGGTGGTGCAGCCTTAATGTTAACAGGCTTTGTGATGTTCTTTGTTTTTTCTGTGGTGTTATCTTTAAGCCCAGCAGAACTGGAAATTGCCAAGCAAGAGAACATTAGCGTGTTATCGCATATTGCTAATATCAATCCATCACCAATTTTGTCTTACTTAGGGCCGATTGTTGCTTTTGCGGCGATTGTTTCTAGCTATTTTGGTCACTTCTTAGGTGCCCACGAAGGTTTAGTTGGGTTAATTAAATCCCGCTCTTCTTTCTCAGTTAGGAAAATTGAGACAGCATCTATGTTATTTATTGTGATAACAACATGGATCGTCACTATTCGTAACCCAAGCATTTTAGGTATGATTGAAACGATGGGGGCGCCAATGATCGCGGCTATCCTGTTCATTCTACCGGTGGTATCGATGAATATTGTTCCTGCAATGAAAAAATTTAGTACGTCAAAGCCAGCACAAATATTCACTTTTGTCTGCGGATTAGCGTCCATTACTTCTGTTATTTATGGTGCATTTCAATAATCGCGGGTAATTCGATTCGTTTTAAAAAGCCACAATCTCAATGGGTTGTGGCTTTTTTTTATATGAATAAGAAATAGATTATAAGAATAATACCTTATGTGATTAATTATCGGCATTGAGCGGTGCAAAGCGTTCTAAGGCATGGAGTGTAGACTAATCTATATGAAATAATTTCAAGTTCAAATAGTTGCCTAGTATATAGTCTTAGGTAATATCTATTGATATCACAGCATAGAACCCACTTATAATTATCTCTTCTGGCCGTGTTTTCCAGTGCGTCATAACAAGGATAACAAATGAAATTAGAAACATTATCGATTCACGCGGGCTACTCTCCAGACCCAACAACCAAGTCTGTTGCGGTTCCAATTTACCAAACTACATCGTATGCATTTGATGACACTCAGCACGGCGCTGACCTTTTCGACTTAAAAGTCGGGGGGAATATTTATACACGCATCATGAACCCAACAAATGATGTTTTAGAACAGCGTGTCGCAGCATTAGAAGGCGGTGTAGCTGGGCTGGCTGTTGCTTCCGGTATGGCAGCTATTACTTATGCCATCCAAACTATTGCGCAGGCAGGTGATAACATTGTTTCCGTCGCAAAATTGTACGGTGGCACATATAACTTATTGGCCCACGCGTTACCACGTTTAGGGATTGAAACTCGTTTTGCGGAGCATGATGATTTAGCCGCACTTGAAGCGCTGATTGATGATAAAACCCGCGCAGTTTTTTGTGAGTCAATTTCCAATCCGGCAGGGTTTATTGTTGATATTGCCGCATTAGCCGAAGTTGCTCACCGCCATGGTGTTCCACTGATTGTCGATAACACAGTGGCAACCCCATACTTATGCCGTCCCTTTGAACATGGTGCGGATATTGTGGTTCATTCATTGACTAAATATATTGGTGGTCATGGGACATCACTTGGCGGGATGGTTATCGATTCAGGGAAATTCCCTTGGGCAGAGCATCCAAATCGCTTTTCTTTATTGATAGAACCTGATGTGGCTTATCATGGTGTAAGCTATACAGAGCACTTTGGTGCTGCCGCCTTTATTGCTCGCTGCCGTGTTGCGCCTTTACGTGGAACTGGAGCGGCGTTGTCGCCATTTAATTCATTTTTAATCTTACAAGGTTTAGAAACACTAGCATTAAGAATGGATAGGCATACAGAAAATGCATTAAAAGTGGCTAATTTCCTTGAAAAGCACCCACAAGTTGAATGGGTGAAATATGCAGGTTTACCAAGCAATCCAGAGCACGGTTTAGCGCAGAAATATATGAACGGAAAGCCGGCAAGTATAATGTCTTTCGGTATTAAAGGTGGTCAAGAAGCAGGAGCACGTTTTATTGATGCACTGCAACTGATTGTACGATTAGTGAACATTGGTGATGCTAAATCATTAGCGTGCCATCCGGCGTCCACAACGCATCGCCAATTAAATGATGCTGAACTCGCACAGGCAGGCGTATCGCGGGATATGATCCGTTTATCTATCGGTATAGAACATATTGATGATATTTTAGCTGACCTTGAACAGGCATTAGTTGCGGCAAGATAATTGGTGTAAAACTTGATAAAAACTGGTTATGGTAAAGTAAAATCATAACCAGTTTTTTCTTTTTTATTATCCAAAAAAGATGATACTCGTTTTGTTTGTTGTATTAGTTCTTATTTTTATATTAATAATTAGTTTTATATAGTATTTTGAAAAACTGAACGGCCCTGTAAGGTTTTAACCTTAATGTTCAATTCTTATCTATTTATTATTGATGAAATATAATTTCTATTTATGGATTGTTTACCAAGAATCAGCCTGATACAAATTAACTTTTGATTTGTTTAAACGGGGTTTAATTGCCATAACGATAATAACTAAATAGTCAGTAAAAAGTGTTTATTTAAAGCGAATAAGCTAAAAGATATTAAATATCAATAACAAGAATGGTTGAGAAAAAATGATTATGGCAAACAATAAAGTTGCCTACCTTAAGTGGTGCTTACTATTTGGGTTTATCTTAGTGACCTATTTTTTACCGTTAAACGGTAGGTTGCTATGGCAGCCTGACGAGTTACGTTATGCCGAAATTAGCCGGGAACTGATTATTAGCTATAACTGGAGTGTGCCTGAACTTCTTGATATTCGTTACTTCGAAAAACCGATTTTTGGCTATTGGGTTGGGGCACTGTTTCAAATGTTATTTGGTGAAAATAATGTGTCCGTGCGCCTTGGCGCTGTCTTTAGCACTTTGGTCAGTGGGTTATTTGTTTATCTCAGCGCTAAAATGTCATGGAAAAATGCACGTATCGCATTTAACGCTGCCTTTATTTACCTTTCGATGCTTATGGTGTTTACGATAGGCACCTACAATATTCTAGACCCAATAGTCACCGCTTTTATTACGATGGTGATTTTCTTTTTCCAATGGGGTCTAACCACACAACGTTTTTCTCATCGATTATGCGCTTTTATTATGATGGGGGTGGCTTGTGGACTAGGGGTTCTGACGAAAGGCTTTTTAGTGCTTGTATTACCTGTTTTAGTTTGTTCTCTTGCCGCGGTGTACTTTAAGCAATTCAAAGAAGTCTTTGTTTTTTCTTTTGTGTCAATCTTTACGGCATTTGTTATCTGTTTACCTTGGGCATTTGTGATTGCTAGCCGTGAGCCTGACTACTGGAATTACTTCTTCTGGGTTGAGCATATTCAACGCTTTATGGCGGACAACGCACAGAACAAATCACCATTTTGGTTTTATATTCCTATATTACTTGCTGCTGTTTTACCATGGTTGGGTTATCTTTTTGGGGCTATACATTATGCTTGGCGGCAAAAAGGGATTTACCTTTACTTTTTATTGTGGTTTATCGCCCCATTTGTATTTTTTAGCATCACAAAAGGCAAGCTACTAACCTATATTTTACCTTGCATTGCACCGGTTGCCATTTTAATGGCGGCTTACATTGAAAAAGTACGGGCTGAGAAAAAAACAACCGCTATCCGCTTAAATGCCGTTATTAACCTATTGGTCGGTGGGGCTGCCGCGGCATTAATTATTGCTTCTCCTTATATACCTAAAATTAACATTTATCAGGCAGATGAAAGTAACAAATTATGGTTGGCCGCCGCCGCTTTTATCTGCTGGTTATTAGTGGCATTGGTTTCTTTTAAGCAACGGTTTTGGTACTTCGCTGCGGCTTGCACTGTGGCAATCAGTTTGAGTGTCGGCCATGTGATCCCTTATCGCGTTGAAAGTAATAACACGCCTCAAAATGTAATTGAAAAATACCATAAACAGTTAGAAAACAAATCGATATTACTGACAAATAATGTTGGGTTAGGGACAGCTTTAGCATGGGTACTAAAGCGTAGTGATATTACGATGCTTCACCAAACTGGTGAATTAAGCTATGGGTTAAAATACCCTGATGCTATTAATCGGTTTTATAGCTTAGGTCAGTTACCTGGTTTATTAAAAAATAATCACTATAAGAATGTCGCGGTGGTGGTAGATGGTTCACAAAAAGAGATCATTGATGCTCTTCCTGGTAACCCAATTATAATTCGTGAGGGGAACTTAGTTTTCGCTTTCTACGAGGGTTAATAGAAAAATGGTATTACATGGAATGTAATACCATTTATATTTAATCGCCTGATTAGCGAGTTGGCTTATTGCCGTGAGGGTTGTTGCCTGTCGTCGGGTGGTTTTTCCCTATTACAGGGGGTAGCCCATGGTAAATTAATAACATTGTCATACTATTACTCATTGTATTTGCATCGACTTCCACTGTATCCGCAGTTCGACTATTTCTTTGGTAACGACCAGATAACGTATTGCTCATTGAGAAGCCTCCTCTGTTTCTTTTATCAGGCGGTTAGCTTCAGCAAGCTCATAACGCCTTGGTGTCAGTGCAGTCGCACTATGATTACGGGCAAGTAATGAATATATGGTGGGCAGAACAAATAAAGTAAATAACGTGCCAACTAGCATCCCTGTTACGATCACCAAACCTAATCCAAAGCGGCTATTGGCGCCTGCCCCTGTCGCGAATAACAAAGGTACTAAACCAATGACCATCGCTGCTGTTGTCATTAGGATTGGGCGTAAGCGAATTTGTGCTGCTTTGAGGATAGCATGGCGTTTGTCCAAACCTTCATTGGCCTGTAACTCATTCGCAAATTCCACCATTAATATGCCGTGTTTACTGATTAAACCGATTAATGTCACTAAGCCAATTTGGGTATAAATATTCAACGTTGCATAACCCAGCGCGAGTGGGATCAAGGCTCCACAAATAGATAAAGGAACAGTGATCAAGATAATCAGTGGGTCGACTAAACTTTCATATTGGGCAGCTAAAACTAAATAAATGATGATGAGCGCCGCCATAAAGGCAAAGGCGAGGGTGTTACCTTCTTGTTTATATTGGCGCGAATCGGATTGCCAGTCATGGCTGAAGCCGGCAGGTAGTTCACTTGCAATGCCATCTAAATAAGCAACTGCTTGGCCGAGTGTGACTCCCGGAGCCGGAATTGCTTGGAAAATAGCCGCATTTTGTTGATTAAATTGCGTGAGCTTATTGGGTTCAACTTGCGTATTGATATCTACGACAGTTGACAGTGGGATCATCGTTCCCGCTTCCGATTTTACATAGTGTCGTGACAGTGCGTCAGGGGTTAGTCGTTGGCTGCGAATACTCTGTGGGATCACATCATAGGAGCGCCCATCCATTCCAAAGCGGTTGATATAGTTTTCACCCACTAATAAAGTCAGGGATTCACCAATATCTTGCATCCTGATCCCCAAACTATTTGCTTTTGAACGATTAATGCGGACTTCAACCACTGGGTTGTTATAGTCAAGGTCGCTATCCACCACCATAAATAACCCACTTTCACGCGCTTGCTGTTTGATCTCTTCCATGGTTTTGTAAAGCACGGAATAATCTTGTGAGCTTCGTAGTACCATTTGCACCGGTAGTCCCCCTGTTGAGCCCGGCAATGCAGGTAACTGGAAGACAAAGATACTATTTCCTTCAACATCTCCAACACGTCCTTGTAAGTCAGCTTGGATAGCCGACGCAGGGCGCTCGCGTTGTTCCCATGAGGAGAGGTTTGTTCCCCCAAAACTAGCGGAAGGGCCATCAGTGCCGTTAATAATCCATGTGCTTTCTGTTTCCGGTAACTCCATGAAAACATCATGTAATTTACGTGAGAAACGTTCAACATACTCTAGGTTAGCGTGTTGTGGCGATTTAATAGCGGTTAATACGCTAGATTGGTCTTCAACAGGGGCTAATTCACGCGGGGCAGATTGGTAAAGTAGGGGCAAACTGATAAAGACCGCAACTGCAATAACACCTGTTAACCAACGGTTTTTCAAAGAAAAATTCAATACAATAGTATAGTAATGAGCTAACGTACTGAAGAACGTTTCAGCCATTCGCGCCATGCGCCCTTCGTTTTGTTTTGAATTGAGCATGAAAGAGCTCATCACAGGGGAAAGGGTTAACGCCACAATACCTGAGACAATCACTGCGCCTGCTAGCGTTAGAGCAAACTCTTTAAATAACGCGCCAGTTAAACCTGACATCAAGCCGATTGGGGCGTATACCGCGGCTAAGGTAATGGTCATCGCGATCACAGGGCCTGCAACTTCACGAGCCCCAATTAATGCAGCTAAAACAGGGGATTTCCCTTCCTCAATGTGGCGATGAACGTTTTCGACAACAACGATAGCGTCATCCACAACGAGCCCAATGGCGAGTACCATTGCTAGCAAGGTGAGCAAGTTAACACTAAAGCCGAAAGCCATCATCAGTGCGGCTGCACCTAACATTGATAACGGAATGGCTAAGATTGGAATGATGACACTGCGAATTGAGCCTAAACACAGGTAAATAACCACAATGACAATGAGCAAGGCTTCAATTAAGGTGCTGATCACTTGGTCAATAGAGGCTTTAATAAAGCGTGAGGTTTCAAATGCCATTTCCACCTTAACACCCGGAGGTAAGGTTTTAGTGATATCAGGCATTAATTGATTCATGCCATCAACAATTACTAACGGGTTTCCCGTTGGTGTCGCAAACAAACCAAGGTAAATAGCCGGCTCCCCATTCATCAAACCACTTGTTTCAGTGGATGAAGCGCCCAGTTCAATGGTTCCTACATCTTTCAGGCGGACTAATCCATTACCGTCATTTCGGATCACCAGATCACGGAATTCATCAACATTGGTGAGGTCGCTATTAACATAAACGTTAGAAATAACGAATTCACCTTTAATTTTTCCGGGAGCTGCTTGGTAGTTATTTTGGCGCACAGCTTGTGCGACGTCGGCGGCTGTTAGCCCTCGCCCTGCAAGCTTATCGGCATCAAGCCATAAACGCATAGCAAGTTGTTGCCCACCAAAAACTTGGACTTTGGCGACGCCGTCAATAGAGGAATACATCGGCTCAATAACGCGGGAGATATAATCCGTTAGCGCCGGTATCGATAAATTAGTACTGGAAAAGCCAATATAGGCAACTGCGGTGGATTCCCCAGAAGAAAGCTCAATAACAGGGTCATAAGCTTCTTTCGGTAACTTATAACGAACTTGGTTTACTTTAGCCATTACTTGAGCAAGAGCTTGGGTAGAGTCTCGATTAAGTTCCATTCGTACAGTGACAAGGCTGCTACCTTGTACTGAGGATGAGGATAGATAATCGACCCCCTCGACTGAGGAAACCGCTTGGGCAATAGGTTGCGTCACAAAACCTTGCATCAGCTTTGCTGATGCCCCGGGGTATTGTGTCGTAATGGTAATAGTTGCACTTTCAAGTTGTGGATATTGGCGAATAGGTAGCTTGCTTAGTGCAAATAAGCCAATTAACACGATAAGTGCGCTGACGACCAGAGCTAAGACAGGCCGGCGAACAAAAATATCAGTAAATTTCATTGCGCCTTCCTTAAGAACCTTGAACGGTCGGAGTCATTGGTTCAGACAAGGTGTCTTGTGCGACAGGTGTCACCGCAGAACCATCGTTTAAGCGTAATTGCCCTGAAGTCACGACTTTATCGTCGGCAGTTAACCCTTGCTCTATTTCTATTTTTCCATCCCAACGTTGCCCCGTTTTCACCGAAACGCGTTTAACTGTCATGGCGCTACCTTCGCCTTGCGTAATGAATACGGTATCGCCATAGGCAGTATAAGTAACCGCAGTTTCTGGGATGGTGAGGACTTGATTGCTGACTTGGCGCACCACATTGACATTGGCGTACATGCCAGCTTTCAGTGTCCCATCGCTATTGTCTAATGTTGCTTGTAAGGCAATAGTGCGAGATTTGCCGATTAATGGGTCAATGGCAGTGATCCGAGCTGGGAATGTTTTATTTGGGTAGGCATCGACAGTAATATCGACAATCTGCCCCAGATGGAGTTCGGGGGATGCCTGCTCATCTAATGAAAAATTGAGCTTTAATGTTTTCGTATTGACAAGGCTAGCGACAGTTTCTCCGGGGCTCAAATATTGCCCTTCGTGTACTTGGCGAATACCTATTGTGCCATCGAAAGGTGCGACGATGGTTTTTTGCGCAATCAGAGCTTGGGTTTGACGGATCAAACCTTGAGCGATATCGCGTTCCGCCCGTGTACTATCAACTTGAGCTTCTGCGACTAAATGCTGTGTTGCGAGGGAACGGGTTCTTTCGTATAAACGAGCAGCATTACGCAACTGTGCTTGATAACGCGATAAATCGGCTTGCTCAACCGCATCATTGAGTTGCACTAATAGCTGGCCTTTTTTGACTTGCTGACCAGATCCAAAAGCAATTTTAGTTATGCGGCCACTGGTTTCAGCTGCCACTAGCACTTGGCTTCCTGCTTCAAGTTCACCTACTCCGTAGAAAGTTCGTGGAGCCGTGTTTAAACTGACTGGGGCTAACGCGACTTTAACGGGAGGGTACTGGTAAGCAGCTTGTTTATTATCTTCATTTTGTGCATAGGTAGAATAGATAGCACTACCGCCCCCTGCAGCAATTAAAATTGAACACAGTATGATTATTGTTTTTTTATTCATTAGATTTTCCTTCTATTTCTGCGTTTTTAACGCGAAATAAAGACCTCGAAAATGCCCTGCAATAGCGACAGCGATTAAGCCACCGATGACTGAAATATGCTCAATCGCCCAAAACATAGCGATTTTGGCTTCTTCCCCTGTATAGCTCCAAAAGGTATGAACAATCACAATAGTGAGAAACAAAAATACGGCTAGAGCACCAGTTCCAAGCCATAAAAGGCGGTTGAAAAGCACCAGAACGGAAGCGGCTAACATGACAAAAGCAGATGCGATATTGAAAAACCAATCCGGGTGCAGACCGGCAGCACGCATTTCGGCAAGGCTATTCTCATAATCAAAAACTTTGGCTAAACCAGATGAAATAAATAAAACCAAGATCAGCAAACGAGCAATAATCCATAAGCTGTTGCTTTCTAACAATTTGGTGATCACCGATGGCATAAACCTATCCCCTTTAAAAAAATAATGTCAATTGACAAACTTGCAGGGTGGCACTATAAAACCTTAAGTTAAGTTGAGGTCAAGCTAAGGGACGCAAAAATGACAGAGAAAGACACGAAAGCGATAAAACCACGCAAAGAAAGTGGAAAAAAAATAGATTTTACAAGGGCATTAACCGTTGGTGAGGTAGCTAAACGTGCTGGTGTGGCGGTGTCGACAGTTCATTTTTACGAGTCAAAAGGGTTGATCCAAAGTACACGCACGCAAGGAAATCAACGACGTTTTCACTCTGTGGTTCTGCGTTATATTGCCATCATTAAAGTTGCGCAAAGTACGGGGATACCACTACATGAAATTCAAGAAGCTTTGGGGCGTTTTCCTGCGAATAGTTCACTCACATCGGAACAATGGAAAGAAATGTCCACCCAGTGGCGCTCTTCTTTAGATAAGCGGATCAGGCAGTTAACTCGTTTGCGCAATGAATTAGATAATTGTATTGGCTGTGGTTGTTTATCACTGAGTGATTGCCCGCTTCGCAACCCTGATGATGTATTGGGAAAAAGAGGCCCCGGCGCACGAATTTTGGAACGCCCATAAGTCATTTCCCCTTACCTGCATCCCATCACATTTCTCACCATTTGGATAGCCACTGCAAAAAGTGGCTATTTGTTTAGGTATATCAACACATTATTATTTAAATTGCCGCACTGAATGGATAATTTTTGCGTCCATCGGCTACAGCTTTTGGCTATTTTTGCGTAATTATTCGTCATGTTAATTTTTTGTGAAATCATTGTAATTAAATGAGAGTAAAAAAGAGGATGCCGAAGATGAGAGGTTTAAATAGTAAAATTGCCATCGTTACCGGAGGTGCGACCAAAATTGGTGCAACCGTGGCGAAAATATTGAGCGATTACGGCGTGACGGTCACTATTTTTGATATTGATGCAGTGAATGGTGAAAAAGTTGTTCAAAATGAGCCGAATATTGATTTTCTTCCAGTAGATATTACCGATGATCAGCAGCTTAAGCAGGGAATTGACCGTGTTGCGCAAAAATATGGTCAACTCGATTTTTTAGTTAATCTGGCCGCCACTTATCTTGATGAAGGCCAGTCATCCACAAGGCAAGATTGGCTAACTGCCTTAAATATTAATGTTGTCAGTGCCGTCATGGCGGCTCAGTTTGCCAAACCTCATTTAGCGAAGTCGGGTAAAGGGGCGATAGTTAATTTCACCAGTATCTCTTCTAGCATTGCGCAAACTGGTCGTTGGTTATATCCCGCATCTAAAGCCACTATGTTAGAGGTCACTCGTAGCCAAGCGATGGATTATGCGCAGGACGGAGTCCGTGTGAACTCTGTGTCACCGGGTTGGACTTGGTCTCGTGTCATGGATGAAATAACGGGGGGCAACCGGCAAAAAACAGACCGCGTAGCTGCGGATTATCACTTATTAAAACGCGTTGGCGACCCTGAAGAAGTTGCTCAAGTTGTCGCGTTCCTTCTTTCTGACCTAGCGAGCTTTGTCACTGGCGCAGATTACGCCGTTGATGGCGGTTACTCGGCTATGGGACCCGAACAGGCTAAACCCGCAATTCCCCGTCTTGCTGAATAAGACACCATATTAAAGACTTTGCAGAGGAAAATACTATGCGTCGTATTGCTATCGTAGGTGGTGGTCAAGCGGGTATGCCATTAGCTTTAGGCTTGCTCGATAAAGGCTATGAAGTCACAGTTGCAACAAACCGTACGCCAGATGATGTGAAAAAAGGCCGTGTGATGTCGAGCCAGTGCATGTTCGATATTTCACTACAATTTGAGCGTGATTTAGGGCTAAATTTTTGGGAAGAAGATTGCCCACCCGTTGAAGGTATTGGTTTTACGGTTCCACATCCAGAAAAAGCGGGTGAAAAAGCCATCACATGGCGGTCTCGCTTAGATAATTATGCGCAAGCCGTTGATCAGCGTATCAAAATGCCATATTGGATGGAGCTATTTGCGGCTCGTGGCGGTAATTTACGTATTGAAGATGTGGGTATTGCAGAGCTCGAACGCCTAGCGGAAACCCATGATTTAGTAATATTAGCAGGGGGCAAAGGTGAAATAGTCAAGCTCCTTGAGCGTGATGAAACCCGTTCGCCGTATGATAAACCTCAGCGAGCTTTGGCATTGACCTATGTCCACGGCATGTTACCAACCCCTGAATATTCACAAGTTTCATTTAACTTGATCCCTGGAGTTGGTGAATATTTCGTATTCCCTTCTCTGACGAACAGCGGTGATTGCCACATTATGGTCTTTGAAGGGGTCCCCGGTGGGCCAATGGACCAATGGAACGAGGCGCGTACTCCCCAAGAACATTTGGCTTACAGTAAAAAGATCCTTAACACCTATTTACCATGGGAAGGGGAGCGCTGCCATAACATTGAGCTAACAGATGATAACGGTATTCTAGCGGGACGATTTGCGCCGACAGTGCGTAAGCCCGTGTTAACGCTGCCATCAGGTAAAATTGTGTTCGGCTTAGGTGATGCGCTAGTCACCAATGACCCGTTGACAGGGCAAGGTTCAAACAATGCGACGAAAGCCAGCAAAGTTTACTATGACGCTATCTTAGCGCATGGAGATAAACCTTATACCGCCCAGTGGATGAACGACACTTTCGAACAATTCTGGAAATATGGTCGCTATGTTGTTGAGTGGACAAACTCTTTATTGGCTCCTCCTGAACCGCATATTTTACATCTCTTGGATGCCGCTCAACAGTTGCCATCTCTCTCACATACTATCGCTAATGCATTCAACTACCCACCAGTCTTATTTCCTTGGTGGAAAGATGGGGCAGCTTGCGAGGCTTACATCCAATCACAAATGATGGAAGAAGCTCGAGCCTAAAAGGGGAGTCCAATATGTCTATGATTGCAGAGGATACATTCATGTGTGATAGGGAATGGGGCCATACCGAATTTGAACCTAAAGCCTTGCGCAATTTACTCGGTTGTTATCCAACAGGGGTCGCGGTTGTGATCACACGTGCAGAGGATGGCCGTGACGTTGGGTTAACAATTAACTCATTTGCATCGTTATCACTCGACCCACCATTGGTGTTATGGAGCCTAGTTAACCATTCACCAAATTTATCTGTGTTTCGTGATTGCCGTCATTTCACTATCAATATTTTAGGTAAAGAGCACCAAGAACTGGCCATGCGTTTTGCTAACCCACGCATCGAAAATAAATTTGCAGATGTGGCGACCCATGTAACGCCAGAAGGTGTCCCCGCGCTACATGGCGCGATAGCCACCTTAGTTTGCGAAAATCATAAACAAGACCATATCGGTGATCACCTATTAATGGTGGGACATGTTCGGCGGATTAGCAGTGAGACAGGTAAGCCGCTGGTTTTCCATGGTGGCACGTTTACCGCTTTACATGAAGCCCTTTAGGTGTAGGAGAGATTATGAACCAGCCAGCATTGATGACATTCGTAAAAGAATTGCAACAGGGCAATATTCGCGTTGTTGACTTGACGCAGACATTATCCCCATCGTTTCCTGCCTTGCAGTTACCCGAACAATTTGGGCAAGTATGGTCATTTAGTATGGAACAAATTTCCCGCTACGATGATAACGGCCCTGGGTGGTATTGGAATAATTTTAGTTGTGGGGAACATACAGGAACCCATTTTGATGCACCTATTCATTGGATAAGCGGCAAAGACCAAGCCAATAATACCGTAGATACGATCCCTGTCGAAAATTTTGTGGCACCAGCGGTTGTGGTCGATGCCAGCCAAGAAGTGGCTAACAATGCAGATTGGGTACTGACGGTAGAGTTTCTACAACAATGGGAACACAAACACGGCAAAATCCCAAAAGGGGCATGGGTATTATTTCGGACGGATTGGTCAAAAAAGGCCGATAACCCTGTGGAATATGTAAATATGCACGAAGATGGTGCACACACACCCGGACCATCGCAAGAAGCGGTTGAGTGGCTTATTCATGAGCGTGATGTGAAAGGGTTTGGTGTTGAGACTATTAATACTGATGCAGGGCAATCTTATCGTTGGCCAATTGCATATCCCTGTCACACATTGATGCATGGCAGCAATAAATATGGCCTACAATGTTTAAAAAACCTCGATAAATTACCTGCAACTGGCGTCGTCATTGTTGCCGCTCCTTTAAAAATTGAAGGGGGCTCAGGTAGCCCATTACGTGTACTAGCGCTGGTGGGGTGATTTATGACAACACACTCTCACCCTCAAGTCATTGTTGTTGGCAGCGGGATGAACTCATTAATGTGTGCCGCTTTATTGGCGGTACGCGGTAAATCAGTACTGGTTCTAGAGCGTAATGACCGCTTAGGGGGCTGCATTCGTACTGAAAATTTATTTGAGGGGTATACCCACGACTTACTGTCTTGCTGGTATTCGTTATTCGTAGGCAGTCCCGGTTATCAGGAACTCGAACCTTATTTAAAAAAATATGGTTTAGAGTTTTGCCAATGTGATTATTCGACAGGGTTAGTTCAGCCAGATGGTCAGTCTGTTGCATTAAAGCGCGATATTGCTGAAGCAGCAAAGCAACTTGATAGTTTAGCACCGGGAGACGGTACGGCATTTCGTAAAATGGCAGAGACGCTATTTAACCAAGACGCAGCACTGACATTTGGTTTATTAGGGCAAAACCCATACAGTGCGGGCATGTTGAAATTATTATTTTCGCAATGGCGCAAACGAGGTGTAGATGGGTTATTGGATTTTGCTAAGTCTGGAATAGAAAGCTTTCGCCGTTGGTCTGAGCGTGAGCTACAACATGATTTTAGCCGAGCTTTAATGGCGCCTTGGGTATTACATACAGGGTTAGGGCCTGATGAAGCGAGTTCTGCGCTAATTGGGAAACTCACATTTGCAGCGGTAGTTGCTGGTGGTATGCCTGTTGTAAAAGGTGGGAGCGAGCGCATTGTTGAGGCGTTTTCGAAGGTTATCGAAGCCCATGGTGGGCAGCTCAAAACAGGGATGCACGTTGAAAAAATTATTACTCAAGGCCTCGGGAAGAATAGCCGAGCAACAGGGGTTAGGGCTAATGGGCAGGACATTAGCGCTTCAGAGAGCGTGATATGCAATGTTACCCCGACTCAGCTATATGGCGTATTGCTTGATAATGTTTCCCCACAAATAAAGCAAAGGTCAAACGGTTATCGTTATGGGCGTGCGGGGATGCAAATCCATTTTGCACTGAGTGCTCCTCCTCCTTGGTGTAACCCTGAGCTTCTTCATGTTCCTTTGGTTCATTTTACGGAAAGTATGGAACAGGTTTGTTTGTCTGTGGCCCAAGCGAATAACGGTTACTTACCTGATAAACCGACGTTTGGTATTGGTCAGCCGACAGCGCTTGACCCAAGCAGAGCCCCCGATGGAGGGTGGATTTTATGGGTTCAAATGCAGGAGCTTCCTCGCACCTTAAAAGGTGATAGTGCTGGTGAAATTTCAATTCCAGAAGATGGAAAGTGGAATGAGCAAGTGCGTGAAGCAGTAGCTGATCGGATACAGCAGCGTTTAGAACAAGTTATGCCGGGGTTCTCTTCACTGATTGTCGGCCGTAAAGCGATTTCTCCAGCTGATCTTGAACGCTATAACTGCAATCTCGTCGGCGGTGATCCTTACTCAGGGACTTGCTCACCAGACCAATTCTTTTGGTTACGCCCTTTTGCGGCGACGGGGCAAACAAAAGCACATCAAACAGCAGTAAAAAATCTCTTTCATATTGGCGCATCAACACATCCCGGCCCCGGGCTTGGTGGTGGCTCTGGTTACCTTGTTGCACAAAAATTGGCAGTCAAACGTAGGACATAAATAAATCAGCAATGGATTTGTACTATCGCAGGCAAAGCACACACAGTAAGACAACCCACTATGGCAGGAAATATGATGAAAACAAAAATAATCAGTAGGCTTGTTGCAGGTTCGTGTCTCAGTATTCTTTCATTTGGTGCGGTCGCTACCGAAGGTGGTGGATTAGGTGTTTATCCCGATGGTCTCGAAAACTTTATGTCAGGGGCGCTACCACCACAAGGTGTCCATGTACTGATATATGGTGGAAATGCGCATTATGACAGTATTCGCGATAACAAAGGGGATAAAATCCCTGTGCCGGGTTTTAGTGTAAATGTGAATGTATTAGCGCCAAGGCTAATTTGGGTGACAGACCAAAAAGTGTTTGGTGGTGACTTAGCTTTCCATACGATTGTGCCATTATTGGATGTTACCGCAAAGGCAGCAGGTCAGAAAGACAACAGCCGTGGCCTTGGCGATGTGACATTTGGACCAGCCTTAGGTTTTCATCCATCGGCAGATTTACACTATGTGGTGGGGTTAGATGCCTACGCCCCAACAGGGAAATACAGTAAAACTGACCCATCAAGTCTGGGGAAAAATTACTGGGCATTACAGCCTGTCTGGGCAATAAGTTATATTCCCCCAGTTGGTGTGAATGCCGATTTAAAAATGATGTATGATTTTAACTTCCGTAATAACGATACAAAAACACGTTCAGGCCAAGCATTTCATGCTGATTATGGCTTAGGCTGGGGCTTTGGAAATGGTTGGGTTGCAGGGATTGGCGGGTATGCTTTTATGCAAACAACAAATGATAGTGGGCCAAATTCAGCACAAGGAAAAGCCCGAGCCTATTCGATAGGGCCATCCATTCGTTATGCCAACCCTCAAGGCTGGTTATTTACGGCTAAATGGGAAAAAGATTTTGAAGTGAGAAACCGCCCAGAAGGATCGCAAATTTATTTAAAAGCGGCCATTCCATTCTAACGAGTATAATAAATTAAAGCCCTACACCGTGTTAGAATAGCGATGTAGGGCTTTGTGTAAGACATCATTTAGGCTTTTTTCAGACTTTGGCTCGGCGTTTCACCATATCGTTGTTTATATTCCGCACTAAAACGTCCCATATGAGCAAATCCCCAACGTAATGCGACTCCCGTGACACTGGTCGCTTCCCCAGAAAGCAGTTCGGCTCTTACCCGTTCCATTCGTAAATCGCGTAGATATTGCATTGGGCTAATATCTAAAAACTCTTTAAAGCCGGCATATAAGCTACGTAAACTGACTCCCGCAATGTGGGCTAGTTGCTCAACTGTAATAGGTTCATGGGCATGAGCTTCTAAGTATTCCTGCACACGCCTGACATGGCGAGGACGGATTGTGGCTCTGCGCATTCCAGAATCTTCAGTATAGTTATGGCCTTGGGTGGAGAGAAGAGTGACAGAAACCAATTGCTCAACTTGTGTGGTGATCAACTTATGTTGTAGTAGATCCGGTGTACGTGTAGCACATTCAATTAAGTAATTCATTAAGGTGCGCCATGCAATACAGGATTGCCATGCAAAACCTAACTGAAAAACTAATGGTTTATCTAAAGTGTGTCCTAGCTGGCCAACTAAAGACCGTTCTAGTAAGGAGCGAGAAATACGCAACATAAACTGATCGTTATCGCTATTCCAACGCATGGTTGTTGATTCTTCTGGGCTAAGTAACGATGCCATTTGTGGTGTGGACTCTATACATTTTCCGCCACTTTCAATGGTCGCACTGCCAGACAACGGCATTTGTACTAGGAAAAAGTCCTGCAGTTGCCCTGGAGCAATAGTAACATCAGCGCCATATCGTAGACGGCTCAGCGAAATATCCCCCATGGGAATATAATGCATACGGGCATCAAGGCGTTGATGTGGGTTGAGTAAATGAAACTGATGGGGCTTCATCACCCGACCAACCATGGACTTGATCTCCTCGGGATCTGCGGATGTAAACAATAAGCGCTCGGAAGAACAGAGCTGATTTTCAATCTGAGGTGCAGGTGAATGGGGCCACGAGTTGCTCAACATCGGAGGTACCTCCAAAATTATTTTTCAGCTTTATTTCATATTTGGTCAATCTTTAGCTGCATTGTTATCATTTTTTATATTTTTTATAAATTAATTCAAATGGTTATTGTATACGATTAATGATGTGACACTTCTTTTTAAGAGAAGAGTGATCCACTATTCAGGATAAAAGCAGTTATATTCCGTTTTTAATTAACATCTCATTAATTATTTTTTAACTAAATGTGAATTGAACATAGCATAAACAGTTTTCCTTACCTAGCTAAAAACGTGCAGAAACTATCCAAAAAATGCAAAAAAATAGAAACTATGTGGTTATTGTGATGGTGCTAACAATATAAAATATAACGTTATTTTAATGATTTAATTAGCTAATTATTCATGATTTATCATGTTGTTGTTTCTATTTATCTATCGATTAGTGAATTTGTCAATTTAATTATCTAGTTAGTTTTGTTATGTTGAATTAAATAGCTAATGCCTTTATTTTTATAGGGGTTATTTACTGCAATTATATTATTTTTTGCATCATCAATTTATTTTTTGAGGTTAATTCTTTTCAGTTATTTTGCTGAAAAAGAGTATTTTCTAGTTGTTTTCATTGGCGATTTGTCCCCTATCTGCAAGCCTTATCCACTCTCTGCATAAATCTAATATCCATGATTAATCATGGATTGACCTTTCATTAACAAAAAGGATACAAGAAAGAAACACAAAAAAGATAAAAACGTTCTGACGTTTACGGGTGAGGTAAAAATGGCTGAGCGATCGTTTATACAAGAAGTTGAAAAATTACGACAAGGGCAAGGGGAAACGTTTAGTGGTGAAGGCATTCTTGCTGTCACAAAAGCACTATTGGAATCAGGTGTTTCTTATGTTGCTGGCTACCAAGGTGCGCCTATTTCACACTTAATGGATGTACTTGCTGACGCACAAGATATTTTATCTGAGTATGGAATACGTTTTGAAAACAGTGCCAGTGAAGCAACGGCGGCCGCAACCCTCGCGGCTTCCGTGAACTATCCTCTTCGTGGAGCAGTGACTTTTAAAGCAACTGTGGGTACTAACGTCGCTTCTGATGCTCTAGCAAACCTAGCCTCCGGTGGGGTACTGGGTGGGGCACTGATCATTGTTGGGGAAGATTACGGCGAAGGTTCGTCTATTATGCAAGAGCGTAGCCATGCTTTCGCGATGAAGTCTCAAATGTGGCTACTTGACCCTCGTCCTAATTTGCCATCTATTGTTCAAGCGGTAAAAGATGGGTTTGATCTTTCTGAAGCGAGTAATACGCCTGTCATGTTACAGATGCGTATTCGCTCTTGCCATGTTCATGGGCAATTCATTTGCTCTGATAATCAACACCCTAAATTTACCGTAAAAGATGCCCTCGAAAACCCGACAAGAGACGTTAGCCGTATTGTTTTGCCGCCAGCAAGTTTCTTGCACGAAAAAGAAAAAATTGAAGCACGTTGGCCTGCTGCAATTAAATTTATCCAACAGCGTGAGCTGAATGAATTTTTTGCTGAAGACGCAGAAGATGTGGGCATTGCATTACAAGGGGGGTGCTATAACACGTTGATCCGCGCTTTAAACCAAATTGGATTAGCGGATGTTTTTGGTAACAGCCAAATACCGTTATACGTGATGAATGTGGCCTATCCTCTAATTGATGATGAATTTGAGCGTTTTTGCCGCAATAAAAAGGCCATTCTTATTCTAGAGGAAGGGCAACCGAACTTTGTAGAGCAAAACGTAGCAAATATCCTACGCCAACGAAATATTGATATTGAATTACATGGCAAGGATATGTTGCCGATGGCAGGTGAATACAATACAGCGACTGTGCTTGCTGGCTTGCGTTCTTTCCTTGAACATTACGGAAAAATTGAGCCTCAAGTTAAAGCCGCTGCAAAGCAAATCCGTATTCCAACCATTAACATTGCCACTCAACAGCTTGATGACCCTCTACCTGAATATGTGAATGCAGCAGAGCCAACATTAGATAGCTCGGTACATGCACGCCCACCCGGTTTTTGTACTGGCTGCCCAGAAAGGCCTATTTTTACTGCGATGAAACTGGTTGAACGTGAATTGGGTGAACACCATGTCAGTGCAGATATTGGTTGCCATTTATTTTCCATACTGCCTCCTTTTAATTTAGGTAATACCACCATGGGATATGGGCTGGGAGGTGCGGGTGCTGCGGCCTTGAATGCAAAAGCAGGGAAGCGCGCTATTTCAGTTATGGGGGATGGCGGCTTTTGGCATAACGGCTTAACCAGTGGTATTGCGAATAGCGTGTTTAATCGTAGTGATAATTTAACCATTGTTGTTGATAACAGCTATACATCAGCAACGGGTGGACAAGATATTCTTTCATCAACCGCTTTAAACCCAACGCGTAGCACGGGCCATGAAATCGAAAAGGCCGTGAAAGGGGTCGGTGTGAATTGGGTTAAAACCATTAAACACACTTATGACCTGAAAACCATGACTAACACATTACGTGAAGCTTTAACTACTGATGAGAAAGGGCCAAAAGTTCTCATTGCACAAAGCGAATGTATGTTGAATAAACAGCGACGTGAAAAGAAAAAGGTTCGTACTGATGTTGCTGCGGGTAAACGAGTCGTGCGTGAACGTTTCGGTATCGACCCTGATACATGTACGGGAGATCACTCCTGTATTCGTTTATCAGGGTGCCCATCTTTATCCATCAAGCCCAACCAAGACCCATTGAGAACTGACCCAGTTGCAACAGTAATGGATAGCTGTGTGGGCTGCGGCTTATGCGGTGAGGTTTCTCATGCCGCTGTTTTATGCCCTTCATTTTTTAAAGCCCAGATTATCACTAATCCAACTGGCTGGGACAAGCTATGCCACCGTATTCGTGGTTGGTTTATTGGTTATTTACAACGTCGTGATTCGCGTCGTCGTGAACAATTCAGTTTTTAAGGGGGAATAAATGCTTTCATCCTCAATAGCATTGCAGCCCATCAAAATAGCGATTTTAGCGATGGGTGGTGAAGGTGGCGGAGTTCTTGCGGATTGGATAGTCAATCTAGGCGAAGAAAATGGTTATTTTGCGCAAACAACTTCAGTACCTGGTGTTGCCCAGCGTACGGGAGCAACGATTTATTATGTCGAGTTATTTCCTGGCGCAGATAACTTACAAACGCCATGCCCAGTTTTAGCCCTAATGCCTATGCCGGGTGATGTTGATGTAGTACTGGCTTCTGAGTTAATGGAAGCGGGCAGAGCAGTTCAACGGGGTTTTGTTACACCAGAAAGGACGACCTTAATCAGCTCGACACACCGTGTTTACTCAATTGCTGAAAAGTCAGCAATGGGAGATGGGCGCGTTGATAGCCAAGCACTTATTCGTCACGCAAGTTCATCTGCCCGCCAGTTTATTCATTTTGATATGTCACAAGCGGCACAGGATACAGGCAGTGTCATCAGCGCGGTTCTATTTGGTGCGTTGTTTGGTTCAGGGGTCTTACCCTTTAGCCGCACGCAATTTGAGGAAACGATTGTTCGTGGTGGCGTCGGTGTAAAACCAAGCTTGCGTGCTTTCGCATTAGGTGCTGAAAAGTCAGTACGCCCGGAAGAGCCTTACCAAGCGCCATCAGCACAAAACGTGATGCATACACCTAAAAACAAGCAAGTTTCAGCGTTACTAGCGCGTGTCAAAAATGAATTTTCTCCTCATGTGCATTATCTGGTCATCGAAGGCATCCGTCGGCTTATTGATTACCAAGACCCTGCTTATGCCACGTTGTACTTGAATCGCCTTAATAACCTGTTTGCGCAAAATGGTGGCCAAGATGAGCGGTTACAGCGGGCACTTGCACGCCATTTGGCCCTTTGGATGTCTTATGAGGACACCATCCGTGTGGCTGACCTGAAAATCCGTGATAGCCGATTTGCGCGAGTACGCGATGAAGTACAGGCAAAAGATAACCAATTATTGAATATCAATGAATTTATGCATCCACGCATTGAAGAAATCTGCGAAACGCTTCCCAAAAATTTAGGTCGCTGGTTAATGCGTCCACATTGGTTACACAAAGCGCTTCGCAAAGTGACAGAAAAAGGGCGCACCATCACTACCAGTTCTTTCTTTGGTTTTTTACAGTTGTATCTATTAGCTGCTTGGCGAAAAGGACGGCGTTCGACGTTACGTTATCAACTTGAAACACAACGGATTGAAAAGTGGCTAGAGCTAGTGGCTCAGGCTGCACAAACCAACCCTGCACTAGCTGCAGAAATTACGCAGTGCCAGCGTGTGGTTAAGGGGTATAGCGATACACATGCTCGAGGGTTGCGTAATTTCCAAATATTAATGGATATCGTTGCCCAGCAGGGTAGCAAGTTAGCGCCAATTAATTTGCGGGAACTGCGTGAAGCTGCATTGGCTGATGAACATGGAAAAGAATTAGAAAAATGTCGCCAACGGCTGGCTATAAATTAAGGGTAAATCATGAGCTTACTGAAATTTTCTAGACCACATAAAATTCATTTTTCGCAGTGTGACCCTGCTGGGATCGTTTTTTATCCCCAGTATTTTGTGATGTTTAACAACCTACTTGAACACTGGTTTGATGAACTCATTCCTCAAGGGTTTGCCGGTTATATCCTTGAACAACGGTTTGGGTTGCCGACCGTACACTTAGACGCTGAGTTTACCGCGATTAGCCGTATGGGGGATGAAGTGATGCT
Organism: Providencia sp. 2024EL-00732; assembly: GCF_044006275.1. Taxonomy (NCBI): domain Bacteria; kingdom Pseudomonadati; phylum Pseudomonadota; class Gammaproteobacteria; order Enterobacterales; family Morganellaceae; genus Providencia; species Providencia sp. 2024EL-00732. The sequence continues at coordinate 118,306 of NZ_JBIPDG010000008.1, read as the reverse complement.
AGAGCTTCATGTCGAACGTATTGGTAGCAAATCTTTGACCTTACGTCAGCGCTGCATAGGGCGAGAGGGGGAATTACGCATGCAAGTGACTCAAACTTATGTCACCACCTCGCTAGTGACACATCAAGCTATTCCTATACCCGACATTCTGTATCAGGCGTTAACTGCTCAACAACCCGTAAGCGCAAAAGGGGAAATATGATGAATATTGTATGTATTGGTGGTGGGCCTGCAGGCTTGTACTTTGGGTTACTGATGAAACGGCAAAATCCCCAAAATCGGGTTGTGGTAGTGGAACGCAATCGGCCATATGACACTTTTGGGTGGGGGGTCGTATTTTCAGATGCAACACTGCATAACTTACGCCGTGCAGACCCTGAGTCGGCAGAGACCATTGCTGCGGAATTCAGTCACTGGGATGACATTGATGTGCATTTCAAAGGGACTTGCCACCGCAGTGGGGGGCATGGCTTTATTGGTATAGGGCGTAAAAAATTACTCAATATCTTGCAAGACCGCTGCCTTGAACTAGGTGTCGAGCTAGTATTCGAAACTCAAGTCACGGACGATCAAGACATCGCCCGTCAGTACCAAGCCGATTTAGTCATTGCGTCCGATGGTATTAACAGCGCGGTACGTACGCGTTATGAAGAGGTATTTAAACCAGATATTGACCCGCGTCGTTGCCGTTTTGTTTGGTTAGGTACTAAAAAGATTTTCGATGCATTTACCTTCCTATTCGCCGAAAATGAACACGGTTGGTTCCAAGTTCATGCCTATCAATTTCAAGAAGGGTTATCAACCTTTATCGTTGAAACGACAGAAGAAACTTGGCTAAAAGCAGGTATTGACCAGATGTCGCAAGAAGATGGGATTACCTACTGTGAAAACTTGTTTGCTCCATGGCTTGAAGGGGAAAAATTGATGGCTAATGCTGCGCATTTACGTGGCGCAGCAATTTGGATCCGTTTCCCGCGGGTCATTTGTGATAACTGGGTACACTGGACTCAACCAACATCAGGGAAAGATGTACCTATCGTGTTAATGGGGGATGCGGCTCACACTGCGCACTTTTCTATCGGTTCAGGCACCAAATTAGCCTTAGAAGATGCGATTGAGCTGTGTGAAAGCCTGAAAACTGCAAAAGGTGATTTACGCAATGGGCTAGCACATTATCAGCAAGTACGTAGCGTGGAAGTCCTGAAAATTCAGAATGCGGCGCGTAATTCCACCGAGTGGTTCGAAAATGTTAGCCGCTATGAAAACCTTGCTCCCGAGCAGTTTGCTTATTCTTTGTTAACGCGCTCTCAACGTATTTCCCATGAAAATTTGCGTGTTCGTGATACTCCTTGGCTGGAAAAATACGAACAGTGGTTCGCTGCGCAAGCGGGTGTCACACCGCCAGTCAATATACCGCCAATGCTGACACCTTATCAGTTACGTGGGGTTACCTTGAGTAACCGTGTGGTGGCTTCACCGACCTTATTATACAGCGCCAATCAAGGCGTGGTTGAAGACTTCCATTTGGTACACCTAGGGAGCCGTGCGTTAGGAGGAATAGGGTTAGTCATGGCAGAAATGACGGCTATCGCCCCAGATGCACGTGTCACTGAGGGGTGTGCTGGGTTATGGAATGACGAGCAAGTCTCGGCTTGGCAGCGCATAACGACTTTTATACATCAAAATACCAGTGCCAAAATTGGTATTCAATTGGGTCATGCTGGGCGTCGAGGGTCAACTCAGCGTGGTTGGGAAAATGAAAACCACCCGCTGAAAGAAGGGAACTGGTCACTAGTTTCTGCTTCTGCTCTACCGTATTTACCCAATATTTCACAAACACCGGCAGAACTTACTGAAGCACAAATGGCAATAATAACTAACCAATTTGTCGCCGCTGCCAAGCGTGCTGAGGCAGCAGGGTTTGATTGGCTTGAATTACAAGCTGGTCATGGTTATTTACTGTCGAGCTTTATTTCTCCATTAACCAACCAACGTACCGATGTGTATGGCGGGGTGTTAGAAAATCGCCTGCGTTTTCCATTGGCAGTGATCAGCGCAGTACGCCAAGTGTGGTCAAAACCATTGTCAGTACGTCTTTCCAGTACCGACTGGGTAGATGGGGGGACCACTGTAGATGATGCGGTGCAAATTGCTCGTGCGATGAAACAAGTGGGAGTCGACATGGTGGATTGTTCTTCAGGGGAGGTTTCGCCGCAACAGCAGCCGGTGTATGGCCGGATGTACCAGACACCAATGGCTGACCGCATTCGTAACGAAGCCGGGGTCCCGGTGATCGCCGTTGGGGCGATCACCGACGCTGACCAAGTTAACAGCATTATCGCAGCAGGGCGGGCAGATTTATGTGCATTGTCGCGTCCATTGTTATCTGACCCAGCATGGTTATTACATGAATGTGCTCGCTATGGCTGGGAAACACAGTGGCCAGCAGCGTATGAATACGGGCGCCAACAGCTTACCCAATCGTTGAGGTCACGCTAAGGGCGTTGGCAAATGAAGAGGAAAATAGCATGAGAACACAGTCCCATGACCAATATCGTGAAAATGTGGCGGGTCGAGCTGATGTAGCTGACACCCCTGAACTTGTCGCGTATTACCAACAACTGGATGCACTAAAAACTGGCGCTTTATGGACAGTCGCAAACAAAATAGAGCCGTGGCAACCTCAGTCTAGTTCTGTGCCAGTTTTGTGGCGTTACCGTGACCTACGTGAGCATGTGTTGCGTTCGGTGGAATTAGTGACCCCAGAAAAAGCAGGGCGTCGTGTGATTTACCTGAATAACCCCGGTCGTCAAGATGTAGCGGCCGCCGTGGGGTGGTTGTATTCCGGTCTGCAAGTCATGCATCCCGGAGAAGCCGCTTCTGCTCATGCTCATTCCTCTTCGGCGTTGCGTTTTATTATGGAAGGTCGTGGTGCTTATACCATCGTAGAAGGGCAGAAAATGATGCTAGAAGCTAACGACTTTGTACTCACACCTAACGGCACATGGCATGAGCATGGGGTAGCGGAAGATGGTTTACCGTGCATTTGGCAAGATGGCCTTGATATTCCATTGGTTAATGCCATGGAAGCCGGTTTCTATAAAGTTCACCCTGATTTACACCAAGTACAGACACGCCCACTTGATTACCCTGTTGGCATGTGGGGCGGCACTGCGTTAAGGCCACATGATATCGGCTGGGATAAACCGTATTCCCCATTATTTAAATATCAATGGGGGCCAACTTACGATGCATTACGTCGTGCGGCAAAAGTCGCGGATGGCTCGGTATTTGATGACATTTTGATGCACTACACCAACCCATTAACGGGAGGGGCAGTGATGCCGACAATTGGGGCTAGTATGCAATTGCTACGACCGGGGTTTGTGGGCAAAGCCCATCGCCATACGGGGAGCTTTATTTATCAAGTTGCGAAAGGTCAAGGTTATTCAGTGATTAATGGCCAGCGCTTTGATTGGCAAGAGCGTGACATTTTCTGCGTACCGTCGTGGATGTTCCATGAACACGTCAATATTTCACAAACGGATGACGCATGTCTGTTTTGTTTTAATGATTTACCCGTGATGCAGTCTTTAGGCCTGTATTACGAAGAAGCCTTAGTAGATAACGATGGGCACCAAAAGGTGGCCTCTTAACAGGCTGAGTTATTGATAACAATTTTGTCTGGTTTTAATTAACTAATTTTACGTGAAACTGAGTGCAATTCTAAGTGGCACTCAAGGAGAAATCATATGCGCTTAATAACTTACCGTTCTGATGTAACTGCCGCTGCTCGTTTAGGGGCTATTGTTGACCAGCAAGTAGTGGATTTAGCTCGTCTAGCTGAAGAACAGGGGCAATATCTACCAGATAATATGTTGGATTTTATTGATTTAGGCCCTCAAGGCGTACGCGTGGGTACTGAGTTGCTTAATATCTACCAAGGGTTATTTCCTGCGGGTACGGCATGGCCAGTGCAAAATGTGAAAATTTTAGCGCCTATTCCTCGTCCGCGTAAAAATATTTTTGGCATAGGTTTAAATTATGTAGAGCATGTTGCTGAGTCCAGTCGTACTTTAGATACTTCGAAAGAATTGCCTAAACAACCGGTTATTTTTTCTAAACCGCCAACGACCGTAATTGGCCCTGGAGATGCTATCGAACATAACGGGCAGATCACCCAACAATTAGATTGGGAGGTCGAACTTGCTGTGGTCATTGGGACTCGTGCGAAAAGGGTTGCAGCTAAAGATGCCCTCAATTATGTATTTGGTTATAGCTTGATGATAGATATGAGTGCGCGTGATTGCCGCCGTGCTGGGCAATGGATTTACTCTAAAGGGCAAGACACTTATGCACCGTTTGGCCCATGTATTGTAACTGCTGATGAAATCCCTGATCCCCATAATTTAAACCTGAACTTAAAAGTGAATGGTGTGACCAAACAGGATTCAAACACCCGTCATATGTTATTCAATGTGAATACATTGATTGAAGATATCAGCCAAGGTATTACGTTAGAGCCAGGGGATATTATTGCTACTGGGACGCCTGAGGGGGTTGGTGCGGGGCGTTCTCCTCAAGAGTGGGTTTGGCCGGGGGATGTGATAGAGGCCTATGTTGAACACATTGGTGAATTGCGTCATCCGGTTGTGTCAGTGTAAGGGGGAAGCATGTTAGAACTTCAATGTTTTAAAGCAGCAGCAGTACAGGCGGCTCCTGTCTTTTTAGACACTGACGCAACTGTGGATAAAGTGTGTCGGTTAATTGAGGAAGCCGCAGATAACGGTGCAAAATTAGTGGCTTTTCCAGAGGTTTTTATTGCAGGCTATCCGTATTGGAGTTGGGTAATGAACCCAATTGACGGCAGTCCGTGGTTTGAAAAACTGTGTAAATCGGCAATCGAAGTTCCGGGGCCGGAAATTCAAAAAGTCGCGCAAGCTGCGGCACGCCATCACATTAACGTTGTTATTGGGGTCAATGAGCGCAGCCCTACAGGCATCGCGACTTTGTATAATACATTAGTCACCATTTCGGATGAGGGGCAAATTTTAGGCCGTCATCGCAAACTGGTACCGACATGGGCGGAAAAACTGACGTGGGCCAATGGGGATGCCTCTTCATTAAAAGTGCACCAAACGAGTATTGGGCCATTGGGGGCCCTAGCGTGTGGGGAAAATACCAATACCTTAGCGAGGTTTGCTTTATTAGCCCAAGGGGAATTAGTGCATATCGCCAGCTATATTGCTTTACCCGTTGCGCCAAAAGATTACGATATGGCGGATGCTATTCGTCTGCGCGCTTCTGCACACTGTTTTGAAGGCAAAGTATTCACCATTATTGCTTGCTCAACAGTATCAGAGGAAATTATTGAGGCGATGTCTGCCTCTCATCCAGAAGCCCGTGACTTACTGGCGCGGCCTAATAGTGCTTTTTCTGGCATTATCGGCCCTGATGGGCGGGTGATTGGTGAACCATTGGTTGACAAAGAAGGCATTGTGTATGGTGAGATTGATTTGAATCGTTGTATTCAGCCACGGCAAATGCATGATATTACTGGGCACTATAATCGGTTTGATATTTTTGATTTACAGGTAAATCGTCGCCCGCTGACTGCTGCACGCTTTAATCACCAAGGGCAAGATATCGATGAATTAAATGTTTTTCCCAGCTCAGAAGAACCGTTTGGGGGGGTAGGGCAATGAATTTAGTGCGAACATATCGGATCGGGCAAATTGTACCTTCATCCAACACCACGATGGAAACGGAGATCCCGGCTATATTACGGGCTAGGGAAGCTCTATTTGCTGAGCGTTTTACTTTCCACTCAAGCCGTATGAGGATGCAAAAAGTCACCAAAGACGAATTGGCAAAAATGGATTCAGATAGCGACCGCTGCGCACTTGAATTGTCAGATGCTGCTGTAGATGTGCTGGGATATGCTTGCCTAGTGGCGATCATGAGCATGGGGAACGGTTACCATCGGGTCTCTGAAAAACGCTTATTTCAACGTACCATGGATAATGGCCATCCAGCTCCAGTTGTAACTAGTGCAGGGGCATTAGTGGAAGGGTTACAAGCTATTGGGGCAAAAAAAGTGTCTATCTTAACGCCCTATATGAAACCTCTCACACAGTTAGTGATTGATTACATAGAAAATGAAGGCATTGAAGTGGTGGATAGCATTTCACTAGAAATCCCTGATAACTTGGATGTGGGGCGGCAAAACCCGCTAGCTCCCGTTGAAATCACCAAAAAATTGAATACGCAAGTGGATGCTATTGTGGCTTCCGCTTGTGTACAGATGCCTTCGTTACCGTCAATACAGCTTATTGAAGACCGCGTAGGGCTACCCGTATTATCGTCTTCGGTGGCTACCACGTATATGATGTTGAAAAAGTTGAGTTTAGAGACTGGTATTAGTGGGTTTGGTTCATTGCTAAATGGTAAGTTTTAGCTGAATTATTGCTCTTTTCTGTTACTCTTTGAGGGGCGGTGATTTAATGCATAGTGCTTATCAAGGGGAGCAAATGCCAGATTCAAAAATTTTTGTTGATCATTATTTGCCTGCCCTGCTTGGGCAGGCTTGGATGCTGGTCTCTTCAGAGTTTCACGCGACCGTGGAAACCAAAGGACTTTCTGTATTGGAATGGCGGGTGTTATCCACATTAGCAGGTAATGGGTCTATGGGGATCACTGAGCTTTCGCAAAAAACAGTGAGTAAGCAGCCAACAATTACACGTGTGCTACAACGACTTGAACAGCAAGGGCATGTGATCCGCCATAATAACCATAATGGTAGTGATAAACGAATAACATTAGTTAGCGTGACATCGAGCGGGATGTCATTAGTTGATGATCTCCTTATCGCAGCACAGCAGCATGAAGAAGCTGTTTTAGCACCGCTAGGTGTTCGTAAAAGTAAAATGCTTAAGCAAATATTGCGGGAGCTGATTGAGCGCCATAGTTTTGAGGGGAACAATATAGATAAACGTCATACAGATAAAACTAGTGAATAAACAAAGTATCTTTAAAAGAACAGTCAATAGTCTAATAATGATGGTTTAGGTATATTTTCTATATTAATACTTAACTTATTATGGTGTGCATTTTTTATTTTTATCTATCAAATAGATAATTAGCGATATTAAGAGGTGGTATAAAAAATAATAAAATTGTAACGTAATGATTGTTAGGCGATTTCCCAATTTTATTTTTTTTGTATCTGATAATTAATAGTTACTTTACATTGATTCAATTTATCTATTTACTGCATTACTGATAATTAATGATTAGCTAAACATGGAGCAATTAATGTCAGTAGTGACACTTGTACTCGTTTTTTTATTAGCCGTTGTTGTGAGCGTTTTTGTTTCACGACTGCTCAAAGATATTATTCCATTACCCTTGATCCAGATAGCACTAGGGGCTGGCTTGTCTTTATATGGTTTTACCGTTGAATTTGAACCTCATCTATTTCTATTTTTATTTATTCCTCCTTTATTATTCCTTGATGGATGGCGTATCCCTAAAGAAGCCTTATTTCAAGAAATTAAACCGATAATGTCGCTAGCCATAGGTTTAGTTGTTGTCACCGTTATTGGTATGGGCTTTTTTATTCATTGGTTAATCCCTGCCATTTCATTAGCCGTCGCATTCGCGTTAGCTGCTATTTTGTCCCCTACGGACCCAGTTTCAGTGTCAGCAATGACAGTGAACTCCCCATTGCCTTCACGTATGGCGCATATCCTTGAGGGGGAATCATTACTGAATGATGCCACTGGATTAGTTTGTTTTAGCTTTGCGGTTGTAGCGGCGTTAACTGGGACATTCTCACTAGCTTCTGCGGCTGGGCAGTTTGTACTTGTGGCATTTGGTGGGATTTTAATAGGCCTGCTAGTTGCGTGGGCGATTGGTTGGCTAAATCAATTCTTAGTTAAACGCACAGGGGAAGAGCCGGCAATTCAGATAATGATTAGCTTGCTAATGCCATTTACTGCTTACTTACTGGCAGAGCATCTGCATGTTTCCGGTATTTTAGCTGCGGTTGTTGCCGGTATTGCGATGCACTATGAGAAAATAGCAGGCCGAATGCAAGCAGCGACTCGTATGCAAAGTAAAGCGGTTTGGGATACCGTTCAAACTGCATTAAACGGGATGATTTTCATTTTACTTGGCGAACAGTTGCCTGGTATGTGGACCAATATGCCTGAAGTTGCAGAAGCCGCAGGTGCTAGCCACCCTTGGATGTTGTTTGTGTATGTTGCTGTGATCACAATTGCATTGGCGATTCTGCGTTTTACTTGGGTGTGGATCTCGATGACTTTAACAGTCTTCCATAAACGCCGTCGCGGTAAAGAAGCAGATGTTATGCATATTCGTATGATGGCAGTAATGGCGACAGCGGGTGTGCGCGGAGCGATTACGTTAGCCGGTATTTTAACGTTACCTTTATTGATGCCAGATGGTTCCTTATTTCCAAATCGTGATGTGGCTATTTTCTTAGCAATGGGGGTGATTTTATGTTCACTATTAATTGCCAGCATTGCCTTGCCAATTTTGACCAAAGGCTTAGTACAGGATTTACCGTACGATAACGACGAAATTCGTGCTCGTTTAGCATTAAACGAAGCCGCAATGGCACATTTACGTGACCTAATGAACCACCCTTCAGAAGATGTGGATGAAATCGCGATGCGAACTGAAGTTGGTGCTCAACTACTCGAAATCTACGGTAGGCGACTTGATAATTCAGATGAAAGTGAATCGGATGTTTATGATTTACATAGAATGATTGAAATGGAGCGCGATATGTCTAAATCGGCGCTCAAAGCCAAACGTGAAGCGCTTTACCTAATGCGCAAAAATAAAAATATCAATGAACGTGTTTACCATCGTTTACGTGATGAACTTGATTTAAAAGAAGAAACTCTTAATCATCATAAAAAAGGAAAGCATTAATTTAAATGGCCCAAGTAAAAACTTGGGCCATTTTTAGCTCAAAAGGAATAGCGTGATAAAAAAATATCAACTGACGGAAAGAGAACTAAACTTACTATGGGATGAAGCTATTTTTATTTCCCATGTGAATGACAATAAGGGCTTTCGCCAAGATGAGCATGGTCAATGGATTCGTCGTAGTGAATTTGGTAACCCTAATAGTGAATATGGTTGGTCATTATTGAGGGTTAAAAACAGTACTGAACAGTTTGATATTAGTGATTATATTCCGTGCCACTGGCGCCTTGTAAAGAAACAAGAACTAGACTCTGAAAAGAAAAAATTAAAACTGAAGATGTTACCTCTTGAAGATATCGCTCCTGAAAAACGTGATAGCTTATGGCTATGCGGTCAAATAGACTCGAAGGCGAATGAAGAAAAAGGGTATCGGGTTGATATTTTTGGTCAGTGGATTGGTCGTCATCAATATGGCGATTTGACAAGCCCATTTGGCTGGTGTGTGGTATTGGTTGATATTTCTGAGGATTTAACTAACTCACCGCAATGGGAAATGCTACCTATCAATTTAGGCCACATGCAGGAACTTGTTTTGCTAGGTCAAACAGATGACGAGGGTTGGACTGCATGGGATACAGTTGGTTGTGTGGCTGACGCTGTGGAGAGCGGGTTTGGTATTTTAGTTTCCGCAGTCACATTACCTTTTTCGTTTTTAGAATAAATCACCTTGTTGATTTATTTAAGGGGGTTGATACTATGCCTGTCCCTCTTTCTAGGTTAGTAAAAAATATGTATTCGGTTGTAGCAGGCTTAAGCATTATTATTACCATCACATAGTGGTGGGGGTAAGCTACATACTAAACCCGCCAGACAAGGCGGGTTTTTTGTTCTTGTCTGGTTAGTGACCAACAAGGAATTTATGATGAACTCAGTACAAGCCCCTCAACAGCCTAATAGTGAACCCCAGTTGCATTTTCTTTGTGGGAAAATCGCATCAGGCAAATCCACCTTAGCGAAAACACTATCGCAACAGCCTCGTACTATTTTATTGTGCGAAGACGAATGGCTTTCTGCACTATATCCTAATGAAATTAAAGAACTATCTGATTATATTGAAAAAAGTGCTTTAGTGAAAAAAGTGCTAGAAAAGCATATTCAGCACCTTGTTGCTGCGGGTAATACCGTCGTGATGGATTTCCCTGCAAACACGCCTACCCAGCGCCAATGGTTGAAATTTTTAGCGCAATCATCTGGTGCATCTTATGTTTTTCATGTATTAAACGTTGATAATCAAAAGTGTAAAGCAAGGTTAGCAGCGCGTAATTTAACAGGGGAAAACCCATTTCAAACCTCTGAAGCACAGTTTGACTTAATTACGGCGCACTTTTCCTATCCAGATAGCAGTGAGCAACTAGTGTGTAAGTTCTACTGATAAAGGGAAGGGACTAACGTGGTTAATAGCCAGACAATATTGACCACTCTAATTTTAAGTTATTTAGGGCGATACATTTTTAGGTTCTGCTGTTGTTCTATCCAATAATAATCTGCTGGGCCACCCGCTCGTAGCAGAGGTTTTTGCCCTGCACAGTCATATAGTCCATCTTGTAGGGCTGATTCATCAATATGCACCATCACGACCTCACCCATTACCATCCAAGTATCTAACAGTTGGCCATCAGCCCGTTTAAGTTGTTGATATTGAGTGACAATGCATTCCATTGATACGGGTGTTTGTGCAATACGTGGAGGAGAAACTAATGTGGATGGTAATGTTGATAGTTGGGTTAAGGCAAATTCGCTTTCACCACGTGCCAGAGTCGCGCTACTCATATTCACTTGTTCACCAAGCGCCAGTGTTGCGAGGTTATAAACAAATTCTCCCGTTTCAATCGCATTGGTGACGGAATCTTTTTTACCAACACTTGAAAATGCCAATATTGGAGGGGAGTAGTTGAAAATATTGAAAAAACTGTAAGGTGCGAGGTTTGTTCTTCCTTGGCTATCACAAGTTGAAATCCAACCAATTGGTCGGGGGCCAATGAGCGATGGGATAGGGTCATGAGGAAGCCCGTGGCCTTTTGTGGGTTGATAACTATAAAACTGAGTGGTCATTGCACGCTCCTTTTTTGTTTTATCCTAACGGATAATATTAGGAGGCGTAAGAGTAAAAAATGAAAAAGGCAATCAATGTATAAAGTTAGCAGTCAGTGGATAGTGCTCAGGATTGAGCACTATCTGAGGCAAGCTTACCCAGAAATTCGTTGAATAAAACTTGATGGGCTTTGCCCTAACCACTTTTTAAACATGGTTGAAAATGACCCCACATTGCTATAGCCCAAATCAAATGCCACTTCAGTAATCGACTTCCCAGCAGAAATATGGGTGATTGCACTTAACAAACAAGCTTGTTGCCGCCAATCAGAGAAAGACAACCCTGTTTGAGTTCCAAAAAAACGACTAAACGAGCGCTCACTCTTATGGAGTTTTGCTGCCCATTCTTGGGGAAGAGAGGTAATTTGTGGTGATTTCAAAAACTCACGACACAGTGTTGCTAAATGCTCATCTCGGGGGATGGGGGCATAGAAAGGAAGCGGCTCCGCTTGTGCTATTTCATGTAAAATAAGTTGGAACATTGCGCCATCACGACCATTTAAGTCATATTCGAGCGGGGTATCAACGGCTTCAAGTAATAGCTGACGAAGTAATGGAGATACCCGTAATACCTCACATCGATTCCCCCTACGCGGCGCTGCTTTTGGCTCGATATATAAACTACGAGTGCTGACATTCAGCATACGTGTTTCATGGGGAGTATTACAGGGGATCCAAACTCCGCTATCTGGTGGGATCACCCATTCGCCATCTGCGGTGCTGACTTCAATTAGCCCGGTAGCACCATAGAGAAACTGAGCTCGACGGTGAACATGAGAGCTCAAGAGTACATTCGGTAAGTAATCGGTTCCAATGGCGAGAACATCACGAGGCGTCGCATCAATTGTTTTCAGTGGAATATTTCGCATAGGCAATTTTGTTGGCTGAGATTCAAATATTGTTGTTAGTTTTATGAATATAGGCAATTTTTATTGATATAACCACATGTTTTATATGGTTGGCTGAAATTCCGATGTGTTTGGCGATTTTTCGAAAGTTGGCTAAGAGGGAAATGTTTACTCTATCGCAGCAACCTAATGTACGCCAGAGGTAGAGTTACTATGAAAAATTACCCAGATCGGAATGATAGCCAAACACATCTGATCGAACCACTAACCCGCCGTCGGTTTATTCAAGGCAGCTCTGCACTCATGGCTGTCCCCTTTATTGCTGCTAAAACCATTGCCTCAACACCAGAAGACTCAGAGATCATCCCTACTAAGCTCATTCAAAACTCAGCGGAACGCATCGTATCAACCTGTAGTAGTTTTGACTGTGGTGGAAAATGTGATATTCGAGCACATGTCAAAGAGGGGGTCGTTACACGCATAAGTACACGCCCTGATGCCGACCTTGATGAAGAGATGCCGATCATGCGTGCATGTGTACGTGGTCGTAGCTATCGAAAATTTGTTTATCATCCAAATCGCTTGAAATACCCAATGAAAAGGGTTGGTAAACGTGGTGAAGGGCGTTTTGAACGTATTAGCTGGGAAGAAGCGACGACGTTAATTGCAGATAATATGCAGCGTATTAATACGCAATATGGCCCAGCATCGCGTTTTGTCAGTTTGAGTACGGGGGTAACAGGCGGTATTTTTTCTGGTGCCAACATGCTACGCCGTTTATTTAACTTAACGGGGGGCTTTCTGGAAAATTACCATTCAGTGAGTAATGGCAATACCATGGCAGTCACGCCATATACTTATGGCACCTCAGCGAGTGGTAGTACCTTAGATACCTTAGAAGATACGCCTTTAGTGATCTTATGGGGGCACAACCCTAACGAAACGATTTTTGGTCATTCAAATCATTATTTCCAAAAGATGAAAAAGAATGGCACTAAATTTATCGTTGTCGACCCGCGTTATTCGGACACCGCATCATCCTTAGCTGATCAATGGGTTCCTATCTTACCCACCACAGACAACGCGATGATGGATGCGATGATGTATGTGATCATCAGCGAAGGCCTGCATGATCAAGCCTTTATTGATAAATACACCATCGGGTTTGATGAACATCAGATGCCTGAAGGTGTCCCCGAGAACGAGTCATTAATAGCTTATTTAATGGGGAAAAAAGATGGAATTGTGAAAACCCCTGAATGGGCAGAGCCGATTACAAAGGTCCCTGCACAGACTATTCGCCAACTCGCTCGTGAATATGCTAATACCAAACCTGCCGCCTTAATGCAGGGCTGGGGGCCTCAACGTCATATTTGTGGTGAGCGCTCAGCGAGAGGGGCGACTTTGTTGGCGACTATTACCGGTAATGTGGGGCGTAAAGGCGGTTGGGCTGCTGGCTACGGTATGGCAGTCACTCCTGATTTACGTAAAACCTTAGCGGGCCCAAGTTTATTTGAGAACCCAGTGAAAGCAAAAATCAATATCACTAATTGGGTTCAAGCCTGTGAAAATAAAGATTTAGTGACCCCTGATAACGGTTTGAAAAATGCAGAAAAACTCGATACCGAAATCAAAATGATTTTTTCATTAGCGGGTAATTATATGACTAATCAGAATCCGGATATTTTGCATGCCGCTAAAGTGCTGGAAGATGAAAGCAAAGTCGAATTTATCGTTTACAGCGATTTATATATGACACCGAGTGCTAAATATGCCGATATTTTGCTTCCTGAAACCAGTTTCTTAGAACGCTGGAACGTCGGGGGCACATGGGGGACGGGTAATTACATCATTTTATCTGAAAAAGTCATCGAGCCTGAATTTGAACGCCGTAGTGACTATGAATGGTTATGTGAAGTCGCAGAAAAGTTAGGAGTAGGTGACGTATTCAGTGAAGGTAGAACAGAAAAGCAATGGATAGAACATCTGGTGAATGATGCGCACAAAAAACGCCCAGAAGATAATATTCCTAGCTTTGATGAACTCTTGGTAAAACGCCGTCATCTATTAAAGCATCAGCCGCATGTGGGGCATGTTGCTTTTGAGAAAAATATCCAAGATATACAAAACCACCCGTTTGAAACGCCATCAGGGAAAATCGAAATTTTCTCTAAACGCCTTTATGAGCGTCAGGATGCGGATATTCCAGCACTATCACATTACGTGCCTGCCATTGAAGGGCCTGAAGATACCCTCACGACTCGTTATCCATTGCAACTAATTACATGGAAAGGCCGTAATCGTGCCAATTCAACGCAATTTGCTAACCCGTGGTTACAAGAAGTACAGCGACAAGAACTGTGGATCAACCCGATTGATGCTAAACGACGAAACATTACAGATGGAGAACGCGTCAAGGTGAATAACGACCGTGGTGTCACCATAGTGCCTGCCAAAATAACTCAGCGCATTATGCCGGGTGTTGTTGCCTTGCAGGCCGGAGCATGGTGGCAGCCCGATGAGAACGGGGTTGACCAAGGTGGTTGTGCTAACGTTTTAACCTCGGCACGTAGTACAGCAATGGCACATGGTAATGCCCATCAAACTTTATTGGTGGAGGTAACTAAAGCATGAGTAAATTCCACGTTTATCCCGCTGTCAGTAACAAACAGTTAGGGTTCTATATTGATTCGGCGCGCTGTTCAGGCTGCAAAGCGTGTCAGGTGGCCTGTAAAGATAAAAATAACCTTGATGTGGGGCGTAAGTATCGCCGTGTTTACGAAGTAACGGGGGGAGAATTTATTGAAAACGGCACAGGAGGGCTGGTGAATAATGTGTTTGCTTATACGTTATCCATTTCATGTAACCATTGTGCTGACCCGATGTGTGTAAAGAATTGCCCAACGACGGCTATGCATAAACGTGAAGGGGACGGCATCGTCATGGTTAACACTGACAAATGCGTTGGTTGTGGAACCTGTGCTTGGTCTTGCCCCTATGGTGCTCCTCAAATGAACCCTGAAACTAAGCAAATGTCGAAATGTGATTTTTGTATCGACTTGCAATTAAAAGGGGAGCAACCCGTCTGCGTCGCGACTTGCCCGTTAGGAGCTATTCAGTTTGGCCCCATTGATGAACTGAGAAAACAGTATGGGGACCAAGCGGATGTCCGTGGGTTACCAGATTCCTCAATTACCCATCCCAATTTAGTGATCCACCCACATCAAGGGGCGGGTCGTACTCAAGACTTACAAGGAGATGCCAAATGAATGAATGGCCATTATTGTTATTCACATTTTTAATGCAAACATCCATTGGGCTGAGTGTGATGTTGGGGGTCTTTGCGAAAAAATTATCCACGGCGTTAGCGGGGAAAATTAACTCACAGTTTTTCTTATGGTATTTATTGGTTGCTTGTGTGCTTGCTGGTGTTGGATTGTTATCTTCGATTACGCACCTAGGCGTGCCACTTAATGCCCCTAATTCACTGTTAAATATTTTCTCGTCTTGGTTAAGTCGTGAAGTGGTACTCACTGCAAGCTACTTTGCTTTTCTTGGGCTGACTTTTTTATGGTTATGGTTCAAAAAGGAATTGTCATATCTGTTGTTAGGGTTAGCCATTATTGCTGGGCTCTGTGATGTGTATGCTATGGCGTCAATTTATCGGTATACATCAATGTTAACTTGGATGAATGATAACACCTATTTGATGTTTTACGGCACGATGCTTACCGCGGGAGCTGCGGGGTATTATTTACTCATCAATATGTTATTGCGTTTTAATGTTGGTTCACTTGATGTGCAAATTCCAGTCCGAGGGTTGTGGATATTATGGGCAGTTATTGCTCTTAGCTTATTAGCGCGTTTAGTTTATCAGCCTGCATACGAAAGCTATTTATTACACACTGGCTATCATAATGAATCTATTACTTTTCCTATTGATTCTATCCGTGCTTATCAAGGAATTTGGTCATTACGCATAGGGAGTTGGTTAATTGGCATATTGGCTATCGTGGTTTTAGGGTATGGGGTTTATCGCCAAGTTCGGCAAACAACGCTGGGTATTCATGCATCAGCGAGTCAGGTTTATTTTGCTGTAGGCTGTGTTGCCGCTATTGTTGCTGAATTTCTGTTACGTTACTGTTTTTATACTATTCATCTTTAAATGAATAACCGCTATTACCTAGGAAATAACCCGTTGTATGATCCATTTTTCACACTATGCAGCAGCATTTAATATATTGGGTACTTGTTATTTATTTTCACCAGAGGACGACGCAGCTGATTATGCTATTCATTTTTTCAAGCTCGATGATTTTGCCTCTCAGTGGCCCTGTAAAATAAGTTCTCAGCTTAGCCGCCGTATTACGGAGTCACTTAAAATAGATATCGCGACGTTAAATACTCAGTGGACAGCGCTATTTATTGGGCCAAATGCATTACCAGCCCCACCATGGGGCTCGGTATATTTAGACCCTGAAGGGGTATTGCAAGGCTCATCAACAGCGGCGTTAAGTGATTTTTTAAAACGTGAGCGTTTGACGGTACAAACACCTTATCCAGAACCGTCAGACCATGTTGGTTTAATGTTATTTCAAGCGGCGGTTTTAGCTTCACAAGTGAGAGAAGAGGCATTAAAAGAATTATTGCATGAACATTTAGAAAGTTGGTTACCACAGTTTTCTGAGCAATTAAATCGAACAAACCAGAGCCTTTTTTATAATGCGTTGACTGAGCTTGCTCTGGTCACGGTAAAAAATTGTTCATAAAGTTTTTAATGTTAGGCTTAATTGATCAGTATTTTTGATGTTTAAATCGTTAATTAAACGTAATATTTGAACGAGTTAAAGGTTAATAAATTATAATTAAATGAAAATTGATTTAGTTATAAGAAATGCAAATTAAAATGATTCTTACTTTATATTTCTAAGCCATAATACGTTTTTAAGTCATACTACTTAATGATGTGCTTAAATATTCTAAGGGGGTATAAAGTGGTCAATCTATGTAATCGTTTATTGTCTCATGAAGATTTAGGAAGGTTGCTATTACGCCTTTCGGTTGGTGGGCTAATGCTGTTCCATGGTATGAGTAAATTATTAACAGGGGCTAGTGGTATTAAGGCATTGCTGGCTTCTTACGGTTTACCTGAATTTATTGCCTATGGGACTATTTTAGGTGAAGTGGTTGCCCCAATTTTTATTATTTTAGGTTTTTTAACGCGTCCATCAGCTTTATTAGTGGCGTTTACCATGGTTGTTGCATGGCTAATGATTGGTTTGGATAAAACTTTTTTACTCGATAAAACCGGCGCTTGGGCTATCGAAAGTATTGTTTATTTCTTCTTAAGCTCGATTGCATTGGCATTTATGGGCGCAGGGAAATTCTCAATTATGAAGAACCCATGCTGGCGGTAATATTATTTTTCTTAAGTGTTTGACATTGCCTTTAAAGAAAGACCATCAAAAATATTCTGATGGTCTATTTTTTTGAATAACCAATAGCTAGTTATTTTCTAATACAACTGTACGGAAAAAACTATCTAGTAAACGGCTATCACGGCAAGCGGGTTCAGGGAATTGCATTCGCTCTGCATTAGTCATAGTCTCTGATACGAGTTGGTCTATAGCTGGCCGTCTCGCACCATAATGACTTTCGTCAGATTGGCTTTTTATCGCCAACAACTCATTAATTTCTAATCGTACTGATTTATCTGAGACTGTTGCAGTCACCAATTCTGAAAATGCCATTGGAGGCATGTTTTTACTTTTTTCTATCCAGTGTAATGCTAATACAGCACGCAATAGGTAAAAGTATTTTTTCAGTTTAACTTGTTTGCCTTTAAAATCAGTATGTAAATTGCGCTTACTTATTGATAAATAATGATAACGTGATTTTAGTGGCGAATAAAATTGTGCAGCTAGTTGCTCCAGTTGAGTAAAAAATGCCTCATCCTTAAAATACACAATGGGTGAGTGTAGCCACTCGATTAATGCGGGGTTTGAGTTTCGCATTAATTTCAATGCTTTAGAAAGCTCCCAACCCGATACATCTAACTCATCATCAATTGGTTTCTCTATCACATCGCGTTTTTTATCCAATGTTAGGTACCAATCAAGTTTGTGAACATAGATAAACCGGACGTCATAGTCGCTATCGCGGGAGGCAAAGCCCCAACCGCGACTACCCGACTCACACGCAAAGAGTATTTTAACGTGGTGAGTTTCTTCTATTTCTTTAAGTGTTTTACCTATCCGTTCTTTCATCAGCACGGATATACTTTCATGGCTAGTTTCCATGCTTTCTCCTTTTATCCCTTTACACACACTACTTGGCGTAGGGTATGAACAATTTCTACCAGTGAGGACTGCGCAGCCATCACCGCATCAATGTCTTTATAAGCCATCGGTATTTCATCAATCACATCACTGTCTTTTCGGCACTCAACATGGGCTGTCGCTATTTTTTGGTCACTTACAGAGAAACGTTTTTTAGCCTCTGTCCGGCTCATGACCCGTCCTGCACCATGGCTGCATGAACAAAAACTTTCTTCGTCACCTAAACCGCGCACAATAAAACTTTTCGCCCCCATTGACCCTGGAATGATCCCCATTTGGCCTTTTCGTGCAGATACCGCGCCTTTTCGGGTTACCAGTACTTCTTCACCAAAGTGCTGTTCTTTTTGCACATAGTTATGATGGCAATTTACGGCTTCTTGTTCTGTGATAAACGGCTTTGGAATTTCACGTGATAGTGCTTCCAATACGCGGTGCATCATTACTTCACGGTTATGGCGAGCAAAGTCTTGCGCCCAACCCACTGCTTCCATATAGTCATTAAAGTGCACACTACCTTCTTCAAAGTAAGCAAGGTCTCTATCCGGCAAATTGGCGATATGCTGTTGCATATCTTTTTGTGCCAGCGTGATAAACAAGTTACCTATCGCATTTCCCACCCCGCGTGACCCGCTATGTAGCATTACCCATACACGGTCTTGTTCATCTAAACACAGTTCAATAAAGTGGTTCCCCGTTCCTAATGTCCCTAAATGTTTGTAATGATTAGTGTTACGTAGTTTTGGGTATTTATCACAGATACGTTTAAACTCTTCATCCAAGTGCGCCCAGTGGGTATCGACAATATCCGGTGTACGATACCAAGCCCCTTTATCACGTCCATGGCGGTGGGTTGTTCGACCATGTGGTACCGCCGCTTCGATAGCGAAACGAATATTTTGCAGGCTATCTGGTAAATCAGCCGCTGTTAATGATGTACGCACGGCAATCATCCCACAGCCAATATCCACGCCAACTGCCGCAGGGATAATCGCCCCTTTGGTTGGTATAACACTTCCTATCGTCGAACCTTTTCCAACGTGTACATCAGGCATTACCGCAAGGTGCTTAAAAATAAACGGCATTTTAGCGGTGTTTTGTAGTTGTGTTACCGCTTTCGGGTCTACAGGCACGCCGTTGGTCCACATTTTTACAGGCACGCCATTTTCTTGAATTAATTGATTAAAGTTATTGTTATTCATTGTTATTCCTTAATTTTTACCAATCCGTTTAATACTTGATCTAACCCACCATAAACGGAAATTTGGTCGATTCGATGTGCGATACTTTCTAAGGTTTCAAGTTCTTTTAAACGCAGCGCAACTGGGTTGTTTTCCATCACTTTTGCGGTATTTAACAGTGAACGAGTCGCGGCGGTTTCTTCACGGCGGCGGATCACGTTAGCTTGTGCCGATTTTTCGGCTTCAACGACTTGAGATAAAATAGTGCGCATATCCCCCGGCAAAATGATGTCTTTTACACCGATACTATCGATTTCTAAGCCAAACTCAACGACGCACTGCGCGACTTGAATCAACATCAACTCATCAATTAACTGCTTGTTTTCTAAAAGTTCATCTAAGGTTCGGGTACCCACGATTTCTCGTATTGAAAACTGCAATTCACGATATAAATGCTCTACAGGCTGGCTCAGTTTTGAGAAGGCCAGCAAAACATCGTGATAGCGCCAGTTGGCACACAGGTTGATGCGTAATGTGACTTTGTCTTTGGTTAAAATCTCTTGTCCGCTAACTTCTAATGATTGTAAGCGAGTGTCTATTATCTCAACTTCCGGTTTGTGGTTGATTTTCCAATAACCGTAAGTTCCCGGTTGTAATAAATCTTGTATCTCACCATCAATTTTTAGCATACCGACATGCCATGCAGGTACTTGGCTAATTAAGGCCAACTCATTGCCTTTAATGCGTTTTTTACCCATCAGACGTGCAACGAATACAGAGTCAATAACGCTATTTTCTAGCGACTGCGGCTCCACTTTTAAATTATTGCTATTTTTCCAATACAACCGACGGCTCGCTGGTGGCAGTATTTCTGTCAAACTATTGTGCAAGTATATAAAACCAATCTCGTCATCAGTCAAAGCGATGTCAATACAGTGATCATCAACCCAATCAGGGTGAAATTGGCGTAAGTGGTCTGCCAGTTTTTCATCAATAGGTTCGTTATCAAGTGTGAACAATGACACCGTCAATTGATTAAACCAATCGTTTAAACGGTGCTCACCCGCAGTCAGTAATTGTTTAAAATCCCCATTTTTAGCGGTCAATGCGATTTGTCCTTGAGCGATATTTATTTTTTTCATTATTTTTCCTTTTTCAATATTTATCCGGCACTGAAGAAAAAAGCGAAGTGGTGAGGGGAAAAGTAGAGTGCCAAAATTGGCTGTCTAAATTTCTGCTCATCACTCGGCAAAGCTCTCGAGTGGCGGTTTCAAGCTTAACTTCTGCTTAGTTTTATACAGTTGGATTTGTATTTTTTTCAGGAGTCGAACCTGATAGCTAGGCTATTACCAAGGTATCTTACTGACGGCGGCATACAGACCATGTAGTGACTGAGTCACCATGTCTGCACCGGTTGAACTCGAAGTTCAGACAATTTCCGGCAGTGGATGAAGATATAATTGCCAGAAGCGTGCCAACTTTTATTAAAGTAAGTTAAAAAATTTTATATTATTGAAAAATAACAAATAAATATATCTGGTTAAATTTTACTAACATTACCAAGAGAAATGAATTAGGCTATTTATTATCTTTTTATATCGTACTTTATAAATTTATATAAACTCATCATGAATAAGAAACGCAAAGTGGTCATTGGTGTATTGGGCACAGTACTCGATAGAAGAGGCAAAAAAGCCAATCGCTGGACAAAATGGCGGCCAACGGTTGGCCTTTGCCAACAGCCTAATTTGGATATTGGTCGTTTTGAATTACTGCATCAGGTGAATGACTATGGCATGGCGCACCGGGTGAAAGAGGACATTGAACAAGCTTCTCCCAATACGGAAGTGGTACTGCATGAGGTGGATATTGCTGACCCGTGGGATTTTGAAGAGGTTTATACCTCATTACTGGATTTTTCTTCGCATTATCAATTTGATACTGATAATGAAGAGTATCTGGTACATATCACTACGGGTACCCATGTGGTGCAAATTTGCTGGTTCTTATTAACCGAGGCTCATTACCTGCCTGCGAAGTTAATTCAAACCTCCCCAAGCCAAAAGGGGCGGGAGAAAGACCCTGCCGGTATTCATGCGGTGATAGACCTTGATCTTAGCCGTTACGCCCATATCACCAGCCGTTTCCAAACAGAGCAGCAACAGCAGGTTTCGTTTTTAAAATCGGGTATTGCCACCCGCAACGCGGCATTTAATACCATGATTGAGCAAATCGAACGCGTCGCACTACGCTCTAAAGCCCCGATTTTACTCAATGGGCCAACGGGGGCGGGGAAGTCTTTCTTAGCTCGGCGAATTTATCAACTGCGTGAAAGCCGCCATCAAGTTAAAGGGCGATTTGTGGAAGTAAACTGTGCTACGCTTCGTGGTGATAACGCTATGTCGACGCTGTTTGGTCATGTGAAAGGGGCGTTCACAGGGGCAATCAACCCAAGGCGTGGGTTACTGAAAGAAGCGGATGGCGGTATTTTATTTCTCGATGAAATTGCGGAACTTGGGCTAGATGAACAAGCAATGCTATTGAAAGCCATTGAGGAGAAAAGCTTTTTTCCTTATGGTTCAGATGAAGAAATTCACAGTGACTTTCAATTAATTGCAGGGACTCACCGTAATTTGGCGCAGCAAGTGGAAGAGGGCAAATTTCGTGAAGACTTATTTGCCCGTATCAATATGTGGACATTTGCCTTACCGGGCTTACGTGACCGCCGTGAAGACATTGAACCGAATATTGATTATGAATTAGCCAAATTTTGCCAAGACCAACAAAGCCAAATTCGTTTTGATAGCGAAGCTCGAAACGTTTATGTGAAGTTTGCCTGTTCCCCTCAAGCCCATTGGCGTGGAAATTTCCGTGAGTTGGGTGCCTCCATTAACCGAATGGCAACGTTTGCTGAACGCGGGCGTATTACCAAAGCGGTAGCCGAAGAGGAAATTGGCCGTTTGCAAGCTCAATGGCAGTCAAAATCAACCAATGCATTACCAAAGCAAATTGGTGAAATTGATTTATTCGACCAGCAACAGTTAGCAACCGTGCTGGAAGTTTGCCGGCGTTCATCTTCTTTGTCAGAAGCGGGGCGTGAGCTGTTTGCCATTTCACGGCAACATAAAAAACAGCCAAATGATGCAGATAGGCTGCGAAAATATTTGGCAAAGTTTGGGTTAGATTGGGATGAGGTGAGAAAGGGATAAAAAGAAAAACCCCCGCCGAGGCGGGGGGGAGGGTGAGTTAAGGTTTAAAGGTGCAGACAGCGCTATTGTCCCAAATTTTTACACCGGAGTTGCTGTTAAAAGGTAGTAGGCCACCATCTACAATAGATAGCAAAGTACGATCATGGGTAGAACTTTGGTCATGCTTAACTACGATATACGGAATTGCGAAGATGCTGGATTGATATCTTTGTAGGTTCCCCCATTCAGGGATGATTGAACCTGTTTGTCTTGCGAAGTTTGAAGCAAAATCAGTAACAGTGGAAAGAGTTCCTCCGTTGATTTTACAGTGCTCTTCAGGCGTACTCGCTTTAGATGAGCGGAGATCCAACCAAATGTGGGGGGTAATACTAAATTTGACAACCCCATCATGGCCAACACCTGATTTTGCACGAGCTGTGATTTCTGCCGTCCAAGAAGAACTTGGTTTTTTGTTGAAAGTGACTACGCCATTGTTATTGACTGTGAGCCAATTTTTAGATACCTGCCAGTTATAATCCGATGGCCTTCCAACAGGTACCTTAATGGTAAAGGTTGCATCTTTGAATCCGAATTTAGGGAAACCACTGTTGAATTCAAAAGTATGTGGGTTAATATGAGTCTCCAGCTGTACTTTTCCATAAGCGGTAAAGGTGAATGTCGGTGGTCTGTTTGTTGCACCGATGGAGTCTTTATCTATTTCAACAATCGCTGTGCCTTGTTTGTCACTGGATATATCAATGATATAAGTCCCTTTGGAATTAGAGAGTTCCTTCATGTTATCATTATACAAAGCCGCACCTTTTACCTTAATTGTAGGGAATTGGTCGGTAATCAGGCTACCAGCAGCATCTTTTAGCACTAATTGGATAGTGGCTATAGAGTGACCACGTTTATCAATATCGCGGTTAACAACGGAGAACTCACTGCGACCAGTTCTAAATACCGGGACACCAACGGCTACCTCTACATCTTGGGTGTGTGAGAGTGAATTGACACTGACTTTAATTTTCTTTGTCACTAGGGTATTAAATACAATGTTTGCTGTGTAGCTACCATCCTTATTATCTGTCCAAGATGAAGGGGAGGTATTATTTTGCGTATCTGAAATAGTGACATCGGCCATTTGGACGCCAATAACGCCATTCCCATACATATCAGCTAAGGTTACTGTTATTGATGTATTTTCACTCATTTTAACCTTCTTGGGTACAGTTGACTTGACTGTTTTGACATGGCTAGGGCCACTTAATGGCTTAACTGCTACTGTATGGCTAGATGGTACATTATTAACTTCTGCTATTAACGAGTGGTTTCCTAGCTTATTTAATTGGACATCAGTCGTATAAACGCCATCTTGTGTGCTATTCCACATTAAGGTTTGTGTAGGCAAGGTCACTAATACATCAGTTAAGGTGATATCCTTTGCATCTACCTTGGTAACAGGATTGCCATATGTATCTTTTAGGGTTAAGGACAGTGTTACCTTAGTGCCCGGTGTGATTGATTTTGCTGGTGTTGAAAGTGTCGCAGATTTCACATTCGCAGCACCTGTTAGGGAGTTCACCGTAATTTCGTTGGTTGGAGCGGATACCGTATTCACGGTGGCGGTTAACGTATGCTTACCGACTAATGTCAGTGGAACCTTGGCTTTATAAACGCCATCTGATGCCATGCCCCATGCAATACGGCTACTATCAATTTTTTGTTTATGGCTATCTATTAAAGCAATATCCGAGCCATTGACGCCAATCACAAAGTTATCGTGCTTATCTTTTAACACTAAGGTTAATTCAACGTCTTGCCCAGCCTTGAGTGACGTTGTTTTTACCGTTAAGTTAGCTTTTGCTACTTTATCTTGGCCACTTGGATGAGCGACTGTCAGGGTTTGAGCAAGGCTATAGTATTTATTCACCCTTGCCTGCAATGACCCAGTGCCGACGTTGTTAAATGGCAGCGATGCAGTATAGGTTCCATTCGTAGAAGATGACCAGTTTGGACTGAGTGTCGTATTACCATAAGTTATGGTGATGTCACCGTCCGGCACCTGACTAACGTTGTTACCATACATATCGATAAGTGATAGGGTTAATGTGACTGAATTGCCAACGGTTATTGTTGAATTGTCCAGAGCCAATGTTGCATTATTCACATGGCGAGTGCCACTGAATGATTCAACTTTCACGGTATCATTAGACAGCACATTCTTAACTGAGGTCGTTAATGTGTGGCTTCCTACCTTATTTAACTGGACGTTAGTTGTATAAACACCATCTTGCGAGCTATTCCACGTTACGCTTGCTGTAGGCAAGGTCGCGAACGCATCAGTTAAGGGAATATCCTTTGTGTCGACCTTGGTGACCGGGTTGTCATATTTATCTTTTAGGGTTAAGGATAGTGCTACATTAGTACCCGGCATGATTGATTTTGCTGATGTTGAAAGTGTCGCAGATTTCACATTCGCAGCACCTGTTAGGGAGTTCACCGTAATTTCGTTGGTTGGAGCGGATACCGTATTCACGGTGGCTGTTAACGTATGCTTACCGACTAATGTCAGTGGAACTTTGGCTTTATAAACCCCCGCTGATTCCATGTTCCAAGCAATGCTACTGCTATCAATTTTTTGTTTGCTATGGTTATCGACTAAAGTAATATCCAAGCCATTGACGCCAGTCACCAAGTTTTGGTATTGGTCTTTCAGTGTTAAGGTTAACTCAACATTTTCACCTGCACTAACCATGCTGGTATTTGCTGATATGTCCGCTGTTTTTACCACATTCTTTCCGCTTGGATAGGTGGCTTCCACGGTCTGTATACGACTTGGTTGGTTGTTTACAACCGCTTTGAACTGGTAATTACCCATGGTTTCTAACCGTTGTTTGGTGGTATACACGCCATCTTGTATGTTAGCCCATGTCGTCTTGACGGCTTTTTGGTTGTTGGTGAATTGAATATCGTTAGTATCGACCTTGATAACCCCATTATCAACGCTATCGGTTAGGGTTAATGTTAAGGTGACTTCTTTACCTGCTTCAATGGTGCCTTCTTTGGTTTCAAGTCGGGTTTTATGGACATGACTTACCCCTTCGGCAGGTGAAATGGTTAGCTCAAGCTTATCGCTGAGCATTTTATTTGCCACCACTTGAATTGATTGCTTGTGTAGCTTGTTCATAATGACTTCTTGAGTATATAGCCCATCGCTGACTTCTATCCATGCGGTAGTTGGTTGTAGATTAGTCAGTAAATTCAATGCGTTTTTTGCACCAGTGAGTTTGTTATCGAACTTATCTCTTAGCGCAACAGTTAGAGTGACTTTATCACCTGAATTTATTGTGGTGCTTTGAGCGTTGTGAGTAATAAAAATCGTCTCTAATGAGCGCCTTAACCCATCTTTATCATAAGAAGTGATTGGGACCGCTATAGGGGGATTAACGACCCATTCGGCAGTTTTTGATAGCCCGTTAACTTCCACCATTATCTGATAACTGTTAGCTTTAGCGGCAGGAAGGTGAGCTGTATACCCGTTCAATATATTTTTTTCCGTAAATATAATGTTCTGTTTTTGCCCATTAATTTTCACGGTGATATCACTACTCAGGACATTGTTAACAGGGTTTCGATATTGGTCAGTTAAGTGAATTAAGAACGATGATGCTTCCCCTGCTTCACTTCTGGCTATCGGTGAAATGGCGATTGCCGTCACCGCATCTTTACCCGATGGTGAATTGACCATGACATTTGTTATATCTGTAAACTGGCCAATTTCAGCCTTTAGCTTATGTGTTTTAACCTTAGTGAGCTTGATGCTGGTGGAGTAGATACCTAAGCCATGGAGATCTTCATCCCAGACAGTGGGTATGGTGTTGTTACTTTCAGTCAGCGTGATCTTATGATTATCGAGTTTAATAACTGGATTGTCATTTATATCAGTTATTTTTAGCGATAACGTGACTTTACTGCCTGCGGTAATGGTGCTTAAGTTTGTTGTTAGTTTAACTTTATTTATATGACTTTGGTTGGTTGACGGCTGCGCATCAACCAATACATTATGACTTTCTATTAGATTAACGGTTGCTTTCAGCGAGTGGACCCCTACGGTAGAAACCGTTGTTGGTGCAGTATAGATACCATTTCCTTGTGGCGTCCAGATTAAACCCGTTAGGTTTTTCTTAATATGCGCATCATTAATGGTGATATCTTTAGCGGTGATCCCGCCAACACCATTATTCCATTGGTCTAATAATGTCAGAGTCAGTTCTGTTTTACTTCCCACTGTCAGTTGGTTAGTGCTGGCGTTAAGCTGAACGGTTTTTACCTGTGTTGGGCCGGTTAGTGCGTTGACGCTAACGGCAAGTGGTGTGCTTGCTTGGTTGTTAACTCGACTTACAAAAGTGTTTCTCCCTTGTTTATGTAACGGGAGTGTGGTGGTGTAAACCCCTGTGCCTATTTCTTGCCAAGAGAGTGCAGAGATAAGCGTATTATTATGCTCTAATCGAATATCGCTAGCCTGTACCTTTTCAACACCGTTACCATGGCTATCTGTCAATGTTAATTGTAATTCGACGGAATCGCCGACCATAAACGTCTTGCCAGTCTCCTTTAACTCCACACTGTGAACGGCAGATTTACCTTCTGGGGCATTAACTTGAATGGTTTGTGATTGGGAAATGTTATTGACGGTTACTTGTAACGTATCTGTCCCTACTTTACTCAACAACAACTCCGTGGAATAGCTGCCATCTGCGTTATCCTGCCATTTTACAGAGCTGGCTTGTTTTGTCTTGGTCATAATGCCGCGACTAACACCGATTAGCTTATGATCAAAATGGTCAGTTAAGGTGACTGTGAGTTTTAGTTTATTACCGGCTTGCTGATGAGTTATCTGTATAGGGTCAAATTGTACGTTCTTCACCACGCCGCGTGAGTCTGTCGCCCCCGAGCCATCAGGTTTATCTGCGAGAATAGCTTTTGGTTTTTCCACTGTGAGGCTTATAGTGTCGGATATTTTGTTAATTTTAATACTAAAGGTGTATTTCTTTGCCTGTAGGGTTGGTAATGTGAGAATATAGTTACCATTAGCCAATTGAGAGACGTTGAAGGTAGTCCCAATATTATTTATGATGTCAAATGACACTTGATTAATATTGGCGACTGGGTGACCGTTTTTGTCTGTCATGGAAAGCACCAGTGTACCGCCTACGCCCGCTAACATAGGTACAGGCATGGACGACAGAATTTTAATCTGGGAAACCTTGCTATCCCCTTCAGCATGCCCGACATCAATCTTAACCAGATCACTTTGCGAACTGTTAACCTTAGCGACTAAGTGGTCTTCACCCAATGCCGTTAACATTAAGTCCGCAGTGTAGGTCCCATCTTTGTTATCAACCCAAAGCACATTACTAGTTTGGTTGTGGGTTAATTCAATATTTTTAACGTCAATACCACTTAGAGGGTTATCAAACGCATCTTTCAAGGTCAGCGTTAGTTTTATCGTATCCATTGATTTGAGGTTGGCGGCGGTTTTTATGGCCAGTTCAGCGGTATTAACCACACCTATCTGACCCTGAACCCCAGAGCCATCGTGATGGGTTGCTTTGGTGACCGTTGCAGCGTTTACCACCCAGGTTTGTGTTACTGTGTGTGTATTCGCACGAACTTCAACTGTATAGCTACCGGCTTTTTTAGGCGGTAAGGTGGCGGTGTAAGCCCCTTTTGAAGTTAAGGATTCAGTGAAAATGGCGTCTATCAGTGCACCATTGAGCGTGACCTTAAAGTCATCAGCAATTTGCGTGACACCATGTTGATTGATATCAAGGGCTTTCACCATTAGGGTTGGCGAGTGACCTGCTGCTGTTGGGGCAATAGGGCTAAGCTCCAGTGTGCTAATTTGCGCCACTTGGTTGGTATTTTGTACGTCAACAGTGATAGCTTGGCTTGCTATTGAGTTTACTGTGGCTTTCAGTGTATCAGGCCCCAGTTTATTTAACGGCAATGTTGCTGTGTAGTTGCCGTTATTGTGATCTACCCATGCCACACTGCCCATTTGGCTATGTTGTAGCGCAATATGTTTACTGCTAACTCCCTTGAGTGGGTTGTGGAAGGCATCTTTTAAGCTGACGGTCAGTTGCACATTCGCGCCAGATGTTAACGTTGTGTTTGGTGCACTTAGTACCACGCTGCTAACAACACCTTGCTTGTCTTTTATGCCACTGCCATCTGTCGTTGCGGTAACGGTATCGGCTTGTGCCACGTTTAGCGTTTTTGGCTTGGATTTTAGCCCATTGGTAGAAATAACCACCTCATGAGCACCACTGAGTTGCCCCGCTAATGTTCCTGTGTAGCTGCCATCCGCTTGTTGATTGACGTTAATTTTTTTCGGTTTAAGCTGACCGATTGCGACCTCAACCTGTTGGA
This sequence comes from Providencia sp. 2024EL-00732, assembly GCF_044006275.1. Lineage (NCBI taxonomy): Bacteria > Pseudomonadati > Pseudomonadota > Gammaproteobacteria > Enterobacterales > Morganellaceae > Providencia > Providencia sp. 2024EL-00732. The sequence continues at coordinate 89,210 of NZ_JBIPDG010000008.1, read as the reverse complement.
TGCCGTCAACCGGGTTCCCTTGAACATCGGCTAAGGTAAACGTTAAGGTACTTTCTGCCCCTGCGCCTACAGAAGGGGTTATATGGGTGATAACAACCTTGTTGATGTGTTTATCTCCTTGTGTTTTTTTCACGTCAATCTTAACCGGATCACTTTGCGTGCTGTTAACCTTAGCGACTAAGAGGTCTTCACCCAATGCCGTTAACATTAAGTCCGCAATGTAGGTCCCATCTTTGTTATCAACCCAAAGCCCATTACCGGTTTGGTTGTGGGTTAATTTGATGTTTTTAACATCAATACCACTTAGAGGGTTATCAAACGCATCTTTTAAGGTCAGCGTCAGTCTTACACTATCCCCTGATTTCAGGTTTTGAGTTGATACCGCTGTGAGCTCGGCGGTTTTGACCACGCCGCGTGCACCCTGCGTACCCGTTCCCGAGGTGTTGGTTGCCGTGATGACAGAAGCCACATTAACTTCCCACGTTTGCTGTGCGGTTTGTTTATAGGCAGTCACTTTAACCGTATATTTACCGATTTTTTGCGGTGGCAAGGTCACGGTGTAAGCCCCTTTTGAAGTTAAGGACTCAGTGAAAATGGCGTCTATCAGTGCACCATTGAGCGTGACCTTAAAGTCATCAGCAATTTGCGTGACACCATGTTGATTGATATCAAGGGCTTTCACCGTCAGTGTTGGCGAGTTACCTGCTGCTGTTGGGGCAATAGGGCTAAGCTCCAGTGTGCTAATTTGCGTCACTTGGTTGGTATTTTGTACGTCAACAGTGACAGCTTGGCTTGCTATTGAGTTTACTGTGGCTTTCAGTGTATCAGGCCCCAGTTTATTTAACGGCAATGTTGCTGTGTAGTTGCCGTTATTGTGATCTACCCATGCCACACTGCCCATTTGGCTATGTTGTAGCGCAATATGTTTACTGCTAACTCCTTTGAGTGGGTTGTGGAAGGTATCTTTTAAGCTGACGGTCAGTTGCACATTCGCGCCAGATGTTAACGTTGTGTTTGGTGCACTTAGTACCACGCTGCTAACAACACCTTGCTTGTCTTTTATGCCACTGCCATCTGTCGTTGCGGTAACGGTATCGGCTTGTGCCACGTTTAGCGTTTTTGGCTTGGATTTTAGCCCATTGGTAGAAATAACCACCTCATGAGCACCACTGAGTTGCCCCGCTAATGTTCCTGTGTAGCTGCCATCCGCTTGTTGATTGACGTTAATTTTTTTCGGTTTAAGCTGATCGATTGCGACCTCAACCTGTTGGATGCCGTCAACCGGGTTCCCTTGAACATCGGCTAAGGTAAACGTTAAGGTACTTTCTGCCCCTGCGCCTACAGAAGGGGTTATATGGGTGATAACAACCTTGTTGATGTGTTTATCTCCTTGTGTTTTTTTCACGTCAATCTTAACCGGATCACTTTGCGTGCTGTTAACTTTGGCGACTAAGAGGTCTTCACCCAATGCCGTTAACATTAAGTCCGCAGTGTAGGTGCCATTTTTGCTATCTGTCCAAACTGGAGCCAGTCGTTGGTTATGGGTAAGCTTAATTGCTGAGGTATCAACCCCTACCAGTGTGTTATCAAACGCATCTTTTAAGGTCAGCGTTAGTTTTATCGTATCCATTGATTTGAGGTTGGCGGTGGTTTTTATGGCCAGTTCAGCGGTATTAACCACACCTATCTGACCCTGAACCCCAGAACCATCGTGATGGGCTGCTTTGGTGACCGTTGCAGCGTTTACCACCCAGGTTTGTGTTACTGTGTGTGTATTCGCACGAACTTCAACTGTATAGCTACCGGCTTTTTTAGGCGGTAAGGTGGCGGTATAAGTCCCTAGTTGTTGGCTATCTTCAGTGAAAGTTAGGTGCTGTGACGCACTATCAAGTGAAACTTTAAGGTTATCAGCAATACCCGTGATGCCATGGTTATTGATATTAACGGCTTTCACTGTCAGTGTTGGCGAGTGACCTGTAGCTGTTGGGGTAATAGGGCTAAGCTCCAGTGTGCTAATTTGCGTCACTTGGTTGGTATTTTGTACGTGAACAGTGATAGCTTGGCTTGCTATTGAGTTTACTGTGGCTTTCAGTGTATCAGGCCCCAGTTTATTTAACGGCAATGTTGCTGTGTAGTTGCCGTTATTGTGATCTACCCATGCCACACTGCCCATTTGGCTATGTTGTAGCGCAATATGTTTACTGCTAACTCCCTTGAGTGGGTTGTGGAAGGTATCTTTTAAGCTGACGGTCAGTTGCACATTCGCGCCAGATGTTAACGCTGTTTTTGATGCACTTAGTACCACGCTGCTAACAACACCTTGCTTGTCTTTTATGCCACTGCCATCTGCCGTTGCGGTAACGGTATCGGCTTGTGCCACGTTTAGCGTTTTTGGCTTGGATTTTAGCCCATTGGTAGAAATAACCACCTCATGAGCACCACTGAGTTGCCCCGGTAATGTTCCTGTGTAACTGCCATCCGTTTGTTGAGTGACTGAAACAGAGATTGGTGGGTGCTTATCGATTTTCACCGTTACGTCATCGATGCCATTGACAGGGTTACCCTGATCATCGATTAATGCAACCACAAAGGCGCTGTTTGCTCCTGCTGCAACTTGGGTAACATCAGTAATGTTGATTTGTTGGATAGCCTTGTTGTCTGCTTGCGCGGAGACATAAATGGAAACGCTCTGGCTTTGTTCTTTATTCACGGCGATAAAGAGCTGGTCTTGACCTAATTTTGTCAGCTTTAATGCCGCGGTATAGGTGCCATTTTTTCTATCTGTCCAAACTGGAGTCAGTCGTTGGTTATGGGTAAGCTTAATTGCTGAGGTATCAACCCCTACCAGTGTGTTATCAAACGCATCTTTTAACGTCAGTGTCAGTGTTACATTATCCCCTGATTTAAAGCCTTGAGCCGGTGCGATTGTGAGCTCAGCGGTTTTTACCACGCCATGTTCACCCTCTGCGCCATGCTTATTGTTGGTGATGGCGTTTGGTGCGCTGACGTGTAAGGTTGATTCTGTTGAATGAATACCACCAACCGTAACCTTTATTTTATGATCGCCGGATTTTTGACCTGAAAGCGATGAGGTGTAGATCCCCGTGTTTTTGGTTTTTTCAGTGATATTAATTAACGTTTCTACACCATCAATAGAAAGGATTGCACTACCGTTCACTCCTGTGACAGGCAGGGAGTTTGCATCAGTTAATACAATCGTGATGGTGCTGTTTTTACCTGCTGCTGGGCTAGGTAGCTTGTTAATTTCGACCTTATGAATTTGAGTTGCACCCGTCGCATTATCGACGTTAATTTTCAGCGGTGAACTGTCTTTCTTGTTTACGGTAACCATTAATTGATCTTCACCAATAGCGGTTAACGGTAAAATAATGGTATAGCTTCCATTGCGGTTGTCTGACCAACTGACAGTGCTTGCTTGCTTGTTCCGCAATTGAATAGCTGAGCTATCAACACCTTCAAGGGTGTTACCAAAGGCATCTTTTAGTATTACGGTTAATTGTAACGAATGCCCTGATTTGAGACCGTTGGGCGACGAAGAGGTTAATTTAACAGTTTTAACTACACCACGTTGATTTTCTGCGCCACTCCCATTTTTTGCTGTCGCTTTAATGGTCGTAGGCTGTTTTACTTGCCACGTTTTTGTTGATGTGTGACGGTTAGCACTCACCTCAATAGTATAATCTCCTGTTTTTTCTACAGGTAATGCGGCGGTGTAAATGCCTTTGTGGGTTGAGGATTCAGTAAAAGGTATTGATCGAGACTGTTTGTTGATCTTAACAGTGATATGGTTAGCAATTGCAGTAACCGGGTGCTTATTATTATCAGTAACTTTTACTGTAATAGTTTGAGTTTCACCTGCTTCACTTGCATAGATAGGCTCAAGTACAACATGGGTGATTTTTGTGCTTTCTATCGCATTATTCACCACAATATTGACGTTTTGGGCATGCCCATTGATGCTCACTTTTACTGTGTCGCTAGCGAGTTGGGTTAGCAATAAATCAGTGGTATAAGTGCCATCTTGGTTGTCTTTCCACGTCACGTTGGTTTTTTGGTTGTGCGTTAGCGTAATGCTGTTCAGGTCAATCCCTTTAAGGGGGTTGTTAAATGCATCTTTTGCGGTGACTGTTAGCTTTAGAGAGTCACCAGATTTGAGTGCGGTAATTGACGACGTATTGAGTGTTATATTGTTAACGACACCACGGTCACCAGTATGGCCTTTGGGATTGGCTGTAATAGTGGTTGCGCCATTGACAGTCCACTCTTTTGATTGTGTTTGGTTACCAGCTTTGATTTCGACAGTGTATTTCCCTGCCGTCATTGCTGGCAAGGTGCCAATGTAAGAGCCTTTATTTTGTGTAGATTCAGTCAAGGTGACAGCCACTTTTTGACCGTTTACCGCTACAGTGATGGCATTTGCAATATTTGTAATTGCATGACCTTGATTATCAATAGCTTTCACCGTAATAGTGGGTTGATTACCTGCTTCGCTATTGGAAATAGGCTCTAAACTTAATGCGGTGATATGGCTGACTTGCTCGCTATAGGCCACATCAATAGCCACTTCATTACTTTGGATGCCATTGGCCTCAACCTTTAATGACGCTTTTCCAAACTGAATTAACTGTAGGCTTGAACGGTAAGAACCATCTTGATTATCTTGCCATGGCGCATTTTTATTCTTGCTTTTAAGTAAGTTAATTAATTTTGTATCAACACCAGTTAAGGTATTACCAAACGCATCTTTCATGGTCGCGGTTAGGGTTAGGGTGTCGCCAACTTTTAGACCATTATGGGGTGATATTTGAAACTCAATGGTGTTGAGGGTGCCGCGTTCATTTAATTGGCCTTGCGGGGAGGCGGTAATAGTGTTTGCTGCTCCTACCACCCAGATCCTTGTCTCGGTTTTCGTGTTAACTTTGGCATTAATTATGTAAGTGCCAGGCATTTGCGCCGGCAAAACAGCCATGTAGGTGCCTTTGTTTGTTGTTGATTCTGCTAATTGTAAAGTGTTTGTCTTCCCTTCAATGGTGACTTGTATTTCATTTGCTATTTGGGTCACAGGATGCTGATTAGCATCAGTCACTTTTAGTGTAATAACTCTATTGTCACCTGTTGCACTAGAGGGGATAGCGTCAAAGATGATATTGCTCACTTTGGCACTATTTGTCGTATTAGCGACGTTAATTGGTGTGTGAGGTGTTTTATGACCACTAATTGAAGCGGTTAATTTATAGTCTCCTATTTGAGTTAATGGCAAGGTGGTTGAGTAAGTTCCGTTAGCGTTATCAATCCATTGTAGTGTTCCAGCATTATAGCCATCAAGAATAATATTACTGGTGTCGATCCCTGTTAATGTATTACCAAAGATATCGGTTAGCGTTACCATCACATGGAGTGCGTCGCCTGATTGCAGATTGGCTACACTACCGGTGGTCATGGTAATTTTATCGATAACACCTTTTGCCCCTTGCAGACCACTGCCAGTTGGGTTTATTGATTTAATGGGTTTTGATTTCTCAACTACCAGTGTTTTTACGCCTGACAGCTTATTATTCACTTCCGCGATAATACTATGCTTACCTTCGTGTTGCCCTGGAAGAATAACCTCATAGGTTTGAGGGGCGATTTCTTTGATGGGTAGTGTGTGTTTTTTGCCATCAATTTCAATAATTATTTCCTGTTCACCAACCACAGGGTTACCATTTTTATCGGTTAATTTAACAGTCAGTGTGCTATTAGAACCTGCATCTGCTTTTTCTATTTTGGTAATTTCAACTTTACTGACGTTATTTTTACCCGAAGCGTTGCTGACTTGAATGGCCGTCGCAGGGGTTTTTTGACCGTTAATTGAGGCGGTTAAATCTTTTGAGCCAATCTCTGTTAATGTGATGGTGGTGGTGTAAGAACCATCGCCTTCATCCTTCCAGACTGGTTTGCCGTTAAACCCGTCAAGGTTGATAGTATGGGTATTGATCTCGGTTAAACCGTTATGAAAGGCATCAGTGATAGTCACTGTGATCCCAAGCTGATCGCCAGATTGTAAGTTGCTGGTATCGCCCATTGTCATGGCAATGTTGTTGACAACACCTTTTTCCCCAAGTTTTCCGGTATTATTCGATTTTATTGGTGTTGGTTTCGCGACCACGATTGTATTTTCAGTTGAGACCTTACTATTCACATTCGCGCTAATGCTATGATTACCCGCTTGCAGTGCTGGTAGCGTGACCTCATAAATACCCGGTTTCCTTTCTCTCGCTGGCAGTTTATGGGCTTGACCATCAATATTGATAGTTATTTCTTTTTCACCGGCCACTAGGTTGCCATGTTTATCGGTTAACTCGATAGTCACAATACTATTTGAGCCTGCCGCTGGTTTTTCTGTTTTGGTGATTTTCACCTGGTCGACATGGGACGCCCCTGTGGCGTTATTAACCTGTACTTCTGTGAGTGGGCTGCGGGTACCATTGACTGAGGCGGTTAAATCATTGCTGCCAACCTCGGTTAAGGTCAAGGTAGTGGTATAAGAGCCATCGCCATTGTCTCCCCATTTTAAGGTATTCCCTTTGTGTTTACCGACATCGATATTATCGGTATTTAAACCAGCTAAACCGTTACCAAAGGCATCTGACACCGTTACGGTGACATCAAGAGGATTACCGGATTCAAAACGGTGAGTGTGATCAACCGTGATAGCCACTTTGTCAATAACACCTTTCTCGCCTAGTTGGCCCGTTCCGTTTGGGTTGTTCGGGGAAATTGATTTTGGCTGCTCAACCAGCAACTTTTCTTTAATTGATGTGGTGCCATTCAAACTAACATGAATATCATGTTTGCCTGCTTGTAGCGCTGGCAATGTGACCTCATAAATACCCGGTTTTCCTTCTTTTGCAGGTAAAGTGTAGGGTTTGCCATCAATTTTAATCACCATTTCCTGTTCACCAACCACAGGGTTACCATTTTTGTCGGTTAATTTGACAGTCAGTGTGCTTTGCGCGCCCGCTGCTGGGGTAGGGGGATTGGTAATGACGATTTTGCTAACTTTGTCTTTTCCTTTGGCATGGCTAACTTGGGTTTGTTTCTGTGGGCTGGTAGAGCCATTAATAGAAACAGTGAGGTCATTATTGCCAATTTCTGTTAATTCAATATTGGTAGAGTATGAGCCATCTTGGTTATCGACCCATTTCAACGTATCGCCTTTGTGTTTACCAATGTTGATATTATTAGTGTCTAGCCCTGACAAACCATTGTTAAAGGCATCTGTGATGGTTACGGTGATTTCGAGCTTATCGCCAGATTGTAGATGGCTGGTATCACCTGTGGTGATGGCGATATTATCGACGACGCCTTGCTCACCTTTTTGCCCTATACCACTCGGGTCTTTAGGCTTGATAGGTTGTGGCTTATCAACAATTAGCAATTCTTTGGGGGACTCTTTCCCGTTAACGACCACTGAAATATAATGGTTGCCTGCAATTTGCCCCTGAATAATAGCTTCATAAGTACCTGGGGAGGTTTCTGTTACTGGCAAAGTGTGTGGCTGACCATCAATATTAACGGTAATTTCTTTTTCGCCGACTATGGGGTTGTTGTGTTTATCACTTAACTGGAAAGTCACGGTACCATTTTCACCTGCTGCGGGTTTACTGATGTTGGTGACTTTCACGTTATCGACATTTTTAGTGCCTGTGGCGTTGCCCACTTCGACTTTAGTGGCTGGGCTCATTGTTCCATTAACAGAAACAGTTAAATCATTGGTACCGACCTCGGTTAATGGTAAAGAGGTGGTGTATGAACCATCACCGTTATCAATCCATTTCAATGTATCGCCTTGGTATTTGCCAATATTGATATTATTGCTGTTTAAATCTGTTAAGCCGTTACCAAAGGCATCTTTAATGGTGACGGTAACATCAAGCGTATCCCCAGATTGCAAAGAGTAGGGAGAACTAGGCGTTATAGTTATATTATCAACAACACCTTTTTCCCCTTTTTTTCCTGTCCCATCTGGCGTGAGAGGAGTAATTGGCTTCGGAGACTCAACGATTAGAACTTCTGGGGAAGATGTGTGTGTACCAATAGTCACCGTTACGTTTGGTGTACCGCTTTGTTGTCCCGGTAATGTGCCGATATAAACGCCACTACCTGCAAAAGTTTCACTTATTGTGATGGGGGTTGGTTGACCATCGATGTTGGCTATTACGCTACCATCAGCCCCAGAAATTGGGTTGTTATATTGGTCAGTTAAAGAAATCATGATGATACTATCTGTACCCGCGGCTGTTTTCTCAAGGTCTAAAATGGAGACATTGGCTAGCTGACCAAATACAAAATTCACTTTTACTTCAACGCGTTGTTCATTGAGTGTTGCGGACAGTTTAGTTGTTCCCGCTATTTTGCTGTCCACTTCAACATCAGTGTTACCCTGCTCATCGGTTGGGCTTAGCTGTGTGGCATTGGCATTTTCAGCATCAAGTTGCAGCATGGCACCCTGAATTGGGTGTGCATGGTTATCAGTGATATGGAATTGAATTTTATTTGTAGATTTTCCATCTGCAACCGCATTATCACTGAGGATATTAAAATGATTAATATGCGCTTGGCGGGTATCTGCAATAAAGGAAAAAGCCGCTTCAACCGGTACGCCGCCGTTTGCAGTCGCTTGAATTCGGTGCTTACCTGTGACGAGAGAGGTAAATTGAATCGATGCTTCTCCTTTCATATTGGTGATAACGCGATATTTGCTTTGGGTGGTTGATTTTGCCGCCTGCATTTTTTTAAATAGATTAGAAAAAGCCATTTGTGACGAGGTGGCTTTTGGCGTAGCCAGTTTGAGCTCAGCAGGCAAGGTGAAGGTCACGACGGAGTCCGGTGCGATATTTCCTAAAGCATCCCGGGCAATTATGGTTAATGTATTGATATCTTGGCCATTAGCTATCGCGTTACCTTGTTTGATGACCTCGTTTGGGTTAATTGATAATACGCCGTAGTCGGTAACTTCAACCCATGTCGTTCCTTGTGGAGAGTGATTTCCATTGTGGTCAGATGCGGTTATTGTGAATCGATAGCGGTTATTTTTCTTGCTTTCTTCTTTGGTCATTGCCACTTTGTAGGTGGGCAATTTAACTTTTGTTTTTGCACCATCAAGTAAGATCTCTCCGCCAGCAGCTAAAAACTCCGGGGCTTGGACTGTGATGTCTTTTAAAGGGTACTTGGTACTAAGGGAATTGATGATAGGGAGTATATCCCCTGTTTTTCCTTGGACCATGTCAGGAAGAGAAAGCGATATCAAGGTTTTCTTTTGATATTCCAATACGATATTATTATTACGGTTAACGAAATCATATCGGCTACCTAATAGACGGCGCGACTCAACGACTTTAGTCGGGTCAAGGTGTTCAGCTAAGCTTTTACCCAATGTCCAAGTGAATTCCATTTTGGCATTGGTTTCACTCAATCCTCCACTTATTTTCTGTTCTGCGCTTAAGGTTACCAGTGAGAAAGGGGTCCAACTCATACCAATTGTGGTTGCCAGTGGGTTTTTTTGGCGCTTATCTTTGCCAAATAAAGCAACATCATCCCCAAAATATTGCTCAAACTTCAGGTTTCCACCAAGGTGCGGATATGATGGTAAAAAGCCCTCAGCTTGCAAATCCCAACCGTTAGCTGGGCGAGCATTGTAGTCATTTTTTAATTCAGACGCCCCCCGCCATGACGAGGTACGCAGGTAAGTATTGGCACTCAATTTTAAGAAATCTTGTGCGTATTCAACCCCAAAACCGACACGAGAGTGATAACGAGATAAGTCATGGTCAAAAAAGGCATTCGTGCCTACCATACTATCCGGGGTAAAGTGACGGACGCCAACACCATTATTGGTTTGTAAGCGGCCATCAGTACGATGAACGTTATGTTGGGTAAACAGTAATAAATCAGGTTGGTCATACCAAGGGATTAACCAATCTAACTGGGTATTTTTAATTTTTAATTTTTTATCTACGTCAACACTAAATTTGGCGTTCCCCGTTTGGGATAACCAATGGTTGATTTCATTTGTTGCTGCGTTGGTAACTTTATTACGCGTGTAATCCTGTGCTAGCTCAGCGAGGTCTGCAGCTTTTTTCTTATCCGAAATAAAACGAGCGGCACTTTGGCTATACTCAGCAATAAGCTGTTCGGTTTTATTGTCATCAAGAGGGAGTGAATCACCACCTAGTGTTGGCAACTCATCAGGGCTTAACATTTTTGCGTAGCTTGGCATAACAGGCATAACAGCCGAAGACCAAATAGCAGTAAATATCACAAAACCATTTGAGAGTCTGTGTCTCAATGTTGGCTTTGCTGTTGATGTAGTGGGGCTCATTTAATTCATTCCTAGTTTTAATTTTAACTTTGCTATTGTGGAATGCTTATAAAGGTAAGAGCTTGTGAATTAGTTTGACTTAAACAGAAGCGGAATTTGCAAGGCGAAAAAATGGGGGATGAGTGGCTTTTATTGCTAATAAAAAGCGACCGTTTATAACGCGAGTAAATGCTATTTATGTTGCTTGAGAATTAATCTTACCTGAACAAAATCAGTTATCTAAAGGGTGAAATAATGGGTTGGAAATTATGCATTTCAAATTAATCAATAGATGGTATAAACGCTATTCTTATTGGAATAATATTAAATTTAGTCGCGGTTTGTGGCCGTCATCAGTTCGTTACTAAAAAATAAAAAAAAGCCCCATTTAAGGGGTAATAATGAGCTAAGAGTTAAACCACTATTTTTATTTTATGGCGTGGTCTCAAGTGAGGGGTATCCATATAATTAAAATAATTGACCGAATAAATGCCACAATGAGTCTGTTTGGGGGGCAGGTTTATGAGTGGGCTGCCTAAATAAGGCCCCCTTATAAACGATACGGTTTTCTTGACTGTGATACGTGGCATTTTTGTCTATAAAGTTAACCGGTATGACCCTGCTATCACCATTAAGAGTGGCAATGATTTCTGTTGTTCCAGCAGTTAAGCTACTGATTTCTAATTCGGTATTTCCCTGCTCATCGGTAGGTATCGTCGGTGAAATAGCGACATTTTTACCACTAAAATGCACTTGTGCACCTGCGATACTTTGTCGGCTATTATTCACAATATGAAATTTAATTTTATTTTTACTGTTCCCATCTGCCAACGCATTGTTTTTCATAATCTCTATACTGCCGATAAACGACTGATCAATATCGGGTTTAAAGTTAAACTGTTCGTTAATTTCTGCACCATATTGCGTACTGGCTTTTAAGGCGTAGCTCCCTGATACCGAAGCTGTAAATTGAATAGAAGCTTCTCCTTTGCTATTAGCGATAATGGCGAACTCTTGTTCTGAAGCGGATTTTGCGACCTGTGCTTTCCACATAAAATGGTTAAATAACGAATAATAACTTGTATTTTTTTGATTGAACGAGGTAAGCCCAGCGGGTAGGGTAAAATTCACTTTTGCATTTGGGACGGTATGTCCAAGCGAATCCTTAATAACTACAGTGAATACATTTGGGTCTCGACCATTTGCTATAACATTACTCTTTTTTGTACCATTTTTATGGATGATAGCGAGCAAGCCAGTATTGGACACTTCAACTAAGGTTTCAGCTTGTGGTGACATGTTCCCCTTAATGTCATAAGCGGTTACTGTTAGGCGATATCGGTTGAGTTGTTGGTTTTTAACGTCATTTTCCGCTATTTTGTAAGAGGGCAACTTCACTGAACTCTTGAGACCATTTAGCGTAATGCTACCACCTGCCGCTACCAACTCAGGGGCTTCAACAATAATTTTTTCGAGAGGATACTTTGAGATTAAGTTGCGAATAATAGACACTTCTTCGCCGGTCACGCCTTGAATAACCTGAGGTAATGACAGCAAAATTAAGTTTTTATTTTGATATTCCAAAATAATATTATTGTTGCGATTAACAAAATCATGACGGTTACTGGAAATACGGTGAGTTGCATCGACTGCTGAAGCGTCAAGGTGCTGCGCTAGATTTTTGCCTAATAGCCAAGTTAAACCGAGGTTTACACGAGTTTCGTTGGTATTGCCATTTCCTATTTTATGCTCTGCATTAATACCCAGCAATGGGAAAGGGGTCCAATGCACACCAACAGTGGTGGCCATAGGGTTTTTCTGACGTTTATTTTTACCAAATAAAGCGACGTCATCACCGTAATATTGCTCTAGTTTTAAGTTAGCGCCTAAGTTTGAATAAGTAGGAAGCCACCCTTCGACTTGAATATCCCACCCATTGGCAGGGCGCGCATCATAATCATCTTTTAATTCTGATGTGCTGCGCCAAGAAGATAGCCTTAAGTAGCTATTAGCGCTGATTTTGGCGTAATCCTGTGCGTATTCTAGGCCAAATCCTAAGCGGGAATGATGATAGGATAAATCATGGTCAAAAAAGGTATTCAGACCCATCATGCTATTTTGGTTAAAGTGGCGTAACCCTATACCGTGATTAGTTTGCAGCCTGCCATCAGTTCGGTGAATGCTGTGTTGGGAAAACAGTAACAAATCGGGTTGGTCATACCAAGGTATCAACCAGTCCAATTGGGTATTTTTAATCGACAGTTGTTTATCAAGGTTAATATTGAGCCTAGCATTACCAGCTTTTGACAGCCAGTGAGATATTTCATCGGTGGCAACATCAGCTGCTTTTTGACGAGCATAGTCCTGTGCCATTTCCGAGAGGTTTTTAGTCTTGTTTTCCTCAGAGGTCAAGTTTGCCGCATTCTGCCCATATTTAGCCAGAAAGCGTTCAGTACCATCAGAGGAGGGAAGTGGGTCAAATTGAAAGGCATCGCTACCCAATCCCAATGTAGGTAAGTTGTCCGTACTGAGTATTTGGGCGTAACTGGGTATGGCCGGCATAATGGCGATAGACCCAATGGCAGCGGTGAGCGCCAAGCGATTCGAGAACGTTGGTTTCAATTTTGACGAAAGGGGAGCCATCGAACTTATTCCTGATATCAATATTAACGTTGCTATTGTCAGGGGGGAGTGGTGTATATGCTTGTGAATTTATTGGACTTAAACGGAAATTAAGTTAGCGTAGTGGAAAAGTTTGGAATGGTATGGTTACCAATTGATTAGTAAGGTTTTTTCATTCCCCCCTATATACGGGGGGAAATAGGGTGTTTAAGGTGTTACTTGGCTTACTGAGACCGTTGTTTGTGTTGAGTGGCCATTGATTGAGGCTGCAATATCAAGGTTACCGGCTGCTGTTAATGTTAAGTAGGTAGAATAATCCCCATCGCGCTCTTCATACCAACCGACAAGATTAGCGTTATGGTTTCCAAGGTCGATATTACGAGGGTCTATACCTTCAAGTGTATTACCAAATGCATCACTGAGGGTAACGGTAAGTAGTAAATCATCACCGACGTTCAAATTACTGGTTGCTCTTGTGGTGATTTCTACATGCGCAACAACACCTAACTGACCTTGAGGGCCGCTGCCGTCAGGGTTGAGCGCATCGACGGTGAGTGGTGAGCTTACAGTTAAAGTGTACTCTGGTGACGTTTTTCCCTGTAAAGAAGCAGTTATGGTGTAATCACCTTCCATTTGCCCTGCAAGTATTCCACTATATTCACCTAGGTTGGCGGAGTTTTCTTCGATTTCTACTGGGATTTGTTTATTACCCATATTGATCATAATGACCCCATCGGCACCAGAAATAGGGTTGTCATTTTCATCAATGAGTCTGAGTGAAATGGTCGTCTCTGCACCAGCATAGGTTGTACTGGTGTTAAGAATTTTAATTTTGTTTAAATGACCGCTGATAAAATAGACGGCAACGGTTTCAGTATGACCATCGACAGATGCGGTAACTTCGCTGATACCACTCATCATACTGGTCAGGGGCATGTCAATCATTCCCTGTTGGTTTGTCACACCATGAGCGTCAATTTTACCTAGCGTGGCGCTAAAATTGACGGTTTTCCCTGCGATAGGGTTACCTTTAGCATCGGTAATATAAACGGAAACTATATTGGCTTCTTTGCCATCCGCCAATGATGCTGTTTTACTGATATTAATACCCTGTATTTGTGCTGGGCTGGTTGCTGTGGCGATGGTATCCGTGACTTCAATCAGTGTTTCACTTGTTGATGATGTATTCCCATTAATATCATAAGCAACGGCACTTAAATGATAACGGTTCAATTTTTTACTTTCTGAAGGGGTTGAGGCCATTTTATATGCTGGCAATTTTAACCTAGCATTTTGACCTGATGAACTAATAACACCCCCAGCAGCGAATAATTCAGGGGAGTTCCAGACAATTTTTTTAAGGGGGTATTGAGTTGTAACTGATTGTACAAGTTGTAATTCTTGGCCTGCTTCACCTTGTATTTTTTCTGGGAGCTTTAACTGAATAACGGTTTTCTTTTGGTAATCTAGAACAATATTGTTATTTCGATTAACGAAATCGTGGCGGTTACTAGACACTCGACGGGAGTCGCCTACTTTCGATGGGTCCATTTGCTCAGCGAATGCTTTATCAAATGCCCAAGTAAACTGCATTTTGGCACTGGTATCATGTAATCCACTACTGACTTTATGCTGAGTACTCAAGGTGACTAGGGGAATTGGGGTCCAATTGACACCAACTGAGGCTGCTGTTGGGTCTTTTTGGCGTTTATTTTTCCCCATAAGAGCAACATCCTGACCGAAATATTGTTCAAATTTAAGATGACCGCCGAGGTGAGGGTAAGCAGGTAACCACCCCTCTGCTTGTACATCCCAACCGCGGGCAGGGCGTGCATTATAGGCTTGAGATAATGCCGATGTACTACGCCATCCAGAAACAGGTAAATAGCTATTCGCCGTGAGTTTTAAATAGTCTTGCCAATATTCGGCACCGATGCCTAAACGGGAATGATAATGGGAAAGGTCATGGTCAAAGAAAGCATTGATACCAACTGTGTTGCGGTCGTTGAACTGACGTAACCCAATACCATTATTGCTTTGTAACCTTCCATCGGTATTATGAATGCTATGTTGGGTAAATAACAGCATATCAGCCTGTTCATACCAAGGGATCAGCCAGTCAAATTGGCTACTTTTAAGGGATAATTTTTTATCAACATTTAGGCTTAATTTGACATTACCGGCTTTTGATAACCAACGGGTAATTTCGTCTATTGCAACATTAGCGGCTTGGTTAAACGCGTAACTTTGTGCCATCTCAGCGATATCATTGCTATTTTTTTGTTGAGATAGCAGTGTTGCAGTTGTTTTACTGTATTGTGCTAAGTCACGTTCCATGGTGCTATTTTCAGGGTTTTCTACTGTGCTGCCTAAAAGCGGTAATTCTTTCGGTTCGAGCATTTTTGCATAGCTAGGCAACATTGGCATAATGGTCAATGACCAAGCTGCCATAAATAAGGCTAAAGGATGAGAGCGTTTGTCTTTAGGGCAATTCATTAAATACATTCCTAGATTGGATATTCATTTCCGTTATTTTGGAACAAGTATTGAGAAAAACGCTTGGGAATTACTTGGAATAATATGGAAAAGCGGTTTTTATATTGGAATTATTTGGAATGACCGCGTTTATTGATAATTGAAAAATATCGAATAAGTGACTGGGTAAAATCAATAAAATTGTCATTGGAAAAAATCTTACTATAATAAAAACAATGGATTAGATGAGGGTAGTATGGAGCTTACATTTTTAGGAACCAGTGCTGGTGTGCCAACGAAAGAGCGTAATGTCACCAGTATGATATTAAATTTGGTCGGTATTCGAAAAAGCTATTGGTTATTTGATTGCGGGGAAGGCACACAACACCGTATTTTAAATAGCCCATTTAAAACGCCAAAAATTGACAAGATCTTTATTACACATTTACATGGCGATCATATTTTTGGGCTACCGGGTTTGTTATGCAGCCGCTCAATGGGGGGCGCAACAGAACCTTTGACGCTATATGGTCCGAAAGGGTTGAAACAATATGTTGAAACCGTTTTGAGTGTGAGTGAGTCTTATATGACTTATCCACTCAACATCATTGAAATTCAAGCTGGGCAGTTATTTGATGATGGCGAATTGATTGTGACGGCTTACCCCCTTGACCACCGAGTGGAATGCTACGGCTACCGTATTGAAGAGCATGCAAAGAGCGGGGCTTTAGATGCAGAGCGACTCGCGCAAGATAACATCCCTCGGGGGCCGTGGATGCAAGACCTAAAAGCGGGTAAAACAATCACTTTGGAAGATGGTCGAACTGTGAATGGCGCGGAGTATTTAGGCGAACCTATCTCTGGTAAAGTGATTGCAATTTTTGGTGACACTAAGCCAACCGACCAGGGGCTAGCACTCGCTAAAAATGCAGATGTTATGGTGCATGAAACCACTTTAGAAGCAGCATTTGCGGAAAAAGCCAATGAACGCGGGCACTCAACTACGGAACAAGCGGCTCGATTAGCTCGTGCTGCTGGGGTAAAACGCTTTATTGCAACCCATTTGAGTGGGCGTTATATGACTCATGATATCCCAAGGTTACTTGCTGAGTGCCAAGCAATATTCCCAGCCACAATAATGGCAGAGGATTATTTAACCGTGAAAATTTAATTTAAGCGGGTAATAAACGGCCCGCTTAATGATAATTTTTTTAAAAAATCACTTTCACAAAACCATTGCGGCAGTAAGTTTCGTATTCATCGGAAAGTTGGCGATTGGTGACTATCACATCGAATTGTGACAATTCCCCCATATTGGCGGTAGCAACTTCATCAAATAGGTTATAGGGCGCTAATAAAATCTTACGAATGGACTTTTCCATGGCTTTTTTCTTCATGGGTAAATCATCCAAGTTATAGCAAGTCACACCATAGTTCCCGTGTACGCCAGCCGCAGAGATAAAGGCTTTTTTGGGGTTAATTGAATCGAGTAGTGAAGGTAATGAAGGGTTGTAAAAGGAATCGCTTTTTGGCCGATATTCACCACCACATAACAAGGCGGTGGCATTTTTCTTCTGGCTTAACGCTAAAAAAACGTTATGTGAGTAACAAATTCCAGTGAAACTGATCTCCTCTGGGATAAGAGAAATCAATGTTGCCATTTCAATACCATTATCAAAGAAAATCACATCATCTTCAGTAACCATACTCGCGGCAAGGTTTGGAATATACAGTGCTTCGGTTTGGTCTGGGGTAAAAATATCCGCTTGTTGTTCTTGAGCGATTAAATTGGCGGGTTGGGTAACAGAAACAATATAGCCACCAAGTAGCGACATTGGGATAGGGCCTTCGGTATCTGCGCTAAGGTCTCGTCGAATGGTCATTTCTGATACTTCGAGTATTCTAGCGGCTTCTTTTAAATGAATGCGTCCTGAACGTTTTAAACATTCACTTAAGCGGCGAAGGCGTTCTTTTTGTTTAGTTTCTATCACCCTACAGTCCTTTTGTAATACATAAAATTGGCGCGGTCAGACCGCGCCCCAGCATTTAGTAGTCACTTGGCTGGTCATTATTCCCCGTGACTATTGCAACACTTGCACTAGCGCCAACACGGTTAGCACCAGCTTCAATCATTTTAATGGCAGTTTCACGATCGCGAACGCCGCCAGACGCTTTTACACCAACTTCGTTGCCGACTACTTTACGCATTAGAGCAACATGGTGTTCAGTCGCCCCCATTGTACTGAAACCTGTTGAAGTTTTCACAAAACCAACTTTAATTGTGCGGCAAATTTCACAAACTTGTGTAATTTCTTCATCTGTTAGTAGGCAGTTTTCTAAGATAACCTTGAGTGTTGCGTTACCGCAAGCGGCAAAAACAGCTTCAATATCTTGACGAACAAAGTCTAAATCACCACTTTTTAGCATCCCGACGTTGATGACCATATCAACTTCATCAGCTCCACGGCGCACGGCTTCAGCCGCTTCAAAAGCTTTAGCTTCAGTTAAACATGCACCTAAAGGGAAGCCTACCACACAGCAAACCTTAACGTCGCTGTTTTTTAACAGCTCACTGGCTAAAGGCACATATCCTGTATTGACACATACTGAGGCAAAATGGTGCTCTGCCGCTTCTGCACATAATTTTGTGATATCACTAACAGTTGCATTAGCAGCGAGTAAAGTGTGATCAATATATTTTGCTAAGTCTTGCATTTTCAACTTTCCTATATAAATGTGGATAAGACAACAAAGAATGAGGAAATGTGGTAGATGTAACACTTGATCATTCGTTATTCGAGATCCTAATCACAAATGATATTTTTGCAACATGATAATGTTAGTATCATAGCATTATGTGATTTATTTAACACGAGGGACATTATGGATATAGCAGTTATTGGTTCAAACATGGTTGATTTGATCACTTATATCGATCAAATGCCAAAAGAAGGCGAAACGCTAGAAGCGCCAGCTTTCAAAATTGGTTGCGGCGGTAAAGGTGCGAACCAAGCTGTTGCTGCGGCTAAATTGAATTCTAAAGTGATTATGTTAACTAAAGTCGGCGATGATATCTTTGCAGATAACACCATCCGTAATCTTGAATCTTACGGGATTAACACGCGCTATGTGGAAAAAGTTCCGTGTACTTCAAGTGGTGTCGCGCCAATTTTTGTTAATCAAAATTCGTCTAATAGTATTTTGATCGTTAAAGGAGCGAATAAGTTTTTATCACCAGAGGATATCGATCGGGCTGCTGAAGATCTAAAAAAATGCAAACTGATCGTCCTACAATTAGAAGTCCAACTCGAAACGGTGTATCACGCGATCGCTTTTGGTAACAAGCATGGGATACCCGTATTACTTAACCCGGCCCCCGCTCAACGAACGCTCGATCTAGATTTTGCCTGCCGTTGTGATTTCTTTGTACCCAATGAAACGGAATTAGAAATTCTAACCAATATGCCAGTCGACACGATGGACAACATCCGCCGAGCTTCACAATCACTATTGGATAAGGGCCTAAAAAACCTGATTGTCACACTTGGTGATAAAGGGGCTTTGTGGATGACGCGCGATAGTGAGTTGTATATACCTGCTATCAAAGTAAATGCCATTGATACCAGTGGCGCTGGAGATGCCTTTATTGGCTGTTTTTCTCATTATTATGTACACACCGGGAATATTGAAGAAGCACTGAAAAAAGCAGTGATGTTTTCTGCATTTAGTGTGACAGGGAAAGGGACTCAATCTTCTTATCCAAGTGTTGAGCAATTTACGGAATTTGTGCAAATCAACACAGTTAACAAATAGCTAAATAATAATAGTCAACGTAGCTGTATACCCTTTGATGTATTAATCAGTCACTAGAACTGAATAGCAAGTCATCGGGTATAAATTATAAAATTATAAGGGTTACTATGAACATTAAGAACATCACTCAGTTACCGGATGGCTACCTGAGTAAGACTCCTCTATTTCAATTTATCCTACTGTCCTGCCTTTTTCCTCTTTGGGGTTGTGCAGCGGCATTAAATGACATTTTGATCACACAGTTTAAAAGTGTTTTTGAACTTAGTAACTTTGCATCAGCTTTGGTGCAAAGTGCGTTTTATGGTGGGTACTTTTTGATTGCGATCCCTGCATCTTTGGTGATCAAAAAAACCAGCTATAAATACACTATTATGGTGGGGCTAATCCTCTACATCGCAGGGTGTAGTTTGTTCTTCCCAGCTTCACATATGGCAACCTATACGATGTTTTTGGCGGCAATTTTCGCGATTGCTATTGGTTTAAGTTTCCTTGAAACCGCAGCAAATACCTATAGTTCGATGATTGGTCCAAAACAGTACGCTACACTTCGTTTGAATATTAGCCAGACCTTTTACCCTATCGGTGCGGCTGGGGGGATTTTACTGGGTAAATATCTCGTTTTCTCCGAAGGAGATAGCCTGCAAAGTCAAATGGCGGGAATGAATGCGGAACAAATTCATGAATTCCGCCTAGCGATGTTAGAAAATACACTCGAACCCTATCGTTATATGATCATGGTATTGGTCGTGGTGATGATCTTATTCCTAATTACTAAGTTTCCTAAATGTAAAGTTGCAGAAACTCAGGATCACAAACGCCCCTCTGCGATCGATACGTTAAAGTATTTAGCCAAAAATAGCCGTTTTAGAAAAGGGATTATTGCTCAGTTCTTATATGTTGGGATGCAAGTTGCTGTTTGGTCATTCACTATTCGTTTAGCGTTGGAAATGGGCGATATTAACGAACGTGATGCATCGAACTTCATGGTATATAGCTTTGCGTGTTTCTTTATTGGTAAATTTATCGCCAATATCTTAATGACTCGTTTTAACGCAGAAAAAGTATTAATTATCTATTCTGTGATTGGTGCTCTGTTCCTGATTTATGTTGCATTTATTCCAAGTTTTACCGCGGTGTACGCCGCTGTAATGGTGAGCATTTTATTTGGACCTTGCTGGGCGACTATTTATGCGGGCACTTTGGATACAGTCGATAATGAACATACTGAAATGGCGGGTGCGGTCATTGTGATGGCGATTGTTGGGGCTGCAGTTGTCCCTGCGGTACAAGGTTATGTCGCTGATATGTTGCACTCTTTACAGCTTTCATTCTTGGTTTCTATGTTGTGCTTTGTTTATGTTGGTATTTACTTTGTTGGTGAACGCCGTTTTAAAGCAAAACAAGAAGCAAAATAATTCAGCGAATCAATTTGGGTAGTGTGAGCTACCCAATTCCATCCATTTAATCAAACCGTGAGTATGAAAATGAATACACTAATACCACTTCACAGAAGCTTATTTACGGAAAAACCGACCCTTATTTTACAAAATGACCAATTTTCTGCGACAGCTTTCCGTTATCAAACGGGCGTAGAAGGTTTACGTATTGAAAATCAGCAAGGTTATTTAACTATTTTACCTTTTTTAGGGCAAATGATTTGGGATGCTGAATTCTGTGGCCAAAATCTGAAAATGGAAAATATGTTTTCAGCCCCGAAACGTGTCCCAACAGTCGTAGAAACGTATGGTTGCTTTGCTTTTCACTCAGGTTTAATCAGTAATGGCTGCCCTTCACCAGAGGATACTCACCCATTGCATGGAGAAATGCCTTGTGCATCAATGGATAGCAGTTGGCTTGAGCTGACAGAAGATAGCTTAAAAATTGTCGGTGAATATGAGTATGTGATGGGTTTTGGTCATCATTATCGCGCTACCCCATCAGTTTTATTAAAGGAAAACAGTACGTTATTTGATATACAAATGTCAGTGACAAACTTGGCGTCTGTTCCTATGCCACTCCAGTATATGTGCCATATGAATTATGCTTATGTAGATAAGGCAACATTGACGCAAAATATCCCAGAACATGCGATTAAGCTGCGTGAATCAATACCGGGTCATGTACATCCAACCGAGCAGTGGCTTGAGTTTAATGAGTCCTTAAAATCAGGCAAAGTGACGTTAAATCAACTTGACCAACCAGACATGTGTGACCCTGAAATTGTTTTCTTTATGGATAACTTGAGCCAATATACTACCGAGCCAGAGTTCAGGATGACATCGCCAGATGGGAATACGTTCATCACACGTTTTAACTCGAATGAACTTAATTATGCCACCCGCTGGATTTTATATAATGGAGACCAAAAGGTTGGCGCGTTTGTACTCCCTGCAACTTGCCGGCCAGAAGGCTTTATGGCGGCAAAAAATAACCAAACATTAATTTGGTTACAAGCGGGTGAAACACGTCAATTTACCGTAACAACGGGGGTTGAAAAATAGTCATTGACGATTTTTCAGGGGATCTTTGATAAAAGGCAGCGATTCGCTGCCTTATTCATATTGTTGACATTCTTCTTGTAAATCAGAAAGTAGCCTCGCTGCATCATAAAGTAGTATGTTTTTTCTTTCAGGTTGCATCATTATTGCAACTTTAATATTTGCTTCATGCATATCTGGTAATACTTCCGTCATCAAATGCTCAAGGGAAAATAATATGGGTGAAAAATGAGCCCATTCGCCGGTTAAGCACTGCTCTACGTATGCTTTAGCTGGCCATAAAGGGAGGGAAAGGTCATGCATACCGTTTCTTACTGTAATAAGGCTATTTCCATCACTGATTGCCCAAACTTGCTCCCAATCGGCTATTTTGCCTACAAAATACGTGTATTTTTGTTGTGGTCGCAGCTTCTGGACGTTGCAGATTTCTTTTTCGTTAGGGGAAAATAGTGTGTTATTCATTATTGGATTATCGAAAAAGTAATTGATAATTATTGGGAAAATTATATTTATTATTGTTATCTTAATAACAAAATGAATTGATAACAACATGCAGCAAAAATGAACTAACTCACAATAATAATACCTATCGGTTAAATTTTAGGGCGGTTAGAGATGATAGAAGCGTTACTTGAAAAATATGCGATTGGAATGACATTGATTGCAGCATGCCTTGCACTGTATGTCGTTTTTGAAGTGCTTCATAAAAGGCATAAGCACAAAAATAAAAGCATTCTTATCCATATTATTCAAACAGTTGTACTCTGTGGCATTGTGATTGTATTGGCCCAGTATGTGGATATGGCAGCAACAGACTTTGATTTAAGTTTTATTTCAACGTCTTTAGTTAATTTTTTAACAATTTCAGCTATCGCCTTAATTTTAATGCGAAAATTGTTTCAATTAGCGAATCGATTAGAAAAGAAACAAATTCAAAAAGGGAGTGACCCTACATCAGCACGTATTGTGGCTAGGGTATTTAAAACGACAGTTTTTGTCATCATTGTACTGCTTTTTGGTGAACATTTTGGCATGAGCTTATCAGGGCTGATGGCATTTGGTGGTATTGGTGGTATCGCCATTGGTATGGCAGGTAAAGACATTCTCAGTAACTTTTTCTCGGGGTTAATGCTTTACTTTGATCGTCCTTTTAATATTGGTGATTGGGTCAGTTCACCAGATAGAAATATTGAAGGTACCGTGGTCGAAATTGGTTGGCGGATCACAAAAATTATTACTTTTGACCATCGACCTCTCTACATACCGAACTCAGTTTTTTCTTCAATTAGTGTGGAAAACCCTGGGCGTATGACTAATCGACGTATTAAAACAGAAATTGGTTTGCGTTATGAAGACGCTGACAAAATTGGTGCGATTGTTGATGAGATACGCACGATGCTAAAACAAGATGAAAATATCGATACAGGGCAAACATTATTAGTATATTTTGATGCCTTTGCCGATTCTTCGTTAAATATTATGGTGTATTGTTTTACGAAAACAACCGTATGGGCAGAGTGGTTAGCTGCGCAGCAAGCGGTATATTTAAAGATAATCGATATCGTAAAACGTCATAATGCTGACTTCGCATTCCCATCTCAAACATTGTATGTGGAAAAAAACAACTAACGTTCCGCACATGATAAATTAGCCGACTAATTGATTGTTAATTATTAATTAATTAGTCGGTTTATCTTTATATCTTTGAAATGTAAAAATAAAATTTCGGTCATTGAGCTGCTAGCTGTTAGCATTTTTATGCTATTAACCAGAGGCTTATAAAAAATAATCGACTTTTTGTTTTACTGATTTTTTTGCCAAGGCGCAGGTCATTCCAATTCCCCTACCTATCAAGTATATTGACCGCCTCTTTTCCTCAGCTAACTAAGAGCCAGACTGTTATGAATAAAATCAATGTGGCATGTAGCCAGGGGGTCGCTATCTATTTTACTGGTGAATTTCAGTGGGTAGATATTCGCGATGCACAGTTAAACAATATTGCTGCTGTTGTGCTATCTGAACAAGATGCCAACCAAGGGCTGTGGAAAAGGGTTGCTGAGAGTCAGCTCAGTATTCCGCTGTTTATCATTAGTGATAAACAGCTACCAACGGATGAAAAATTACCTCCTTATTTAACGGCCATTTTGCCGCCAGCACCTGCTGAGCGTGAAGAAAATAGCCGCCAATTACTTGATGCTGCTAATCAGTATCTTGAGCAGTTATTACCTCCATTTTTTGCTCGAATGATGGATTATGCTGCGGGTCATAATGTGACTTTTGCGTGCCCTGGGCACCAAGGGGGGCAATTTTTCCGTCGTCACCCTACGGGGGAGCAGTTTTACCAATTTTATGGTGAAAACCTTTTTCGTACCGACCTCTGCAATGCAGATGTTGCGATGGGGGATTTGCTGATCCACGAAGGTGCTGCGAAAGAAGCCCAAAAATTTGCGGCTAAAGTGTTCAATGCAGATAAAACCTATTTTGTCCTAAATGGCACTTCATCGTCGAATAAAGTGGTATTAAATGCCTTATTAACACCGGGCGACCTCGTATTATTTGACCGTAATAACCACAAATCAAATCATCATGGCGCATTGATCCAAGCGGGGGCGACACCGGTTTATCTTGAAACGGCGCGTAACCCATTTGGCTTTATCGGTGGTATTGATGCACATTGCTTTGAAGAAACTTATTTACGTGAATTAATTACAGATGTTATGCCAGAACGGTCGCAAGCTGTACGGCCGTTTCGATTGGCGGTGATCCAATTAGGCACCTATGACGGAACAGTGTATAACGCACGACAAGTGGTCGATAAAATTGGGCATTTATGTGATTATATTTTATTCGATTCTGCATGGGTTGGTTATGAGCAATTTATACCAATGATGCGTCAGTGCTCGCCATTACTGCTCGAATTAACTGAAAATGACCCTGGTATTATGGTCACTCAGTCCGTCCATAAGCAGTTAGCCGGGTTTTCTCAAGCCTCACAGATCCATAAAAAAGATAATCACATCAAAGGTCAAGAGCGTTTTGTTTCTCATAAAAAACTCAATAATGCCTTTATGATGCATGCCTCTACGAGCCCATTTTACCCACTATTTGCTTCTCTGGATGTCAATGCACGTATACATCAAGGCGCTGCCGGCAATATGATGTGGATGGATTGCGTAAAAGTGGGCATTGAAGTCAGAAAATCCATACTTCAGCACTGCCGTTACTTTAAGCCCTTTGTTCCTGAAATGGTTGATGGCAAGTTATGGCAGGATTATCCTACTGAGCAAATTGCGAGTGAGCAGCGCTTTTTTAATTTTATCCCTAAGCAACGTTGGCATGCATTTGATGGTTATGCACAGGATCAATACTTCGTTGACCCATGCAAATTAATGTTAACGACACCGGGTATCGACGTCGAAAGTGGTGAATATGAGGCTTTCGGTGTACCTGCGACTATTTTGGCGCATTTTTTACGTGAACATGGTGTGATCCCTGAAAAATGCGACTTAAACTCCATTCTATTTCTATTAACACCGGCGGAAACGCGCGAAAAACTGGAATTGCTGGTGTCTCATTTAGTTCGCTTTGAGCAATTACTCGATGAAGATGCATTATTAGTTGACGTATTACCGTCGGTTTATCAGCGTTATGAAAGCCATTACCATGGTTATACGTTACGCCGTCTGTGCCAAGAAATGCACCAACTCAGCGTTGACGATAATATTAAGCAATTGCAAAAAGAAATGTTCCGTAAGCAACATTTCCCTAAGGTAAAAATGAACCCTCAGCAAGCCCATATTGAATTTATTCGGGGTAACTGTGAGTTACTACCCTTGGATGAATTAGAAGGGCGTATTGCCGTTGAAGGAGCCTTGCCTTACCCTCCTGGGGTATTGTGTGTTGTGCCGGGGGAAGTTTGGTCAGGCCCTGTATTGCGTTACTTCAAAGCTCTTGAAGCTGGGATCAACGCTCTACCGGGTTTTGCTCCTGAATTACAAGGCGTTTATATTTCCAAGAATGAAGGTGAGAAAAAACGTGTCTATGCACATGTTTTAAAGTAATTTTGTAGTTATTCAGATAGTAAGCATAGATTTTACCTTATTAGCTCGTTACATTGGGGTCAGACTAGTCATAGCTGACTCCTCATTTATTGATAAGGTAAGGTATGAGCAAAAAAATAATTCTTGATTGCGACCCTGGTCATGATGATGCAATTGCATTATTACTGGCTTACGGCAACCCAGACATTGATTTATTGGCTGTAACAACCGTTGCAGGTAACCAAACCCTCGAAAAAGTCACTTATAATGCTCTAGCGATTGCTGAAATGGCTAAGATCACGGGGGTTCCTTTTGCCGCGGGCTCTGTTCGCCCATTAGTGCGTAATAGCGAAGTTGCACCAGACATACATGGGGACTCAGGGTTAGACGGCCCTATTTTACCAACGCCCACACTTAAATTAGATGAAAGACATGCTGTTTCATTGATTATTGATACCATTATGTCACACCCCCCTAAAACGGTAACGTTAGTACCAACAGGGGCATTAACCAATATTGCGCTTGCTGCTCGTCTAGAGCCCCGCATTGTGGAGCGGGTGAAGGAAGTGGTGCTGATGGGCGGTGGCTACCATGTGGGGAATTGGAGCGCAGTCGCGGAATTTAATATCAAAATTGACCCAGAGGCTGCCCATATTGTTTTTAATGAAAAATGGCCACTGACCATGGTGGGGTTAGATTTGACGCACCAAGCCCTCGCGACCCCGGATGTTGTAAATGAAATTGCAGCGATAGGTAGTGATTGTTCGCAATTTGTTGTGGAACTTCTGGATTTTTTCGGGAAAATGTACAAACAAGCTCAAGGCTTTGATGCTCCTCCGGTTCATGACCCTTGCGCTGTAGCTTATGTGATTGATCCTTCAGTTATTACTACACAAAAAGTTCCTATTGATATCGAATTAACAGGGTCATTGACATTAGGTATGACGGTAGCTGATTTCCGTCACCCAGCACCAGCTGACTGCCATACACAGGTCGCAGTTAAGTTAGACCACCATAAATTTTGGCAGTTGGTCATCAATGCGTTAAAAAATATTAGGTAACTCATGAATAACGAATTAGAACAAATGCCTTACGAGGCGCTTATTGAACGCAGTATGAATGCCTTACAAGCTAAAAATCAGTTTCATTGTGACACGTGGAAATTGGACCAAGCCGATTGGTCGGTAGACCAAGACGAAGGGACGATTATTTTTCACGCTCCAGACAATGTAATGGCGACTGCACCGGTACAAATCGTTGGAACATATGACCAAAACCAAGGTAGTTGGATGTGGAGTTGGGCAAATAGTTCGATCCAACCCGCGCTTACACATGATGCCATTGCAGTTAAAGCCTATGGTGAGCGCAGTGATAACCCGTTGTTGACCGCACGAGTGAGCGACATTGAAGAATATGACGCTTGGCAGCTCACCGCGTTAGCTTGCGAATTAAACAACCAGCAAGGTGTTTACCGAGGTGTCGCGGGTCACACGTTGGTTTTTATGACTTTTGGTGATGTTTCACTACAACAAATTTAGCTCGGGAATGGCTTATTCAGCAGTGAACAAGGCATTTAAACCCTCTTTGGTTGAGTGACCTGTCAGTTATACTGGTTTTCTTTTTTCAATCAGGAGCATACTCATGTTAGATATCGCACTTGAAGCCGCTAAACTAGTCAAAACAATGACGGTAGAAGCTTTCTATAGCGCGGGGAAATTTGACTATAAACCCGATCGCTCGGTAGTGACTGAAACGGATATCCGAGTTGAAGAAGAAATCAGGGAACTGTTTGCGAAGCGTACACCTAATACCTTAGTTTTAGGTGAAGAATTTGGTTTTGAAGGTGAGCAAAAGTTTAGTTCGGGTTGGGTTATCGACCCAATTGATGGAACGCGTGCATTTATTTATGGTGTGCCGCTTTTTAGTACGTTAATTGCTTATGTTGAAAATGGGGAGCCACTCCTAAGTGTCATTAGTTTCCCTGCTATATCAATGATGTTCTATGCATCTCAAGGGGAAGGTTGCTGGTTGGAAAGCTCAGGGCAATCGTTACGGCAACTGAAATTGGGCGAACAATCCCCTAAATCATTATCAGAAGCTGTAATCAGTGCATCTGGGATCCACAGCAGTCATTATAATTCTTCTGAAGGCTCGCAAATTTATCATCTTGATGCCATCGTGGGCGAAGCGCGTGATTTTATTTTTGCAAATGATGCATACCAACATGCTATGGTTGCATCTGGTCGTATTCATGGTGCGATTGATACCATAATGAAACCATGGGACAGCGCTGCCCTCATTCCTTGTATTCGAGAGGCAGGAGGTGAGGTTTGTGGGCTGAATGGTGAACGCACACAAGCCATGTTTGCAGGGAGCTTGCTCTCTACTGCAACCCCAGAGCTTGCAGAGCAAATCGTAGAATTGATGGCTCCTTAAAGGTCAATGCGAGGCCAATATGGCCTCGTGCAGCCCTTTTTATTGATTAGCTGAAATCAAAATGCAAACGTAATTTTTGGCAGTGTAAACAACGGAATAAATAGCCCTGTGCGGCTCCATCTTCATCTAAAATAGTGGCTAGCTCTTCTACTGAAAAACCATAATCAGCCACATCGTCAGCAAGGGAAACAAACTCGTCGAGCCTATCTTTGATGTCTTTCCAACTAACGTAACCTATAAATTCACAGGGTTCATTACAATGAGCCAGCCAAGTCTCTTGCTGCCAACCATGATAACCAGGGGTGCGTTTGATTAGCTCATCAAACATTTCGCTTGGATAGGGGTTGATAGTCTGTAAAAACTCGCCGTTATTATCATATTCACAATCGATCCCTTCCACACATTCTGGGTCTTGAAATTCCCCATCGAATTTTGCACTAGCAGAGCCATTTGCGATACACCAAGGGCAAAATGCGTTGATATCCTCAACGGAGTAAAAAGGGCTTTCATAATAAATATCTGTAAGTTGCTGGCAACAATCACAGGTGACAGTTTTGTCAGTGAGAAACGCTTTGGTTTCAATAGGGTTTGGGTGGTATTTAAAATGAGGAAGTTTTCGATTACCAAGTGACATATAAAAATCCTATGGAATAGGGGGGTTATTACCCTGAATGACGATTTAATCAGGCTATCACAAAACGTGATAGGTCACTTTAATTCTCTTTCAACGAGTTTATTTAATTGCGTTTTTATTATTCAAATAATTTGAATATGAACAGCGATATTATTAGCTTTAACTTAAATACGGTTTGGCGATATGATACCTCCATCGAAGGCAACACGGGTTGCCTCCCCCTATAACGAACGAAGGAATTATATTATGAACATGTTTAAAACTTTAATGGCAGCTTCTGTATTATCGGTAATGGCTTTTGGTGCTTCCGCTGCAACCTTAACTGCAACTAGCGATACCTTAGACTCAGCAGAAGCGATTATTGCGGCAAAAGCAAAAGCTGCGGGTGCAGATAGCTACACCATTACCAGTGCACGTATGGGTAATTTTGTCACAATGAGCGCAGAAACTAAATAATATGTTGGGTTGTTAATCTTAATTAAATATTTTGTCCAAAATTTCGGATTTTACTTAAAGATTGCAACTGAAAAATGACATGCCCCCTGATAGCGGAGAAATCCCTATCGGGGTATTGTTATATCATCCACGCCTTAATTGATATCTGTGCGAATACATCGCATCCCAAACGGTCTATGTTATAATACTCTCCTTTATTTATTATTGGCCCTTTATCATTGTTAGGGGCTATTCAATGGCTTTCAACATCAACACAAAAGAGCAGCATGCATCAAAATACCCCAAAACAAGGCTACCATAACCTAAACCGCTTTTCCGTTGCGCCAATGCTCGATTGGACCGATCGTCATTGCCGTTATTTTCACCGCTTATTAAGCAAAAATACCTTGTTGTATACTGAAATGGTGACAACAGGGGCGATTATTTACGGAAAAGGGGATTACCTCGCATTTAGTGAAGAGGAACACCCTGTTGCTCTACAACTTGGGGGAAGCGACCCTGCTGCATTAGCTCAATGCGCAAAATTAGCCGAAGAGCGTGGCTACGATGAGGTTAACTTAAATGTGGGTTGCCCTTCAGATCGCGTTCAAAATGGGCGTTTTGGTGCCTGTTTAATGGGGGATGCGCAGTTGGTGGCTGATTGTGTGAAAGCAATGAAAGATGCGGCAACTATTCCGATCACAGTTAAAACACGTATTGGCATTGATGAGCAAGATAGCTACCAATTTTTATGTGATTTTATTGAAACAGTTTCGACTCAAGGCGGCTGTGAAATGTTTATTATCCATGCTCGTAAAGCATGGCTATCCGGTTTGAGCCCAAAAGAAAACCGTGAAATACCACCATTAGATTACCCGCGTGTTTATCAATTAAAGCGCGATTTTCCGCATTTAACTATGGCGATTAACGGCGGTATCAAAACGTTGGAAGAGGCGAAAGAGCATCTTCAACATTTAGATGGCGTAATGGTCGGGCGTGAAGCGTATCAAAACCCATCGATTTTAACTGCCGTAGATAACCAATTGTTTGGTGAGCATTTTCCTATTACGAATGGGGTAGATGCAGTACGAGAAATGTATCCATATATTGAAAATGAACTCACTAAAGGCGCTTATTTAGGTCATATGACGCGCCATATGTTAGGGATTTTTCAAGGTATTCCTGGTGCTCGCCAATGGCGCCGCCATTTAAGTGAGAATGCCCATAAAAAAGGCGCCGATTTAGCGGTCGTTGAGCAAGCGTTGGCGTTTGTTACCCGGGGTGAGTAACATATTTTACCTATAAAAAAAGCACCGTAAGGTGCTTTTCAGCTCTATTCGGCGTTACTTATTATGTTATGGAATAAGCAAGCTCGAGCCTTGGGTTTTTCTTGATTCAATTGTTTCATGGGCTTTTTGCGCATCTTTCAGAGCAAAAATTTGCGATTGCGGCACATCTACCTTCACATTGCCGCTTAAAATCATGTCAAACAATGCGTTGCTGGCTTGGTCCAACTCAGCACGGTTTGTGACATATACCCCAAGTGATGGACGAGTGACGTATAACCCACCTTTTTGGTTTAAAATCCCTAAATTCACACCCGAAACCGGGCCTGATGCGTTACCAAAACTTACCATCAACCCGCGGCGTTTTAGTGAATCTAAAGAAGCCAGCCATGTGGATTGCCCTACAGAATCATAAACCACATTGACTTTTTCGCCATGAGTGATGTCTTTAACACGAGCTGCGATATCTTCAGATTGGTAATTAATTACGTCCCATGCACCAGCTTCTTTAGCACGCAGCGCTTTATCTGCGGAGCCTACAGTACCGATCATTTTTGCACCTAATGCTTTTGCCCATTGGCATGCGATTAAGCCCACACCCCCCGCTGCGGCATGGAACAAAAATACTTCATTTTGCTTAAGTTGGTAAGTTTGATGGAATAAATAATAGACGGTCATCCCCTTTAATGAACTTGCTGCGGCTTGCTCAAAGGTTATCCCATCGGGGAGATGCGCAACCGCACTCTCTGGGACATTATGTACATCGCTATAAGCGCCCAAAGGGCCTTGAGCATAAACGACACGGTCGCCCGGTTTGAAACCCGTAACGTGAGCTCCGGTTTTAACGACAACACCAGCAGCCTCGGTACCTAGGCCACTGGGAAGTTTAGCGACAGGATATAAACCACTGCGGACATAGGTATCGATAAAGTTAATACCAATAGCACGGTTTTCGATTTGAATTTCGTTATCTGCCGGATTTACTGGGGAATAATCTACTAAGTTAAGTACATCAGCGCCGCCATGTTGTGCGAACTCAATACGTTTTGCCATGACAATCTCCAATAAGGACTATTCATTTTATTTACAATATCAATAGGTTTACTATAACGCCATCTTTCAATCAGAAGAATTATTGGTTTGTGCTTTTTGTTGAAAGCGTTATCAGGCAATTCTCTCGCGTGAAGGTGCAAAGAATGCCACAACAAAAATCAGATTGGCGTATACTAGAAGCTGTTCGTTAATTATAGACTTGGATGCAAATGTATGGCTAAAAAACCCTCATCGAATTTTAAAACAGATGCCCCCCGGGATCACCAAATGGAAGGTTTGAAGCTTCCACCGCATTCCCTTGAGGCGGAGCAATCTGTTTTAGGGGGGTTAATGTTAGATAATGAGCGTTGGGATACCGTCTCTGAACGAGTCACTCATGCCGACTTTTTTAGCCGTCCCCACCGTACTATTTTCGCACAAATGCAGATCCTGCTTGAGCAGGGCAAGCCCATTGACTTAATCACCTTATCAGAATCCCTTGAACAACAAGGTGAACTGGATAGTGTTGGGGGCTTTGCTTACTTAGCAGAGTTATCGAAAAATACCCCAAGTGCGGCGAATATTAATGCTTATGCTGACATCGTCCGCGAACGTGCGATTGTGCGTGATATGATCTCTGTTGCTAATGATATTGCGGATGCGGGTTATGATCCTCAAGGGCGTAGTAGTGAAGATCTCCTCGATTTTGCGGAAACTAAAGTTTTCCAAATCGCAGAATCACGGGCTAATAAAGACGAAGGGCCAAAAGGCATCGAAGCCATTTTATCTGAAACCGTTGAAAAGATTGAACAACTCTATCAGCAACCGCACGATGGGGTGACAGGGGTTTCTACTGGCTATCAAGATCTCGATAAAAAAACAGCTGGGTTGCAAGGCTCTGACTTAATTATTGTTGCCGCACGTCCATCAATGGGGAAAACTACTTTTGCGATGAACTTGTGCGAAAATGCGGCAATGACCGAGGAAAAACCGGTGCTTATTTTCAGTTTGGAGATGCCAGGTAACCAAATCATGATGCGTATGTTGGCATCATTATCCCGTGTTGACCAAACTCGTATTCGTACTGGGCAGTTAGATGATGAGGATTGGGCGCGAATTTCAAGCACCATGGGCATCTTGATGGAAAAGCGCAATATGTATATCGATGACTCCTCAGGCCTGACGCCGACGGAGGTGCGATCTCGTGCGCGGCGTATTTACCGTGAGCACGGTGGGTTAAGTTTGATCATGATTGACTACCTTCAATTGATGCGTGTTCCTGCACTTTCCGATAACCGTACTCTTGAAATTGCCGAAATATCTCGTTCCCTTAAGGCACTAGCCAAAGAGTTAAATGTCCCTGTTGTTGCGCTATCTCAGTTAAACCGTAGCCTTGAGCAACGCGCCGATAAACGCCCTGTTAACTCTGACTTACGTGAATCGGGGTCTATTGAGCAGGATGCCGACTTGATTATGTTTATCTACCGTGATGAGGTTTATCACGATAACAGCGAACTCAAGGGTGTCGCTGAAATTATCCTTGGTAAGCAACGTAATGGTCCCATTGGTACGGTACGTTTGACCTTTAATGGTCAATGGTCGCGCTTTGATAATTACGCGGGGCCTGCGTATAACGACGAAGACTAAATACTCGTCATATTTTGCGCTGTCGCGGTGTTGGCTTCATTCCCTAATCCTAGTCACATACTTATGTATGCTCCTAGGCTTAGCTCAATCGCCGCCTAGCGACAACCCAAATTATTTAGAGTATTGGCTAGAGTATTAAGATTAAATAGTTCTACTCGTCATATTTTTGCGCTGTCGCGGTGCTGGCTACACTCAGCTACGCAAGTCACATACTTATGTACGCTCCTAGGCTTAGCTCAATCGCCGCCTAGCGACAACCCAAACTATTTAGAGTATTGGCTAGAGTATTAAAATTAAATGATCCATAAAAATAATATCGAATGGAAATTGATATTTTTTAGCGTATAACAAATAGAGAATATATTGAGCTGCCAACGTGCAGCTTAATTTTTGGCCAAATTAGAGAGAAACAACGAGGAAATAATGAAAGCGGCAACCGCATTGATAAACCGCCGCGCTCTGCGACACAACTTGCAACGGGTGAAAAGCATCGCTCCAAATAGCCAATTGATTGCAGTTGTTAAAGCAAACGCTTATGGTCATGGATTAGCTGGAGTCGGTATCGCAGTTCAAGAGCTGGTGGATGGCTTTGGCGTAGCGAGGCTCAATGAAGCTTTATTGCTCAGGCAGCATGGTATTACTAAACCTATTGTTTTATTAGAAGGTTTCTTCGAGCAATCTGACTTGCTTGTGATGGCTGCACAGCGTATCGATACTGTTATCCACTGTGTAGAGCAACTGGCAATGTTGGAAGCGGCCGACCTTCCACACCCACTGAAAGTTTGGATGAAGCTAGATACGGGAATGCATCGTCTTGGCGTGCTACCAAAAGATGCAGAAGGTTTTTACCAACGGCTGCAACGTTGTAAAAATGTTAAGCTTCCTATCAATATCGTCAGTCATTTTTGCCAAGCTGATGCTCCACTCCTTTCTACAACCGCAAATCAGATAGCTTGCTTTAAACAGTTTATAGCAGGCAAAGACGGTGAAAAATCCATCGCTGCATCCGCAGGGATCTTACTCTGGCCAGAAGCGCATTATGATTGGGTAAGACCGGGGATCATGATGTACGGGGCATCCCCACAAGAGGGGAAAAGTGCAGATAGTTTCGGTTTATTACCAGTGATGACATTAAAGTCATCTTTAATTGCGGTTAGGGAGCATTTTGCTGGTCAGTGCGTCGGTTATGGTGAAACATGGTGTAGCGATAGGGATACACGGTTGGGGGTTGTCGCAATCGGCTACGGTGATGGTTATCCGCGTAATGTCCCTTCTGGCACGCCAGTGTTAATTAATGGACGAAAAGTACCAATTATTGGGCGTATTTCTATGGATATGACTGTCGTGGATTTAGGGCCAAATGCCGAAGATAAAGTGGGGGATGACGTTATTTTGTGGGGCAATGGTCTACCAGTTGAAGAAATTGCCGCACAAACAGGCATCATTAACTATGAGTTACTCACAAAATTAACCTCACGAGTTGCGATGGAATATGTAGACGAATAGTTAGCAAAGGGTTATTTTCAAACAACAAAACGAAATAATGCTAAATAATGATTAGGAGATGTCCTGTGTTCCAACATGTTGATGCGTATCCGGGCGACCCAATTTTGTCGTTGATGGATGAATTTAATAAAGATACTCGTGAAAATAAAATTAACTTGAGTATCGGTCTTTACTACGATGGTGAAGGTAAAACGCCTGAACTGGGTACTGTTGGTACTGCGAAAGCTACATTAAACAAACTCCCTGCCAGTGCGTCGTTGTATTTGCCGATGGAAGGCTTGAAAGATTACCGCCTTGAACTGCAAAAACTAGTATTTGGCGAAGATTGCCCACTGATCGCTCAAGAGCGTATTGCAACCGTGCAAACTATTGGTGGTTCTGGCGCATTAAAAATTGGTGCGGATTTCCTACACCAGTACTATCCTGATTCAGAGGTTTGGTGCAGCGACCCAACTTGGGAAAATCACGCGTCTATTTTCTCCGGTGCTGGCACAAAAGTTCACTATTACCCGTATTTCGATGAAAAAACCAAAGGTGTTAAATTCGATGAAATGTTGGCAACGTTCAAAAAATTGCCTGCAAATAGCATCATTTTAATGCACCCATGCTGCCATAACCCAACGGGTTCTGACTTAACACCAGCCCAATGGGATGAAGTTACTAAAGTGGCGATTGAACATAAACTAATCCCATTCTTGGATATCGCTTACCAAGGTTTTGCCGAAGGTATCAACGAAGACGCCTACGCGATTAGAACTATGGTCAAAGCAGGGTTACCTGTATTTGTTAGCAACTCATTTTCTAAAATCTTTGGTATTTACGGTGAGCGTGCGGGTGGGTTATCAGTTATTTGCGAAAACCCAGATGAGCGTGACCGCGTATTAGGTCAGCTTAAAGCAGGCGTGCGCCGTCTATATTCAAGTCCTCCATCAAATGGTGCCAAAATTGTGGCTGCCGTATTGACCAACAGCGCAGAAAAAGCGAAATGGTTAGCGGAAGTGGAAGAAATGCGTTTACGTATTTTAGATATGCGTACAGTGCTGGTTGATGAACTGAAGAAAGCTTTACCTGAGCAAAACTTTGACCATTTGTTAAAACAACGCGGTATGTTTAGCTATACGGGTTTTTCACAACAACAGGTTACTCGCCTAAAAGACGAATTTGCAGTTTATCTAGTGGGAACTGGCCGTGTTTGTATGGCTGGGGTCAATCGTCATAATGTGAAACGCATTGTCGAAGCATTTGCTGCGGTTAGCCAATAGTTATTTACCCATAAAGGAAGTTATTCAATAAACGCAGGCTGAGCCCTGCGTTTTTTTTATCTTTTATCTGTAATAACAGCCATTACCTGATCACTGAGACGAAAAATAGTGTCCCATATATGAGTAGTTCTTAAGTATTTACTCACTAAATGTGATCAGATGTTTCAGTTCAATTTTGGTAATGTATTGATAAAATTTACTTATTTGGGTTTGATTACTTGTTTTTTTTAAAAATTATTCACACTTAATCTGAGCTTTCTTACACACTTCACGTTTATTTTCGAAAACAACATTCGTATTATAATCCCATCAAATGAAGCGATATAAACCATATTTATTATTATTTCTGGTTTTTATGTTTGCTAATTATTTAAAAACTAGCGTTTAAGACTATTCCGAATTAAATTTTAATATGAGAGACACACACATGACTTTATTAAATAAAATTGCTCCAGCACTTATCATTGCATCAACATTAGCTGTACCAGCTGCATTTGCTGAAAACCAAGCTGCGACCATCACATTTGAAGCCTTAGTGCGTGCGGCAAGCTGCAATGTATCATCAACAACGGAAGGTGCTATGGTTAATTGGGGGGTATTTACAACCCAAGATTTAGCAAATGCAACTAAAGGAAATGCAATTGGTGAAACTAAAAACTTCCATTTAACATTAACAGAATGTTCGGCTGCAGACGCGGGTGATTCAACTGTATTTGTTCATGCATCAGGAGCAGCATCACCATTTAACCCTTCATTATTTGCTAACTCGGCGGCTAAATCTCTTGCTGTTGAATTAAAAGCATTAGATGCAGAT
Source organism: Providencia sp. 2024EL-00732 (assembly GCF_044006275.1). Lineage (NCBI taxonomy): Bacteria > Pseudomonadati > Pseudomonadota > Gammaproteobacteria > Enterobacterales > Morganellaceae > Providencia > Providencia sp. 2024EL-00732. The sequence continues at coordinate 52,347 of NZ_JBIPDG010000008.1, read as the reverse complement.
AATAAAGCTCAGGATATTTTACCAAATAAAGAAACCCAAATGACAGTTGTAGATACTATAGCTAAAGATGGTTTTGCTAATATCCCAATGCAAGCGCGACTGATTATGGTTAATCAAGCAACTGAGGGTGATAGCTTAAAAGTCCCTGTTACCTTTACTGTATCTTATAATTAAAAGTACAGATTAAAAATACTTAATATTATGCTAAATTAGATATAGCGATATTCACAAGGTCCCTTTTTGGGACTTTGTCTATTAAGGTAACAACATGAAACTAAAAATTTGCCGCCTCTCCACTTCATTTAGCTTGAGTTTATTCTTATTGTTAGCTCCGATATTGTCTTTAGCGGAGGGAGTGAGCTTAGATGCAACACGTATTGTTTACCCTCAAGGGGAGAAAAGCGTATCTATAGCTATAAAAAACAGTCAATCCCAAGTTTCATATTTAACACGAACTTTTATTACCTCTGAAAATAATGATCGAAATGTACCATTTGAAACAACACCTCCTGTATTTAAAATATCGCCAAATTCTCGACATGAAGTTAGGGTTTTAGAAAAAAGCAATAACCTACCTAGCGATAGGGAATCACTATTCTTTTTTCATGCCACAATGATTGCAGGTCAAACTGGGAAAGTAGATGGTGACGGCTTAAATATTGGTTATGACCATGTCATTAAGGTTTTTTATCGCCCAAAAAACTTGAAGATAACCTCGGATGAGGCACAAAAGCAGTTAGCATTTCAAACTAAGGGAAATCAATTAAAAGTGATTAACGACTCTCCTTATTATGTTAACCTTGCACAAATTACTATTAATAAGCAAAGAGTTGATATGAGTATGGAAAAAGGAAATACCACGATCGCTCCATATTCATCATTAACTTACCCTATTTCATCTCACATGCAAAAAGGGACTGTTATTTGGCGCGCTATTACTGATTTAGGTGGAACGAATGAGTTTAAAGCACAGTTTCCTTAAATGTATAATTTGCTGCGTTTGTACTTTTTCTTTGAGTGCGGTATATACCTCTGCTTATTCGATAACAGAACAAGACACTTATATTGACCTTATCGTCAAAGGTCATGTTTCGAAAGGGACATGCGCATTTACTTTTAGTCATAAAGTAGTCAATTTTTCTAGGGCGCTGACAGTAAAAGATATTAGTAATATAGGTAATACAACGCCAGTTGAACCTTTTTCAGTCGAGTACCAATGCCAAGACTATAATACTGAAGTACTACCTGACCTACAGGTCACAATGATGGCAGATAACCAATCACAGATCATTGATGGTAAACTTTCACCCAAAAATAATACGACAAATGCGGCATTTAGCTTTTTACAATGTGATAGTGTGAAAAAAAATTGTACGGCAATTAATTTTACGAACCAAGAAAGTGTTATTAATTTTCCGATTCAAAATGGGGACAATGAAAAACATTTTGAAGCTCAAGTTGTTAAATTAGGTGACGCTGCTATACAACCAGGAAAACTCAGCGCTGCTATTGTTTTTACCTTTTTGCAGCCATGAGAAGAATAATGAAATTAATATTTAACTTTGTTCTATTTAGTCTGTTATTAATTTCAAATTCTGCATTATCGAATAATAATGCAGAATTTGATTTTAATGTGAAAATTATTTCACAGATGTGTAAAATATCAGTTGTTGGTACATCTACCAATGAAGTTGATTTTGGTAACATAACATACTCAGATATTCAAACTAACAAAGTCCAACCGATTCCTATAAAAATATCGTTATCTGACTGTTTAACTAAAAATTTTACTAATTCTTATGTGAAAATTTCACCGAAGAATTATCTTGATACAGTAACCTTTATCGATGACCCTATGAAAGGGTTTGGGATTAGTTTTTCTGAAAATGACAATGTTGCAAATTCAATGAATATTAGTGATTTTGTGGAAAAAGAATCGAATGTTTGGACTCAAATCGATGCGAATAAACTCGATAAAACACTCTATACGTATGTGAGATGTGCATCGAATGGCCTCTGTGAGCCACAAGTCGGTAATTTTCAATCTACCATCACATTTTCTTTTATTGTGGATTAACTGAGATAATATGAAGAGATTAGTTGCACTGTTATTGTTGGTATTTACATTATGCTTAAGCCAGACGGCTCTTGGGGCAGGCATTCGTTTAGACCAAACGAGGGTTATTATAAACAGTGATAGTACTAGTCAAGTTTTTAGCATTCTTAATGATGATAATTCACCATACTTAATTCAAACAGCTATCACGAATGAATTAGAAGGAGAAAGGTCACCTTTTTTCATCGTAACACCGCCATTATTTCGCTTAGATGCAAAAAGCAAATTTAGTGCAAAAATATTGGTCAATAATAAGAAACAATTACCAACGGATAAAGAATCACTTTTTTATCTTTATACTCGAGCAATTCCTTCAACACAACAGCCTAATGCTGAAAAAAACAATGCAAAACTTACCTTTGTTACTAATATCATCATTAAGGTCTTATATCGGCCCAATCATTTAGCTGTCCCGAACTCAGATATATTTAAGCAGGTGAAGTTGGTAGCAAAAGGTAATGAGTGGCAGTTTAATAACCCAACACCGTATTACCTTACTGCTGTAAATATAAAAATAAACCAGCAAGATTATAAAAAAAGCCTGATATTACCGCCATTTAACCAAACAACTATTAAAGGTGTTGACAGTAAAATCAAGACAGCTAGTTGGCAAATGATCAACGATTTCGGTGGGTTATCTGATGTTTTTTATTATCCTGTAGCTCTTTCATCGGTGAAGTAATATGAGATTGCAGAATCAATATATTTTCAAACGATTAAAATTTTTGAGCTGTTTAATTTTGGTTATGGGCTTTATGACCCATTTTTCGCTTAAAGCTGATTCTGATAACTTGAAATTTTCACTACAGCGGCTCACTTACATTGCTGGTGATAAAAGTATTTCTATCAGTTTACGCAATACCAGTACTTTTCCTTATTTAATCCAGACTAATATGCAGTGGCTTGATGAAAAAACAGGTATTAATATTCTCAATAAAAATGAAAAAATCCCTTTTATTGTCACCCCGCCCCTACATAAACTAAATGGTGATGAATATTATAGCTGGCGGGTTATGTTTACTGGTAAAACCCAGAGTTTACCATCGGATCGGGAGAGTGTTTTTTTAGTTCAATTAAAGGCGATCCCATCAACGGAACGGCAGAGTGAGCAATCTTTGCAGTTTACCGTTACGCGTTCTTTATTATTTAAAGTGTATTACCGACCAGAACACCTAAAAAGCATTACATTAGAAGAGGTTACTGAAAAACTCTCATTTCAACGCGAAAAGAATACATTAATCGTTAGAAATAATAGCCCTATTTATGCGACTTTTGATAACTTGTCAATAAATGGACATCGTTTTGATGAAGAGGTACTTTTTCTTTCTGTTCCGCCTTTTTCAGAACAACGATTTCATTATAGTAATTTACCATCAGGCTCTATTTCATGGGCACTTTTAGATGAGTATTTATTACCAACAAAACAAAAAACAAGCTTACTAAAATAATTATTAAATTTTACCATTGCTAATGGCTCAATGGCGGCACACATACGATGGATTTATCATGACGTTACCTCATTTTAAAATTGGTTTATTATCCTCGTTAATTCTATTACCTGTTATGAGTTTCGGTGATGAGTATTTTGACCCCAATCTACTCAATGAACAGCTTGGCATTGATGTAAATGATGTCAATCTTAGTCAATTTTCAAAAGAAAATAGCGTTCCTACGGGTGAATATACTTTACAAGTTTTCGTTAATCAGCAACCTAAAGGTGAGCGCCTTCTTAACTTCATTTTAAATAAACATAATGATGTGGTACCTGAATTAACCATTGAATTGCTATCTTCTTTCGGTGTAAAAATTGATGCTATCCCTAAATTAAGGGGGTTGCCTCAGGATTATGTTATTACAGAGCTTGCAGATTATATTGAGGGTGCCAGTGTTAATACACAGTTATCAGCACTTAGTGTGAACATCAGTATTCCTCAAGTTGCGATGGATAATGCGGCGGAAGGCTATATTCCCCAAGAATTACTTGATGATGGTATTACGGCTTTAAAAACGAACTATATAATAACGGGAAATCATTCAACAAATAGCCACTCTTCATCGGGAAAGCAAAAGAGCGATAGCTTATTTATTAACCTTAATAGTGGTTTTAACGTCGGTGCATGGCGGCTTCGTTCTAGCCTTGCTCATACGGATAACCGGCAGCATGGTAACGGCACCAGAAGAAACCAAACAAAAACTCATTTTTCAAATACAGCTGTTTCTCGCAGCTTGTATAGTATACGTTCAGAATTCTTGGTTGGTGAAAGTAGCACACGTGGCGAGCTATTTAATTCGATTCCATTCAAAGGTGTACAATTAAGCTCTAATGACCAGATGTTACCGAGTAGCCTCCGTGGTTTTGCTCCAGATATCAAAGGGATTGCACAGTCAAATGCCCAAATCACTGTTCGCCAAAATGGTTATATTGTTTACCAAACCTATGTTCCTCCTGGGCCGTTTAATATTCAAGACCTCGCTACAGGGAGTAATTCTGGCGCACTAGATGTCACGGTAAAAGAAGAAGATGGTTCTGAGCGGACATTTACTGTCGCTTTTTCTTCTTTGCCGATTATGCAACGCCCTGGCGGATGGCAGTATGAACTTACTACGGGTCGCTATGATGGCGGCGTGACCGTAGGGTCAAAAGAATCTGATTTTCTTTTGGCAAGCGGCATCTATGGCCTGCCAAATAATATTACGGCTTATGGGGGAATTATTGCGGCGCAAGATTATTGGTCCGGTATTTCTGGGATAGGCTTTTCAATGGGGGATATTGGTGCGATTTCTGCCGATATTACCCATGCACAGGCGACTTTAGATCACCAAACACATCGAGCACAAGCTTATCGTTTACGTTACGCAAAAAATATTGCGATGACGAATACGTCTATTGATTTGTCAGGGACACATTATACATCGAAGGATTATTACACTTTTAATAATTTTAATAATTACAACTATCGGTATATTGAGGATGTCGCCCCTTGGACGGGGATACAGGAACGCCGACAATATTCTGCATCACTCTCTCAGCCGCTAGGGAACTACGGTAACCTTTATTTTTCTGGAAGTCGTAATGAGTATTGGAATGATGAGCAAAATGTGACTCAAGTTTCTGCGGGCTATAATACGAGTATTAAAGGGATTTCCTACAGTATTAATTACAGCATTGATAGAACTAAAAATAGCGAACAGTGGCCAGAAAATCGCCAAATCAGTTTTAACCTTAGTGTACCTTTTAGTTTATTTTCGAATTCACCTTCTGCACGTAATATCAGCAGTACTTATTCTATTAGTCACGATAATAAAGGTAAAACAACTCAGCAAGTAGGGGTAAGTGGAAGTTTATTAGATTCCAAATTAACTTATGGGGTTTCGCAAAGTTGGGGGAATCAAAACCAAAGTAGCTCCGGTAGTATTTATACCAATTATGCGGGTTCTAAAGGAACGGTTTCAGCAGGATATAATTATTCAAATAGTTATAATTCTGTGAATGCTGGTATTAATGGTGGCCTAGTAATTTATTCGGGAGGAGTATTATTTGGGCGCAGTATGAGTGACAGTTTTGCTATTGTTGAAGCAGAAGGTGCAGAAGGAACTCTCTTAACTATAGGGAATGCGCAAATCAATTCCAGAGGTCAAGCAATTTATCCCTATCTTTCTGAATACTCAAAAAACAGTGTGAGTTTAGATGTTAATTCTCTCCCAGATGATGTGACATTGACACAAACATCGAAAAACATTTATCCAACTGCAGGGGCAATTGTGAAAGTGAACTTTGATACCCGAGTTGGTTATCAAGCTATTATCCAGCTAAATAATGATAAAGGGATTATTCCATTTGGTGCTGTTGCCACTTTAATTGATGACTCTTTAGCACAAGAAAATACTGGGTTGGTAGGGGATGACGGCCTGCTGTATATGAGTGGATTGCCGAATGCTGGCATGTTACGTGTTCAATGGGGAACGCAAAATAAGCAATCATGTAATGTGAATTTTAGTGATTTACAAAATATTCCGCCAACAGCCGATAACCCAATCAGAACACTTTCATTAAAGTGCGTTCATTGAAATAAAAATGAAAAAGACGTGCGTTAATATCGTCACGTCTTCTTTCCAACTGGTTTTATGGCGATTAACTTTTAATAAAAAACTCTAAATCTGCTTTACCTTGATACTCGCCACTTGCAACCTCGGGCGTTCGACACAGTGCCCAAGAAATATCAAACAACATGGTTTTCTGCGTATTCTTTACACCAAGGTCTATTTCTTCTCCGTTGAAACTCATTAGCCTTGAGTTTGTGGAGTCATTACAATTTAAATTTATAGATTTTCCAGTTTCATAAATGCTACCAATAACCCAAGGTAAAACCTCTGATTTCATAGTGCTATCAACAGGTTTTAAGAGTAATTTTTTGGGGTTTGATGCATCGTAATCAGTGTCTTTTGCTTTCGCTATCATTCTGATGGTGTCTTGTTTACTACCATTACAGGTGACTGTTAATGACGATTTATGCAGTGACTGCATTTCATCTAAAAAGGAGTGTTTAATTTGGCTATTAGTCACATTACTTACTTCACAATAACGCAAAATGGTGATGTCAGCATCGATATTTAAACGAATGGCACTTCTTGCTGCATTATATCCACTAGTCATAAAATACAATGGAATATTGTTGCTGTACTGCATCTTTCCTGATGGCAAATTACTATCAACATATAATAATTGGGGACGAGAAACAGATAATGTCAGGTTTTTTCGCCCACCTTTAGGTACCGCTCGGTAACTGTCTGATGGATAAAAGCACGCTCCAGTGATTCCTGATTTCGAAATTTCGCTGAGTTTTGGGCTATTATCTCTGGTAAAAAAAGTACCATGGTAAGAAGGCTCTAGCCGATTAGAATATTTGCTAATAATTAAATCATAATCCAATTGTGGCACCAGATACGCGTTAACTCCCCCTTGGCTATTAACTAATGGGGCACCATAAATAACGTTAAGCATATAAGGTATCCTCCCAAAACCGGATAAATCGCATCCCGATTGGCTATTACTGATCCCCAGTAATGGTAGCGTTTCTAACCAATATTTGCTGTCAGTATTATCGTAAATGGGTTCAACATTTAAGACGGTATCCCCAGTTAAGGTTCCTTGGACTTCTTGTGCGACCCGATCCGATGATGTGAGATCGATGACTCCATGTAATTTTAGTGTTGCGGTACCGACAACCGCTGACTCACATGAAAGAGATACTCCTAACATGCCAAGAAATAAAATTGGGATGAGGCTTCGCCGCGTATAAGTATTTTTTCTCGGTATTTTTGTGTTCATCATCATCGTTATATCTCGACCACAGAAAAGAGGAAGAGGGCATTGTAATTTTACTACCCCAAACTCACAACAAAGGAATGACTCAGTATAATCGACGCCAGTTTAATTTATTCGTCGTATGACGATGCTAATATCAATAAAACATCAGAATATCAAATAAAACACAAAAGATCTGAAGACAATAATAATAATTCTTCGGCAGTCAGATATAAATAAGTATGAGCTACCCCGTCAGAAACTGGTTCTAATAGCTATCCACTGAAAGCCATATGCGATTTAGGTTCATTGTTGAGGACGGATGAACAATAAACTGATTTAATTGATATTATTGTATTAATAACTAGTTATTCGTTAGGTTAGAAAGAATACAGATGATATGAAGGGAAAGCCATGGCGGCTTTCCCTGTGCCTTTAGTTTTTAATAACCGCGCTCTAAAATAGGCTTTAAAAACCTTGCAGTATGTGATTTTTCACACTCAGCGACTTCTTCAGGAGTGCCGGAAATTAAAATTTCACCACCACCACTACCACCTTCAGGGCCTAAGTCGACAATCCAATCTGCCGTTTTAATCACATCAAGGTTATGTTCAATGACAACGATGGTGTTTCCTTGGTCACGTAACTGATGTAAAACAGCTAATAACTGTTGAATATCAGCAAAATGCAGACCCGTTGTTGGTTCATCTAAAATATAAATAGTTTGCCCAGTACCCCGTTTAGATAGCTCTTTGGCGAGTTTTACTCGTTGGGCTTCACCACCGGATAATGTGGTCGCGGATTGGCCAAGACGAATATAGGATAAACCTACGTCCATCAGGGTTTGTAGCTTACGAGCGAGTGCTGGGACGGCATCAAAAAATTCACGAGACTCTTCGATTGTCATATCGAGGACTTCATGAATACTTTTCCCTTTGTATTTGATTTCTAACGTTTCACGGTTATAGCGTTTGCCTTTACATTGGTCGCAAGGGACATACACATCAGGCAGAAAGTGCATTTCTACTTTAATAACCCCATCACCTTGGCATGCCTCACAGCGCCCACCTTTGACGTTGAAACTAAAGCGCCCCGGGTTGTAACCACGTGTTCTTGACTCAGGAACACCGGCAAATAGCTCACGAATTGGTGTAAACACCCCCGTATAGGTGGCAGGGTTTGAACGAGGCGTACGGCCAATAGGGCTTTGGTCAATATCGATAACTTTATCGAAATGTTCTATACCTTCTACATCCAAATAAGGGGCTGGAGTAATGGTTGTTGCACCATTTAGTTGGCGTTGAGCTATAGGGAATAAAGTATCGTTAATTAGTGTTGATTTACCAGAGCCTGATACCCCTGTGATACAAGTAAATAGACCAACAGGGATTTTTAGCGTCACATTTTTTAGGTTGTTACCCTTAGCACCAAATACAGTGAGTATTTTGTCTTTGTTAATAGGGACACGTTGCTGAGGGATTTCTATTTTACGCTCACCGCTTAAATACTTACCGGTTAAAGAGTCTGGGTTCGTGACAATATCATTTAATGTGCCTTGAGCGACAACTTGCCCACCATGTACACCGGCCCCAGGCCCAATATCAATCACATGATCAGCGGCGCGAATGGCATCTTCGTCATGCTCTACAACGATAACAGTATTACCAAGATTACGCAGGTGGATTAACGTTTCGAGTAAGCGGTCGTTATCACGCTGGTGTAAGCCGATTGAAGGTTCATCAAGAACATACATCACCCCGACTAAACCAGCCCCAATCTGGCTTGCCAAACGAATACGCTGAGCTTCCCCACCAGACAAGGTATCCGCAGAACGTGAAAGACTAAGGTAATTAAGCCCCACATTAACTAAGAATTTCAGCCGCTCGCCAATTTCTTTTAATACTTTTTCTGCGATCTGCGCACGTTGACCCGTGAGTTTTAGATTTTGGAAAAACGCCATTGCGTGGCCAATGCTGTAATCAGCAATTTCAGGTAATGTTGTATTCTCAACAAAAACAAAGCGCGCTTCTTTACGCAAACGGGTTCCGTGACAAGAAACACAAGGGCGATTGCTTATGTATTTGGCGAGTTCTTCACGTACCGCAGTGGATTCTGTTTCTTTATAACGGCGCTCCATATTATTGAGCACCCCTTCAAATGGGTGACGACGAACAGTGACATCGCCACGGTCGTTACGATATTTAAATTCGATCGTTTCTTTGCCTGAACCGTATAAAATAATTTTTTGGATAGCAGGACTTAATGAACTGTATGGCGCTTCTGCGTCAAATTTATAATGTTCTGCTAATGACATTATCATTTGAAAATAATAAAAATTACGGCGATCCCAGCCACGAATAGCCCCGCCAGACAGGGATATTTCTGTATTTTGGATAACCCGTTCAGGGTCAAAGAACTGCTGAACACCTAAGCCATCACAACTTGGGCAAGCCCCCGCTGGATTGTTAAAGGAAAACAGCCGTGGCTCAAGTTCCATCATGCTGTAACCACACACCGAACAGGCAAAATTAGCAGAAAAAACCAATTCTTCTGCACTTGGGTCATCCATATCGGCAACAATAGCACTACCACCGGAAAGCTCGAGTGCGGTCTCAAAGGATTCGGCTAAACGTTGGGCGATATCATCACGAATTTTAAAGCGGTCGACAACAACCTCAATCGTGTGTTTTTTTTGTAATTCGAGCTTTGGAGGATCAGAAAGATCGCAGACTTCGCCATCAATTCTTGCTCGGATATAACCCTGTGTTGCTAAGTTATCAAGTAACTTAACGTGCTCGCCTTTGCGTTCTTTAACGACAGGAGCCAATAACATCATCCGGCGGTCGGTAGGCTGCGCTAGTACATTGTCAACCATTTGGCTAACTGTTTGTGCTGCTAGTGGTATGTCATGATCAGGGCAACGAGGTTCACCGACACGAGCAAATAATAAACGTAGATAATCATGAATTTCAGTGATTGTCCCGACAGTTGACCGTGGGTTATGTGAAGTCGATTTTTGTTCAATCGAAATGGCTGGAGATAGCCCCTCAATATGGTCGACATCCGGTTTTTCCATTAAAGAAAGAAACTGGCGTGCATAGGCGGATAGGGACTCAACATAGCGGCGCTGACCCTCGGCATATAGGGTATCAAAAGCTAAAGATGACTTCCCAGAGCCAGACAAACCCGTAATAACAATCAGTTTGTCACGAGGGATAACGAGATTGATGTTTTTCAGATTATGCGTGCGTGCGCCGCGTACTTCGATATTATCCATTTACCACTTCCCGGATGATTTGATATTGAACAATCGCAAGCGATCATTATCACATAATTATGGCTGAATGGATATACAGTACTTGCCATATTTTTCTACTACTCCTATTTAAATTCTTAGTGCTGTTGGTTGTGCTTGGCTAGGTAGTTACATACTTATATATACCTTTGTAATGCCTTCGCTTGCCGCCTAGCTATGAATTAAACAGTCTAGAGTGGGGAGTTTTAGTCTTAAAAATGTACAATTATACATAAGCTCAAGGGAAGAACGAATTTGTCGAAGGGGAAACGGTGAATTATTTTGTGTCTATACTGAAATTGCACTCAGAAATTACACTAAAATTTGGAAAGTGTTTCGCAAGTTCGAGGGGGAGTTTCAATTTCGTGGTGCAAATCAGCGAGGTCGTGGTAAACTTCTCGGCTAATCCAGAGATTAAAATTCAATGCATCAGGAGTAATAAATGGCCAGCAGAGGCGTAAATAAAGTAATTCTTATCGGTAACCTAGGACAAGATCCAGAAATCCGTTATATGCCTAACGGTGGGGCTGTGGCAAACCTGACTCTGGCAACTTCTGAAAGTTGGCGCGATAAGCAAACCGGCGAGATGCGTGAAAAAACAGAATGGCACCGCGTGGTTATTTTCGGCAAATTAGCTGAGGTTGCGGGTGAATATTTAAAAAAAGGTTCACAAGTCTACATCGAAGGTTCTTTGCAAACCCGTAAATGGCAAGATCAAAGCGGTCAAGACCGTTACACCACTGAAGTTGTTGTTAATATCGGTGGTTCAATGCAAATGCTAGGTGGTCGTGGTGGTGATTCGTCATCACAAGGGCAAGGCGGTCAGGGGGGTTGGGGTCAGCCTCAGCAGCCACAAGCTCAAGCTGCTCAACAATTTAGTGGCGGTGGTGCGCCAGCTCGTTCACAAGCACCAGCACCACAAACTAATGAGCCACCAATGGATTTCGATGATGATATTCCATTCTAATTATCAATATAATTAGAGGAATATATTAAATATAATGAAGGCTTCCTTGTGAGGCCTTTATTTTTATCTTAATAAATTAAATAATAACTTTAAACCTTAAGAGATTATTAATTTTAAATTAAGAGTTTCTTAAATTAATATTTTCTTAAGGTAATAATAGAAAAAGCTCCAGTAATTAACTTACATGGAGCTTTGTATTGAAGGTTGAATAAAAGAATATACAAATTTTATTTTCATATTGCGTATCAGGCAACTTTGGGTTCCAGTAGTAAAGGGTCATTTTGGCTTTCACCGGAAATTCGGTAAATTGACGGTGATGTACCTAAATATGCTCTGAACCGCTTTGCAAATGATTGCTGGGAGTCGAATTGGTATTTTATTGCTATATCAATAACTTGAAGGTCGGTCGTGCAGAGGTCCTTTGCTGCTTCACATATCCGCCTTCGGCGAATATATTCACCTAAAGGTATCCCAACAACTTTGCGAAATACCCTCTGTAAATGCCACTTCGTATATCCCGATTTTAGTGCAATATCGTCGAGTAATAGACGATTGGTTAAGTTCATTTCAATCCAAACTAATATCTCATTGACAACTGTAGATTGAAATTCCGTGTATTTCCCTTGGTAGGGAACAGTAATTTCTTTATACATAATATTTTCCTACTAGTTACTTTTTAATCATATCTCTGATTATGTAAATTACCAATAAATAAAAGATAAACAGATATAAATACAGGCTGTTAATTTGTGAAATAACAATAATGCAAAATTTTAATTAGTACTCAACCAGTGTTGTTTGACTTATGGTGATATATTTATGGAGCAACAAACTATCATGAACTTGTTTTTACACCATAAGCACAGAATTAAGATGTGAGTATTAAATGGTTTATTGGTGCGTTGGAATATATCTTTTTAACTGCCAAAAACCGACCAAAATTGCGATGGATATAACAACGGATAAGATATTCATCACTTGCCACCCTAGAGTGAAAAACAACATACCCGCAGCTAAGCTGCCAATTCCCCCAAAAAAATAAATAAGAAAATCCGTCATTCCTTGTACTTTGGCACGTTCATGTATTTCATAGGTGTGTGGTAGCAGGTTGGTCGTGCTGATAAGAATTAAATTCCATGCTACACCGACAAAAATACCCGCGAAAAGATAGTTATAAAAATGGTTAGCGAGTAAGTTCATGACAGCAGATAAAATTAATAAAACAATACCGCAGAAAATAATGCGTTTTGCGCCTAAATGATGAATTAATGTGCCCGTAAAGAATGATGGAGCGAACATGCCAAGTACATGAAACTGAAATACAATTGCAATTGAAGAAAAGGGGAAATCATGTTGCTTCATAGATAAAGGAATTGAGGCAAAAGTAAAGACAACAATGGCGTAACCTGCAGCACTAACAATTGCAATCAGCATTAAAATTGGCTGTAAATACAAAGCCTTATAGCTACGTTTAACTAAGGTTTCGTCTGTTGTGGACTTAACAGTCTTCTTCAAGGGGACAATTAATAATAAAAGCAAAGCGATAAGATAAATGATGCCTAATATGATAAATGGGCCAGCAAAAGGGTATTCTGCAAAAAATCCTTGGGTGGTAACCGCTAGGGTTGGGCCAATTAACGCAGCAGCAATGCCCCCACTCATAACAAGCCCAATAGCTTTAGCTCGCAAAGAAACAGGAGCTTCCTCGATTGCCGCAAAACGAAATTGTTGTGCAGTGCCTATTGCAATACCAGTGAAAAATAGCCCGATAGAAAAATAAATTAAGCTACTTTCTAAAACGCCAAGTATAGATAACCCAGCACCAATTAACCCGCCAATGTTGCCAATAATAAATCCTATTTTTCTTGAGTACCTTTGCATTACATAGGCAATTGGGATGGTTGCGAGGATCAAACCAATATACTGGCTTAATAATGGGAGCGTTGCGTAAGTGGGGTTTGTTGCCAATTTTTCTCCAACCACGACAGCAACAGAAAGTACAATGGCATTTCCGGTTATAAACAATGCAAGCGTCGTTGTTAACCACCAAACGGATTTTGGCATAAGCCCTCTCTCAACTAAAAGTTATTAAAATCAAGTAATAAGATGTTTTTAATAGGGTAATTCTGTAGAATATTACATAAGGTACTACTTCAAGTTGACTTTAAGTCAAGTCTTAATGCAGGGTAAAAAAGGAAAATTTAATCAAAATTTAATTCTGAGTTTATTGATATACCCAGTTTATTCGTTGGTTTAGGAGGAGTGTGATGTATATCTCATTTGAGATTAGTAGAAATTAAAACGCAAAAAAATGATTGTCATCATCAGAAATTTATGTTTTCTTAAAGAAAGCAAGAACAATAATCAAATAAGTTAAACCAAATAAACTAAACAGGAAAACCCCGTGAACATGACTTTTAATCACTCAAACCTACTACTAACCGCGCCATGTGCCGCGGTGGTCGTGCGTGTGGTGGTGGTCGTGGGCTTAGCGCCGTAACGGGTACAAATCAACGCAGATTTAGAAACCCCGCCGGCGCAAACCGAGCGGGGTTTTTTATTACCTTCCGCTTGGGGTCGCAGGCTAGCAAAGGATAATTATGATGAGCGGATCGGGCACTACATCACCACATAAAACCTGTTTTACAGGGGCAGAGTTAATCGTCTATTTATTAGAAAAACATGGTATTACTATTGTTTCGGGCATTCCTGGCGGGGCGGCTTTACCGTTCTATGATGCTTTAGGTAAAAGTAAGCAAATTCAGCATATTTTGGCTCGTCATGAGCAAGGTGCGGGGTTTATTGCGCAAGGGATCGCGCGTACTACAGGGAAAGCGGCCGTTTGCATTTCTTCAAGTGGTCCGGGCGCGACCAACTTAGTGACCGCCATTGCGGATGCAAAACTGGATTCTATCCCGCTAGTTTGTATTACAGCTCAAGTTTCCTCATCAATGATTGGGACCGATGCATTTCAGGAAGTTGATACCTATGGTATTTCTATTCCTGTCACTAAACATAATTATTTAGTTCGTTCTATCAATGAATTACCCCAAGTTATTTGTGATGCTTTTCGTATAGCAGAGTCAGGGCGTCCGGGACCTGTTTGGATTGATATTCCAAAGGATGTTCAAACTGCCACTATTGAACTGACTGAAATACCAGAAGTATTACCGAAAGATAAAGCGCCAGCATTTGATATGGAAAAAGTTCTGCAAGCAGCTGAAATGATTAATAATGCGAAGCGCCCAGTACTGTATTTTGGTGGTGGGGTTATTAGTTCTGATTCAACAGAAACAGCGATTGCGTTTGCGGAAAAAGCCTCATTACCGACGACGATGACCTTAATGGCGCTTGGCACTATCCCTATGCGACACCCATTATATTTAGGTATGTTAGGCATGCATGCTGCTGCTAGCACAAATATGGTCATGGAAGAGTCTGATTTATTAATTGTTATTGGCGCACGCTTTGACGATAGAGCAATCGGGAAGGCAGAGAAGTTTTGCCCTAATGCAAAAATCATTCATGTGGATATCGATAAAGCGGAAATTAGTAAAATTAAACGACCAGATATCGCCATTCACGCAGATGCAGGGCAGATCTTGGAACTATTATTACCTTTAGTTGAACGTAATGAACGTACTGAATGGGTTAATCAAGTTAGTGAATTGAAAAATAAATACCCATTGGATCTCCGCGAGGCAGACAACCCGTTAAATCATTATGGATTAGTTCTTTCTACTGCGCGGGCTGCGGGTGAAGATGCGATTATCACAACTGATGTTGGGCAACACCAAATGTGGGCAGCTCAGGCTTATCCATTATCGCGCCCTCGCCAATGGCTGACTTCTGGAGGTTTAGGCACCATGGGGTTTGGTTTACCAGCGGCGATTGGAGCCGCATTAGCAGAGCCAGACAAAACGGTTGTTTGTTTTTCGGGTGATGGCAGCTTGATGATGAATATTCAAGAGCTGGCGACAGCCGCCGAGCACCAATTAAATATAAAAATTGTTTTGATGAATAACCAAGCGTTGGGAATGGTACATCAACAACAGGATCTGTTCTTTGAGAATCGTATATTTGCGGCAGCTTATCCTTATCAAACTGATTTTATTAAGATAGCGGCAGGTTTTGGCTTACAAACGTGTGATTTAAATAATGAAGAAGATCCTGAAATGGCACTGGAAAGGGTGATGAATACCAAAGGCCCTTGTTTGATCCATGTTTTAATTGATGTTAACCAGAAGGTTTATCCAATGGTTCCACCAGGCGCAGCTAACATTGATATGATTGGAGCTTAATTATGGCATTTGAACATCACCCAATAGCTTTAGAGTTAATTGTTCGTAACCATCCCGGCGTGATGTCACATATATGTGGCTTATTCGCACGCAGAGCTTTTAACGTTGATGGCATTCTTTGTATGCCAATTAAAAATAAAGATGAAAGCCGGATATGGCTGCTGGTGCAAAAAGACGAGCGTCTATCACAAATGATTAATCAAGTTGAAAAGCTTGAAGATGTGAGAGAAGTTCGTTTCAGTGACGATTTACGTCTCTTCGAAACCATGCAGAATTATTTGCAGTAATGCTTATCAGCACCTTTTTTAATAGCCTACACAATGCGTGTGGGCTTTTTTTATCATGATTAATTTTCAACGTAGTATCATAAATAAGGGTTTCCTAAAGCGAACAAAGGTGGTATAAATTTAAGCGGTTATAGAAATAGTTTAGGGAATGAAAAGCGAATACATTCTGCTAAATTGAATAATAAAAGGTACGAAAGTTATGCAGAACAACATTTATCTCACCAATACTTACCAATATGAAGTAGAAACAGTTCTATTAAAACAAGGTAGTGACGAGGAAGGGCACTGGGTTGCACTACAAGATAACATTTTCCATCCACAAGGTGGTGGGCAACCCGCCGATACTGCTTGGGTTAATAATGAGCCCGTTCGTATTAAGAAACACCTGAACGGTTTGATTGTTGCTTATCTCCCTGATGGGATAAATTTAAATTTAGAGAGCACCGTTGTTGCAGCCATTGACGGAGAAAAACGTCAACGATATGCCGCACTACATACCGCAGGGCATTTGTTAAACTGGGAATTACGGCGTTTTGGCTGGCTTGCACAAAAAGGGCATCATTTTCCTGATGAATCTCGAGTCGAGTTTTGTATGATGGATGGTGAGGTTGTGCCGTTTGAAAAACTGGATAGTCAATATATTGAAGATATTGTTAATCAAAGCATTAGCAGTGGCCGGAAAGTTGAAATAAAACAAAACGACGAGCTGAGGATCAGTTATATCGACCAAACTGAAGAAATGCCATGCGGAGGAACGCACGTTGGTTCATTGGATAGCATTACGCATTTTTCAATTAAGTCGATGAAATATAAAAAAGGGACGTTGCGCATTAGCTATGATGCACAACATGCCTCGGTTTAAACACCTTCGCTGATATGGGAGTAAGTCATGACTACAGTCGCTTGTAATTCTCCCTCTATGCATAAATAAGAATGTGGAAAATCACCGCTAAATGCATAAAAATCGCCTGCTTCTAGAATGATGTTTTGATCGTTATGCAAACGCAACATTAGTGAACCTGAATTCACCATAATGTGCTCATGGGTTCCACTCATATGCGCAGGGCTATTAATAATAGCCCCTCTTTTCATGGTTAATTGCCAGATTTCGGAGATATTCCCCATACTAATACGGAATTTAAATTGCTGTGAATATTCCTCTTCACTCGAGGACCCTTTGACAAAGTAGGGATAAGCTTCATGTTGGCGTGTAAATAAATCGCTAAGCGGAAAACGCAGCGCGATGGCAATCGATTCTAATGTATCAATACGTGGGTTTGAATCGCCGGATTCTAATTTGGATAATGCGGCTTTTGAGATCCCAGATAGGCGAGATAGTTCATTCAACGAAAGGTTTCTAGCTTGCCTAAGTAAACGGATCTTTTGACCAATTTTTATATTAATTTTTTTATCCACAATATGGCTTTCCCTAAATTCCAATTCATTATGCTAATTCTACATGACTCAGTAGAACTAATCACATATTCTCCATCTTATATTGTATTTAAAGAGGTTATTTTATTTTTTGATATAGTTTTAAAATTTACCCACAAAAAAATAAGGCTATTTAATCTGTCCTAAAAAATTTATAGTGAGAGTATCAAAAATTTTAGGAGTTAAATCAGTATGCCGTTTGGGTTATTAACGCCAGAGATGGCGATTTGTTTTGTGACTTTACTTTTCGCTTATTTGGTTTTTGGTATGGCGGGGTTTGGCTCAGCTCTTATCGCAACTCCTGTGCTGGCTATGTATTTGCCCTTAAGTATGATTGTCCCAATATTAGCGCTAATTGATTTAACTGCGGCCATTTTAAATTTATTTAGAGATGGGAAAAAAGCCGATTATCAAGAGATAAAATGGATAATTCCACTAATGGTAATAGGAAGTTTAATTGGAGCCGCTATTTTATTAAAAACGCGACCGGATATTTTAGTATTATTACTGGGTTTGTTCGTGATCGGTTATGTATTAAACACTTTCTTCTCCAAGAAAGTGAAAACACCATTTTCCAAAGCACTTGTTGTTCCATTCAGTTTAATAGGCGGTATTTTCAGTGCCTTATTTGGTAGTGGTGGGTTTATCTATGCGATGTATTTATCGAGCCGAATTGAAGATAAACAACGTTTTCGTATCACTCAGATGACACTGATTGGCTTTAGTACTCTTACCAGAGTAATCATATTCTTGGTTATGGGTGTTTATCTAAATATTGATATTTTATTGATTGCTTTGGCATTTTCCCCGGCAATGTTAATCGGTATTTGGGCGGGTAGGCATATTACCTTAAAAATTTCCCGTGAAGCATTTTTGAAAATTATTAATATTGTTATTTTAGTCTCAGGAATCGCATTGTTATATCGATATTTTTTTGTTCTTTAGTTCAACTAAGGCATTAAAATAAATAATACAATCTGCTTTTGTAGAGATAAATAGCGGAATATATTAGTCATGCTACAATTGATGAGCTAACTATAGTTTTCATTAGTGGCTTATTGGTTTTTTATTTTAAATAGTTATTTATTCATGGAGTTAAAACCTGTTTCTTTTGAAGAGGAAACGAGTTAAGTTCAAAATGAGCTCTGATAATCAGTTTTTGCAAAATTGTCGTCGTTCCCCGTTTTTCGCTATTTTTACGATCACCATGAGTATTGCTGTTATTGGTATCGTGATCGGGTTAAGTATACCGATGGTCGCGCTTAGGTTACATAATTATGGTGTCAATGAATTGTATATTGGCATTATTTCCGCAGCACCTGCGTTAGGGATGTTTTTAATCGCGCCTGTAGTCCAACGTATTGTGTTATGGTCAGGTAAGCGAAAGGCCATGTTATTGGCAACCATCATTTCTGCTGTGAGTTTATTGCCATTACTCAGTACCTTACCGCTGTGGTTATTATTTCCTTTGCGGCTCGTTACTGGTTTGGCTAGTGGTGTGATGATTTGTTTAGGGGAAACGTGGATCAATGAACTATCCCCAGAAAATAAGCGGGGCCGCATATTGGCGATTTATACGACTGTTTTTACAGTGAGCCAATTACTCGGGCCATCATTTATTGCTTATTATGGCGTGGAAGACAAATCACCATTATTAATTTGTACATTGATCCATTTAATTTCGGTGGCGTTATTTCTTTTGATGGATCAAAAAGTTGGTGATCATTCCGCAGAGGCTGCCGCGAAGTCTAATTTCTCTATTATTCAGTTTGTAAAAATTGCCCCAGGTATTTGCGGTGGGATTTTATTTTTTGCTTTTTTTGATGGCACTATTCTATCTATGTTTCCAATCTATGGGATGGGGATGGGCCACACAGAGGCTGTTGCTGCATTAATGATTAGCGCAATTTTAGCCGGTGATGCGATTATGCAACTGCCGTTTGGCTGGCTAGCTGACCATATGAATAGAGAAAAACTGTATCGAATTTGTGGTGTTGTGACATTAGGTGCAAGTTTTTTACTCCCTTTTTTGATAGACCAACCTTATCTTATTTGGGGGTTGTTGTTTGTTTTAGGGGCAACAGCAGGGGCAATTTACACCATCGCATTAGTCCAGATAGGCCAGTATTTTAAAGGGAATGAATTAATTGTAGCGAATGCTGCTGCCGCTATGCTGTGGGGGATCGGTAATTTATCTGGGCCGCTGTTAGGGGGCATTGCTACATCTATTTCACCTTCAGGCCTACCAGTGTTACTGATTTTATCTGCGGCTATCTTTTTATGGTTTACTCGTGAGAAGTACAGTGCTCAATCTATTGAACAATTAACAAATTAATTAATTTAGCGGTGCACTACAGGTAGGGAGTACACCGCTTATCGATTACTCAATAGCTTTATATACCACTAAGTTTTCACGATCTTCATCTGGCCTATGATTGTGCCAAAATAACTTCATACCTTGTGGGGCCGGTTTAATTTCTTTTGATAGTACAATTAACCAACGGCATTGTGCGGGGCGCTCAAAACGATCTTGGCGTTGGTGTAAGATACCAGTGTAATAATAGAGCATGGGTGCTTCTGATTCGCCAATATTATCTGAAGCCATACAGTCAGTTGCAGTAAATTGGCCTGCTAAGTGTTGATTTAAATCGACAAAAACTCCCTCAAAACCTTTAGTGTAATCAACCCATCCGAGAAATAAGGTTAAAATCACGCCCCAGACGCAACATAGCCCAAGTAACCAATTTTTCATCATCTGAAATGCAGGTGAAATAGGGTTAGCGATGATTTTATTACGTAAAAACCAAACTAAGGTAATGACTAAGCCACTCACAAAAGCCACTGAGGAAAATGGCATCTGGTAGCTCATCGGTAGCCAGCGACTAAAAGGGCTGAGCCATTCTTGCTGGTGGCCTGTTAATGCTATTAGGTAACAGGCCCAAAGAAATAGAATCAGTAATGACCAGAATATTGCCGCGAAATATGAAATATAACGTAAAATTTTCGCTGGAGCAGCTAAGAGTGTTTGTGTTGCTAAAATCGCCATTGGGGCAATAAATGGGAGCAAATACAAGGCACGACCTGAAGCTGAAAGCTGCAAAAAAACAATGCCTAATAAAGGAAATAGGGTGAGTAAATATTGGTTTTGATTGAATAACCGCTTGATAGGGTGCCTTAAAAAATATGCTGTAGCTAGTAGACCCGAAGGAAAGGCGAACAATAAAACGGCAGCTGGAATACGTGTTAAATTGGCTTTTGCACCTAATTTTTCGACAGAAAACCCGAAAAAGCGACCAATATTGTTTTCCCAAAACCACACCATAAATAAGTCAGGATGCTGCAAGTATAAATGGATAGGCCAAGGTAAAATAGCAACAAGGGCGATTAACCCTGCGGATAAACTGAATAGCCAGAATTGCTTGGTTCTACATTGGCGAATAAAAATAGGGGATAAAATTAAGCAAATCCATAAAACGCCGGGGATGAAAACCCCTTTTGAGAGCATTGTGATTACCGTCCCTAGGGATAACCAAAGGCTAGACATCAACAGTTTCTGTTGCTGTATTAGCCCGAGTAACCCATAAAGGCCGATAGTTGCCCCAGCCATAAGAGCAACATCTGTGAACATATCATGGCTGTGGCGCAGAACCCCTGGGGCACAGGCATAGAGTGCGAAAGCTAACCAAATGCGTGTATCCGTAAAGTCTTTAGCTTGGAAAAAGCGGCGCGCTAAGCATAAAAAGAAAGCGAAATTGAGCGCTGAAAACAGCAAAGTTGCACTACGAGCTGCATCATAAAGGGGCATAAAACCAGAAAATAAATGGGATGTAATAGTAGCAACCCAATAATAAAGCGGAGGTTTTTCCATGAATGGTTCACCCGCATTTGTTGGGACTAACCATTCATTAGTTTCATACATGGTTTGAATAATGCCAAAGCTATAATTTTCATCTTGCTTCCAAGGGCTATGGCTATATATTCCCGGTAATAAATACATTGCGAGGAAACAAATAAAAAGTAGTAAAACACCCCGTTGTAAAGTGATTATTGATGTATTCTTATTTGACATTTTAATATGTTTTTTGTGTTCGTTATTATAAATAAATCAGAATTATAACTATGGTTGACAATAATTGAGTGTATATATATATGAATTATATTCACTCCATGTATGTTTTATTTTCTCAATAAAAACAACGTAAAAAAGCATGTTTAATGGTTTGTATGAAAATTATTCTACCATAAATAAATATTTTTTAAGTTGTTCGTTTTGTAAGAAAATATTCTGTGATTATACCAAGAAAAATAATCACTCTCTTTAAACAAACGCTATATGAAAAGTAATTAGTTATTTTTACTTAAAATAACTACGATGAAAATAAAGGGAATTTTAGAAAGTCCGTTTAAGGCTCAGAGGGGAATAGATATTTTTTATCCTTAAGGAAGTACTTAGCAAAAAAACTGATAAGCCTTTGTTGAATACGAAAGGGGGAATATCAGGGGGATATGCTAAAAACACTTGATCATTAGCCCGTTTTAGAACGATAATTGCCCTCCTCACAATACGTTTTATTCTAATTTCAAAGCCAAACGATTGCGTAACTGTTTTTATAGAGAATTTATTCTCAATTGGTTTTATTTTTTGAAAACGTAATCGTTTACGTCAACGTATGCGTTAGGCGTCAGCACTATTTGAGAGTATTCGTTTACTATTAACAGCAGAGGTACACCATGTCAGGCCAACAGGCGTCATCCAACTGTAAATTGGATTCATTTTTTAAGATAACAGCACGCGGGTCTTCAGTTCGCCGTGAAATCATTGCAGGGCTAACTACATTCTTAGCGATGGTTTATTCTGTCATCGTTGTGCCTGGTATGCTGGGGCAGGCTGGTTTCCCTCCAACCGCTGTTTTTATTGCAACATGTTTAGTGGCGGGGTTTGGTTCTTTGCTGATGGGGCTATGGGCAAATTTGCCAATGGCCATCGGCTGTGCGATTTCATTGACAGCTTTTACTGCATTTAGCTTAGTTTTAGGGCAAAAAATTAGTATACCCGTGGCACTAGGCGCCGTTTTTCTAATGGGGTGTTTATTCACCATTATCTCTGTTACAGGTATTCGTAGCTGGATCTTACGTAATATGCCAATGGGGATTGCCCATGGTACAGGGATAGGTATTGGTTTGTTTTTATTGCTAATCGCAGCAAATGGTGTTGGTTTAGTGATCAAAAACCCAAATGCAGGTTTACCCGTCGCTCTGGGGGAATTTACCTCTTTCCCTGTGTTAATGTCACTCGTTGGGCTAGCGGTTATTTTTGGTTTAGAAAAACGTCGTGTTCCGGGCGGCGTTCTACTGGTGATTATCGCTATTTCAATTATTGGGTTGATTTTTGACCCCGCTGTCCAATATCAAGGTTTCTTTAAATTACCATCATTGGGTGACGATGGGCTATCTCTAGTATTTAGTATGGATATTATGGGGGCTTTACAACCCATGGTATTACCAAGCTTACTTGCGTTGGTGATGACAGCTGTTTTTGATGCAACAGGGACAATTCGTGCTGTTGCGGGGCAAGCTAACCTTTTAGATAAAGATGGGCAAATTATTGATGGTGGTAAGGCGCTAACTGCCGACTCAGTGAGTAGTATTTTTGCTGGTGCGATCGGTGCATCTCCTGCCGCAGTCTATATTGAATCAGCAGCAGGAACCGCAGCGGGTGGTCGTACAGGGTTAACGGCTGTGGTTGTTGGGGTACTCTTCCTCTTAATTTTATTTTTATCACCATTATCTTATTTAGTGCCTGCTTATGCGACAGCACCTGCATTGATGTATGTGGGCCTGTTGATGCTAAGTAATGTCTCTAAACTTGATTTTGATGACTTTGTTGATTCAATGTCAGGTTTACTGTGTGCGGTGTTTATTGTTTTAACTTGTAATATTGTGACTGGTATTATGCTTGGTTTCGCCGCATTGGTGATTGGCCGTATTTGTGCGGGTGAATGGCGTAAACTGAATGTGGGAACTGTGATTATTGCGGTGCTTTTAGTGGTATTTTATGCCTCAGGATTAGCTATTTAAGGTTCATAATATTTAAATAAGGCGATCTTATCGCCTTATTTAACGTTTTATATCGATTAATCGCAAAATGGTAATTTTTTCCCCGAAAAATAATTGCTAAGGATAAAATAGATATAAGGCGGTGAACCAAGTGGAAGTCCATAGTTTCCACTCGTTACTGGCTCGATTTGAACAATCATGGTCTGGACGGTGCTATCTCTTACTATGCGGCGGCAGGCAAATTTTAGACTTTGGTCGTCTGGTTAATCAGTAAGGGCAACATGGAAATTTTCTTTACTATTTTGATTCTGATTTTAGCGGTCTCTATTTCTGGAGTTGCCGTTAAAGTTTTACCTATTCGAATTCCGCTTCCCCTCATTCAAATTGCTATCGGTGCATTACTTGCATGGCCTCAATTTGGCTTGCATGTCACTTTTGACCCTGAACTATTTATGGTTCTACTGATCCCACCTTTGCTGTTTGTTGATGGTTGGAAGACACCAACACGTGAATTTTTCCAAAATGGCCGAGAAATTTTTATTTTAGTGTTGGTTTTGGTGTTAGTGACTGTAATCGGCATTGGCTATTTAATTTACTGGTTAATGCCGGGTATACCTTTAATTGCCGCTTTTGCGCTTGCCGCGGTATTGTCACCTACAGATGCCGTAGCGTTATCTTCCATTGTTGGGAAAGGGCGAATTCCTAAGCGGATGATGAGCGTACTTGAAGGTGAAGCTCTGATGAACGATGCTTCCGGTCTGGTTGCATTAAAATTTGCCGTCGCAATTGCGATGGGCACGATGGTGTTTAGCACTTCAGGTGTCACCATTGAGTTCTTCAAAGTCGCTGTGGGTGGTTTACTGTCGGGGATTATCGTTACTTGGCTATACAGTAAATCATTGCGCCTTATGAGCCGTTGGAGTGGTGACGACCCAGCAACACAAATTGTGTTTATGCTCTTGTTACCATTCGCATCATATATGATTGCAGAGCATATTGGTTTTTCAGGTATTTTAGCGGCAGTTGCAGCAGGGATGACCATCACAAAATCAGGTGTGATCCGTAACGCTCCATTAGCGATGAGGTTACGTGCAGATAGCGTTTGGTCAATGCTTGAGTTTGTCTTTAACGGTTTAGTTTTCATTATGTTAGGGCTACAGCTACCGGGTATCTGGGAAACGTCAGTTATCCAAGCAGAACTTGACCCTAGTGTAGAAACGTGGATGCTATTTGCAGCGGTAGCCGTGATTTACTTTGCTTTATTGTTACTCCGTTTCTGCTGGCTGTGGCTAATGAAAAGGTTTAGCCGGTTGTTCTTAAAGAAAAAACCACTGCAATTTGCCAATTATACTGTGCGTGAACTCTGGCTTGCTTCCTTCGCAGGGGTTCGTGGGGCAATTACTTTAGCGGGTGTGCTTTCAATCCCTCTATTTTTAACCGATGGCTCTCCATTCCCTGCTCGTTACCAGTTAATTTTTATTGCTGCGGGGGTGATTCTATTCTCTATTTTTGCTGGGGTTATCGCTTTACCCTTATTACTGCGTAATTTTAAAGTGGGTGATAAGGATGCCGATGCTAACGAAATTCGTATGGCTAAAGCCGCAATGGCTGAAGTCGCGATTGTCAGCTTAAATAAAATGCAAGAGCGTTTATCTGCGGATGTCGAGGAAAAGCTAGATTCCGAAGATATTAGCGAGGTGGCATCCCGTGTGACGGGGTATTTAAGGCGCCGAACGGCTGGGCAGGATGAAATAGAACACAGCTTGCAGATTGAAGACTTGGAGCGTCGTTTCCGTTTAACCGCGCTTCGTGCGGAACGCGGTGAGCTCTATCACTTACGTGCGACGAAGAAAATCAGCAACGAAACGCTACAATCTTTACTGGTTGACTTGGATTTATTGGAAGCTGTATTGATCGAAAAAGAGCATTAAGGCTAAAAAACGAGTATTCTACTCACACCCCTTAAGTTTGAGACAAAATACAGCATTATGTGGTTACTTGTTATTACGACGCTGCTTTGGGCAGCGTCTTTTAGTCTTATAGGCGAATACCTTGCTGGCCAAGTTGACAGTTGGTTTTCGGTATTGGTGCGTGTTGCACTTGCTTCGTTAGTTTTCTTACCTTTCTTACGTTGGCGTCAATTTAGCCTCAAGGTGATTGCTCTGTATATGGCGGTAGGTGCTTGCCAACTTGGGGTGATGTATCTTTTTGTATTCCATGCCTATCAATACCTAACGGTAGCTGAGTTTTTACTTTTTACGGTATTAACGCCGTTATATGTGACGTTGATTTATGATTTGTTAGAACGACAACCACTCCGTAAAGGTTACTTATTTAGCTCACTACTCGCTGTAATTGGTGCTGCTATCATACGTTATGATCACTTAAGTGAATCTTTTTGGTTAGGTTTACTCTTCGTGCAGTTAGCAAATATCTTTTTTGCTATTGGGCAGGTAGGTTATAAGCGGTTGATGGAAATACACCCTATTCCTCAACATCAGGCATTTTCATGGTTTTATCTGGGCGCTACGCTAGTTGCACTGATTGGCTGGTTGTTATTTGGCAATAAATCAATGATGCCAACGACAACGCTTCAATGGGGGGTATTATTGTGGCTTGGCATTGTGGCGTCAGGAATTGGCTACTTTATGTGGAACTATGGTGCCACAAAAGTTGATGCTGGAACCCTTGCTATAATGAATAACATGATGGTTCCAGCAGGGTTATTAGTGAATTTTGCTATTTGGCAACAGCACCCTGATTGGTTGAGCTTTACCATAGGATCGAGCTTGATAATTGCTTCTCTTTGGGTGCATAGGCGTTGGATCCTTTCGCGCCCTTTACATAAGACAGGTTCTCCACAGCATGATCCGTCGCGGTCGCAGTAAAAGCCTCAATGGCTGGCTGGCGCTGCTCCCCCTCACGGCAAGCAGCGTACAGTCGGCTCCATAAACCACTCCCCAGTGTTTTTGTTTTAATCAGACCTTGTTTTTCAAAGGAATCAACCGCCCAGTGAGGGAGCGCTGCTATCCCCATTTTTGCTGCAACCATTTGAATTAAAATTAATGTGTTATCTACATTTTTTACATTGGGTGAGACCCCAGCTGGTTGTAAAAAATGACGCCAAACATCAAAGCGATCCCGTTGTACTGGGTAGATGAGCAGGGTTTCGTCTGCCAAGTCATGGGGCTCAATATACGGCTTTTTGGCTAACGGATGGTCATTGGAGACAATCAGTTTCACTTCATAGTCAAACATAGGTGTGTAGTGTAGGCCTTGCTCTGCCAATATGTCAGATGTCATCACGATATCTAATTCCCTTGAGAGTAACTCCGGCTGGGGGTCGAAAGTGACACCTGATTTAAAATCAACGCTGACTTGTGGCCAAGTTTGCCGAAATTGTTGCAAAGCAGGGGTTAACCACTGAATACAGCTGTGACACTCAATGGCAATACGTAATGCACAAACGCCAGGTTCATTACATACGCGGATCGCATCTTTCACTAATGGCAAGACTTGCTGTGCGAGTTGCAGCAAAACTTCGCCTTGTGGTGTGAAACGTAATGGTTGGCTTTTGCGAATAAATAGCCGAAAACCTAGTCTGTGCTCTAAATCACTAAACTGGTGAGACAGGGCCGACTGTGTCTGGTGCAAGTGGGTCGCCGTTGCAGCTAATGAACCGTATTGGCTGAGCGCTTGCAATGTTTTTAAGTGTTTTAATTCGATCATGAAAAACCTTCACCGTGATAATGAATAATTTGCGCTTGTGCTTTATACAGTACCTGTTGATTATAGATGTGTAAACATCTAGACGGCTAAATATTTTAAGGGGTCAATATGTCTGTTATAAATCATACGCTTGGGTTTCCACGTGTTGGACTAAAAAGAGAATTAAAACGTGCACAAGAAGATTATTGGGCAGGCAAGATTGACCAAGCTGCTCTATTAGACGTCGGTCACGTATTACGCGTTCGCCATTGGGAACAACAAAAAAATGCGGGAGTTGAGCTATTACCTGTTGGTGATTTTGCTTGGTATGACCAAGTACTGACAACCAGCTTACTATTAGGAAATGTGCCTCCGCGTCACCAAAATGAAGATGGTTCAATTGATTTAGATACACTATTTCGTGTCGCTCGTGGTCGTGCACCAACGGGAACACCAGCCCCAGCAGGGGAAATGACTAAATGGTTTAACACCAACTACCACTATATCGTGCCAGAATTTCAAAAAGGGCAAAAGTTCGCATTATCATGGACGCAATTATTTGATGAAGTGGATGAGGCATTAGCGTTAGGTCATAAAGCAAAACCTGTGATTATTGGCCCTATAACTTACCTATGGTTAGGGAAAGTTAAAGGTGGAGCCTTTGACCGTTTATCATTGCTAAATGAATTATTGCCTGTTTATCAGGAAATTCTTTCACGTCTCGCAGAAAAAGGTATTGAATGGGTACAAATTGATGAACCTGCTTTAGTGTTAGATTTACCTGCGCAATGGCAAGAAGCGTATCAACAGGCTTATCAGGCGCTATCGGGTAACACAAAATTGCTGTTAACCACCTATTTTGATGGTATTAGCCACCATTTAGATTTAATTAAAAGCCTCCCTGTTCAAGGCTTACATGTTGATGTTGTGGCAGGCGCTGATGATATTGAAGAGCTACATAAAGCGCTACCCGCAGATTGGGTATTATCACTCGGTATTATCAATGGGCGTAACGTATGGAAGGCCGATTTAGGTGAAAAATTCTCACGGGTGAAACCGTTATTAGGTCAGCGTAATTTGTGGGTTGGCACCTCATGTTCATTACTGCATAGCCCCATTGACCTGAATGATGAAACCCGTTTAGATACAGAAGTGAAAAGTTGGTTTGCTTTTGCAATACAAAAATGTGAAGAACTCGCTTTACTGACAAAAGCGCTAAATCAACCAACAGAAAATCATATTGCTACACTAGAAACATATAGTGCGCCAATCCGAGCTCGCAAAACATCAACTAGGGTGAATAACGCGGCGGTAGCACAACGTTTAGCGGCTATTCGTGATGGTGATACACAACGTAGTAGCCCGTATTCGCAGCGTGCACAGCGTCAACGTGAGCGCTTTAACCTGCCATTATGGCCAACAACAACCATCGGCTCTTTCCCTCAAACCAGTGAAATTAGAACATTACGCTTAGATTTTAAAAAAGGTAATGTGGATAAAACTTATTACCGCACCAATATTAGCGAGCACATTAAACAAGCGATTAAAGAACAAGAAATTTTAGATATTGACGTGCTAGTTCATGGTGAAGCAGAACGTAATGACATGGTTGAATATTTTGGTGAACATTTTGACGGCTATGTTTTCACCCAAAATGGTTGGGTGCAAAGCTATGGCTCGCGCTGTGTGAAACCCCCTGTCATTATTGGCGATATTAGCCGCCCAGAGGCGATTACAGTGGAATGGGCAAAGTATGCTCAATCGTTAACAGAAAAACCGGTTAAGGGGATGTTGACAGGCCCTGTGACGATCCTCTGTTGGTCTTTCCCTCGTGAAGATGTTAGCCGTGAAACGATTGCGAAACAGATTGCGTTAGCATTACGTGACGAGGTTGATGATTTACAAAAAGCGGGGATTGGCATTATTCAAATTGATGAGCCTGCCTTACGAGAAGGTTTACCACTGCGCAGAGACGAGTGGGCAGATTACTTAAAATGGGCGGTTGATGCATTCAAACTCAGTGCTGCAGTTGCACAAGACAATACTCAAATTCATACCCACATGTGTTATTGCGAGTTTAATGACATCATGGATTCCATTGCTGCATTGGATGCGGATGTGATCACCATTGAAACATCACGTTCGGATATGGACTTGCTAGACGCATTTGAGACTTTCCATTATCCAAATGAAATTGGGCCTGGGGTGTATGATATTCACTCACCAAATGTGCCAAGTGTGGAATGGATTGTCGCGTTGCTGAGAAAAGCGGAAAAACGTGTTCCTGTTGAACGTTTATGGGTTAACCCTGACTGCGGATTAAAAACCCGCGGTTGGTCAGAGACTCGTCAAGCCTTAGCCAATATGGTTCAAGCAGCAAAACAACTGAGAAGTGAGCACTAAAAATAAAGTCAGTAAGTGACAAAGGGCAGGGGGAACCTGCCCTTTTTTATAAAATTAGCACAAAATTTAACTTTAATAATTTAAAAATGCGGTTATATATTTCAGTTACTCTTTGTTGATAATAAAACTAAATGTGAATGCGATTTTTTGCCAAATTAATAGGGAAAACAATATGTTTAAAATACCAATGAAAAAATCATTGTTACAAACAAGTACAGCGGTATTTTTATTAATTTCTATTTGGAGTTCATCGGCTTATGCTATTGACCACATTATTGAAACAACAAATGGAAAAGTCCAAGGTAGTACACAACAGTCGTTAGTCACATGGACTGGTATTCCTTATGGTAAAGCTCCTCAAGGGGAGTTGCGCTGGAAAAAACCAGAACCAGTGAGCCAGTGGTCTGAAACGTTTGATGCGACTAAGCCTGCTCAAAATTGTATTCAAACTAGCCAATCAGGGGCGATAGGTACTGAAGATTGTTTGAATCTTAATATCTATAGGCCTGACGATAATCAGAAAAACCTCCCTGTTTTGTTTTACCTACATGGTGGAAATAACCAAACAGGGACTTCAGCCGAATTTAACCCTCAGTTGGTTGCAACGGAACTAAATGCAGTGATCGTTACCGTCAACTATCGTCTTGGCGCACTCGGTTTTAACCCTCTTCAAGCACTTAACACAGGGGATAAGATAGAAGACTCTGGAAACTACGCGTTATTAGACATTAAGCTTTCACTGGATTGGGTAAAAGAAAATATTGCTGCATTTGGTGGAAATCCAAATAACATTACCGTTTCCGGTTTCTCTGCGGGGGGACGAGATGTTATGGCAATGCTGATCTCCCCAATATTTGAGAACTCATTCAATAAAGCGATTGTATTTAGCGGAGGAATGACAACGGCAAATAAAAACCAAGCAGAACAAATTTTTGCTGACCGATTAGCCAAGTTAGTGGTTCGAGATAATAAAAAACCAACACTAGATTTAGCGAAAGAGTGGCTTTTAAGCGGCTCATCAGATGTTAAAGCGTATCTTTATCAACTCCCAGCCGCAGACCTAGCGACGTTATTTGGCGATGCTGGCATTAGAATGTCACAGTTTCCACACCTGTATCGAGATGGGGTTGTGCTACCTAAAAATGGTTTTGAAACAAACGCATATCACTCAGTCCCCATTATCATGGTCACTGGGCAGGGGGAGTTTTCTTTATTTGCTCGAGGTGATAAGCGCTTTGCGGGGGCAATAGCAGATGGCTCATTAGCGACGAATACTCGCCTTTTGAATCAATATGATTTTGCGAATAAATATGGCAGTTTGTTTTATAGCCTGTTTAATGTGAATCAATCGGCCCAAAAGATGTACCCTCATTACAAGGCACCGATTTATGGTGTGGAATTTAGTTTGGGTAGTGATGAAGTTGTGACGGGCAGCCAACTTGCCCCATTAGGTTCTTTCCATGGTATTTTTTTGGCACTGTGGGATAAAACAAAGTTTAGCCCGTTCACTCAAGAATTGGTTAAATTAGAGGGGACGAAAGATGTCAGACAGAAATTTAATGGCTACTTAGCTAATTTTTTATTGAATGGTGTACCATCGAATAAAGGCCAAATTGAATGGAAGCCTTGGTCACCAGAAAATGAACAAGCAGGGGAATCATTACTTGTTATTAATGCAAATAAAATAAAATCAATTATTTATATGAGTAATAAACCATATCAATACGATGATGTTGTTGCTTTGATTGAGCAAGATAATACGGTAACCCCAGAAGAGAAACAGCAAATAATAACGCAAGTACTTAATGGGCGTTGGTTCAGTGAGCCTTTAGATAAACAGTTTTCTCACAAAGAAACGCAATAGCGTTTTGCTGTCCATAAAATGGTTGATAAGCCTAAAATAAGGTTTATCAACCAGCTAACGCTTAACCAAAGAGTTTTGATTTCAGAAGGTTCATACCAATGGAGGCAAGATCCAAGTTTTCTGGGATTTCTCCATTTGGTGTCGCATTATCGACGAGTTGCGGAAGGTATTTTGCCACTAAATCTGAAGTTGACTGTGCATCAAGGCCGACACTTTGAGCGAGTTCTTGGATATTAACATTGCCAAATACTTGCATTAGCTGGTTATTATCGATAGGCAAGTTCTCACCTTCACTAATCCAAGATGCAATAACACCGCCTAACCCTTGCTCGTTAAACTTTTCAACAACACCGCTTAAGCCCCCTTGGTTTTCAAGCCAATCGATGACTGATTGAAATTGTTGCATTTTATCGCCAGCAACCATTCCCATTACTTGTTCAAATAAACCCATTTTAACTCCTCACAATATGTCAGCTAATGCTTAACAGCTATAGATATAACCCTAGTATGGAACATGACACTAAAAAAGTAGCGGGTTATTTTGGTCGATTTAGCCTTAAGGTCAATAAAAATAACGTACTGAGGACAACTTAGCCTAAAAATATATTTTTCAGCATATTGTAGTGGAACAAATAAACACAACCAGCATCACATTTTTTATCACATTATTCTGTGAATGTCTTTGTAGTGATGTTAAATCATTAATTTATTGTTATTCAAGTTGTTACGTCTATTTTGTTTATTTTTTATATTATTCTTAATGTGACGTTAGTCATGTGTTTGTGAATTTTATTGTGTGAAAATTCACAACAGTCACGAAGATTAACAACATCAGGGGTCATTATGGGAAATTTCGTTAATAATATTGGCGTTATTGGCCTTGGTTCCATGGGAATGGGGATAGCCCAATCTTTAATAAAAAATAATATTTCTACCTATGGATTTGATTTAAACCAAGATGCTTGCCAACGCCTTCTTCGCACAGGGGCAAAAGGCGTTGGGCAAGATGCAGCAGAATTTGCTCATCTCATTGATGCTTTATTACTGGTCGTTGTTAATGGTCGTCAGGTTGAGGCTATTTTATTTTCGGGTGAAAAACCACTCGTGGAGCAGCTACGTCCAGGCACCATCATTGTTTTACACAGCACCTTAGCGGCTGAGCAAACCAAAAGCATTGCTCAACGCCTTGCTGAATACCAGTTACCTCTGGTCGATGCGCCGATTTCAGGGGGCTCCATTAAAGCAGCGGATGGCAAGTTAACCGTTATGGCATCAGGAGCACCTGTATTATTTGAAAAACTATCACACGTGTTCGAAGCAATTTCTGAACGTCTATATCGTGTGGGTGACGAAGTCGGTTTAGGTTCAACAGTAAAAACGATCCACCAGCTATTGGCTGGAGTGCATATTGCGGTTGCTGCGGAAAGCATGGCCTTAGCATCCAAAGCGGGTATTGACCTAGCGGTAATGTACGACATTGTGACTCATGCGGCTGGGAATTCATGGATGTTTGAAAACCGTATGCAACATGTATTAGACGGTGATTATACCCCGAAATCCTCCGTCGATATTTTTGTGAAAGATTTAGGGTTAGTAATGGAAACGGGGGAGGCGCTAAATTTCCCATTACCACTGGCAGCCACAGCTCACCAAATGTTTATTTCAGCTAGCAGTGAGGGGTTTGGGCAGCAAGATGATAGTGCTGTGATCAAAACATTTAAAGGTATTACTTTACCGGAGAAAAAAGCATGACAGTGAAGTTAGGTGTGATCGCCGATGATTTTACCGGTGCAACTGATATTGCAGGTTTTATGGTGCAAAACGGTTGGAAGGTAGTTCAATTATTGAATGAACCTGATGAAAACACAGTGATACCACAAGGTGTTGATGCAATTGTTGTTAGCTTGAAAAGTCGTTCTTGCCCAGTGGATGAAGCAGTCAATGCCTCAGTGAATGCATGCAATTGGTTGAAGAAAAAAGCCCAGTGCCAACAAATTTTCTTTAAATACTGCTCGACATTTGACTCGACAGAAAAAGGAAATATCGGCCCAGTCACTGATGCATTGATGAAACAACTCGGTACGACTCTCGCATTAGTTTGTCCTGCGCTGCCCGTTAATGGTCGAACCGTAGTTCATGGCCACTTGTTTGTTAATGGTCAATTGCTCAATGAAAGCGGTATGCAGCACCATCCAGTTACACCAATGACTGATGCAAATTTATTACGGGTGATGGAAAAACAGTCAAAAGGTAAGGCGGGTTTAATCAAACTTGCTGACATCCAACAAGGTAGCGAAGCCGTTAAGTCACAATTAACTGAATTAGCCCAACAAGGGGTGAATTACGCCATTGTTGATACCTTGACGATGGATGATCTGTTACCTATCGCACAGGCAGTAAAGACTATGCCTCTATTGACCGGGGGGTCCGGTTTAGGCGCCGCATTAGCAAACATTGATAGCCAATGTGCATGGGGTGAAAACAGCGCTCGAGGTGAAAAGCCAACGGGAACAACTCGGAAAACGGTTATTTTATCAGGCAGTTGCTCGGTTATGACTAATAAGCAAGTACAGGCTTATCAAAAAGTTGCCCCAGCAAAGGCCTTAGATGTTGGTGAATGTTTAGCTAATCCTGAGTATGCAAAGTTTTTAGCTACTTGGGTACAAGAACAGCAAGGTGGAGGGTTAGCACCTTTATTATATGCCACTCAACCACCTGAATTACTGAAAAAAACGCAAGAAAAATACGGTGCAGCAGAGTCCAGCGCAGCAGTTGAAAATGTGTTTGGAGAGGTTGTGAAGTTACTTCAATCACAAGGGTATGACACCTTTATTATTGCTGGTGGTGAAACCTCAGGGAAAGTAGTTCAAAGCCTAGGTACAGAACAATTAAGTATTGGTTCACCAATCGCCCCTGGTGTTCCATGGGTACAAGATTTAGCAAGCGGTAGCTGGTTAGCGCTGAAATCAGGTAATTTCGGCCAAGAAAATTTCTTCCAGTTTGCACAGGAGATGTTTAATGAGTGATGAAAAGGCGCTGCGCCAAGAACTAGTCGATTGGGCTAAGTCAATGTTTAACCGTGGATATAGCAGCGGTGGTGCAGGAAATATTAGTGCTCGGTTACCTGATGGGTGCATTATTGTAACACCCACAAATTCAAGCTTTGGCGATTTAGACCCAAACAGATTGAGCAAATTAGATGCCGAAGGTAACTGGATAGACGGTGATAAACCAACGAAAGAAGTGTCTATGCATATGGCGATGTATTTACAACGCCCTGATTGCCAAGCGGTTGTCCATCTTCATTCCCCTTGGTTGACCGCATTATCTTGTTTGCCGGGGTTGGATACTAAAAACTGCTTACCGCCAATCACCCCTTATTACGTGATGCGAGTAGGTAAATTACCATTAATTGAGTACCTACCTCCGGGGGATGACCGTATTGGTGAGGAAATTGCCAAATTGGCACCGACCCATAACGCGGTATTGTTATCGAATCATGGCCCCGTAGTGGGAGGGAAAACATTAAGACAAGCATTCTTTAATACTGAAGAATTAGAAGATACTGCTCGTCTGTACATCACCTTACGCCCACACGGCTTTACAACATTAACGCAAGAGCAAGTTGAGCAGCTCGAAAGTCGTTATCCACAAAAGTAAGGAAACAGAAATGGCTAAATTTGCGGCAAATTTAAGCATGATGTTTAACGAAGTGCCTTTTATGCAACGTTTTGCAAGTGCAGCGAACGCAGGGTTCAAAGGTGTTGAGTATCTTTTCCCTTACGAAGAAGATGCTAATGCGATTGCCGGTGAACTCAAAAAATACAATTTAACTCAGGCTTTATTTAATATGCCAGCAGGTGACTGGGGAGCGGGAGAGCGCGGTATGGCTTCTATTCCGGGTCGTGAGGCTGAGTTTGCTGAAGGCGTACAAACTGCATTGAAATACGCGAAAGCGTTGGGCTGCAAGCAAGTGCATGCAATGGCGGGTAAAGTGGATGAAAACTTCACACTTGAGCAGCAAAAAGCGTGTTTTATCAAAAACATTCAACATGCTGCGGATGTTATGGCAGAACACGGTATTCGTGTACTGATCGAGCCGATTAATACTCGTGATATGCCGGGGTATTTTTTAACGACTCAAAAGCAAGCCGAAGCGCTATTACCTGAAATTAACCGTGAAAATGTCTTTATCCAGTTAGATTTATATCACTGCCAAATTATGGAGGGTGATTTATTGAAAACGATTGAGCGTTTATGGGGCAAGTTTAGTCATATTCAAATAGCGTCAGTGCCATATCGCCATGAACCGGATAGTGGTGAAGTTAATTACCCATGGATTTTTAAAAAATTAGATGAAATGGGTTACGAAGGTTGGTTAGGATGTGAATATCACCCTGCTGGCCGTACCGAAGATGGGTTAGGCTGGTTAAAACAAGCAAATTCATAATGAGGAAAACCTATGCTTCCTTCTGAGCGTCGTGATTTTATTTATCGTTATGTGCATGAGCACCAAACTGTTTCAATTAGTGATTTAGTTGAGCTAATGAATGTTTCGCATATGACAGTACGACGTGATATCCGTATGTTGGAAGAAAAAGGGAAAGTAACCAGTGTTAGTGGTGGCGTTAAATTAAATGATGCACTACGCCAAGAGCTCCCTTGGAGTGAAAAAGCACGGTTGCATCACCGTCATAAACGTGAAATTGGGCAGTTTGCTAGCTCATTAGTTGAAGATGGGCAAGTTGTGTATCTCGATGCAGGGACGACGACCTTTGAAATTGCACGAGTACTCGGTGAGCGTTTTAATTTAACTATTGTCACTAATGATTTTTCTATCATGCAGTATCTGATGAATAAGTCACAGTTAAACCTGTATCACACCGGGGGGCAGGTAGATAAACGTAACCATTCTTGCGTAGGCAATACCGCGGCAATGATGCTGCAAACGTTAAATGTGGACATTGCGTTTATCAGTACGAGTTCATGGGATATACAGCATGGGGTTTCGACCCCACATGAAGAAAAAGTTCAGATAAAACAGACTCTACTTGATGTTGCTCGCCGTTGCGTGCTGGTTTCAGATAGTAGTAAGTTCGGCAAATATGGCATGTTCCGTGTTTGTCCATTGAATCAATTGCACGACATTATTTGCGATGACCAACTGCCAACGGATGTCGTGCAACGGATAACAGAACAAAACATAAAACTTCATTTAATCAAGACATAAAACATAAATAATCTTACCTAGAACTGCATAGCCAGTTAAAAGGCTATAGCAAGGAGAATTACAATGAAAGTTATTATTACTGGTGGCGCAGGCTTTCTGGGCCAGCAGCTAGCCGCTGCTTTGCTTAAAAATACTCAGGGCTTAAATTTTGACCACCTTGTTTTAGCCGATATTCAGTGCCCTACAGCACCCATTGAGGATGCACGAGTCAGTTGTGTTGCGTTAGATTTAACACAGCCAGGTGCGGCCGATAAACTGATTGATGCGCAAACTGATGTGGTTTTCCACCTAGCAGCTATCGTCAGTAGCCACGCTGAAAGTGATTTTGACTTGGGTATGAAGGTTAACTTCGAAGCAACTCGCCAATTATTGGAAGTTGCACGTGCCAAAAACCCAGCAATCAAATTTATGTTCACCAGTTCGCTAGCAGTGTTCGGCGGAGAATTACCTGAGGTGATCACTGATTTATGTGTGGTTAATCCTCAATCTTCTTATGGCGCCCAAAAAGCCATGTGCGAGCTGATGGTCAATGATTATTCACGTAAAGGTTATGTGGATGGGCGTGTTATGCGTTTACCAACCATTAGTATCCGTCCAGGTGTGCCAAATAAAGCCGCTTCTTCATTCGCGAGTGGCATTATTCGTGAGCCATTAAATGGGATTGAAAGTGTTTGCCCTGTCTCTCCTGATCTCGCTTTATGGTTATCCAGCCCTGAAACAGTTATCAATAATTTTATCCATGCTGTCAGTATTCCAGCAGAAAAATTTGGTAAATCGCGCACAGTCAATCTGCCGGGGATCACCGTTACTGTACAAGGCATGATTGATGCACTGCGTGAAGTTGCAGGGCAAGACGCTGTTGATCTTATCCGATTTGAACCAGATGAAGCTATTAATCGTATTGTGGCTAGCTGGCCGGGTAAATTTGATATCAGCCGTGCTTTGGAACTTGGCTTCCGTGCAGATGGCTCTTTCAGTGATGCGATACGCTCGTTTATCACTCACCATGGCGCATCCAAGTAGGAGATAAACTATGTCCTATATTCCTGTTATTGGCCTCGCGGTGGCCATATTTGTCCTGATCTTTTTAGTATTACGAACGCGTGTTCATGCGCTGTTAGCGATGCTAATTGCTGCTGCAATCGCAGGTATTTCTGGTGGATTGACAGCAGCAGAGACAGTGACAGTAATTACGAAAGGCTTTGGGTCAACACTCGGTAGCATTGGTATTGTTATCGGACTCGGGGTAATGATGGGAAGGGTATTGGAAGTTTCCGGTGCCGCTGAACAGATAGCCTATAGCTTTATCAAATGGTTAGGTAAAAAACGCGAAGAGTGGGCATTGGCAATTACTGGTTATATTGTCAGTATCCCTATCTTTGTTGATTCTGCTTTCGTCATCTTATATCCATTGGCAAAAGCACTGGCAAAAAACGGTAAGCGCAGCATCTTAACATTAGGAGTTGCACTTGCTGGTGGGCTCGTTGTTACACACCATACTGTTCCGCCAACACCAGGTCCTTTAGGCGTTGCAGGTATTTTCGGTGTTGATGTCGGGGCGATGATCCTTGCTGGGATGAGCCTTGCTCTCCCCTGTGTTATTGGTATTGTTTTTTACGCAAAATGGTTAGGCACTAAATATCCTGAGTTTATGCCAGATGAAACGGGCAGCGAAGATTTAAAAGAAGTTCATGCCCGTTACATGGAAGAAAAAGCAAATAAACCATTACCAAGCTTATTTTTATCATTATTACCGATTATCACGCCAATTTTGCTGATCTTTATTAATGCAATTAATGGCTTGATTTTGAAAACAGCACCATTCCAAGGTATGGAAGGCAATTGGTATTTCCAGACTTTTGAATTCTTAGGTGCGCCGATTATTGCTTTATCAATAAGTGTATTGATCTCTGTATACACATTAATGCCAAAAGCAACGAAAGAAGAAGTCATTGACCGTATGGAAGAAGGCTTGCAATCGGCGGGGATCATCCTATTAGTTACTGGTGCTGGTGGTGCATTAGGTGCGGTGTTACGTGATAGCGGAACAGGGAACATTCTTGCTGAGCATGTTGCTAACTTGCCTATTACACCTGTATTAATTCCGTTTATTATCGCGACATTGGTTCGTTTGATCCAAGGCTCTGGTACAGTTGCAATGATCACAGCAGCATCTATTTCTGCGCCGATCATTAGCCAAATACCCGATATTAACTTATTAGTTGCGGCGCAAGCGGCAACAATGGGGTCTCTGTTCTTCGGTTATTTCAACGACAGCCTATATTGGGTTGTGAACAGAATGATGGGAATAAAGGACGTTAAACAACAAATTATTGTTTGGTCTATCCCTACCACTATTGCGTGGGGTATAGGTTTAGTTGGTGTCCTTATCCTTGATGTAGTTCTCTAACATAGCGTTATTATTTTTAGTTCTGCCAAATAATCAAAGCGCCCAGCTATTAGGGGCGCTTTTTGTGGTTATGACAAACTTTCATCTATACTGGTATCAACGGATTTTAAATAGACATAGCGCAAATGTTAATTTGTGATGGATATCACTAAATAATGAAATCAAGTTTTTATTGTTTTCATTAAAAGTGACGCTTATCACTAAAAGTTAATGGTTTTCTCGCTATATTACTAGTTACGATTAATCAGTGATGACTGATTTAATGATGCCATTGTGTAAAGGAGTTTGAAATGTCTGACGTTTTCCACTTAGGTTTAAAGAAAAGTGACTTACAGGGTGCAACTGTAGCGATTGTTCCTGGGGACCCTAACCGTGTTGAAAAAATTGCACGTCTGATGGATAACCCTGTACACCTTGCATCATTGCGTGAATATACCTCTTGGCGTGGTGAGCTCGATGGAAAAGCGGTTATTGTGTGCTCAACAGGTATTGGCGGCCCGTCAACATCTATTGCGGTTGAAGAACTCGCTCAGCTAGGCATTCGTACTTTCTTACGTATTGGTACAACAGGCGCAATCCAAGAAGATATTAATGTTGGTGATGTATTAGTCACAACAGGTGCAGTACGCTTAGACGGTGCTAGCCAACACTTTGCGCCATTAGAATATCCAGCAGTTGCAGATTTTAATTGTACTAATGCTCTTTACGCTGCGGCAAAAGATGCAGGTGCGACAGTACATGTTGGGGTGACGGCTTCTTCAGATACCTTCTACCCAGGCCAAGAGCGTTACGATACTTATACCGGCCGTGTTATGCGCCATTTCAGAGGTTCAATGAAAGAGTGGCAGGACATGGGGGTAATGAACTATGAAATGGAATCGGCGACATTGCTCACTATGTGTTCCAGTAGCAAAGGCTTACGTGCAGGTATGGTTGCAGGCGTTATTGTTAACCGGACCCAGCAAGAAATTCCAAACGAAGCGTTACTGAAAAAAACGGAAGGTAACGTACTAAGCATTGTCGTTGAGGCTGCTCGTCGTCTGCTATAGTCAATAATTTACTGGCTCGCTTACTGAAATTTCACTCGGTTGTGGATGTAAAGTAGGCGAGCTTAGTCTCCGCACTTTCTTCCTGTATTCCCTCATTTATATTTTTCCTATAAATTTAGTAATTGCTAACAATTTACAGTGAATAATCTGATCCCCCTTATTTCGTAGATCTGTTATTGTCATAAAAACAATTATCAATATTATGTGCCCTCAAATTATTCAGGATGCATTTATTTTTGTGAACTGAATAAAAGCTGTGGGGCTAAAAGGAATTATTATGTCGACAACACCTTATCTTCACCCTTCAGTACTTCCTCTTAAAGGGGGGATTAACTTCCGCGATCTTGGCGGGAAAAAACTTCCTAATGGCAGCAAAATTAAACCTGGTATGCTATTTCGTTCGGGGTCATTAGACCGCTTAACTCAAGAAGATGAATCCGTTTTACATTCACAAAATCTTTTTCAAATTATTGATTACCGTGATGAAGCTGAAATTTTAGATAAGCCTGATGTGATCTGGGAAGGGGCTCATTATATTCATGCGCCAGCGAATCCTTTAGCTAAGGAGGTTTCGGCTAACTTAGATAAACTGACCCCAGAAATATTAGAACAATTTGACCCACAAGCTTTTATGTTCCGTCTGTATGAATTATTACCGTTGAATAACCCAGCTTATCATCAACTGGTGAACTTACTGCAACAACCAGAGAAAGGTGGAATAGTCCAACATTGTGCTGTCGGGAAAGACCGTACCGGCGTCGGTTCAGCATTAGTCCTCTTTGCGCTCGGGGCCGATTTGGAAACCGTTATGGAAGATTATTTATTGACCAACGAAACGCTAGCACCTTATCGCAAACATCTTTTAGCAGAGCATGCAAAAACGATGAATGAAAACATCGTTAAAAAGTTTGAGTATGTTTATTCCGTGCGCGAAGACTTTCTAATGACTGCCTTAAAGAGTATTGAAAGTCACTATGGCAATGTTGATAAATGGCTAGAGAAAGATTTTGGATTGGGGGCTGGCCAGCGGGAAGCACTGCAAAGTCATTTTCTTGATTGATCTATCTTAAGTGACGACGAGTTGTGGAAATTGCGCCTTATAAATTCCATAACTCGGTTAATTGATAAGGATTTTTTGCTTCGTTTAACCTTGATTTATCACATTTTCGTTACTGTAATAAAGTAAATCAATGATGATAGGGGATTGCTTTGACGCTTAATGAAATCGTTACCCTTGTAACCGACTTTACTCGTGAAAATGAAATATGGGCTCTTCCTATTATTTTCTTTCTCGCGTTTGGTGAGTCATTAGCATTTTTATCGCTACTTTTACCTGCAACAGTCATTTTATTAGGGTTAGGCGCTTTAATTGGTGAAAGTAATATTACATTTTGGCCAATATGGCTTGCTGCCGCTTTAGGGGCATTTTTTGGGGATTGGCTCTCTTATTGGTTTGGTTTTCATTATAAAGAGAATGTTCGCAAAATGTGGCCGATCTCCCGTAACCCGCAAATGATAGATAAAGGGCATCGTTTTTTTGACCGCTGGGGGGTATGGGGGATTTTCTTTGGGCGATTTTTTGGCCCTCTACGTGCGGTTGTTCCCCTTGTGGCAGGGATTTGCGCGATGCCACAGCGTCATTTTCAACTGGCAAATATTGCTTCTGCGATGATCTGGGCATTTGGCATTTTGGCACCGGGTGCACTCGGTCTGAAGTGGTTTGCAAGTTGGGTAGGCTAAGCAAAGCTTGCGAAATGCTTCGCAAAATTTTCTCAGTATATGTAATTACCTCTGGACACTTATACAGTATCCAATTACCTTACACTGGGTTTTGTAAAGTAAGGGTGTAATCGTGGATACCTCTCTTTTATATGCAGTTATTGGTGTGTTGAGTGGCATTTTAGTGGGTGGCTTAGCAACGTGGTTTTCTATTGCTCAAAAAATAGCTCACAAAGATCAAGAGCTACAACAAATCAATCGGCAATTGGCGGCAAGTGACGAAAAAAGTATTCATCTTGCTCAATGGAAAGCAGAGTACGACAGGCTTGACCAAGAATTGCGCACACAACGGGATATCAATCGGGAACAAGAAGCCGAACTTCGTGAAGTCATTACCCGTTTTGAACAAAATCAGCTCGCAAATGAAGAAAAACAACGTATTTTACAAAACAGTGAACAACGATTGACTGCGCAGTTTGAAAATTTAGCAAACCGTATTTTTGAACAAAATGAACGTAGGGCGTCGGAACAGCAACAAAAAAGTTTATTGGCAATGTTATCGCCTTTTCGTGAACAACTAGAAGGTTTTCGCCAACAAGTTCAACAAAGTTTTGGTGAAGAAGCGAAAGAAAGGCATACCTTAGCGTATGAAATAAGGCAGTTGCAGCAGCTTAACAATCAGATGACCAAAGAAGCTGTTAACTTAACCCGGGCACTTAAAGGGGATAATAAAATTCAAGGTAATTGGGGGGAAACTATCCTCACTCGCATTCTTGAGGTTTCCGGTCTGCGGGAGGGAAGCGAGTTTGAAACCCAAGTCAGTGTCAATACAGGTTATAATACTCGCTATCAACCCGATGTTATTATTCATCTTCCTGAAGGTAAAGATGTGGTTGTTGATGCAAAAATGTCATTGGTTTCCTATGAACATTATTTCAATAGCGAAGACCCGCACGAACAACAACAAGCGCTAAAAAATCATGTTGCATCCATACGCAACCATATGCGTATGTTGAGCCGAAAGGATT
Organism: Providencia sp. 2024EL-00732; assembly: GCF_044006275.1. Classification (NCBI taxonomy): domain Bacteria; kingdom Pseudomonadati; phylum Pseudomonadota; class Gammaproteobacteria; order Enterobacterales; family Morganellaceae; genus Providencia; species Providencia sp. 2024EL-00732. The sequence continues at coordinate 9,174 of NZ_JBIPDG010000008.1, read as the reverse complement.
ACCATCAGTTACCCGGAATACGCTCTTTAGACTATGTTCTAATGTTTATTCCTATTGAACCTGCGTATTTGCTTGCTTTAAAGGAAGCTCCTGAACTACTTGATGAAGGAATAAAACAGAATATCATGTTGGTTTGCCCGTCCACGTTATTAGTGGCTGTGCGAACTATCAATAATATTTGGCGCTATGAGCGACAAGGGCAAAATGCCCAAGAAATTGCAGAAAGAGCTGCAAAAATGTATGACAAACTACGCTTGTTTGTGGATGATATGCAGGTTTTAGGCTCCAGTCTTGATAAAGCGAATAATACTTACCTGTCGGCAATGAAACGTCTTGCACAAGGGCGAGGTAATTTAATTAGTCAGGCGGAAAGTTTTAAAGAGCTAGGGGTAGAAATTAAACAACCTATCGCGCCTCAACTTATTGAGCGCTCAGAGGCATCTAATTGTGCGGAATCTTAGACTTCTGATAGGGTTTTACCTCAAAGACTGTTACACTTCTAACAAAAGTTTGAACTATCAGCAGGCATAAGAGAAATGACTGAACCAACTAAAGAAACCATTGATTTTGGTTTCCGTACTGTCGGCAAAGAAGATAAAGCCGGTCTAGTAGCGAATGTTTTTCACTCTGTAGCATCAAAGTATGACTTAATGAATGACTTAATGTCATTTGGTATTCATCGTATCTGGAAACGTTTTACTATTGAAGCAAGTGGTGTCCGCCGTAATCAGCGTGTACTTGACCTTGCTGGTGGAACAGGTGACTTAACCGCTAAGTTTTCGCGTCTTGTGGGCGAAAAAGGTGAAGTCATACTTGCTGATATCAATGACTCAATGTTGAAGATGGGGCGCGAAAAATTACGTGATCTTGGCATTGTTGGTAATGTAAATTATGTTCAAGCTAATGCTGAAGAACTTCCATTTCCAGATGACCACTTCGATTGCATTACTATCTCTTTTGGTTTGCGTAACGTTACGGATAAAGACAAAGCACTGCGTTCGATGTTTCGTGTTCTAAAACCGGGTGGGCGTCTATTAGTATTAGAATTTTCAAAGCCTATTATTGAGCCATTGAATAAAGCGTATGATGCGTATTCATTTCACATATTGCCTCGTATTGGTCAGGCAATTGTGAACGACCCAGAAAGCTACCGTTATTTAGCGGAATCCATTCGTATGCACCCTAACCAAGAAACACTTAAAGGGATGATGGAAAACGCCGGGTTTGAGCAAGTCTCTTATACCAATATGACTGGTGGGATTGTTGCATTGCATAAAGGGTTTAAATTCTAAGATGGAAGCACCATCAACACATACCGAAAATCAAAATACAGTTTTGTACTCTTTGATAACAGCATTGATGGAAACCTCACTTAACCATATGTTGTTCAAAGAAAAAGTATTACAGCCTGCTAGGGTGCGTTTAGCAGGCAAAGTGATGGCTATTGAGCTTAAAGAACTCAATAAAACGCTAACACTTATTTTTGCTGAAAATCATGTTGATGTATTAAGCGAATGGGTTGAACCCGCAGACTGTACAATTAAAACATCATTATTTACTTTAATTAAATTGAAAGATAAACAGCAGTTATCTCAGCTAATCAATCGTGGTGACATCGTGATTGAAGGGGATATGCAGATTGTTCAGCATTGGTCCTCATTGCTCGATTTAGCAATTTGGAACCCGGCACATTATCTTTCACCTTATATTGGTGATGTCGCTGCTGAAGGGCTTAGTAAACTCTTGAATAAAGGCGTTTGCTTCGCATCTCACTTAGTTAAAAGGCAAAAAACGTATGTGAAAGATGCATTAATTGAAGAATGGAAAATGGCACCTAGCCAACTCGAACTTGCTCATTTTAATGACAAAGTTGAGGAAGTAGAACATTCAATTAATACGCTCGAACAAAGGTTAAGTCTGTTGGAGGAGAAGAATGACACCCGGTGAAATAAAACGACTTTACTTCATTATTCGGGTTTTTCTCTCTTATGGACTAGATGAGTTAATCCCCAAAATTAAGCTTACGTTACCTCTAAGAATTGGGCGTTTAGGCTTTTTTTGGATTAGAAATCAGCACAAAGATAGGCCATTAGGCGAAAGGCTTCGCCTTGCATTACAAGAGCTAGGGCCCGTATGGATCAAGTTTGGGCAAATGTTATCAACCCGTCGTGACCTTTTCCCGCCAGCAATCGCAGACCAACTTTCATTGCTACAAGATAAAGTCGCTAGTTTTGATGGGAAATTAGCTCGAGGTTACATTGAGGACTCTCTTGGTGGGCCGCTAGAACAGTGGTTTGATGACTTTGATGAGCAAGCCTTAGCTTCAGCTTCAATTGCTCAGGTTCACACTGCGACGCTAAAAGAAAATGGCAAAGATGTTGTTATCAAGGTAATTCGCCCTGATATTCTGCCTATCATTAAAGCCGATATTAAGTTGATGTACCGTATTGCTAACTGGGTTCCTTTACTACCTGATGGTAGGCGTTTACGGCCCAAAGAAGTAGTGCGTGAATATGAAAAAACGTTAATTGATGAGCTAAACCTACTACGTGAATCGGCCAATGCGATCCAGCTACGCCGTAATTTTGAAAATAGCTCCATGCTTTACATTCCCGAAGTTTACCCAGACTATTGCCGTGAAAACGTTATGGTCATGGAACGTATTTATGGCATCCCCGTATCAGATATTACAGCGCTAAAAGCTCAGGGTACAAATATGAAGCTGCTAGCAGAGCGGGGGGTAAAGGTTTTTTTCACCCAAGTTTTTCGAGACAGTTTCTTCCATGCAGATATGCATCCCGGAAATATCTTCGTTAGCTATGAGCACCCTGAAGACCCCCTGTACATTGGTATCGATTGCGGGATAGTGGGTTCACTAAATAAAGAAGACAAACGGTATCTTGCAGAAAACTTTATTGCCTTTTTCAACCGTGACTACCGCAAGGTTGCTGAACTACATGTTGATTCAGGATGGGTGCCTCTTGATACAAATGTGGAAGATTTTGAGTTTGCTATTCGTACAGTTTGTGAACCTATTTTTGAAAAACCATTGGCCGAAATTTCATTTGGGCATGTTTTATTAAACTTGTTTAATACTGCACGTCGTTTCAATATGGAAGTACAACCACAGTTGGTATTATTACAGAAAACATTACTGTATGTGGAAGGGCTTGGGCGTCAGTTATACCCTCAGCTTGACTTGTGGAAAACGGCAAAACCATTCTTAGAAGATTGGGTTCACAGCCAAGTGGGGCTACCCGCCATTACTCAGGCATTGAAAGAAAAAGCGCCTTACTGGGCAGAAAAGATGCCTGAAATTCCTGATTTAATATATGGCGCATTGCGACAACATAAGTTTTTACAATCGAATATAGACCAGTTAACACAACAGTTGAAAAGTCAGCGCAATAAACAGCGTAAATCCCATTATCTTCTAGGTGTGGGGGCGACTTTTATTTTGTGTGGTAGCTTATTTTTTATTTCTGATTTTACACGGCTTGCGGTCGTATTTATGGCGGCGGGTGCCCTATCTTGGGTAATTGGTTGGTGTAAAGCGGGCGATAATTAAGTAAACTTTGTTTTGCGACAAGTTTATAAGGCTGTGAACATTTCCGTATTTAGTGTTGGTTGTATATAATAGATATAACAACAATTGATCCCAAAACTATAGAGGTATTAACAATGGAATCAACTATTGCAATGGCTGCTTTCGGTAGTCCTTGGCAACTAATCATCATTGCTTTGCTTATTATTTTAATTTTCGGCACCAAAAAATTACGTTCATTAGGTTCTGATTTAGGTGAATCACTTAAAGGTTTCAAGAAAGCGATGAGTGATGATGAAAAGGCAAAAGTTGAGCAAGATAAGCAAGATGCCGACTTTGCGACTAAGAACATTACTGAACAACAGGCTTCTGAAAAAAAAGAAAGCCCAGTTGAGAGCAAAAACAAAGAGCAGGGTTAAACCGTGTTTGACATAGGTTTTAGTGAGCTGTTGCTTGTTACAGTTATTGGTCTTGTAGTCTTAGGTCCTGAGCGCTTACCAGTGGCAGTGAGAACTGTCGCTGGGTGGATACGTGCTATGCGTTCAATGGCAGCGAATGTACAAAATGAGTTATCACAAGAGCTGAAATTACAAGAGCTGCAAGACACTCTGAAGAAAGTAGAAGAGAAAGCTAACTTAGAAGCGCTTTCCCCGGAACTTAAGCAGTCCATGGAAGAGCTGCGTACAGCAGCACAGTCATTGAAAAGCGGCTATCAAGCAACAACCAGCGATATCGAAACAGAGTTAAATAAAGCAAAAGAGATCACTGACAGTTATGATAGTGCTGTTAAGGATGCTGAAAACAAGGCCCCAGAGGCCCAAGAATCAGATCCTGACCCTGAGCATGCAGCTAAGATGGCAGCGGTTGTTGAGGATAAAACACCTGAAGCTCCTACAACAGTGAAAACGGCTGAGCCGCTCGATGCTAAAGTAAAGAACTCTAATCAAACTGAAAGTGAAAAATAACACATGGCTGTAAATGATACACAACCACTTATTAGCCACCTCATTGAACTCCGTAAACGGCTAATGAACTGTTTAATTACAGTTTTGATCGTTTTTGCTGCGCTCGCTTATTTTTCAAATGATATTTACCGGCTGGTAGCAGCCCCTTTGATTGATAAGTTGCCAGTGGGCTCTCAAATGAGTGCGACGGATGTGGCGTCAACCTTCTTTACCCCTATTAAACTGACGATGATGGTTTCGGTTTTTGTATCGATACCAGTTATTCTCTATCAAATTTGGGCATTTATAGCGCCGGCCTTATACAAGCATGAACGCAAACTCATGTTGCCTTTGCTTGTTTCAAGTAGCTTTTTGTTTTATTTAGGGATGGCATTTGCTTACTTTGTTGTTTTCCCATTAGCTTTTGGCTTTTTTGTAAAAACAACACCAGACAGCGTTAACTTTATTCCGGACATCAGTAAATATCTTAGTTTTGTCATGACATTATTTATGGCTTTTGGTGCTGCATTTGAGGTACCAATTGCAATTATTTTACTGTGTTGGACTGGGGTAACTACACCTGAATCATTAAAACGTAAACGTCCATATATTTTGGTTGGGGCATTTGTTGTAGGGATGTTTTTAACCCCACCAGATGTCCTTTCTCAGACTTTACTAGCAGTCCCAATGTATTTGCTATTCGAGTTGGGGGTATTACTGTCTAACTTTTATGTCGGCAAAGGTCGAGGTCGACAAGAAGAAGGTACTGAGGAAGAAGAGTCGTAAGTAGGTTTTAGGTCATATTAGGCTTAATGACAGCCCATAGAGAACCCTTCATTGTTGAAGGGTTTTTTATGAGCACGATTTTTAGTCAGTTGATTTTTTAAATTGAGTATTATCAACAATTTTAGGGACACTTTTGTTCAATATATTCAGTAGAAGAATTGAACGATATTCTCCATTTGGCTCATCAAAGATAGCTTGAACTCCCGCAAAAACACCCTCAGTAATTGTGACTTGATCTCCATGTTTTGGCATATCAGGGGCTATGGAATGACTAATAGGGTTTTGTTGTAATAACTTAATGATTTCATCAGGGACTTCAGCGGGTAATTGGCCAAACCGAATAAAATGGCTGACCCCACGAGTTGATTGGATAGTCGTAGTATGAATTTCGTTGTGATCAAACTTTACGAACAAGTAATTAGGGAATAAAGCTTCTTGCACCTTAGTTCTTTTTCCTCTGACCACTTTTTCCATTTCTGTCATGGGCGTCATACAGATAACACTCTGCCTATTTAGATGCTCAATAGCACGCTCAATTTGCCCTCGTTTGCAATAAAGCAGATACCACTTTTCCATTTTTCGAATCTCGCATGACAAAATTATGTTTATGATAACAAATTACGACATAACAGTGTGACTATTGAGTAGCAGCACAATATTATTGGTATTCTGAAGCTTATATTAATCGAATATGGACTTTAGGTAACTGTAATATAAAAAGCAAATCAGTAGGAGACATGATGGATATCTTTTTGTTGAGTAATGGTAAGCTGCCAGGTAACCCTGTATGGCTAAGCTATGCTCTACCTCGTATCAAAGAAATGATTACACGTAAAAATGTAAAGTCAGCTGTTTTAGTTCCTTATGCGATCCTTCGTGGCTCACATGATGAAAGAGCAGAGCAACTATCGGAAGCTTTAGGGATAAATGTTACTTCCATTGAGCATTTTGCGAGCCCAGTAGAGGCGATTGAACAAGCTGAGTGTATCTTAGTGAGTGGTGGCAACACTTGGTGGCTCAACAAGTGTTTACATGAAAATGGCTTGGTTGTTGCTATTCAGCGCGCTGTTAAAGAACGAGGAGTCCCTTACATAGGTTGGAGTGCGGGGTGTAACGTTGCGACTCCAAGTATTCGTACTACTAATGATATGCCCGTAAGTAATGCTGTAATTATGCCTTCTCTAGGGTTATTCCCTTTACAAATCAACCCCCATTATATTGATGCTCATATTTCTGGGCACATGGGCGAAACGCGTGATGAAAGGTTGCAAGAATTTTGTGTAATTAATCCTCATGAGGTTGTTGTTGCTCTGCGAGAAGGGAGTGGGATGCAGATCAAAGGTAATGAACTTCATTATTTCAGTGGAAAAGATCAAGGTTTTAAACTATTTCAGCACAACAAAACATTCTCAGAGCAGTTTGATACATTATTATTAGAAAAATTAGTCCCTTTTGATTGCCAGTAAAATGGTATACTTGACCAGAAAAAGATTGATTATTAAGTGTTTTAGGCAGTAACTTGTAACCTTGGCCGGACGTCTTATAATGGGACTCCCTCTGTAACAGTAAAAGAAGATAATGAAATATCGTGACCTTAGAGATTTCATCGCGCAGCTTGAAAAGCAGGGCGAACTAAAACGTATTACAATGGAAGTCGATCCCTACTTGGAAATGACTGAAATTGCAGATCGTACACTAAGAGCAGGGGGACCGGCCCTATTATTTGAAAATCCCAAAGGTTATAACATGCCTGTCCTATGCAACTTGTTTGGGACGACAAAACGCGTTGCTATGGGGATGGGGCAAGAAGATATCAAAGCCTTACATGATGTAGGTAAATTGCTCGCATTTTTAAAAGAGCCTGATCCTCCGAAAGGTTTTCGTGACCTTTTTGATAAGCTACCAAAATTCAAACAAGTATTGAATATGCCAGCAAAGCGCTTAAGTTCAGCGCCTTGTCAGGAACAAATTTGGGCCGGTGATGACGTAGACATCACCAAAATACCCGTTATGCATTGTTGGCCAGAAGATGCGGCACCGTTAATAACATGGGGGCTAACTGTCACCAAAGGGCCATATAAAGAAAGGCAAAACTTAGGTATTTATCGCCAGCAAGTACTTGGTAAAAACAAAGTTATCATGCGTTGGTTGTCTCATCGCGGTGGTGCTCTTGATTTTCAAGAATGGTGCCAAGCTCATCCAGGTGAAAAATTTCCGGTAGCCGTAGCATTGGGGGCTGACCCGGCAACAATTTTAGGGGCGGTAACCCCTGTGCCTGACACGTTATCAGAATATGCATTTGCAGGCTTATTACGTGGTAATAAATCAGAGGTCGTAAAATGTATATCTAATGATCTCGAAGTTCCGGCGGGTGCCGAAATTATTCTTGAGGGCTATATTGAACCGGGTGAAATGGCACCTGAAGGGCCTTATGGTGACCACACAGGTTATTATAATGAGATAGATAACTTCCCTGTGTTTACTATTACTCATGTGACTCAGCGCCGCGATGCAATTTATCATTCAACTTATACAGGGCGGCCACCTGATGAACCAGCGGTACTTGGTGAAGCCTTAAATGAAGTTTTAGTACCTATCCTACAAAAGCAATTTCCAGAAATTGTCGATTTTTACCTTCCACCTGAAGGTTGTTCATACCGGCTTGCTGTCGTAACAATGAAAAAACAATATGCGGGGCATGCAAAAAGAGTAATGATGGGAGTCTGGTCATACCTGCGCCAATTCATGTACACTAAATTTGTTATTGTTTGTGATGATGATATTAATGCGCGTGATTGGAAAGATGTTATCTGGGCAATTACAACCCGAATGGACCCTGCCCGTGATACCGTTATGATGGAAAATACGCCGATAGACTACTTAGATTTTGCTTCACCTGTATCAGGGTTAGGTTCAAAAATGGGGCTTGATGCAACCAATAAGTGGCCAGGTGAAACGGATCGCGAATGGGGACGTCCTATTGTTATGACAGATAACGTAAAATCCCGTATTGATGACATTTGGGAACAATTAAATATTTTTGAAAAATAAGAGGGGAACCATGGCAACTCTAAGCTGTAAAGTTACATCTGTCGAATCGATTACGGATACGGTTTATCGGGTTATATTGTTGCCAGATGGTCCTTTTCATTTTAAAGCAGGTCAATATTTAATGGTCGTAATGGACGAAAGAGACAAACGGCCATTTTCAATGGCTTCTACCCCAAAAAATAAAGAAACGATTGAATTACATATCGGAGCTTCTGAAATCAACCTGTATGCTATGGCTGTTATGGACAGGATTTTAGAACAAAAACGCATCGATATTGATATTCCTCACGGTAAAGCTTGGTTTCGCGAAAACAGCAGCAATGGCATGATTTTAATTGCAGGGGGGACAGGGTTCTCTTATACCCACTCAGTACTGCTTGCTGCATTAGCTGAAAATCCTAATCGTGACATTACTTTCTATTGGGGAGGGCGTCAGTTGGAGCACCTGTATGACCTTGGTGAATTACAAGCACTGAGTGAAAGCTACCCTAATTTGAAAATCACCCCTGTTGTAGAGCAACCTGATGAATTATGGCGTGGTAGAACAGGCACTGTTCTCAGCGCAGTGTTAGAAGATTTCGGTGATTTATCCAGTCATGATATCTATATTGCAGGGCGTTTTGAAATGGCGAAAATTGCTAGGGATCGTTTCTGTAATGAACGCAATGCTAGGGCCGAGCAGTTGTTCGGTGACGCTTACGAATTCATTTAACCCGTCCTAGTTCAAATTGTAGGGGTGTTGGCTTCGCTCATTCGCCCTAGTCACATACTTATGTATGCTCCTAGGGTCTCATTCACTTGCCGCCTACCTACAATCTGAACTATGAGGGTTAAACTCGTCTGGTATCT
>NZ_JBIPDG010000007.1:0-208776 GCF_044006275.1 Providencia sp. 2024EL-00732 | reverse complement strand
ACAGCTAGGACTTAAGATAAACTCTCTCAGCTATATTCTAAATAGTTCGAGGTGTAGCAAGGCGGCAAAGGAATGAGGCGCTAGGAGCATACACAAGTATGTGACTAGTGCGAATGAGTGCTGCCAATACAACTACAACTTGAGATAAACTCTCTCAGCTATATTCTAAATAGTTCGAGGTGTAGCAAGGCAGCAAAGGAATGAGACGCTAGGAGCATACACAAGTATGTGACTAGTGCGAATGAGTGCTGCCAACACAGCTAGGACTTAAGATAAACTCTCTCAGCTATATTCTAAATAGTTCGAGGTGTAGCAAGGCGGCAAAGGAATGAGGCGCTAGGAGCATACACAAGTATGTGACTAGTGCGAATGAGTGCTGCCAACACAGCTACGACTTGAAATATGACGAATATAGTGACAAATATAAAAAGGCCCGCATCTGCGGGCCTCTCTCATAACATAACTTTCGGATGTAGCGAAAGCGTATTACTTGGCGTTCAGACGCTCTTTGATACGAGCTGCCTTACCAGAACGCTCACGCAGGTAGTACAGTTTAGATCTGCGAACAGCACCACGACGTTTAACAGCAATGCTATCTACGACTGGAGAGTGAGTTTGGAATACACGCTCAACACCTTCGCCGTTAGAAATTTTACGAACAGTGAATGCAGAGTGCAGACCGCGGTTACGAATAGCGATAACCACGCCCTCGAATGCCTGCAGACGTTTTTTAGAGCCTTCAACGACCCATACCTTAACTTCCACGGTGTCACCCTGACGGAACGAAGGTACGTCCTGCTTCATTTGCTCGTCTTCAAGTTGTTTAATAATATTGCTCATAATAACTCTCTTACCCTAGGTAAACTGATATGTTTAGACAATTAATTGTCTGGATTCATTTGTTGCTCGGACTGATATTCATTTTGGAATTCAGTCAGCAACATCCTCTGCTCGTCAGTCAGAGCTAGGCTTTCCAGAAGCTCAGGTCTTCTAAGCCAGGTACGACCAAGTGATTGTTTCATGCGCCAACTATCTATTTTGGCATGATTCCCTGAAAGCAGTACCTCAGGAACTTGCATGCCATCTAACACTTCAGGGCGGGTATAATGTGGACAATCTAACAAGCCATCAGCAAAAGAATCTTCTTGTGCAGAAGCTTGATGACCAAGTACCCCCGGAATAAACCGCGAGACTGAGTCTATCAACACCATAGCAGGGAGTTCCCCACCACTGAGAACGTAATCACCAATTGACCATTCTTCGTCAACTTCGGTTTGAATAATACGCTCATCAATACCTTCATAGCGACCACAAACAAGAATTAGCTTCTCATTGGTTGCTAGTTCGCAAACGCCGTCTTGACTTAATTTGCGCCCTTGAGGTGAAAGATAAATAACCTTTGCACCAACACCGGCCTCAGTTCTTGCTGTGTTGATTGCATCCTTTAAAGGTTGAACCATCATCAGCATACCTGGACCACCTCCATAGGGGCGATCATCGACTGTTTTATGCCTATCATGGGTAAAATCCCTAGGATTCCAGCACTCAACAGTCAGCAGGCCATTTTTCACTGCCCGACCAGTTACCCCGTACTCGGTTATTGCGCGGAACATTTCGGGAAACAGGCTAATTACACCAATCCACATAATTTCGTCCCACTTATCAAAACCGTTCAACCGGAGATTTAAAAACCAGGATCCCAATCCACTTCAATAAGTTTGGCATCGAGATCGACTTTCTTGATAACCTGCCCATCAAGAAACGGAACTAACCGCTCCTTGATGCCAAATGCATCTTTTAAATTCGCCTTAATAACTAGTACATCATTTGAACCAGTTTCCATCATGTCAGTAACAATACCAAGGCCATACCCTTGTAACGTAACAACTTGGCAACCCATAAGGTCTTTCCAGTAGTATTCGTTTTCTAACTCAGGAAGTTGGGTTGAATTCACCGCAATTTCAAAGTTAGTCAAGAGTGCTGCTGCGTCTCGGTCATCGACCCCACCCAGCTTAACAATGATATCCTTGTTATGATGTTTCCAATCTTCAATTTCAATGTGTTGCCATTGACCTGAACGTTGGATAAACCAAGGCTGATAATCAAAAATACTTTCAGCATGTTCGGTGGACGAAAAAACTTTGAGCCAACCGCGAATACCGTATGCTGCACCTAATTTGCCCAATACAATTGGGTTTTCAGGTGGCAGTAACTTAGTTTGCTTGCTCATTGTTACCACCGTGACAGATTAAGCTACTTTCTTAGCTTGTTTGACCAGTTGTGCAACACGGTCAGAAATAGTTGCGCCTAAGCCAACCCAATGCTCAACACGGTCCAGATCTAAACGCAGTTCTTCTGCTTGACCTGCTGCGATCGGGTTGAAGAAACCGATACGCTCAATGAAACGACCGTCACGCGCATTGCGGCTATCGGTTACAACGATTTGGTAGAACGGACGTTTTTTAGCGCCGCCACGAGATAAACGAATTGTTACCATAACATCCTCATTAGTTAACAAAACAACCAGACTCCATCGAGGGATAGAGTCCGGCTGTCATATAAAAAGCCCGAAAAGTTTACTCACTTTGACGCAAAAATCAATCAAAAGTACGTTTTGTTTGAGGCTTTATTGTTTAACGCCCCGGAAAACCCGGAGGCATCATACCCTTCATACCGCGCATCATCTTGGCTAAGCCGCCTTTTTTCATTTTCTTCATCATGCGCTGCATATCATCAAATTGTTTTAAGAGGCGGTTCACCTCTTGTACTGTTGTACCAGAACCTGCTGCGATACGACGTTTACGTGAACCTTTAATAATTTCCGGTTTCTCACGCTCTTTACGCGTCATAGAATTAATCATCGCTTCCATTCGAACAGTGATTTTATCATCCATTTGCGATTTGACGGCATCAGGTAATTGGGACATCCCCGGCATTTTACTCATCATACTCGCCATGCCGCCCATATTACGCATTTGCTTTAATTGGCTCAGGAAGTCATTTAAATCAAAGCTATCACCCGTTTTTAGCTTTTTCGCTAATTTTTCAGCTTCATCACGGTCAACTTTATGTTCGATCTCTTCAATCAGAGAAATCACATCCCCCATACCAAGGATACGGGAAGCGACACGCTCAGGGTGAAAAGGCTCTAAGGCATCAGTTTTTTCACCAACCCCTAAGAATTTAATTGGCTTGCCTGTGATAGCACGGATTGACAGTGCCGCACCGCCTCGAGCATCCCCATCAACTTTGGTTAATACAACCCCTGTCAGTGGTAATGCTTCATTAAACGCTTTTGCAGTATTTGCCGCATCTTGACCTGTCATTGCATCAACGACAAATAAGGTTTCAACGGGTTTGATAATGCGGTGAACTTCTTGGATTTCCTCCATCATCGCTTCATCAACGTGTAAACGACCGGCGGTATCCACTAACAACACATCATAGAATTGTAACTGTGCATGTTTTAATGCTTTTTGTACGATGGCTGCGGGTTTTTCCTGTGCATCGGAAGGGAAAAAATCAACCCCAACAGATTGAGCTAATGTTTCTAGCTGTTTGATCGCCGCAGGGCGATAAACGTCAGCTGAGACCACCAGTACCTTTTTCTTTTGTTTTTCTTTTAAATGCTTACCAAGCTTGGCAACACTGGTCGTTTTACCCGCACCTTGCAAGCCGGCCATTAAGACTACCGCAGGCGGTTGCGCAGATAAATTAAGCTGATGGTTTTCATCCCCCATCGACCTAGTCAGTTCATTTTGAACAATTTTAATAAATTCTTGGCCAGGTGTTAGGCTTTTATTAACATCTTGACCAACAGCACTTTCTTTGACTTTTTGAATAAATTCACGGACAACTGGCAAAGCAACGTCTGCTTCCAGTAAGGCCATGCGAACTTCGCGTAATGTGTCTTTAATATTGTCATCAGTAAGGCGTCCCCGCCCACTGATATTGCGCAACGTGCGCGATAGTCTGTCAGTTAAATTATCAAACATATGTCTTAGCTCAATTCTGTTGATGGGCCGATGCTCAGCCTGATCTGGTTGCTAATACAGCTAATTTCAAGTGTATTGGTTATAACGACTTGAATTATAAGTATCAATCCTTTCATAATCATGAAAGAAAAACCAACGCTAAAATAATTCGGGCAAAATAATTATGCTATTGTAACATGCCCATTGTTTTTTCGCTGCCCCCTGTTTGAAACTGATGATACAGGTTATTATGGTTCTAATTTATGGTGATAAATCAAATCAGTTGGCGCATGAAGTGCTATCAACAACGAATATGCTGTGATTAGCCCGTCCAATGGTTGGAGCCTACACCCGTACAAGTTATACTATGTAATAACTTTCCACTAACCAAGAACAACGACACTATACTATGCCCGTATTTGCAGTCATAGCAGTTTGTACATACATGGTCAGTCTGCTACTGATCGTCCCCGGTCAAGTGCGTAAGCAGCCATTCTATCGTCGCCTAGCGATTTTGCTTGCTGTTATTGCGTTAGTGACTCATGCAATAACACTGAAATTACTTATTTTCAGTGAGGCCGAGGGGCAAAATCTCACACTGTTGAATCTAGGTTCTGCGGTTAGCTTGCTTATGTGTGTGATTATGACCGTTGTGGCTTATTGGGGAAAAGCCTGGTACTTAACTCCGATTGTATATAGTTTTGCTATCATTAATTTAATGTTATCCACCATCATGCCCGGTGAGTTTATTACTCATCTAGAAGCGAGCGTCCCTCTATTCGTTCATATCGGCTTAGCTTTATTGAGCTATGCAACGTTGCTCATTGCAGCGTTATATGCTCTCCAAGTGGCGTTGATTGACCACCAATTAAAAAATAAAACCTTAAAATTTAGCCCAGATATGCCACCCATGATGGTTGTAGAACGCAAGATGTTTCATATCACTCAGGTTGGTGTGATTTTGCTTACATTAACCTTATGCACAGGCTTTATTTATATGGATAATATTTTTGGTAAAGAAAATATCCATAAATCAGTATTATCTGTTATTGCTTGGTTTGTTTATATTACTTTGCTTTGGGGGCATTTCCATGGTGGATGGCGGGGTAAACGCGTGTTGTTTTTCCACGTTGGGGGCTCCATTATCTTAACAATGGCTTTTTTTGGTAACCGCCTTATACAGGAATTTATAATATTTTGACAACTAAACCACCATTAGCCTCATATAAGGAACCTTGTTTTGGATGATGTGTCTACCAGTACGCTAATCATCATATTGATTGTTTTAATTTTTATGTCGGCCTATTTCTCTGCTTCCGAAACAGCGATGATGACATTAAACCGCTATCGTTTAAAACATTTAGCAAAACATGGCAATAGCTCTGCGATCCGCGTCGAAAAATTACTCAAGCACCCCGATAAACTCTTAAGTTTAGTGCTTATTGGCAATAATTTGATCAATATTGTCGCCTCTGCATTAGCGACGATTATCGGCATGCGTTTATACGGCAATGCCGGTGTAGCAATGGCGACGGGGATTCTAACATTTGTGATCCTTATATTTGCCGAGGTTATGCCTAAAACACTCGCTGCGCTGTATCCAGAAAAAATTGCGTTTCCTAGCAGCTACCTTTTAAAGCCACTACAAGTCATTATGATGCCGATTGTGTTGGCATTTAATACCATTTCAGCCTTGTTGTTACGTTGTATAGGTATACGGTCGCTAACTGCCCGTACGGATGCCGTCAACAAGGAAGAATTGCGGACCATTGTTAACGAATCAAAGCATAAAATTAGCCGTCGCAACCAAGACATGCTGATTTCAATATTGGATTTAGACAAAGTCACCGTTGGCGATATTATGTTGCCAAGAAATGAAATTGTGGGCATTGACGTAAATGATGACTGGAAATCAATTATTCGACAGCTAACGCATTCACCTCATGGACGTATAGTGCTTTATCGTGATTCCCTTGATGATTCCATTGGTATTTTGCGTGTTCGAGAAGCCTATCGTTTGATGATGGAGAAACGCGAGTTCAACAAGCAAAATCTGATTAAAGCAGCTGATAATATCTATTTCATCCCGAATAGTACGCCACTTAATATTCAACTTGTTAATTTTCAGCATAACAAAGAAAAGCTGGGCATCATTGTTGACGAATATGGTGAAATTCAAGGTCTTATTACTGTCGAAGATATCTTAGAAGAAATTGTAGGGGACTTTACAACATCTATGTCTCCATCACTAGCTGAAGAGGTTTTGCCACAAAGCGACGGTAGCGTACTTGTAGACGGTTCTGCCAATATCCGTGAGCTAAATAAGGCATTCGATTGGAATCTCCCTATTGATGGCCCTAGGACGGTTAATGGCATGGTATTAGAGGTGATAGGTGATATCCCTCAACCTGAAGAGCAAATCGTGGTAGGCCATTACCTTATCGAGGTATTAGTCATGAGCGAAAATATTGTTAAGCAAGTCAGGATAACCCCTCTGGCATTTAGCTCCCAAATCCCAGACCTTTAATTTAAACTGCCACTCTTAGCTCACAACCTAAAAAGAGCCAGATATTGGCTCTTTTGTTTTATATATAGATCAACTAAAAAATAGATAACTAGACGTGCAGTTGCTCTAGTTTGTCTGCTGGTAACGCTAATTCATCATTTTTATTGATACCAATCTCGGAAGCGAGAACATTACGTGCAATTTGTTGCGCTTCTTCTAATGAATGCATTTTATATGTACCACACTGATATACATTCAATTCAGGAATTTTGTTTTGATCTTCAACCTTCAAAACATCTTCCATTGCCGCTTTCCACGCATTAGCAACACGCTGCTCCTCTGGTTGGCCGATTAAGCTCATATAAAAACCTGTACGGCAGCCCATTGGAGAGATATCAATAATTTCTACACCATCACTGTTGAGATGATCACGCATAAAGCCTGCAAATAAGTGCTCTAAAGTATGCGTTCCTTTCTCTGTCATGGCTTCTTCATTTGGCACGGTAAAACGTAAATCAAACACTGTGATAGTATCATCATTCGGTGTTTTCATGGTTTTTGCCACACGTACAGCAGGCGCTGACATGCGAGTATGATCGACAGTAAAGCTATCTAATAATGGCATTTTGTGACCTCCTCAAAAATATAAAAATTATTTCTAAAAATAAATGAAACTATTTTGAAAATGCAGAGTCTGAAATATTGAAAGACGCGCAATTTGTTATCATCCCTAATTCTCTAAGAGATTTTTATTTGGCCACCTAGTGTGGCCATTTCTTTTAGCGTCCTGCATGGATGCGCAGATAGTCTTCAAAGCTTTCAGTTTCACTTTGCTCCATCTTTGCTTGCTTCTCAATTGAAGCTAACCGTGCTTGTTCAAATTGCTCTTCAGTAATCACTTCATAAGGTTCATTAACTAACTGTTCAAAATACTTCTCAGCTAATTCTAGCCCATAACCACCAATGCCTTTTTCCAACATCTCATCCATAACGAGCGCTGAGTATGTCAGTGTTGGATCTTCAAACATGGCAACAAACTGGTGGCAAGCTTCTTGATACCTTTCATCACAGCAAGTATCAAGCACTTCAGCAACCCGAATTAAATCATTAAATAATTGCTGACCAACCTCAACTAATGGTTTGACTTCACTACCACAACCAAAACCAATCACTTGTCCAGGTTTACGCCCTTCAAGGATCACCCTGTTCCAATTTTGGCGACAGCAATCAAGCTCTTGAGCATTCATTTCAGGTGCATCTGCAAGCACACACCATATTAAGAATAGATCAACAAACCGAGCTTGTGTTTCATTTACCCCAATTGCACTGAACGGGTTGATATCCAGTGAACGAACTTCAATATACTCAATACCACCACGCATTAGAGCATCTGAAGGTGATTCATTACCTTTAGGTACACGTTTCGGCCGTATAGGGGCATACAGCTCATTCTCTATCTGTAATACATTCGTATTTAACTGAACATATTCGCCATCTTTTTTTACTCCTAGCTTTTCAAACTCAGCCGAAGGTTTATGAATGGCTTTTTTCAAGTTTTCTATATATTCATCCAGTTTATTGAACGTAATATTTAGATCACTTTGCGACTTATTTGTATAGCCTAGGTCACTCATGCGCAGTGATGTCGCATAAGGTAAGTAATAAGTGCCACAATCTGTTTTATCAAATGATAACGCTGTGTCTCTATCCTTTAAGAAAGAGCCACAAATGGCTGGAGATGCGCCGAATAGATACGGAATAACCCAACCGAAGCGGTAATAATTTCTGATCAGACGTAAATAGCCCTCTGAAATTTTTTCCTTACCGCTTTCTTCATCTTTTACACCAGCCCAAGCCTGCCAAAATTCAATTGGCAAAGAAAAGTTATAATGCACCCCTGCTATCGTTTGCATTAGCGCACCATAACGATTTTTTAAGCCCTCTCGATACAGGGTTTTAAAACGCCCGACATTAGAAGAACCATATTGAGCAAGAGTGATTCTATCTTCACTTTCAATAAAGCACGGCATACTGAGCGGCCACATTCTTTCATTTTTAAGTTGGCGCGCAGTATAACGATGTAAGTCCCGAAGAAAGGCCAAATTATGGCTGATGCTTTTATCTACAGGAGTAATAAATTCGAGTAAGGACTCCGCAAAATCTGTCGTGATCCATTTATGTGTTAAAGCTTTTCCCAGCCCTTCTGGATGCAATGTTTCAGCTATCGCACCTGTTGGGGACACACGCAATGTTTCGCGCTCAATACCACGTTGAATTCCATTTAGTGCTTCTGGGTGCGCCTCTAACCATGAGAGCGCTTTTGATACGTCCGGGATCAAATCGACCTCCCGCCTGTGATGTTAATTTATTTTATTGAGGCAATTACTTTAGCTTAAATCACATAAATTGTCGCTGTCTAGATGTGTGGTTTATCGAGGATTACATACAAAGATATTAGGTGAATGGCATTTTTTCTAATTTTAGGCAAAAAAAAACTCCTCAAAGTGAGGAGTTTTTAATGATGGTGCATCCGGGAGGATTCGAACCTCCGACCGCTCGGTTCGTAGCCGAGTACTCTATCCAGCTGAGCTACGGATGCAAAATTCTTTCGATTATAAATCGATGTTCCAATAACTTTTTATGAATTAGATTAAAATGTATTATTGATATGCTAAATTTAGCAACTAAGAGATGGTGCATCCGGGAGGATTCGAACCTCCGACCGCTCGGTTCGTAGCCGAGTACTCTATCCAGCTGAGCTACGGATGCATGTTTAGTGCAAGACTGATTTTTATCTCAAAATTTTTATCAACTACTAAAAACTAACTTCTAAGTTACTGCATGTTTTGGTTTTCAATATTCTAGAACCAAAACAAAACCCCATCAGATACTCTTATAGGGTTAAAGATGGTGCATCCGGGAGGATTCGAACCTCCGACCGCTCGGTTCGTAGCCGAGTACTCTATCCAGCTGAGCTACGGATGCATATCTAAAATGGCGGTGAGGGAGGGATTCGAACCCTCGATGCAGCTTTTGACCGCATACTCCCTTAGCAGGGGAGCGCCTTCAGCCTCTCGGCCACCTCACCATATTTTAGTTACACACGATTTGTTTTTTCAAACATCTCGTTGCTGTGTGGCGCACATATTACTTTCCTAGACTTAGAAGTCAAACAATTTTTCCAAACTTTTTGCATTCCGTAGTCTGTTTGCACATTTCACAAGCAAGATGATTAGTTTAGCACCGAAAAAGATCTTTTTCAGCCCTTATCTCACTAAGTTTATAAACAAAAAGCAGGAAAAAAAATGATGATAGCACTCAACAAAAAGTATATTTTTTAGCCAAGTGAAAAATAGACATGCAATAAAAAAATGAATCGAGCACGATGAAAATTAATGCTCAGCAAAATACAGTCGCTAAACACCAAAAAAACTGCATATTAGATTAACAAAAGGGAATAATAGAATAGGAAAGACAAGCGTCCATTCTTGCTGTGTGGTCAATCATTGGACGCTTCTTTTTTATTATTGATTATCTGGTTGAGTTTTTTCAGCCTGGATCCGTTGATAAATTTCTTCACGGTGAACAGAAACTTCTTTTGGGGCGTTAACACCAATACGAACTTGGTTGCCTTTGACACCCAATACAGTAACTGTTACCTCATCGCCTATCATGAGTGTTTCACCAACTCGACGAGTCAGAATAAGCATTCTTTGCTCCTTGAAATATTAAAAGAGTCGGGTCTTTAGGTATCCCCCGCTATTGTCCATCACACACCGTGAAAACGTAAAGCAATGATATTCACCTAAAGCATTGATGCCATCAATGCAAGCATTCTAATTATTTACAAGCAAAATATAACACTACAAGCGATACATTAACAATGCCGCAACAGCTTAAAGTTGCCTCATATTTTAATGAGGCAACTTTGTCGACGCTTATAGCCGTGATTCAACCCATTCTTCGACACTTGCCATCGCAGCAGGTAATGCATTCACGTCAGTACCCCCTGCCTGTGCCATGTCTGGTCGCCCACCACCTTTACCGCCAACCTGCCCTGCAATAAAGGAAATCAAGTCACCTGCTTTAACTTTAGCAGTTAAATCATTAGTCACCCCAACGATCATACTGACTTTATCACCACTTGTTGTTGAAAGCACGATAATCGCAGATTTCAGCTGGTTCTTGAGATCATCTACCATAGTTCTCAGTAGCTTAGGATCAGTATTGCTCAATTGAGTCACTAACAACTTGATGCCTTTCACATCTTTCGCTTTACTACCTATTGAAGCACTTTCTTGCGATGCTTGCTGATCTTTTAGTTGCAAAATTTCTTTCTCGAGCTGACGAGATTTGTCTAATGCAGCTTTAACTTTTTCCACAAGACTATTGGAGTCACCTTTTAATAGGTGAGCAATTGCTGAAAGTTGCTCGGATTGATTGTGAATATTTTCAATCGCCATCGCCCCCGTTGTTGCTTCGATACGACGAACGCCAGCAGCAGTGCCTGATTCGCTAAGAATACGGAATAAACCAATATCCCCAGTTCGACTAGCATGTGTACCACCGCATAATTCAATAGAAAAATCACCCATACTCAAAACGCGTACACGTTCTTCATATTTTTCACCGAATAATGCCATAGCGCCTTTCGCTTTAGCTCCCTCTAAATCCATCAACTCAGTTTCAATTTCTGAGTTTTTTCGGATTTGAGCATTCACAATATCTTCTACCTGACGTAGCTCTTCCTGTGTCATCGCTTCAAAATGGGAGAAATCAAAACGGAGATATTTATCGTTAACCAATGAGCCTTTTTGTGACACATGCTCACCCAATACCTGACGTAATGCAGCATGAAGTAAATGTGTCGCTGAGTGATTTAAGCGGATAGCATCACGCCTCGCGCTATTAATCAAAGCAGTAATACGATGGTTAACAACTAATGTACCTGACTCTACTTTACCTATGTGACCAATCGCTTGGCCGTATTTTTGAGTGTCTGTTACATTAAAGCTTGCACTGTCACTATTTAAATAACCAGTGTCACCCACTTGCCCACCGGACTCTGCATAGAATGCAGTTTTATCTAGGATAACCAACCCTTCTTCACCCTCTTTAAGGGTATCAACAGGTTGACCATCTTTATACAAAGCCGTGATTGTTGCTTGTTGCTCATCGTATTGATAACCAGAGAATTCGCTACGCTTATCAACTTTGATTAATGAGTTATAATCTGCGCCAAAACCGCTCGATTCTCTAGCACGACGACGTTGGTCTTCCATCGCATGCTCAAAACCTTGCTCATCGACTTTAATATTGCGTTCACGGCAAACGTCCGCCGTTAAATCGATAGGGAAGCCATAGGTATCATATAAACGGAATGCAGCCTCACCATCAAGCGTATCGCCTTTTAGGGAAGCAAGTTCTTCGTCTAATAATTGCAAGCCGCGTTCTAAAGTACGAGCAAATTGTTCTTCTTCAGTTTTAAGAACTTTTTCTACCATTGCTTGCTGACGTGCAAGCTCATCCGCAGCAGAGCCCATCACGTTAATTAGTGGAGCAACTAATTTGTAGAAGAAGGTATCCTTTGCACCAAGCATGTAACCGTGACGCACTGCTCGGCGAATAATACGCCGTAAAACATAGCCACGCCCTTCATTTGATGGAATGACACCATCACTAACAAGGAATGCACAAGAACGAATGTGGTCAGCAATAACACGCAATGATTTATTTTCCAAATCAGTTGCCCCTGTTGCTTTCGCAGCAGCAGCAATGAGTTCGCGGAAAATATCAATCTCATAGTTAGAATTTACGTGTTGAAGTACCGCAGAAATGCGTTCTAAACCCATCCCTGTGTCGACTGAAGGTTTTGGCAGTGGCTCCATAGTACCGTCTGATTGACGGTTAAATTGCATGAAGACAAGGTTCCAGATTTCAATATAACGGTCACCATCTTCTTCAGGGCTCCCCGGAGGACCACCCCAAATATGCTCACCATGGTCATAGAAAATCTCTGTACATGGACCACAAGGGCCTGTATCACCCATTTGCCAGAAGTTATCTGACGCATATGGTGCACCTTTATTGTCACCAATACGAATAATACGCTCAGCTGGAACACCAATTTCTTTGTTCCAGATATCATACGCTTCATCATCTGTCGCGTAGACAGTTACCCACAGCCTTTCTTTTGGTAAATTAAACCACTCTTCGCTAGTTAATAGTTCCCAAGCAAAGCGGATAGCATCATGCTTAAAGTAATCACCGAAGCTGAAGTTACCTAGCATTTCAAAAAATGTATGGTGGCGAGCGGTATAACCCACATTTTCTAAGTCGTTATGTTTACCACCTGCTCGAACGCAACGTTGCGCAGTTGTCGCTCGGGAATATGCTCTCTTATCCAGGCCAAGAAATACATCTTTGAACTGGTTCATCCCTGCGTTTGTGAACAGTAGTGTAGGGTCATTATTTGGCACTAGCGAACTGCTGGTGACCACTTGATGACCTTTCGTATGAAAAAAGTCGAGAAACGCTTGACGGATCTCAGCGGTGCTTTTACTCATATTTATCCCGATATCAAGCTGGAAACAGAATTACGAATTGTTGAGATGGTATGTAACATCACCTCTAATCAACTCTCCGATTAAAAAGTGACTGATAAGATAAAGTCTCTTTATGCAGAAGTAAAATATAGATACATCCATTAGCAGCTTTCATTGTAAAGCGTCTAGATATTTTCTGAAAGCATGTTTATACCCCGCGCTGGGGTATTTTTCCACAGAAAAACTGTTCGATAAACTATTAATGTAATAGGCCAAAATAAAAATGGCGCCCCCTTATGAAAGGTGCGCCACTAATTTAGATGATAATCAAATAGTTACACTTGAATTAAATTTCTTCTGGTGTTTCTTCTTCATCAGAACCACTGACGAAATCTTCCGCAGCGCTACTAAATTCACCAGTATGATTTAATAACATTTCGCGTAGTTTCGTATCAATTTCCTGTGCTATTTCAGGATGCTCTTTTAAATAAGTTGTTGAGTTAGCTTTACCTTGACCGATTTTGTCCCCGTTATAGCTATACCAAGCACCCGCTTTTTCAATTAATTTATGTTTTACACCTAAGTCAATAAGCTCACCGAAGGTGTTAATCCCTTCACCATAAAGAATTTGGAATTCAGCTTGTTTAAATGGTGCTGCGACTTTATTTTTCACAACTTTAACACGGGTTTCGCTACCTACAATTTCTTCACCGTTTTTCACCGCACCGATACGGCGAATATCTAAACGGACAGATGCGTAGAATTTCAATGCGTTACCACCTGTAGTGGTTTCCGGATTACCAAACATAACACCAATCTTCATACGAATTTGGTTGATAAAGATCAGTAAGGTATTTGACGTTTTTAAATTCCCCGCCAATTTACGCATTGCTTGGCTCATCATACGGGCTGCTAGACCCATATGAGAATCACCAATCTCGCCTTCAATTTCAGCTTTAGGTGTTAACGCAGCAACAGAGTCAACGATAATGACATCAACCGCCCCTGAGCGTGTTAATGCATCACAAATTTCAAGAGCTTGTTCACCTGTATCGGGTTGTGAACATAATAAGTTATCAATATCTACGCCTAATTTTTTCGCATAGATAGGGTCTAAGGCGTGCTCTGCATCGATAAATGCGCAAGTTTTACCACTGCGTTGTGCCGCAGCAATAACCTGTAAAGTTAATGTTGTTTTACCCGAAGCTTCAGGACCGTAGATTTCAACAATACGACCTAATGGCAAGCCACCAGCGCCTAATGCAACATCAAGGGATAAGGAGCCTGTTGAAATCGTTTCAACATCCATAGAGCGGTCTTCACCAAGACGCATAATGGAGCCTTTACCAAATTGTTTTTCAATTTGGCCTAATGCTGCTGCAAGTGCTTTTTGTTTGTTTTCATCAATAGCCATGATTACTCCCTAAGTGCAATGGCTTGACCACTGCGAATAAAACGATTGAATTGGGTTTGTTAAAATTAATTATACTGTATAATCATACAGTATCAAGAAAATTTTTCATTTAACAACTTTAAAAGTGTTTCTAGGACATAACCCGTTGATTGTAAACGAACTTGGTTTCTATCCCCTTGGAATACACAGTGCTGTGTTGTTACGGTTATGGTTTTATCAGCCTGTTTTTTAGCAAAACCAAACCAGACTGTCCCAACAGGCTTTTCTATACTACCGCCGTCGGGGCCGGCAATTCCACTGATTGAAACAGCAAAATCGGCCCTCGCTTCCCGCAATGCCCCTAAAGCCATTTCTGCGACAACTTGTTGGCTTACTGCGCCATATTGTTGTAAAGACTCCTCTTTAACACCAATCATTTGGTGTTTGGCTTCATTGCTATAAGTGACGAAGCCACGCTGGAAGTAAGCTGAGCTCCCTGCGATATCGGTCAATACCTTAGCAACCCAGCCACCAGTACAAGATTCAGCAGCGGTGACTGTTTTACCTTGTTCTGTTAATTTCTGACCAATTTGAATACTCAATATTTCGAGTTGCTTCTCATCTATCATGATGCTACCTACCTTTACTTCATTTTTTTACGAGCGCGATCCCAAACCCACAAACCCGCAATAGCTATCGCAAATACAGCACCAAAACCAATCCCTGCATTCACTACTGACAAACCAGCTTTAATTGCCAAAGAGTACAAGCCTAACATAATTAGCATTGCACTGTTTTCGCCTAAGTTTTGCACAGCAATGGCATTCCCTGCTCCAACAGTCTCTTTCCCCTTTTCTTGAAGTAATGCATTAAGTGGAACCACAAATAAGCCACCAAATACCCCAAGTATTATCAGAATAAAATATGCTGGAATAATATTAGTTTGCAATGAGAGTAAAACCACCATGATACCGATGATAACCCCAGCAGGAATACAACGATAAACCGTTTTTAAGGTAATAAATTTAGCAGCAAGCCCCGCTCCAACGACAATCCCTATAGCAACCATCGCATTGAGGATTGTTGGGGTTGTGTTGTCTTGTAAGCCTAAAGCGACAGGTACCCATGCCACTAATAAAAAACGTAAGGTGACACCCGCCCCCCAAAATAAACTGGTCCCCACAAGTGAGAAGCGACTTTCTTGGTTAGACCATAGAATACGGCAAGCACCGAAAAAATCAGTCACTAATAGTTTAATATTCCAGCCTTTGCCTGGCCGTGCAGCCACTAGCGGTGGGATAAAGAAATTGGCAATAACAGCTAATGCATACAATACAGCACAAGTTCCGAGCGCTAATATAAGGTTAATATCGGAAAGCACCCCACCGACCACTGAGCCCACTAGAATAGCCGCGATTGTCGATGCTTCCATAACTCCATTTGCTTTAACAAGGTTATCTCCCCCTGTTAATTCCCCTAAAATACCGTATTTAGCAGGGGAATAAGATGCAGCGCCTACCCCCACTAGACCATAGCAAAGGAAAGGGTTTAACCCCAAACAAATACCAAGAGCCCCAATAAATTTAAAAATGTTAGAAAACAACATTACGCGCCCTTTTGAGAACCTATCGGCGATTTGCCCTACAAAAGGTGCCAGTACAATATAAGTAAATACAAACACCATTTGCAGAATAGGATGGCTCCACTCAGGGTAAAACTCTGCTTTAAGCTGTGCAAGTATTGCAAATAATAATGCATTATCAGCAAATGCAGAGAGGAATTGAGACGCCAATACGGCTTTCATTCCTCGGCTCATTAATGGCGCATTTTGCATGCTTTCTTGCATATTATTCATCCTTTAACGCCATCTGTTTTAGTGTAACAAAGTCCGTTTTACCACTTCCCAAAACTGGCAGTTCTTTTACTAAACGAATGTCACGCGGGACAGCTAATTCAGTTAAGCCTTTGCTTTTCGCTGCCGCAGACAATGCGCTGCGGTCTAATTCTTTATCTGTCGTGAATAAAACAAGCGCCTCACCCTTACTACTATCAGGCTTAGTGACAACGCCATGATTCTCATTTGGTGAAATACCCGCGACCATTTGTTCAATACTTTCAAGAGAAACCATTTCCCCTGCAAGTTTTGCAAAACGCTTAACACGACCTTTAATAGTACAGAAGTTTTGATTGTCTAAAGTAACGATATCACCCGTGTCATACCAGCCATCTTCTAATTCACCTTGCTCATTTTCCGCTTTAGGCGTTTCTAAGACACCAGGGGCTTCAACACGTAAATACCCCTTCATGATATTTGGCCCTTTTAGCTGTAATTTCCCCCCCTGTTCAATACCTGGGATAGGGATAATCCTCGCCTCCATTTCGGGTAAAATTTGACCTACTGAACCTTCTTTAGCGGCCATTGGTACGTTAATTGAAACGATAGGAGCACATTCAGTCACCCCATACCCTTCAAGGATACGAATACCAAATTTATCAAACCAGATTTTTTTAGTTTTATCAGAGAGCTTTTCAGCGCCAGCAACGACATAGCGCAAACGTGCAAAATCATACTGATGCGCAAAACGCGCATAATTACCTAAAAATGTCGAAGTCCCAAAAAGCACTGTACAATTTTTGTCATAGACCAATTCCGGAATGACTCGATAGTGCAAAGGGCTTGGATAAAGAAACACTCGGCTTCCTGAAAATAGAGGAATGAACAAACCAACAGTTAGACCAAATGCATGGAATAATGGTAATGATGACATAAAACGGTCACGAGGAGTGAAGTCAGCAATGGTCTTAATTTGCTCAACATTCGCCATTAAGCTCCCGTGGCTATGAACCACCCCTTTCGGTGTTCCCTCTGACCCTGAAGTGAATAGCACGATCGCTTCATCTGTCGTTTTGCGCGGGATAACGGCTTTACGTGGATTAAATAAATGCTTAACAATCCAAAGTTTATCTTGCCATGTCACTGTATCTTTTAAATCTTCAAGGTAAATCCAGTTAGCTTCAGTAACTTGCTCGGGAATATGCGTTAAATGACCTTTTTCTAAAAATTGGCGAGAGGTAAATACGACAGTGGCTGCAGATGCTTTTAATGCATTACTGATCCCATGGCTTCCCGCAGTATAATTCAGCATCGCAGGGACTCGTCCCCTCATTAGGGCCCCAAAAATAGCTGCAGCCGTAACTGTTGTATTTGGCAATAATAAGCCTACACGCTCATTTTCATGGGTATAACGTTCTATAATACGCCCGACTCCCAGAGCTTTTTTCAATAAGCTTTGGTAGGAGTCTTCTTTAAAAGCGATATCTTCAATACAGGGCGTATATCGACCAAACTTATGAACACTTTGAATAAACTCTTCGACCAATGTGACTTGGGGCAAACAAGCCATACGCGCAGATTTCATAATTTGGTACAAATGCTCTCCAGCTAAGGCTCGGCGCTCAACAGCTCGAGGGGCTTGAGGCATAGGAATGCTTTGTGCAGGCAAAATATGTAATGTGATTTTTGGGAACCATTTTAATGGAATAATGCCTTTTAACCGACCAAAGTGACTGCGCTCCGCACCTTCAATACGAATAGGAACAACTTTTGCCTCCGACTTTGCAGCAACAAATGCAGCCCCTTCATAGATTTTCATTAAAGAACCATGCACAGTAATACGCCCTTCTGGAAAAATGACGATTGGGCGCCCTTTTTCCACCTCTTTAACAAGGTGACGTATCCCTAAAGGGTTAGCAGGGTCAAGAGGAACAATATCCGCATAAGGTTTAAGACGCTTCACCATTTTTGGTGTCGCAAATGATGAATACACAGCAAATACAGGTTTTACAGGTAAAAAAAGTGCAATCAAAACACCATCAAGGAAAGAAACATGATTGGGTGTAATCAAGCATTTATCTTGATTAAATTCTTTTGCATCACCGGTAACTTGGACGCGAAATAAAAATTTAAGTATTGCCTTGATGATGTTTGCCAACATAATGAATCCCTATATTATGATTATGTTTTATATGCAAATAAGTGAAGTATTTCCGTTATCATACCTATCTTACTTAGCTCTGCTCTTTCTACTAAGCGGTATATTCCGAAAACGTACTTTACTGATACCTAATTAGTTTAAGTCAAATCATTAAGTTGCGCGATAATATCATCAATGGATTGTGTGGCATCAATAACATGGTGTGCCGTCGCACGGTAGATAGGTTCTCTTTGCTGCATAACTTCTTCAATTTCTTCAACTAATGATTTGCCTGTTAAGCTTGGCCGCTGGTCAGCTTGTGGCTCTGCGGCTAGGCGTTTAGCTAAAACGTCAGGCTTAGCATTTAAATAAATCACTGTCCCGTTATCACGCATGATCTTCTGGTTTTCCTCAGCAAGAACCAGCCCGCCCCCTGTTGAAACAATCGTTTTATCTTGAAGAATTGATTTTAACGTTTCCGTTTCTAATTGACGAAAATATTCCCATCCGTACTGTTCAACAATTTCTGCTATCGTTTTACCTGCTCTTTCGAGTATCAATTTATCTGTATCAACAAACTGGTAGCCTTTAGATTCGGCCAATTTTTTACCAATTGTCGTTTTACCCGAACCTCTTGGACCGATAATGTAAAACATTAATTTCCACCCCATCATCATGAATACTAAGCAAAACTGGTTATGTATCTGCTTATGAAAGTTGCCTAATGCGGCAAATAATAAAAAATAAAGCCACACAAGTGTGGCCTATTAATCTATTTTAGTCTTTATGGGCGATTTAAAAAATCGCCATAACCAACCCATTTATAGGTTGTTAAGGCATCTAGCCCCATAGGGCCTCGAGAATGTAATTTCTGAGTGCTAACCGCAACCTCTGCCCCTAAACCAAATTGCCCACCATCTGTGAAGCGAGTACTCGCATTCACATAAACAGCCGCCGAATCGACACACTGTACAAAATAATCTGCTTGGCGGATAGACTCGGTCAAAATAGCATCAGAATGCGCAGTACCATATTGGCGAATATGGTTAATAGCGGCGTCAATGTCATCAACAATCTCTACGTTGAGGTCTAAGGATAACCATTCATCAACCAAATTTTCAGGTTTTACATCAACAACTGTTGCTGGGCCTTGTTCCAATAATGGCATTGCTTTTTCACTAGCGTGCAGTGTGACTTGCTGTTCAGCCATTTTCTCACTTAAAAATGGTAAGAAATTACCCGCAATATCTTTATGAACTAGCAAAGTTTCCAGTGAGTTACAAGCACTTGGGCGCTGTACTTTTGCATTGATGATTACGTTAATCGCTTTATTAAAATCAACTGACTCATCGACAAAGGTGTGGCAAACACCTATACCGCCGGTGATCACAGGGATCGTTGATTGCTCACGACATAATTTATGTAACCCCGCACCACCACGAGGGATCAGCATATCAATATAACGATCTAATTTTAATAATTGAGAAACTAATTCACGATCAGGGTTATTGATAGCTTGTACAGATTCTTCTGGCAACCCACTATTTTTGAGTGCTTTTTGGATAACACTCACCACTGCAAGGTTCGTATTATGGGTTTCTTTACCACCACGTAGAATGACTGCGTTACCGGTTTTTAAACATAACGAAGCCACATCGACAGTGACGTTTGGACGCGCTTCGTAAATCACCCCGACAACACCTAGAGGTACGCGTCGGCGCTGTAAGTTTAAACCGCTATCAAGCTGGCTACCATCAATGATTTGCCCAACAGGGTCAGCAAGCTGACAAACCTTTCTGACATCATCAGCAATGCTTTTCAAGCGTTCTGGAGTCAGCAATAGACGGTCTTGTAAGGCTTCTGCCATACCACTGGCTTTTGCTTGTTCCATATCCTGCTGGTTAGCAGATAATATCACTGCGCTTTCTTTTTCTAGTAATTCAGCAATTTGCAATAGTGCCGAGTTTTTTTGTTTGGTGCTTAGCTGAGCTAATTGCCATGACGCTGCTCGTGCAGCCTTACCCATTGTTTCTAACATAATTAACTCACTATCATATCGTCACGATGAACAGCGACTGAGCCGTGTTCATAGCCAAGTATTCTGCCAATTTCTTGTGAATGATGACCTGCTATCATCCTTAGTGCATCACTATTATAGTGACTAACACCGTGTGCAAGGTCTTTCCCCGCCATATTTAGAATGCGGATCACGGCGCCTCGGGAAAAATCACCTTCAATCTTTTTAATTCCTTTTGGTAACAATGAGCTACCTTTTTCTATAATTGCTAATTGTGCACCATCATCAATATACACATCACCCGCAGCTGGCGCCCCGAAAATCCAACGTTTACGATTTTCCATGGGGTTTTTCTGCCCATAAAAACGAGTCCCCACTGGAATATTTTCAATCACAGCGCTAATGACATCAGGTTTATTACCTGCTGCGATAATAACATCTATCCCTGCGCGGCCAGCAACATCAGCCGCTTGTAGCTTAGTTGCCATGCCCCCCGTACCTAAACCGCTGACACTTCCCCCTGCCATTTGACGAAGCTCGTCGTTGACACCATAGACTTCAGGAATTAATTTCGCATTTGGGTTGCTACGGGGGTCTGCATCATATAGACCTTCTATATCAGTCAGTAGCAACAGTTTATCAGCATCACCAAGAATAGCGGCTAATGCGGATAAATTATCGTTATCACCGACTTTTATTTCTGCTGTCGCAACGGCATCGTTCTCATTAATAACGGGAATAATGCCATTATTCAGTAATGCTTGTAAGGTGTCTCGAGCATTTAGAAAACGCTCACGGTCTTCTAAATCTGCACGTGTTAACAGCATTTGCCCTATGTGGATCCCGTAAATGGAGAACAACCTTTCCCACAACTGAATAAGACGACTTTGGCCGACTGCCGCAAGCAACTGTTTAGATGCAATGGTAGCCGGCAATTCGGGGTAATTTAAGTGTTCGCGACCCGCGGCAATTGCCCCTGATGTCACAATGATAATACGGTGCCCTTTTTCATATTGCTGCGCACACTGCCTGACTAACTCAACAATATGAGCTTGATTCAAACGGCGCGAGCCCCCTGTTAGCACACTGGTTCCTAGCTTAACAACCAGCGTCTGGCTATTTTTCATCATTTTTCTGCCATTAGGATTAAGAAAACAAAAAAGTAGATACCATTTTTATCAGGAGAAGCGCGTTATGCCAACAGGCATAACGCAAAATTCAACAAAAGTTGGTTTAAAACAAATTTATGCGCTTAATTCCAGTTTTAATTCTGCCATTAGTGGCGAAGGGAAGAGGCTTAACTCAAGCTCAAGTAATTGCTTAGTAAGTGCTTGATGAAATGATACTAAATTTTTTTCAACGGCTTCAGTGGTAGCCGCATCTTTGAATGCTTTGACTTGCCAACTACCATGGCTATTATAAATACCAAAATGATAAGTGAACTCAAAGCCTTTTTCAGTTGCAACTAATTTTAACCACCACCCCCAAAATTCACGTTTCTCAGGCGCAATACTCGCATTAATACAAACAACAAGGCTATCGAATATATAACAGCCATTGATACATTGTTTTTCGCGTAAATAAGGCCCCATTGCAGCAAATTTCTTTAAATACTTTCCATTTGAATAATCAGTCGGTAAAGCCATGTTAAGGATCTCCTTCTTGGGTAGACCCCTTTTTAACAAATGGGAAAAAATAAGCAAGATATTAAATATAATTAAAGTATTTTTGCTTTCAGCCAATTAGTAGTTTCACTTAGCGCCTTTTCAAAATTAGCAAAAACAGGCTGACTTGGTAGTATTATTGTATCTGCATCCATTGATGAACGCCGAATTAGATCCGATTCTGCTTTCGGACTATAGATATCATCTTTTAAGCTTACCGATAACATCGGAACTTTGCTTCTTTTTCCTAAAAGGCCCTGATTTTTAAGTGAATAACAACTCAATTCATGACGTAAAGCGGCACCATCAACCTGATAAATTCCCAAACGACTCGCGAACACATCCAAAACTACCCGAGGAATATCTTGTTGATATTTCTCTTCGTGCAATAAACTATGCACAATTGGACCTATGACAGCGACTGCTTTAATTTTTTCTGGGCACATATAAGCTAATCTTAAGGCTATATTGGCACCAAAGCGCATCCCGACGATACCGAAGCGGGTATGGTCAATCCATGCAATATCCTCAAGCTGGCGAACAATTTGCTCATGCAGTGTTGTTGTTTCTTGTGTCAATTTATGTTTTATCGAATAACCAATAGAAGGCATATCGAGCGTTAGCATCGCAATACCTAGTGGTTCGAGATAATCGCGAAAATAGCGACAAAAATCGATTTGTAAGCTGTCTAACATGCCGCAAATCATGACGGTAGGATAAGGCCCCTGACCGTGGGATGGAATATGTAAAAAGCCACAAACTTCTTTCCCATCATCCACTTTGAATGCAATTTTCTTTAACCGATATTCTGAAAATTTGGCTGCATTATCATAGGCTTTACACGCTAATAAAATAGCTTGGTCTGCTAGTTCATCCCCTTTAATAAAAGGGTATGCTGCAATACTGTATAAATTTGCGGCTCGCAACCATGCATTACCCGCGTCCGGCCCTTGCTCGAATTCCAAAGCTTTCTGTTGCCAACGCATAGCCTGCTGTGACCATTCGAAGCACCAATTCCCACGCCTATTACCAATGACGGTATCCAACTGGGTTTCATTACTGCGTGGCGCATCGGAAACTGCTATTCGGCTAAGTACCTCTTCAATTTCTAGTGCATCAATACCACGCCAAATCCAAATTAGCCGGTTGATCATACGATACCAGCCAACATGATGAGAACCACTTAGAACGCTATGAGCTTTTATCAGAGGAGTCGTTTCTGACGAGTAGGATACAAGTGTCGACGTTTCAACTTGTCTGACTCTAGGTTTGAAAAGTTTTTCTGAAAGGTTTTGCTGAGTCATCCCTATTTCCTTGTCTACCTGAGCTGAATTGTGCCAAAAAACCAAAAATAAGGGGAATGCAAAAATGCACTCCCCCGAGATTATATCGCGTTTGACTCAAAAATTTTAGGTATTTATGTGTTATGCCTATGAGGAAAAACCCCAAAGGCTGTTAATGACAATCTATTACCAGAAAATAAGTTTAACTTCGATTTATTTGTCTTGTTCACACAATGGCTTTATAAAAGCAACGCCCATATCCCAAGGCTGCTCTATCCATGTGTCTTGCGGGATATCAACCACATAGTCATCAACTAATGGACGACCAGCTGGCTTAGCGAAGATAGTAACAAAGTGTGCTTTTGGATACATATCACGAATAGCTTGCGCTGTACCACCGGTATCGACCAAATCGTCAATGACGATATAGCCTTCGCCATCACCTTCAGCGCGCTTTATAATTTTTAATTCGCGTTGATTATCATGGTCATAGCTAGATATACATACGGTATCAACGTTACGAATGCCCAGTTCACGTGCAAGAAGCGCGCCTGGAACAAGACCACCACGGCTAACCGCGATAATACCGGTCCATTGTTCTACTGGTAATAAACGTTGTGCGAGTTTACGGGCATGTATTTGCAACATATCCCACGTTACGACATATTTTTCGCTCATAAAATTCGGGTCCCGACTGCTGAGTAAATCTGAAATGTGTCTTGCGGAAAAAAGGTTGCGCGAGATTATAGTGATTTGGCGCGTTAAAAACCAGTAAAAAGCATCATTCGCCATTAATTATTATCATTTACACTATCCATTCTTCAAAAGAAAGTGTTATCCTGAGATTATAAAAGATGCAGCCTTTAATTCGAAACTTCAGGCTGTTAGGTCATAATTACAGCAATATTCCTTTTAAAAATTGAAGCTGAAATTAACGTTGGTTGCCAATCAGTTCCTACATGGGTTATTCAGGATATTATTCCTAAATAGTTCAATTTGTAGCTAGGCGGCAAATGAGTAAATCCTTTGAGTATACATAAGTATATGCTTGGAGTTTACGAGTGAAGCCAACAATGCTACAGATTGAAATATAAAGGGAAAATAAAAGGAGAGAAACGTGTCTGAGCTAGCTACATTATCCCCCCAACCGCTATGGGACATCTTCGCTACCATCTGCTCTATTCCGCACCCTTCATATCATGAAGAAGCTTTAGCTGCGCATATTATCGACTGGTCAAAACAAAAAGGTTTTCATGTAGAACGCGACGAAGTTGGTAATATTTTGATCCGTAAACCTGCAACAACGGGTTACGAAAACCGCAAAGCAGTAGTCTTGCAAGCACACCTAGACATGGTGCCACAAAAAAATAATGACACCGTGCATGACTTTAAAACAGACCCAATCCGCCCATATGTTAATGGTGAATGGGTGACCGCTGAAGGTACAACTTTAGGCGCAGATAACGGTATTGGTTTAGCTTCTGCATTGGCGGTTCTGGCTGATGACAGTGTCGAGCATGGGCCTATGGAAGTTTTACTCACCATGACTGAAGAAGCTGGCATGGAAGGTGCGTTTGGTCTAAAAGCAGGTTGGCTACAGGCGGATATTCTGATTAACACCGACTCTGAAGAAGAAGGTGAGATCTATATGGGTTGTGCTGGAGGGGTTGATTTCACAACAACATTTGATCTACTGCGTGAACCTTTACCACAAGGTTATCAGACGTTTACTTTAACCCTAAAAGGGTTAAAAGGTGGTCACTCCGGTGGTGATGTTCACTTAGGCTTAGGTAATGCGAATAAATTACTCGCACGCTTCCTTGCTGGACATGCAGAAGACTTAAGCCTGAAATTGTTAGAATTTAGAGGCGGCACCGTACGTAATGCTATCCCACGTGAAGCGCATGCAATTATCTCTGTTCCGACAGAAAAAGTTGCTGAACTGACAGCATTAAGAGAACGCTACGAAGGTATTTTAAAGAATGAGTTAGCCGTTATAGAACCTAACCTTGTTCTACTCTTAGATGAAACACAAAGTGACTTGAAAGCACTGTCTGATGATTGCCAAAAACGTTTTACGTTCTTCTTAAATGCTGCACCTAATGGCGTAATTCGCATGAGTGATGTCGCTGTAGGTGTCGTAGAAACATCGCTTAATGAGGGCGTTGTTCGCATGACAGAAGACCAAGCGGAGGTTATCTTCCTTGTTCGCTCACTGATTGATAGTGGCAAAAACTATGTTGTTAACATGCTCACTTCTATTAGTAAATTAGCACAAGCACAGTACCGCGCTGAGGGGAGCTACCCAGGTTGGCAACCAGATGCCGATTCAGCCGTAATGCACTTAGTGAGTGAAACTTATAACAAGCTATTTGGTAAAATCCCAAATGTGATGGTGATCCACGCAGGCCTTGAGTGTGGCTTATTCAAAAAGCCTTACCCAGATATGGATATGGTTTCAATTGGGCCAACCATTCGTGGTGCTCACTCTCCTGATGAAAGAGTGCATATTGCAAGTGTTGGTGAATATTGGAAACTGTTGACCGCTGTTTTAAAAGCAATCCCGGTTAAAGGTTAAAACCTGATCATAACTGAAACATCTGCCATTCATTATGGTAGATGTTTTATTTATAGTTCTAATAACAATTGCCTTTCCAATTGAGGGCTTTGTAACATAACATGCAACCCAACTAATCGTACCCCTCGCTGTTCACGTCGATTAACCCAAACTTGTTTTGCCAACTGGACTAAATCTTGCTTATTAAGCATTGGGTAAACATGCTCTTGTGTTGTTTGTTGAAAATCATCAAATTTAAACTTTACGCCTTGGCGCGCAATGCGTAAATCAGGCTTCACTTTAGCTAAACGCGATTGCAGTTCATCATAAAGTTTATCTAATAATAAAAGGCAATCATTCCATTCATGAATATCTTCAGCAAGAGTCCGCTCAACACCAACGGATTTCCTTAGTCTATCTGGGTTTACAGGCCGTTCATCGATACCGTGACAACGCTCCCATAGTACCTGCCCAAACTTCCCCATGCTTTTAATCAGTGTAACAACGTCATAGTTTTGCACATCAGCACAAGTCGTTAGCCCCATATCTGCTAGCTTTTGTGCGGTGACTTTTCCCACTCCCGGAATTTTTCTTAGTGGTAAAGTCAGAATGAATTGATCAATATTTTGCGGGGTGATCACAAATTGCCCATTTGGTTTATTCATATCAGAGGCGATTTTAGCAAGGAACTTGATAGGAGCTATCCCCGCTGAGGCTGTCAATTGTAATTCATCAAAAATTTGCTGACGAATAGCCTCTGCGATTAACGTAGCTGAACCATGTAATTGTGAGCAGTCAGTCACATCAAGATAAGCTTCATCGAGGGAAAGCGGCTCGATTAAATCTGTATATCGCGCAAAAATCTTACGTATATGAATGGACGTTTCTTTATATAACGCCATTCTCCCTGAAACGACTTTAAGTTGAGGGCAAAGCCTTAGAGCAATAGCGGTAGACATGGCACTATGTACGCCATAACGACGAGCTTCATAGTTTGCGGTGCTGATCACACCACGGCGATCGGCACTTCCTCCTACCGCAATAGGAATACTACGCAAGCTTGGGTCATCACGCATTTCGATGGCTGCATAAAAGCAATCCATATCAATATGTATAATTTTACGCACAAGTTAGCCCACACAATCAATCAACTGATTAAATATACAGTATTATTATTAGCCGTGCAATCTGGGCCTATTCGCTGACATCAATTCTAAAATAGCAGATAACCTAATGATAATAAAAATAATTAATATTATTGAAATAATAGTCTGCCACACTATATAACAGCATTTGTTATTTAAAGTTTGTCTTAAAAACAATCGTAAATACTTACTTTACCGTGAAAATGTAATAAAACAGATGCGTCCTTTTCACTCATTATACTTTATAAAAAATTCTTTTATGGATGATACCTATGGCAATTCTATCAACATCAAAATATGTTAAAACTATGGCGTCAGTTATTCTACTTCTTGCAAGTCAAACTGCTTTAGCATTATCACCACAAATTGTTGCACACAGAGCCGGTACTGCTGATGCACCGGAAAATACAATTTATGCAATTGATTTAGCAAAAGAAAATAAAGCCGATGCTATTTGGCTAACAGTACAATTAAGTAAAGATAATCAATTAGTTTTATATCGCCCAAGTGATTTAGACTCGTTAACAGAAAAAAAAGGGCCAGTATCTGCTTATACCGCAGAGCAATTAAGTCATATCAATGCTGCCTATAAGTTTAGTAAAAAACATAACCAACAATTCCCTTTGCAAAAAACAACAATTAATACATTAGAAACTGTTCTACAGAAATACCCTAATACCACTTTCTATATTGACTTAAAATCCCCTGATGCCGACCCTGCTCAGCAAGCACAAGCTATCCTTACATTATTAAATAAGACTAAGGCATTTAAACAAGTCCGTTTTTATTCAACTAATGATGCCTTTCTAACGGCATTAAAGTCTCTTTCACCTCAATTCCAATTATTTGAAAGCCGTGATGAAACAAGAACAATGCTAGCGAATAGTGTTATGAGTCGCCAATGCCCTATAGAAAATGATAAAGATAATACTCGCTGGTATGGTTTCGAGCTTCATCGTAAAGTTGAAGTTGTTGAAAAGTATACTTTAGGTGAAGCTCGTTCACCTGCAACCTTATCATGGGATAAAAACGCTATCGATTGTTTTAGAAAAAATGGTAAAGCGTATATTATTGTATTTGGTGTCAATAACGAAAAAGACTATCAACTCGCAAAAGAAATTGGTGTTGATGCCGTAATGGTTGATTCCCCAAAAAACTTCAAAAAATAATCTAATAATTAAGCTATTTTATTTTGAATTATGTTTAATCAAATAAATTAGCTTAATTTCCTCACCTAAACTACCTCCTATTTTATTTTTATAACACTTTAATGTTAATCATTATTTACATCTAATTTAAATAAAACCAATATTAAAAAGTGCAATATTTTCTTGACTTCTATTTTTAGAAAAAATTAAAAATACCAGTTTATAATAATACTATTTTTTATTTAAACTACTAATTTAATTTCAATAATTACCTTTAAAAACTAACTAAGCCTATTCTTACAAAATGACCTTTCATTATAAATATCAAGAGGATAAAATGTCAAAATCAAAAGGAACAATCTCTATTGAAAATAAATGGGATGAAGACTTTAAAAAAGTCGAAATTATTTATCAAAGCAGTGAAGATGATGTAGATAAGGCTTTCATTACCTATAATATAAGGGCTCAACAAACGCATAATGATGTATTTGATATCGAATACTCATCCACGGGGAAAAGTTCATGGATAGGGACAGTTACCACTTCTAGCGGCCAAAAATGGAGTAGTGGAAGTCCCCTAAAATGTAATGCAAACAAAGCCGAGAACTGCAAAATTATCATTAAATTTGATGAATACCGTAAAGAAATGGGTGTCATATATACCCCACAAAATTCATGCCATAAGAAAATGAGTCAACTAAAATCTATATAATAAAATAGAAGAATAATGCTATTTAAATATTATACGAATAGTATATTCGGCTATTATTGCTGTCATTGACACTAGAAATAAAACCGCATTGAAATACCTTAACTCCCTTCCGTTATAGCTAGTTATACGACAAAAATGCGGATACCGTTTTAACTGGCTAATGCTATAAAAAAACCTTAGCCATATACTTTATATGGCTAAGGTTTAGAAAACAGATAGATTAAATACTAAAGTATGCGGTTTTTTTCCAGCATCTTTTGGCGAGCTTCTTCACGTGCCATGCGTTTTTTGCGGGCGTCACAAGGCTCAGGGCAATCGCATACTTTATCAACCCCGATACTACTTAAGCCGCCACAACTACCTTGAATACTTTTACGCTTGAAAATATACCCAAGAGACATTCCTAAAAACGCCAGCAAGAACAGTGCAAAGGCGGCAATAAAAATATTTAGCATTCCTTTATCCTCCCCGAATTACTGCTTCTTGGTTAAAAATGGTTCGAATGCTTTAGTATAACGCTCTTCAAAACCTTTATCTGTCTTAACAATCATAAAAACAGGAATATTCATTTTCTCAGCTAAGGCAAAGCCAGCTTCAGGCCCTAGCACATTTAGCCCTGTTGATAGCCCATCGGCACTCATACAGTTATCTGCAATAACCGTAATAGAAACTAGATTATGGGTAATTGGTCGCCCTGATTTTGGGTCAATAGTATGAGAAAAACGAACTCCATCCTGTTCAAAATAGTTACGGTAATCCCCAGAGGTTGCAATTGAGCTATCTCCAGGCTCGATAACTTCTTGCGCTGTTTGGCTTGCACCATCTGCCGCAGGTTTTTCAATGGCAATACGCCAAGGCGCCTCTTTACCATTGGTACCTTTAGTACGCACTTCACCACCAATATCAACCATGTAGTTGTTGATACCCACTGACTCTAAGTATTCAGCAACAACGTCTACACCATAGCCTTTCGCAATTGATGAAAGATCTACATATAGTTCAGGAATGGTTTTGACTAGGTTATTGTCTTGAACGGATAATTTGTCAATCCCTACCCATGCTCTGCGCTTGGCCAATTCTTCATCTGAAGGGGCTTTAGTGACTCTCCCTTCTGGGCCAAACCCCCATAAATTAACTAAAGGCCCAACAGTTACATCTAAAGAGCCATCTGTGATTTTATTAATCTCAATAGCTTTTTTAACAACTGTTGCAGTTGCTGCGGAGACAGGGAATGGTGTATTTATGTCTTTAGACTGGTTAAAACGACTTAACTCAGAGTCAGGTCGGTAAGTTGACATCTGGTCATTAACTTCTTCTAAGCGCTTATCTATCTCAGCTTGAATCGCTTCAGGTTTTGCCCCTGAAGAATCCGTAACATATTTAACCGAGTAATAAGTGCCCATTGTTTGTCCCTGAAGATTTTGTTGCTCTGGCCCACCACAAGCAGCAAGAAACAGGGTCGCGACAAACAGAAGTATTGGGGTATAAATTCTTTTACTTAGCATCGTTTTCTCCGCGTCAATCATGAGCGAGTCTGTAGAAGTCGCTCAGACTATTAACACACTTTACATCGTCACCCATGCAGAGAATGTTTCAGTCAAAATAATTATTAACTTACTAATTACCAATTAGATAATTAGTAATTAGCCATCATTGTTAAATTACAAAGAGGGAAGTAGCTTCCCTCTTTAAAGTGTTATCACTGTACTAACCTTGTTAAGTACAATAAACCTAATAACTTAACCACCAAAGTCATCTAGTAAGATGTTTTCATCTTCAACACCAAGGTCTTTAAGCATCTTAATTACAGCAGCATTCATCATTGGAGGCCCACACATATAGAACTCACAATCTTCTGGTGCTGGGTGATCTTTTAAGTAATTGTCATACAGAACATTATGGATAAAGCCGGTATAACCATCCCAGTTATCCTCTGGTAAAGGATCTGAAAGTGCAATATTCCATGTAAAGTTTTCGTGTTCCGCGGCAAGTTGGTCAAAATCTTCTGTATAGAACATTTCGCGAACTGAACGAGCCCCATACCAGAAACTAATTTTACGCTTAGAATTTAAACGGCGCAATTGGTCAAATATGTGGGAACGCATTGGCGCCATACCCGCACCACCACCGATAAACACCATTTCAGCTTCAGTTTCTTTTGCAAAGAACTCACCAAATGGACCGGAAATTGTCACTTTATCCCCTGGTTTTAATGACCAAATATAAGAGGACATAATTCCTGGTGGAACATCTGGGTTACGTGGCGGAGGCGTTGCTATCCGCACGTTTAACATAATAATGCCGTATTCTTCAGGGTAGTTGGCCATTGAATAGGCACGTACAGTAGGCTCTTTAACCTCTGAAACATAACGGAATAGGTTAAATTTATCCCAGTCTTCACGATACTCTTCAGGTACATCGAAATCTTCATATTTAACAATATGTTCAGGGCATTCAATTTGAATAAAACCACCGGCACGGAAAGGAACAACCTCCCCTTCTGGTATCTTCAATCTCAGCTCTTTAATGAAAGTGGCTTTATTGTCATTAGAAATAACTTCGCACTCCCACTTTTTCACACCAAAGATTTCTTCTGGAAGCTCAATTTTTAAATCTTGCTTAACGTTAACCTGACAAGCTAAACGACAACCTTCTTTTGCTTCTCGCTTATTAATGTGGGAAAGTTCTGTCGGCAGAATATCACCACCACCCTCTTTGATTGTCACACGGCACTGGCCGCATGAACCACCACCACCACAAGCAGATGAAACAAAAATACCTTGGTTAGATAGCATACCTAACAGCTTATCGCCAGCTGGAGCCTCAAAGCTTTTGTCAGGGTCGCCATTTACTTCAACTTTGATGTTCCCTGTATTGACTAACTTGGATTTTGCAAACAGGATTAAGCCTGTAAGCACCAAGACAATCAGGGTAAACATCACTACACCTAAAATAATAATTTCCATGAATTCTTCTCGCCTTTATAGCTGCACACCGGAGAAGGACATAAAGCCCAATGCCATCAAGCCGGTTGTCACAAAGGTGATACCTAACCCTTTTAGACCCGCTGGAATATCTGAGTACTTCATTTTCTCACGGATAGCTGCCAACAAGACAATGGCAAGCATCCAACCGATCCCCGAGCCAAACCCATACACTATCGATTCGCTAAAGTTATAATCGCGTTGAGCCATGAAAGAAACACCACCGAAAATTGCACAGTTAACAGTAATCAATGGCAAGAAGATACCAAGTGCGTTATACAGTGATGGGAAGTAACGATCCAAAATCATCTCAAGGATCTGAACCAATGCAGCAATAACACCGATAAAGGTGATGAAGTTCAAAAAGGATAAATCAATACCCTCTGCTATTGCCCCATCACGCAACACTAAGTTATACACCAAGTTATTAGCTGGAACAGAGATACCAAGAACGACAGTTACTGCGATCCCCAGTCCAAAGGCTGTTTTAACATTCTTTGAAACAGCGAGAAAAGTACACATACCTAAAAAGAATGCTAACGCCATATTTTCAATAAAAATGGATTTAACAAATAGGCTAATATAGTGTTCCATGTGATTAGTCCTTCTCTACCTGAGCTGGTTTCAGGATACGTAGTCCCCAAATCAGCATACCGATGATAAAGAATGCACTTGGCGCGAGGAGGAACAAGCCATTAGGCATGTACCAGCCACCGTTTTGCAGTGATTCAAAGACAGTGATACCAAACAGTTTGCCGGAGCCAAATAATTCCCTAAAGAAACCGACTAATACAAGGATCACACCATAGCCAAGACCATTACCGATACCATCCATAAAGCTTTCTATTGGTGGCGCTTTCATTGCATAAGCTTCAGCACGCCCCATTACGATACAGTTAGTAATAATCAAACCAACGAATACTGAAAGTTGCTTTGATATTTCATAGGCATACGCACGTAAAATTTGGTCAACCACGATGACGAGAGAAGCGATGATTGCCATCTGTACAATAATACGCACACTGCTTGGAATATAATTTCTAATCAGTGAAATAAAGAAGTTAGAAAATGCCGTAACTAATGTTACCGCAATGGTCATAACCAATGCTGTTTCTAACTTAGTTGTTACTGCTAATGCAGAACAGACCCCCAGTATTTGCAAAGCAATTGGGTTGTTATCTAATAGTGGTCCAAGTAGGACGCGTTTTATTTCTTTTGAATCAGCCATTATTCAGCGCTCCTTCACGTACTTTTTTCAGGAACGGACCAAAGCCGTTATCCCCTAACCAAAAATCAAACATATGTTGAATTCCGTTTGACGTTAGGGTTGCACCTGAAAGGCCATCGATACCGTATGGGCTATCTGTGGCACCACCACGTACGATTTTAATTGCCGGAATACCCTGTTC
The DNA here is from genome assembly GCF_044006275.1 of Providencia sp. 2024EL-00732. Classification (NCBI taxonomy): domain Bacteria; kingdom Pseudomonadati; phylum Pseudomonadota; class Gammaproteobacteria; order Enterobacterales; family Morganellaceae; genus Providencia; species Providencia sp. 2024EL-00732. The sequence continues at coordinate 175,465 of NZ_JBIPDG010000007.1, read as the reverse complement.
ATTGAACAGTTTTTTACCCGGCCATTGGGCTTTCCATTGTGGGTTATCGACTTCGCCACCTAAACCTGGTGTTTCACCATGCGAGTAGTAAGTGATACCGCGTGAGGTTACCCCATCAACATCGATTGCCACAAACGCATACATTACAGACCACAAACCTGAACCATAAACAGGTAAAATAATTTGTGATACTTTGCCGGCATCATCTTTCACTAAATAGATTTCAGCACTATTGGCGCGACGGCGAATTTTTGCGATATCCTCTGCTGGAGAAAGGGCAATACTGGTTTCATCGCTACGTAGCTCAGCATTTAGATCATAACGGCTAGTGCTATCAGATAGTTCATTCGTTTTGAAATTCAAAAGCTTAGGTTCGATGCGCTCCCCATAAACTTTTTGGATTTCTTCTGCGGTCATTTTAGGCTGCATTAAACCTGCCACGCTTAAAATATTACGCTGAGTATCTAACTGAATTTGTTCTTGCTGCTTCGGCTTCAAACCAACTGCAGCACCTGCGACAACAACAGAACAAACTAGACAAAGGATAAAAATGACTAGAAATGTTCTACCGACGCTATCTTTATTAATTGGTTTATCATTAGCCACGAGCTTTTCTCCGCTTAATATTTGCTTGAACGACCAGATAGTCAAACAAAGGAGCAAACAGGTTGGCGAACAGAATAGCCAGCATCATCCCTTCAGGATAAGCCGGATTTACTACCCTGATAAGTACACACATTACGCCGATCAGAATGCCATATGCCCATTTACCTTTATCAGTGAATGAAGCGGATACTGGGTCTGTCGCCATAAAAATCATACCAAATGCAAAGCCACCCAGAACCATATGCCACCACCAAGGCATGGCAAATAACGGATTGGTGTCTGAACCAATAGCATTAAATAGGTAAGACATGGCAATCATACCAACCATGACACCCGCCACAATACGCCATGATGCAATGCGGAAGAACATGATGAGTGCGCCACCAATAAACAACATCAGCGTCGAAACTTCACCGATCGAGCCTGGCATATTACCTAAGAACGCTTGCATCCAAGTGATAGGCTCACTTGTTACTGTGTTCATTAGCGCGTGTTCGCCACCTGAAGCCCACTGTGATAATGGAGTTGCTCCCGAGAAACCATCCGCTGCAGTCCAAACCAAGTCACCGGAGATTTGAGCAGGGTAAGCAAAGAATAAAAATGCACGACCCGCTAACGCAGGGTTTAAGAAGTTACGCCCTGTACCACCGAAAATTTCCTTAGCAATCACGACACCGAAGGTAATACCAAGAGCCGCTTGCCATAAAGGAATTGTTGGAGGCACAATCAAAGCAAACAAGATAGAGGTTATAAAGAAGCCTTCGTTGATTTCATGACCACGGATCATGGCAAACAACACTTCCCAGAACCCACCGACAAGGAAAACAACGGCATAAATAGGAAGAAAATAAACTGCACCAAGCAGCATTTTACTTCCCCAACCAGCATCCATTGACAGCGAGGCACCTAAAAATTGTGCCAAACTATAATGCCAGTCACTCGCGAGCACTTGCTGTAGCTCTGCTCCACTATACAGTTGATGAAGTGCAGGGATAGCTTGGTTGCCTACGTTGTACATCCCCCAGAACATTGCAGGGAAAACAGCAAGCCAGACTAAAATCATCATGCGCTTCAGGTCAATAGTGTCCCTGACATGAGAACGACCTTTCGTCACCGTTCCCGGTGTATAGAACACTGTAGAAACTGCTTCATACAATGCATAGTATTTAGCGAGTTTTCCACCGGGCTCAAAATGGTGTTCATACTTTTCAAATAAATTTTTCAGACCCATGGAATCACCCTTCTAGCTCAATCTTGGTCAGAACATCACGTAATACAGGACCATACTCGTACTTCGCTGGGCAAACATAGGTACATAAACCTAAATCTTCTTCGTCCAACTCTAAACAGCCCAATTCTTGTGATGTATCGGTATCTCCAGCGAGGAGATCGCGCAACAAATGAGTGATCATGATGTCAAGAGGCATAACACGCTCATAGTTACCAATTGGTACCATTGAACGCTCACCGCCGTTCATTGTTGTCGTAAAATTAAAGCGCTTATTTTTCAGGAAATGCCCGATCGTAGTACGAGTGATCGTAAATTTATTAACACCAGGCATAATCCAGCCAAATAGTTCTTTATCGCGACCTTCGGCTAATACAGAGACTTGATTGTGAAAACGACCAAGATAATGATGGGTATCATCACAAGTTACGCCCCAAAGGACAGAGCCTGAAATAATACGGTTTTCGCCCGCTTTAAGCTGGCCTTGAGTTAATTCATATAAATCAGCGCCAAGGCAAGTGCGTAATAAACGCGGCTTTTCAACCTGTGGCCCTGCCAATGAAACGATACGGTCAGTATAAAGCTGCCCAGTGACAAACAGCTTACCAATCGCAATAACGTCTTGGTAATTAAGGCTCCATACCTTTTTCTTGATGCTTACTGGCTCCAAGAAATGGATATGAGTCCCCGCTAACCCAGCAGGATGAGGACCCGCAAACTGGGTGTATGAAATCTGGCTATGAGCCTCAACTTTTGGTAAATCCCCCTCTCCATGACATACATGGATTTTACCTTCTGTTAAATGGCTAAGGACTAATAACCCATCGTTAAATGCCTGTTCTTGTTCACGAATAACCAAAACGGCATCAGCAGCAAGAGGGTTTGTGTCCATTGCAGTAACAAAAATAGCGCTAGGTGAAGAACCTGGTTGTGGCGAACGACTAAATGGACGCGTTCTTAAAGAGGTCCACAAACCTGATTTAATCAGATTATCTTCGACTTGTTCTCTGGTTAATGCAGATAACTCAGTACGAGTATAAGCTGCAAAGTTTTCCTGTTCATCACCGTCAATTTCAATGACAACAGATTGAAGCACACGACGCTCACCACGATGAATAGCAACAATTTTACCACAGGCTGGACTTGTAAAAACAACCCCCGGATTCTTTTTATCTTCAAAAAGAACCTGCCCTTTTATGACACGTTCACCTTCTTTAACCAGCATCGAAGGACGCATTCCGACATATTCTTCACCTAGCACAGCTACGTGTTGAATTTTCGGGCCGTCTTCTATCACTTGGGCTGGCTCACCTGCGATGGGAAGGTTAAGGCCTTTTTTAATTTTAATCATAAGATCTGCACAAGTTTATCAGTTAAACCCTAAGCTAACGATTCAGCAATGAATGATAGCGACTCAGTAATAAAAACAGCTCAAGCCACTTTCGCCACTTAAGCAGGTATTTTCACATAATTGTTACTAAATTTTTTCTTCTGCCGGACGTAATTTTATCAGTTCCCACTCACTATGTCCGTCTATAGAAGTGACATAGTTCAAGCAAATTGCATTAATATTTAAATTTTTCTGTTAACAATTCGAAATTGCCGAACTGTAACATCACCTTTATCGATTGCTGATTACTATTTAACCGATAAAGATTCATCTAAAAACTATTAACAAGCTATATTAATTTTCTATTTACTCGTCTAAAATGCATAAATTCTGTATTCTTTTTAATCAGTGAAAACTTCTACATTTGGCCTTAGTATGAAATTAAGTAAATTTTTTAGTGCAATTTTTCCATTTGTACTCATATATCCACCTGTAATTCAGGCGAGCAACTCTTCATTTATACTTAAGAATAATGCTTTGGATAATCAAAATTCATCTATTTTTATTCAAATATTTAAGCAAGAGGGTTTACTCGAACTCTATCAAAAAACCCCTTCTGGAAAATATAAGCTGACCAAAACTTACCCAATTTGTAAGTTTTCTGGGGGCCTTGGCCCGAAAAAAATAGAAGGAGACCTCAAAAGCCCTGAGGGATTTTATCAAATTACCGCAGAACAGCTCAACCCAAATAGTCGGTATTACCGATCTATCAATATTGGATTCCCTAATGAATACGATAAAGCACAAGGTTACAGCGGTAGTTACCTAATGATCCATGGCAGTTGCGTTTCTGTAGGATGCTATGCCATGACAGATAAATATATGGGTGAAATTTATCAAACCGTCGAAACTGCCTTATTAAATGGCCAGCCAACCATCAATGTCAGCATCTACCCATTTAAGATGACAAATGAAAATATGACGCGCTACAGAAACTCAAGTCACTATTCATTTTGGAAACAGCTACAGCCTGCTTACGAATACTTTAACCAAACAGGAAGACCCGCAGAAATTTCAGTGACATTAGGTAAATACGCGGTAGTTAGCTTACCAGATACCCCAACGAAATTATTAGGATCTAAATCACAATATGCGCTCACCAAGATGGAATAATACAAAGTTACCTGGCTCGATCCGCTGCCAATTTTCATTTCCCGTTAAAGGTTGAGTTGCAATAACAGAAACAATATCAGTGGGTGTGGTGCATTGCTCGAAATCAATTTCAATATCTTGATCTAATAATTTCGCTTTACCAAAGGGTGCTCTACGCGTCAGCCAATGTAAATTCGTTGAACTAAACGCCATCAAATATTGCCCATCAGAGAGCAACATATTAAACACCCCTTTATGACGTAGCTGATCCGCCAATGTCGCGACAAAACGAAACACGCTTTTCCAATTGGAGGGTTTTCGTGGGTACTTTTCACTTAACTGATGTAAAATCCAGCAAAATATCCATTCGCTATCAGTTTCACCGATAGGCCAATAACGCCCTGTTTTCAATGAACGATAGCCCTTTAATTGGCCATTATGAGCATAAGTCCAATTGCGCCCCCACAATTCACGCGTAAAGGGATGTGTATTGACTAATGATACATCACCTTGATTTGCTTGCCGAATATGCGCAACAATCGTTTCTGATTTGATAGGATATTCCTGCACAAAGCGGGCAACGGGTGATAAAAAACTTGGTTGAGGATCTTTAAATGTGCGACATCCCAAGCCTTCATAGAACGTAATTCCCCAGCCATCTTTGTGTGGACCGGTATGCCCACCTCGAGAAATTAACCCACTAAGACTAAACGTAATATCAGTTGGAACATTGGCACTCATGCCAAGTAACTCACACATTTAAAGGCTCCTAAACCGGTTAAAACTTTACTTCACCATCTCTTTTTCAATCAACTGAATTAAGATATGGATAACTTTAATATGAATTTCTTGAATGCGATCAGCATAACCAAAGTGTGGGACACGGATTTCAATATCTGCGGTACCTGCCATTTTCCCGCCATCTTTACCTGTTAGCGTGATTACTTTCATCCCTTTCTCACGAGCAGCGCTAATCGCTTTGATAATATTCCCTGAATTACCAGATGTTGAGATGCCCAGTAAAACATCACCTTTCATCCCTACTGCTTCAATAAAACGTGAAAAAACATATTCATAACCGAAGTCATTACTGACACAAGACAGATGACTAACATCTGAAATTGCAATCGCTGGATAACCGGGACGATTTTCACGATAGCGCCCTGTTAACTCTTCAGCAAAATGCATCGCATCGCAGTGTGAACCACCATTACCACAAGACAATACTTTGCCACCAGCTTTAAAAGAATCGGCTAACAATACGGCTGCTTTTTGAATAGCTTCAATATTTGCGTCATCGCTAAGGAAATTTGATAGCGTGTCGGCAGCTTCTGTTAGCTCGCCACGGATCAGGTCTTGATACATGAGGTTTCCTCTTAATTAAGAACATGTTACAGAGAGTATGATTAATTTATATTTAAAATAGCCTAAATAAAAATGCCATCTAATGGCAAAGAGCAGATAGGTATCCACAATTAACCTTTAATACTCAGATTGTTGCACAGGGATTGTTTTGTTTCTACTTTTGATTGTGCTGTCTTAGCTTCGTAGAAAAAGACCTCCTTTTTCCTTACTAGTAACCATAATTTTTTAATGGCCTTAATGTAAATTACCTTAACCATTTTCATAATTTGGTGTTTTTGTGAGCCAAGTTGTAATTAGGATGTAAATACATTGCTAATTCTTTATTAATGGGTATAGATTAAGATAACAAACAGGTCAGACCTCTTACAAGTGGACAGGAGCTTAACTATGATCCTTCTCAGCATTGTGTTATTCCTAGCCTTAATTGGCGTACTTTGTTATCACAAAACATCGTTAGTTTTTAGCGCAATATTATTATTGGCTTATACTGCTGTTATGGGTGTGATAAATATTTGGAGCTACTGGATGTTATTGCCAGTCGCCTTAGTATTATTTCCATTTGTTTTCAGCCCAATACGCCAATCATTATTTTCCGCCCGCGCTATGAAAATGTTTCAAAAAGTCATGCCACCAATGTCAAGAACAGAAAAAGAAGCCATTGATGCAGGGACAACTTGGTGGGAAGGCGACCTTTTCCGGGGAGCCCCTAATTGGAATAAGCTTCATGACTACCCAAAACCACAATTGACTGCCGAAGAACAAGCATTTATTGATGGTCCCGTTGAAACAGTTTGTGGCATGGTCAATGATTTTGAAGTGAGTCATGAGCTCGCAGACCTCCCTCCTGAAGTGTGGCAATATTTACGCGATCACCGTTTCTTTGCCATGATCATCAAAAAAGAATACGGAGGTCTTGAATTTTCTGCCTATGCTCAATCACAAGTATTACAAAAACTTGCCGGAGTTTCGGGCATACTGGCAATAACTGTCGGTGTTCCTAACTCTTTAGGTCCTGGTGAACTCCTACAACATTATGGTACCGATGAGCAAAAACAGCGTTATTTGCCGGGTTTAGCTACTGGTGAAGAAATTCCATGTTTTGCTTTAACAAGCCCTGAAGCAGGGTCTGATGCAGGTGCGATCCCAGATACTGGCATAGTTTGCATGGGTGAATGGCAAGGTGAACAAGTCCTTGGTATGCGTTTAACATGGAATAAACGCTACATTACCTTAGCACCAATCGCGACCGTGTTAGGGCTAGCCTTTAAATTATCTGACCCAGATAAACTATTAGGCGGAGAAAAAAACCTTGGTATCACTTGTGCTTTAATTCCAACCAATACACCGGGGGTCGAAATTGGCCATCGCCATTTCCCTCTTAATGTGCCATTTATGAATGGCCCGACTCGCGGTCAAGATATCTTTGTTCCTATTGATTACATCATTGGTGGGCCAAAGATGGCGGGGCAAGGTTGGAGAATGCTTGTCGAGTGTCTCTCTGTCGGACGCGGTATTACATTACCATCTAACTCAACAGGAAGTCTGAAGAGCATCGCTATTGCAACAGGGGCTTATTCCTATATTCGTCGCCAGTTCAAATTATCAATTGGTAAAATGGAAGGGATTGAAGAACCATTAGCACGCATTGCTGGTAACACTTATTTGATGGATGCAGCAGCAACTTTGATTACGTCGGGGATTATGTTAGGCGAAAAACCCGCGGTTCTCTCTGCTATCGTAAAATACCATTGTACTCATAGAGGTCAACGCTCCATTATTGATGCAATGGATATCACTGGTGGTAAAGGAATTTGCCTTGGCGATTCAAACTTTGTCGCCAGAGCCTACCAAGGTGCGCCAATCGCTATTACGGTTGAAGGGGCCAATATTCTCACTCGTAGTATGATCATCTTCGGCCAAGGTGCTATTCGTTGCCATCCATTTGTATTAGACGAAATGGCTGCTGCAAAAGATAATAATTTGCATAAATTTGATAAAGCTGTATTCGGGCATATCGGTCATGTGATTAGTAACCAGTTCCGGAGTTTCTGGTTAGGCTTGACTAACGGTCGTGGCAGTAGCGCGCCAACAAAAGACGAAACACGCCGTTATTATCAAATGTTAAATCGTCAAAGTGCTAACTTAGCTTTATTGTCTGACGTGGCAATGGGGGTGTTAGGCGGAAGCTTAAAACGCCGTGAGCGTATTTCGGCACGCTTAGGGGATATTTTAAGTAACCTGTACCTTGCCTCTGCAACCCTAAAACGCTATGAGGATGAAGGTCGCCAAAAAGCAGATTTACCGCTAGTAAAATGGGCTGTTGAAGATTGTCTCTATCAGTCAGAAAAAGCCATGGATGATTTATTGAAAAACTTCCCTAATAAAATGGTAGCGGCGATAATGCGAGTGACACTCTTCCCTGTTGGCCGTTCTATGTCGATGCCATCTGACCGACTTGACCACAAACTGGCGCAGCTACTGATGGAACCTTCTGAAACACGGGATAGATTAGGTCGTGGTCAGTACTTAACGCCAACAGAAAACAACCCGCATGGCTTAGTAAACCAAGCACTACTCGATATTATTGCTGCTGAGCCAATCTTCGACCGTATCTGCCGTTTAAAAGAGCGTAAACTCAGCTTTACTCGCTTAGATGAACTAGCAGACCAATTACTCCCTGAAAATGTAATTACGCAAGAAGAAGCTGATATTTTACGTAAAGCGGAAGCTAGCCGGTTACGGACTATTAATGTGGATGAGTTTGAGTTTGATGACTTAGGGGTACTTCCGTCAAAAAAGTCTCCTGACGAACCTTCAAGTGAAGATACAAGTAAGAAAAAGAAAGCAGCTTAATTTATAAAGTAAATTATAAAAGGTTATCTTCTTAGAAGTGAGTTTAAGGGTAACAACAAAAAGCCAGCTAGTTATTATAGCTGGCTTTTTGTATGTAAATATATTTAAAACTTATAATTCCAATTCTAATGCTAATAATTCTTCAATCGTTTGGCGGCGACGGATCAGCGTTGGCTTGCCATCTACAAACATCACTTCCGGTAATAATGGACGACTATTATAATTCGAAGACATAGATGCACCATAAGCGCCAGTATCATGGAAAACTAAATAATCCCCTACTTTGACCTCAGGTAATGCGCGTGTAACAACTAAACCACCCTCTAATTGAGTAAATACATCCCCTGACTCACATAGAGGGCCTGCAATAATAGTATCGATGAGTTGAGAGCTATCAGCACAACTGCCATCCGCAGTTAGAACAGATACATGATGATAGCTGCCGTACATCGCAGGGCGCATTAAATCATTAAAACCGCTATCCACTAACACATAATGGCGGCTCCCCATATCTTTAACCGCACGGACTTCCGCCAGCAAAACACCGGATTCAGCCATTAAATAACGCCCCGGTTCTATCTCAAGTTCGACTGAGTGCCCTAAATGCTGCTCTATACGCTGACGGGCGTTATTCCATAAACTATAATAATGTTGTACATCTATTAATTCATCGCTTTCACGGTAAGGGGTTGATAACCCTCCCCCAGCCGAAATCGCATGTAGGTCAACCCCAGCGGTGGTGACCAATGCCACCATTGAATCACACACATCAGCAAGATGTTGGTAATCAACACCAGAACCAATATGCATATGAATGCCCACTAACGATAAATTATAGTGACGAATTTTTTCTAACGCGGCTGGTAAATCTTCATGCCAAATACCGTGCTTGCTATTCTCACCACCCGTATTAGTCTTTTGGCTATGGCCATGACCAAACCCCGGGTTAATCCGCAACCAAACTGGGTGACCAGATTTTTTCTGACCAATCTGGTCTAACATGTCAATCGACCCTGCATTTACCGGAATATCCAGAGCCGTCACTTTTTCTAATGTTGCTCTGTCCAATACATCTGCGGTAAAAACAATTTCTGAGTTTTCACGCCCTGCTTGGAAGCCAGCGACCAGCGCACGCTCTATTTCACCTAAAGAAACAGAGTCTACTTTGACCCCTTGCCCTTTCATTAAACGGAGGATATGAATGTTAGAGCTTGCTTTTTGTGCAAACCTAACAGTATCAAAGGCTTGTAATTGCTTAATACGCTCAATGATTACAGCGCTATCATAAACCCAAACAGGGGTTCCATACTGGGCTGGTAATCCACGCAAATGTTCAGGTGTTAAATACTGGCTTGTCGTAGTTGCGAATGAAGTCATTGTCTTTCTCGTTTGCAAATTTTTATGGTCTTAATAATTTATTGTATTGAAATCTATTATTCAGAGAAAAAACGGGAAAAAAAATATCCATTTTGCTAAAGTCTATTCATATTTGATATAGCATTTATTTAGAGGCTAAACATGCAAGCTATCTCTTGGCGTCATATTGAAATATTCCGTGCCGTCATGACTACCCCAAACTTAACGGAAGCTGCTACATTACTGAGTACATCACAGCCCACCATCAGCCGTGAACTTGCTCGCCTTGAATATCTATTACAATTTAAATTATTTGATAGGGTAAAAGGCCGATTACAACCAACTGCGCAAGGCTTACGTTTTTTAGAAGAAGTCGAGCGTTCTTATTATGGATTAGAGCGGATCAAAAATTCGGCTAAAACTATTCGGCGTTTTGAACACGCACAAATATCCATTACTTGTTTACCGGCTTTTGCCCAGTCTTTATTACCTCAGGTTTGTCAGTCATTTATGGAAAGTTACCCTGATGTAAATATCACGGTGATCCCACAAGAATCCCCAGTTCTGGAAGAATGGCTTTCTGCTCAGCGTTATGACTTTGGCTTAACAGAACACCTTCAACTACCACCCGGCACTGAACAGCAAACGTTAGGCTGTTTAAATGAGGTGTGTGTGTTACCTGCAGGGCACCCCCTTGAACTAAAACAGGTTTTAACGCCTACTGACTTTCAACATCAACGATTTATCAGTTTGTCATTAACAGACAGTTACCGCCAGTTAATTGATTCAACCTTTACAGAACACCATATTGAACGAAAAATGGTGATGGAGACACACTCTGCATCATCCATATGCGCTATGGCATTAAAGGGGATCGGGATATCCATTGTAAACCCATTAACAGCGTTAGACTTTCATCAGCAATCTGCAGGGAAATTGGTGATCCGTCCCCTCAGTTTTTCCATTCCATTTACAGTGAGTTTAATTCGCCCCATTCACCGCCCATCTTCTCAACTGACAGATATTTTCACCCAATCACTAAAAAATACCTTCAGCCAAATAGAAGAGAGCTTAGCGTCGGCCTTGTTGCATCAACGCTAACCAATATGGTGACGTTTTGAACCAGTCTGTAAGGAAATCAATCACAGCACGTAATGGTGTAGGCATTTTTTGTCGACTGGTGTATACCCCGTAAATACCTAATGGCATTGGTTGGTAATCAGATAATAATTGAATTAACTCACCACTTGCTAAATACTCTGCGACGGAATAATAAGGTTGCATGGTAACCCCTGCACCATTTAAAGCGCCTTGGGCAAGAAATACGGACTCATTGGCGCTCAACCGCCCGCCAACTAATACCGTATGCTGTTCCCCTTGTTTTTCAAAACGCCAAATGCTGCGCCCAAAAAAGCTATATGTAAGACATTCAAGTAACACTAAGTCTTCAGGTTTAGTGGGCATTTTTTTCCCCGTTAAAAACTTTGGGGAAGCACAAATTACAGAGTGGCAGGTCGATAAAGGCTTAGCAATTAAGTTAGGTTCTAGCTGGTTAGTAATACGGATCGCTAAATCGATACGTTCTTCGATAAGATTAATCGATTTATTAGATATTTGCATATCTATCGTCATATTTGGGTATTGCTGCAAAAATTCTGCCATAGCAACGGATAATGCACTTTGGGCTATCGATTGTGAACAGCTAATACGTACCAAGCCAGATAGCTCTTTTGCATCATGATGTTGTTGTACAGGTACTAATTGTGAAATCGCATTGAGCTGTAATGATTGCTGATACACCCCCTCACCAGCGGAGGTTAAACTTAAACGCCTTGTTGTTCGATTAAGTAACCGTACTCCAGCCCATTGTTCCATTTCAGATAAATAACGTGTCACCATCGCACGCGACATATCTAACTTTTCAGCAGCACCAACTAAACTGCCTTGTTCCACTATCGTGATAAACACTTGTGCTGCCTTTAACCTATCCATTTACGCCCCATTCGTCCGGTTTATGCAACAAACTTCGCCTAATTATGGTGTTTTTCCGTTAATCATTGCAACTTAATATACATACCAAGCAAAAACGCCTAGTTCATTCTCAGACAATTCAATTTTAGGACTCAAAATGAAATTAACTTTTTTAGCAGCAACAGTATTCATCGCAACATCATTTCAAGTAGCACAAGCCGAGAAATTAACACTCGATATCTATAACCCAGGTAACAACAGTGTATTCCCTGTATCATCTGAAATTATTAGTGGCCCTAATGAAGTCGTATTAATCGATGCTCAGTTTCAAAATAATGATGCTCAACAACTGGTCGATAAAATTAAAAAACTCAATAAAAAATTAACCACTATTTATATTAGCCACTCAGACCCTGATTATTATTTCGGCTTAGAGACAATTACAAAAGCCTTTCCTGAAGCTAAAGTAATTGCAACATCTGAAACCGTTGCCGCTATTAAAGCGACTAAAGATGGCAAGCTCGCTTATTGGGGAAATGAGTTAAAGGGTGAAGCTCCGACCCATGTGATAGTCCCCGAAATCATCAAAGGGAATAGCTTTACTGTTGATGGCGAGAAACTAGAGATAAAAGGCCTTGACGGTGCTTCGCCAGATAGAACTTATGTGTGGGTTCCATCGCTAAAAGCCGTTGTCGGTGGTGTGATTGTTTCAGACAATATACACGTTTGGGTGGCTGATACACAGACTAAGGCATCACGCCAAAATTGGCAGCAAACGTTAGAAAGTATCAAAGCACTGAACCCGACGATTGTCGTCCCTGGTCATTTCACGGGAGCATCTAAATTGGATATTGGTACGGTGACATTTACTCAGCAATACTTACAAGATTTTGAAACCGCCGCGCAATCGAGTAAAAACTCGAATGAATTAGTACAGCAGGTTGCAGCTAAATACCCGCAACTGGATGATAAATCAAGTTTAGAGCTAAGCGCTAAGGTTATTAAAGGCGAAATGCAGTGGCCTCAATAAATTAGTATCACTCCCTTATAACAACCATTTTGTATATTTAACATACTGAATAATATGCCTAGAAATACAACCGCGAGTATAAGGGAGATTGTTGTATATAACTGTTGATAATAATGATACAACTTAACTCAAATTAACCCCAAATTATTACTGAGGAACAATAATGAAAAATATAACCCTACACTATATTTATGACCCTTACTGCGGCTGGTGTTATGCAGCAGCCCCTTTAGTGGAAATTGCAACCAAACACCCCAGTACCAATGTTGAGATGCATGGTGGTGGCATGTTAGCCGGTGATGCGCGTTTGCATCTTGATGATGATTTTCGCCAATATATTATGCAATCAGATAAACGTATTGCAGCGATGACAGGGCAAGTTTTTGGTGATGACTATATAAAAATGCTCCATGAACCTAATTTAGTCATGGACTCCCTACCACCACAAACCGCTATTTTAGCTGCAACCAAGCAAGGTAAAGGCTTTGAGATGCTTAAAACCATTCAAAAAGCCCATTATATTTCTGGGCGTCATATTAATGATACGGCAGTGCTTGCTGAATTAGCCCAAAAGCTTAGCTTGAATGCTGAGCAGTACACCAGTGATTACACGCAATGTGAACAAAATGAAACTGCAAAACACATACAGAATAGTAAAGCATTGCTCGCCCAGTCTGGTGCGTCAGGTTTCCCTACGCTGTTAATTCAGCAACAAGGGAAATGGTTACGGGTTCCTTTACAAAATTACCTTGGGTCACCAGACAAATGGCAGCAATTTTTAGACTCGTTGGTCGCTGCTGCGTCTTAACCCTTACATTTAGTTGTCGCTAACCAATACGCAGTATAGATAAATACAGCAAGATACTTGCACTAATGATAATTGTAGGCCCGAATGGTATGGTTTGGGCTATTTCATTTACTAACGGCTTAGCACTTACACAACTTGGAGAATGACCCCCTTGGCTTATTTTCGGCAATACCCAATGAGCGAATGCATAATGTAACAGCCCTAAACAAGCCGCAAGCCCTATAAAATAAGGTAATAACCATACCCCTAACCATGCAGCACACGCTGCAATTAATTTTAAGTCCCCTCGCCCCATCTGTGGTTGTTTTTTAATTTTTTCCACGAGTGTAACGGTAATTAGCATCATAAAATAACTCAATATAACTGCATAGATAGCCGAAATGACATTGCCTTGAGGTAAGTTAATTTGATATAGCAAACCAGACCACAATAAAGGATAGGTTAGTACATCCGGTAAATAACCCATTTTATAATCAATAATAAATAACGGTGTTATTAAATTAATAAAAACCACTAAAAACAACATTACCCATAAACTATTAAATGACCCAATAATAATACAACCGAACACCCCATATAGAATAAGTAAAGTATGAAGTTTAATTGTTATTTTGTTTTTCCCAAAACACCAAACAGGGAGATAAATAAGTAACTTTTGAGTCATTAAAACGGATAAAAATAACACAACAAGAAATATAACGTCTTGTTTACATAGATGAAATCCAATTGACTCAATAAAAAAAAGCCTTTCATCCCCCTGCCAGGAAGATATCATATTTGTCATATTATCAATAAATGATTTAATATATGATAATAAAAAATAAAATAATTCCTTCATTTTATACTTCCTTCCATTACGGAGCCAAAATAAATATACTCGCTATTCTGGCTTATCCCAACACTTTAATTCCGTGTTATTTCGTCGGTTTATTCGACATTTTCAGGTTTTATTTTTTTGAGTAATTATTGATAAAATTGCCACCGCACAGACGTACTACAATTAGCATTTTTTTCGTTATAAACTAAGCGCTAGTGCTTGTGTTTAGAGATTCAATCCCCATATTCATCAAAGCTATCTTATTTATTAACCTAGTCTGTACTAAGGAAAAGCTATGCGCATCCCACGCATTTATCACCCAGAGCCTCTTAAAACGAATATGACAATTTCTCTTGGTGATGACGCCACAAACCATGTAGGGCGAGTACTACGCATGACTGCGGGGCAAAAACTCGAACTTTTTGATGGTAGCAATCAAACGTTTGATGCTGAAATTACTGAAGCGACTAAAAAGAATGTATATGTTCGCATTGTAGATAGCCGTATTGATGATAGAGAGTCCCCTCTCGATTTGCATTTAGGGCAAGTGATGTCCCGTGGAGAAAAGATGGAATTTACCATCCAAAAATCCGTAGAGTTAGGGGTAAATATCATTACACCACTGTTATCAGAGCGTTGCGGCGTTCGCTTAGAAGGTGAGAGGTTAGCGAAGAAATTACAACAATGGCAAAAAATTGCTATTGCGGCCTGTGAACAATGTGGGCGCAACCGTATCCCAGAAGTCCGCCCCGTACAAACACTTGAAGATTGGTGTGCAGAAGATGATGGCGCATTTAAAGTTAATCTTCATCCTAGGGCAACAGAAAGCATCAATACACTGCCAACTGAATTGAAAAAAGTCAGGTTGTTAATTGGCCCTGAAGGGGGGTTATCAGCCGATGAAATCGCAATGACAGCAAATTATCAATTTACCGATATACTGTTAGGGCCTAGAGTATTACGAACAGAAACGACTGCGCTAACCGCTATCACTGCACTGCAAGTGCGCTTAGGTGATCTGGGTTAAGGAGAAAAAATGATCAAGCTCGGTATAGTGATGGACCCAATTTCATCCATCAAAATCAAGAAAGACACCAGTTTTGCGATGATGTTGGAAGCTCAGCGTCGTGGTTACGAAATCCATTATATGGAAATGAATGACCTGTATTTACACCAAGGTGAGGCTAGAGCACAAACTAAAATAGTCACTGTCGAAGAAAACCCTGACAAATGGTATGAGTTTCATGGTGAGCAAGACATCGCACTTGGTTCACTTGATGCTATTTTAATGCGTAAAGATCCGCCTTTTGATACCGAATTTATTTACGCTACCTATATTTTAGAGAGAGCAGAACAAGCGGGCTCTTTAATTGTCAATAAACCGCAAAGTCTGCGTGACTGTAATGAAAAATTATTTACCGCTTGGTTCCCTGAGCTGACACCAGATACGTTAGTCACTCGTAGCCCACAAAAACTGAGAGAATTCCACCAGCAACATGGGGATGTTATTTTCAAACCTTTAGATGGCATGGGTGGCGCTTCCATTTTCCGTCTAAAACAAGATGACCCAAATGTTGGTGTCATTATTGAAACGCTAACCGAACATAGTTCCCGTTACTGTATGGCTCAGAACTTTTTACCATCAATTAAAGACGGTGATAAACGTGTATTAGTTGTCGATGGCGAACCTGTTCCATATTGCTTGGCACGTATCCCTGCACAAGGTGAGACTCGTGGTAACCTTGCCGCTGGTGGCCGAGGTGAAGCTCGTCCTCTTAGTGAAAGTGATTGGGCCATCGCACGGGCTGTCGCGCCAACGCTGAAAGAAAAAGGCTTAATTTTTGTTGGTCTTGATATTATTGGTGACCGTCTGACTGAGATTAACGTTACTAGCCCAACCTGTGCGCGTGAAATCGAAGCAGCATTCGATATTTCTATCACGGGTATGTTGATGGATGCGATTGAACGTCGTCTAAAAAAATAAGCCATAAATGGTTAAAAAGGCCTGTTTAGGTCTTTTTAACTGGTTGTTTTAAAGTTGTTATTAAATTCAATGGAGCCTTAGTTTGAATCTGCAAAACCATTTTCTTATCGCCATGCCATCCCTAACAGACCCTTATTTTGAACAGTCTGTTGTTTATGTGTGTGAGCACAATGAAAAAGGGGCGATGGGGATAGTAATTAATAAGCCTATTGATGATTTTTCCGTCGATACAATGCTCAAAAAACTTGAAATTACGATATCTGATAAAGTTAATAACCGTAACTTAGAAAGACCTGTAATTGCTGGTGGCCCTGTGGCAGAAGAACATGGGTTTATCTTACACACACCAATAACTGGTTTCTTATCTAGCCTACACTTAAATGAAGATGTCATGGTCACCACCTCCAAAGATATTTTAGAAACGCTTGGTGGTGAGGATTCCCCCGAGAACTCCCTCGTAGCACTCGGCTATTCAAGCTGGGAACCGGGTCAACTTGAACGAGAAATTATGGAAAATAGCTGGTTAACGGTGGAAGCTTCCCCTAAGCTCATTTTTGATACCCCTATTAATGAACGCTGGGCTGCTGCTGCAAAATTAATCGGTGTTAATATTCATACTATTTCAATGCAAGCGGGGCACGCTTAATGTCTGGAAGAACTTTGCTCGCCTTTGATTTTGGAACTAAAAGTATCGGTGTTGCTATTGGGCAAGAAATTACGGGCACTGCTCGACCGTTGGCTTCTTTAAAAGCCAACGATGGTCGCCCTGATTGGCAACAAATCGAAAAATTACTTAAAGAGTGGCTTCCTCAATTGGTCATTGTCGGCCTGCCACTTAATATGGATGGAACCGAGCAACTCGTCACAAGCCAAGCTCGTAATTTTGCCAACCGCATTCATGGTCGCTTTGGTGTCAAAGTCGAATTGCATGATGAACGGCTATCCACTGTAGAAGCAAAAGCTGGTCTTTTTGAGCAAGGTGGTTACCGTGCATTAAGCAAAGGAAAAGTAGACTCGGCGTCTGCTGTTGTTATCCTTGAAAGCTGGTTTGAGCAAAACTAAGTGGGGCTCCCTTACTGAGAGCCCACTAAAAGTAGAGGACTAACTGCCCCCTAAGATAGTCTTTAATATCACTGGGCTATTTTTATTTGGTAAGTTACTGATTTTGTATCTTGGCTTTTTACTTGCAAAGGATACTCAGTTCCCCATAAAAATGTTGCTGATTTATCTGTATTATGGGGTAATATCAAATTCATTTCTAATGGTATATCCGACACTATACGGTAATTATTTTTCGGCTGTGGGTATTCATGGTGCGCCGAAATATACCCCGTAAATATATCAATATTTCTTTCATTACCAATATCTAAGTAAGGAGCATCTTTGTGCTTTTGAAAGTACGGTGCGTACTTACTCGCAACAATAATAAATGAGTCTGTATCGACCACTTCTTTATTGTTATAGCGAATATTCGAAATTCTCCCTACCGTAGCCCCTTCATTTTTCTTACCGTATAAATCATATAACGGTAATTTGCTAATATTTACATCATAGGTTAGCCCCAAAATTGGGTAAAATAAAAAGCTATGGGCATTAGTATTAATTAATGGTGTAGACTCATCTATTGGCATATTATAAATATTTGAGCTCATTTCCAACCATTCGATTAATTGTTGCTTGTTTACCTTTAATGCAGATAAAGAAGCGGGATAAAAAATCTTGTTTAAATCCCTATTGGTTATTTTCCTGTCTTGTATGTCAACAAAAAAACTTGCATCATTTAATGAATAAGATGGTGAAATAGAAATTAACACCTTATCGCTTTCACTCGTAAAATTTCGCATATAATAACGAAGGGAGTCCGCAAGTACAGTTGTTAGGCTTTCATTTCCAATCAGATTAAAATTATTATTGATTTTAAATTTGTCTTGGCTTACTTCTTTGTCTAAGTCACTTTTTAAGTCTTGTTCTGTATCATTTATGCACAACGATATTTTCTCAATAGTACTCTCTTTAGCAACAGAATTTTTTCTATCAACTTGATATCCTTTACTACTTTTTATATCCCACTTATCATTATTCTTTTCTAGAACAAATTTAATAGCGGATAGTGACTCCCCCCACTTACCCGGTTGAGCCGCTGGCTTGCCAAACATTTTCCCATCCTTAACATTAATATTTTCATTAGCTGTTATTTTTTCAGAAGGAAAAACTTCATGAGTATGACCAAATAAAATACCGTCTATATTCGGATTTTTGGCAAGATAAAATGCGACATTTTCCATACCATGTTCAACTTGTGATACATCAATACCTGAATGAGATAAGGCAATAACCAAGTCAGCCCCATCTTTTTTCGCCTGAATAGCAGTACTATTTGCAGCATCTAGCATATCAGTAAATGTAATCTCACTTTCAAGTTTGCTTTTATTAAAAAGCATTGTTTGCATAGGAACTAACCCTAAATATGCGATTTTCAGTAAATGCTTATTACCCGCGTCATCTAAAACCTCTTTTTCCTGAATAATATACTCAGGATAAAGGCTTTTTTGTGACGTATTATCAATAACATTACTTAAAACTACTGGAAAGTTCGCTCCAGAATAAGACCATTTCAAAAACTCAGCACCATTATCAAAATCATGATTACCAGGGGTTGCTACATCATAATTAAGTGCATTTAAACTACAGATAACAGGAGATATACGATAATAGCTTTCATTTTGGTTATAGCGTTTAATAATATGATTCCCTAATGGGTTGCCAGATAATAAATCACCAACATCAACTAAATAGGTATTTTTATTATCATGCCTAAATTTTTCAATCGCACCAACTAGCGATTTCAAACCATATTTTTCACTTTTTAGATTATTAAAATAATCCTCATCACTTATGAAAGAGTGAATATCAGACGTACCAAGGATATTAATTTCCACTAGGTTATCAGCATAAGACAATGGGATGATAATACTTAAAAGTAATGCAACAGAAAATTTATTCTTCATATTAGTCACTCAAAGTTAATTCCTACAAAAAGCGCTAATCACACCAGCTTCTTATAAGACAATATACTCTTAATAATTCAATATACATGTAGGCAATAAGCAAAGTTAGACCTGGAGCTTAGATAAGCTAAACGACTCAGCAAACTCAGTATAATCAACACAATGTAACTTGAAGTATGTACAAGTGGCTTAATGCGTTATCCAGTTATCACACGCAAGTTGTGCTACTTTCATTTCTATATCAAAAGGAACAGGTTGCGGAATATTTTTTAATGCTTTGCTATCTAAAGCAATTTTTTCTAAACTTAATGTTTGTAAAGCGAGGCCTAAATCCATAACTTCAATAGGATTACCATTTCCTACAGACAAATTAACAAGGTTTGCATCCGACATTAGGAATATATTTTTACCCGTTTTCAATTGGTATTTATTAATTTTAGGTATGACCTCTTCACTATTATTACTTAAATTCTTCAATGCATTCACATCAATTTCACGTTGGAAATGCCCCGCATTAGCCACAAGCACATTATTTTTCATTGCAGAAAAATGTTCTGTAGTAAGTATATTATCTCGCCCAACGACACTCACAACAAAGTCGGCATCCTGTAACGTACTGATTAATTCAGCAGTTTGAAAACCTTCTAAATGAGCTTCTAATCGAGTAAGCGAATTTGTATCTACTACCGTAACATGTGCCCCCATTCCCCTAAAACGCTGTGCCACACCAGAGCCACAATAACCATATCCAATCACCACTACTTTTTTACCGTGTATCATTACATTAGTTGCATGAGCAATACTTTCCACAACAGATGAGCCAACACCATATCGATTCTCTATAATTCTTTTAGACTGAGTATCATTAATAATTAATGTTGGCCAAAGCTGAGATGTGAAATCTTCCCTTAACCTATTTGCTCCTGTGGTTGTTTCTTCCGTCGCACCAATAATTACTTTTTGTAATGCCTTAAATTTAGGATCGGTAAGAACCAGCTCATGTAAATCTGCACCATTATCGGCGATGATATCCGGCTTCATTTCCAAGACATTTTTGCAATAGGCTATATGGTCTTCAAAAGATTCATCTCTCCTCGAAAAAACACTCACATTCATATATTTTACTAATGCTGCCGCTGTTTCATCTTGTGTAGAACCAGGAGAACCTGTAATAGCAATTTTTGCGCCACCTTTTGTCAAGGCTTCAAGCCATACCCCTGTTTTTGCTTCAACATGTAAACAAATACCAATTGTCAGACCTTTAAATGGTTGTTCTTTTTCAAGTCTTTCAATTAAACTTTGCATAATAGGCATATGTGCTTTGGCCCAATTAATACGTTTTATTCCTTTATCTGCTAAATTAATATCAGCAATAGAGTATTGATGAGTATCTAACATAATATATACCTCAATATTTTTACATTTTTATGAATAAGCATGCTGTTTTTTTCTATTTGAAAAAAACATGTACAGTACATAAATAAATGTGAATGTAATCGTATAGCTAGTGAATACAATCCAAAACATTTTCCAATCTACAACCCCATTTATCGTATTAAGATCTAATACCCAGCCACTCAATATGGCACCTAAGAAAGTACCAAATCCATTAACTAAAGTAGTAAATACGCCTTGTGCTGTAGAACGAAATTCAGGTGCTATTTCTTTTTCCAAGAATAAAGAACCCGAAATATTAAAGAAATCAAAAGCGCAACCATATACTAACATTGAAAGGAATAATGCTATTGTTCCTATATAGGTAAAATCACCATATGCAAATAACCCGAAGCGTAAAATCCAAGCTATCATGCTCAACAATAAAACTTTTTCTATCTTGATATACTTTAATAAAAAAGGAAGTAGCAATATAAAAATCACTTCTGAGAATTGCGATATTGATAAAAAAATTGTCGGGTAGGTTGAAAAAATAGAGTTTTGAGCCTCTGGTGCGGCAGCCAGATCCTGCAAAAAGGGTACACCGAGAGTATTCGTGATTTGTAAAACAGACCCTAGCAGCATAGAAAAAAACAAGAAAACAACGACTTGAGATTTCCTAAATAAGACAGCCAAATCACTAAATTTAAATGAATGAGGATCACATTCCAAATTATGGTTATCTTTATTTACCGATATAAAAATAACAGAATAAAGGCTTAAAGCCACGGAAGCTATTGCTGCTATATACAATTGATAATAACTCATTTCTAACTTTAATAAGCTAATAATCCACATTGCAGCTATAAAACCAACAGTTCCATACACCCTGATTTTTGGGAAATAATTTTCTGATTTTAATTTTTCCCTATCCAGTATTTCAAAAATTATACTATTACAGATTGACATTGTTGGCATATAAAAAATCAGATGAACTAATGTCATGGCGAAAAGCAAACTAACCGAAGTACTATGTGCCATTGCAATCAAAAAAAACGCCGATATTAAATGAATGGTAACATAGACGAATTTTCTATTATTAATTCTATCTGCAATTAGCCCCATTAAAATAGGTGAGCATAGTGATGCAATGCCTAAAGAACTAAAGACTAACCCAACATCTCCACCTGTAAAGTGGAGTGTATTAAACATATATGAAGCAAATGTAACTAGCCAAGAGCCCCATATAAAAAACTGCATAAACGAGACTATTTTTAATCGAGTAATTGTGCTCATAATAATTTATTTACCTCACTCAATATTACGTAAACACGTTTATATACAATGTACATTCGGTATGGCTAATAAAAACATTGATTCTACTACTGAGCATTTTCCTCTAAGGCATTTCTTGGTTTTAATTAATGTACTGGGTATTAAACAAGAATAAAGTGATATACTTCACAGCAAGTAATACGTATGACTTGACATGGATCACATAAAAACATAAAGCTTGCAAATTAATAAGCCCAAACAAAATTTATCATTTAGTATGAGCGTATTAGATCATTTTTAATTCGTTTAGAATAACGCATCCATCTGTTTATAAAGTATTTTTTATGTTTTCACTCTTGATATGGAGAAAAAATGTCTACTGTTAACAGTAAAGATGTCGCCCGTTTAGCTAACGTCTCACAGTCGGCTGTATCTCTTGTATTTAGTGGTCGTTACCAAGGCCGAGTATCTGAAAAAACCCGTGAAAAAATCCTCTGTGTGGCAAAAGAGCTAGGCTATCAGCCTAATATCAATGCACAAATTTTACGTAGTGGAAATTCACGTACCGTTGCATTTATTGTCCCCGATATTCAACAACCCTATTTCGGAAAAGTCGTTCATGCTGCAGAGCTTTCAGCAACCAAATCCGGGTATTCTTTAATTCTTTTAGATAGTTATGCCAACAAACAATGGTCTGAACATTTATTTTCATTATTTCAAAGTAAACTAATTAGTGGCTGCATTATTTATTCATGTGAAAAAAAACATATCGAATTATTAGAAAATTACCGAGATAAGCTGATATTCATAGAGTCTGATGATGAAAAAAATAATGACATTCTTTTAGATATTGATAAAACGATCAAATCTGCGTTCTCTATTACGCATAAAATGAAACGGTTTAAGGTTGGTTTTTTTAGATCTGATATCCCAAGGCAACATTTTCTAAATCGCCATAAATTATTTAACAATGAATTCGAGTCATTAAACTATGTAGAAAAATCTAAATGTGTCGTTTACTCATCCTTTAACCTTGCTGAAGCAACCCAAAATGCAGCATCTTTACTTCAGCAAAAACCCAATATTGTATTTTGCGATGATGACTTATTAGCTGGTGCGCTTTATCGAGCAGCAAAGCAGCTTAACATCACGATTCCTAAAGATGTTGCCGTGATCGGATTCAATGATACTGACCTTTGCAATTATTTAAACCCCGAACTGTCTACGGTTAAAATACCCACTCAGTATATAGGCGAATTAGCGATAAAAATGCTTTTAGATAAAATCTCCGACCGGAAAGAGCCAATAAAACAAGAAGTTATTAAATTGGAAATCATTACAAGGGGTTCAACACAGTTTTGATTATCGAGTTCGGGTTGCCGTTATCTTTTTACTGCTGTCACTAGTGTGCCTATTTTGTCAGCATCACCGTCTGTTATGAATCAATCGGCCTTTTGCTATTATCTGGGAAAGCAGATTTAAGGACACTGTTAGAAAATGCTTTTTTATCAAGCTTAATCAGTATTTTTTTGAATTCCCCCTATGCAAAGGTGCCGTTCTGACGCGATTTGCTTTACACTATGGTCAATAACCGCAATTCATCTACTTGGTAAATAGACCTGTATGTGAATACACCAATATTGAATTAAACTATATTGAATAAAACAATGACCATTCAAAATAATATCTCTGATGTCACAGCACGTATTGATCTTGCCGCCGCAGAGTGCCAACGCTCACCACAAGACATTACGCTGCTTGCTGTAAGTAAAACCAAACCTTGTGAAGCTATTTCAGAAGCCATTGAGGCTGGTCTTTTCCAATTTGGTGAAAATTATGTTCAAGAAGGTGTTGAAAAAATTCAATATTTTTCAAATAGGAATGACCTTGTTTGGCATTTTATCGGCCCATTACAATCCAATAAAAGCCGCCTAGTTGCCGAACACTTTGATTGGTTTCACACCCTTGACAGGGCAAAAATCGCTCAACGATTGAACGACCAACGTCCTAGCGATAAAGCCCCTTTAAATGTTCTCATCCAAATCAATATTAGTGATGAGAATAGTAAATCGGGGATCACCTTAGCGGAATTAAACGAACTAGCCGCCCAAGTCGCCACTATGCCTAATCTGGTATTACGTGGTTTGATGACAATCCCTGCCCCCGAAACAGATTACGAACGCCAGTGTGCCACATTTCGCAAGATGGATGCTGCATTTAAGCAATTACAAACAAATTACGCTACCGTCGATACACTTTCTATGGGTATGACTGATGACATGCGCGCAGCAATTCATTGCGGCTCTACTTTGGTACGTATAGGAACCGCTATTTTTGGCGCTCGCCAGTATCACCAATAAATAAGGAGAACAGAATGCAACATCGTAAAATTGCCTTCATCGGTGCCGGAAATATGGCTCAAGCCATTATTACAGGTTTGGTTAACCACGGTTACCCTGCATCCATGATCACGGTTTGTTCTCCAACCCCTGTACGCCGTGACAAACTCGCCGAACAGTACGGTATAATCAGTCGCCATGACAACCTAGCCGCAGTGCAAGCCGCCGATGTGATTATGCTCGCAGTCAAACCACAAATGATGAAAGAGGTCTGTGAGCCACTGCAACAAGTTACCAATTTTGACCAAAAATTAGTCCTCACCATTGCTGCGGGCATCCCTGCTGAACGCTATAACGAATACCTCGCACACCCGCTTAATTTAGTGCGCATTATGCCAAATACGCCATCATTAGTGGGTAAAGGCGTTAGTGGGTTGTTTGCTCAAGGGCAAGTATCAGAGCAAGACAAAAAATTCGCACAAGAACTCATGCAAAGCGTTGGGACAACAATTTGGTGCCAAAAAGAGCAAGAGATCAATAATATTATTGCGATTACAGGCAGTTCCCCTGCTTATTTCTTCTTATTTATGGAAGCAATGCAGCAAAAAGCGCAACAACTCGGTTATGATAGTGTGCAAGCCCGTGAATTAGTCCTCAATGCCATAGAAGGCTCTGTGGAACTAGCTAAATCACAAAGTGATACAGCCTTTTCAACATTACGTGAACAGGTCACCTCTAAAGGCGGTACTACCGCGATGGCTTTAGAACAATTTTATAATGGAAATCTTCCGCAAACTGTTGCCAATGCAATGCAAAGTGCAATTGACAGAGCCGAAGAGATGGAAAAACTTTTTTAATTTAATCGCGGAATTTGCCATGAAGACTATCGTTTTTGTTGTCACTACTCTGATCCAGCTGTACATTTTTGTTTTACTACTGCGTGTTTGGATGCAATGTGTACGTGCCGATTTTTATAACCCATTTTCAAAATTTGTCGTTAAGGCAACTCAACCCATTGTTGGGCCATTACGTCGAGTGATCCCCGCTATTGGCTCAGTCGATACCGCTTCAGTTGTTGTCGCTTTTGTGCTGGCATTAGCTGCAATTATTTTCGGTATGTGGGCAACTAATTTACTGCCAATTTTAGGTGTTACGATCCTACCTATGGGGGTTATTTTATTATTAACCTACGCAGGTAAATTGATTTTCTGGATGATTTTAATCCGCGCTATTTTAAGCTGGGTCAGCCAAGGCCGTAACCCTGTTGACTATTTATTGTACCAATTAACAGAACCATTAATGGCACCAATCCGTCGTATTATTCCAGCAATGGGCGGGTTAGACTTCTCAGCCATGATTGTGATGTTTATCTTGATTGCGCTTAACTATTTGCGTGTAGATATTTCCTTATGGATTGACCCATCACTCACAGCAATGATGTATTCCATTGGTATTATGTAAAAATGAGTTCTAAATGATGCAAAAAGTTGTTTTAGCCACCGGCAATCCGGGAAAAGTGAATGAGTTAGCCGACTTACTCCGTGATTTTGGTATGGATATTGTCGCGCAAACTTCATTAGGTGTTGAATCTGCTGAAGAAACAGGTTTAACCTTCATTGAAAATGCTATCCTGAAAGCCCGACATGCTGCGGCGCAAACGGGCTTACCCGCAATTGCCGATGATTCAGGGATCTCTGTTGATGCACTGGGAGGAGCTCCGGGTATCTACTCCGCACGTTATGCGGGGGAAGAGGCGAATGATGAGCAAAACCTTATAAAATTACTTAATGCAATGGAACATGTGCCTGATGGCCAACGTCAGGCACAATTTAACTGTGTTTTAGTGTATTTACGCCATGCAGAAGACCCGACCCCCTTAGTATTCCACGGTCGTTGGCAAGGCATTATTACTCGTGAACGTAAAGGCCAAGGGGGTTTTGGTTATGACCCTATTTTCTATATTCCTGAATTGGGTTGTACTTCAGCGGAGTTAACTAAAGCAGAAAAACAAGCCATTTCACATCGTGGTAAAGCCCTAACAATGATGTTGGAAGCATTAAAAAATGCTTAAACAACCACCATTGAGTTTATATGTTCATATTCCTTGGTGTGTGCAAAAGTGCCCATATTGTGATTTCAATTCACACACCCTCAAAGGGGAAATTCCCCAAATGGAATATGTTGAGCACCTATTGGCAGACCTTGATATTGATGCGCAATTAATTGGTGAACGCCCTGTCAAAACTATTTTTATTGGTGGGGGAACCCCAAGTCTGTTAACAGCCAAGTCCATGCAAGCCTTGATGGATGGTATTCGCCAACGTATCCAGTTAGATGTACAAGCTGAGGTTACCATGGAAGCTAACCCCGGAACGGTAGAGGCAGACCGTTTCGCTGGCTATCAAGCTGCGGGGATCAACCGAATTTCCATTGGTGTGCAAAGCTTTGGTAATGATAAATTAATAACATTAGGCCGCATTCATGGCGCTGATGAAGCAAAGCGTGCCGCTCAATTAGCGACAAATTTAAATTTGAGAAGCTTTAACCTCGATTTAATGCACGGCCTCCCATCTCAAACTCGCAATGAAGGTTTATCTGATTTACGTCAAGCTATTGAGCTTGCCCCACCGCATTTGTCTTGGTATCAGTTGACCATTGAACCTAACACTCAATTTGGGTCACGCCCTCCCACGTTACCTGACGACGATACTCTGTGGGATATCTATACAGAAGGTCATAAATTATTGAGTGCAGCTGGTTATCAGCAATACGAAACGTCAGCTTATGCCAAACCGGGTTATCAATGCGAGCACAATCTTAATTATTGGCGATTCGGTGATTACCTTGGTATTGGCTGTGGAGCACACGGTAAAATCACGTTTGAAGATGGAAGAATTTTACGTACAGTAAAAACCAAGCACCCTCGTGGCTATATGGAAGGTCGTTACATTCATCAATCCTATGATGTTGACACCAAAGATAGGCCATTTGAATATTTTATGAACCGTCTCCGCTTACTTGAAGCAATGCCTCGTGATGAATTTACCCAATATACTGGGTTACCCGAATCAACAGTTAGACCAGCTATTGATGAAGCATTAACAAAGGGTTATATCACTGAGACGGATAACGAATGGCAAATTACAGAACATGGAAAACTGTTTCTCAACTCGTTGTTAGAATTGTTTTTAGATGAGGAATGATTTTTAAGCAAAAAATCGTTTGTTAAGCGAAGGTATATTTTCTCGTTCATTGAAAGCCCGCATCAACACCTGATGCGGGCTTTTTATTTAGAGATAAAAAAGAAATAAACGACAATAACAATGAGGATAGTAAATATTGCCGTAGCCAATAAGACAACGGCAGATATTAATTACAGGGCATTAACGACAGCATTCACTTGTTCAGTTAAGCTGACTAAGCCACCACCTGACAAGTACCACAAGTCAGATTGTAAATAGGTAATCTTGCCATCTTTATAAGCTTTCGTTTCTTGAATGTTTGTATCTTCAAAAACGGTTTTATCTAATTTGCCTGCGCCAATCGCTTCACTACGGTCAATAATCAGGATCACATCAGGATTGGCTTGTGCGATGGCTTTGCTATCGACCACACGGCGTTTAGACTTATCGGCATTTTCATCAATAGGTAATTCAGCACGCTGAGCTTTCACTACGTTATAGACAACAGCTTGATTATTTGGGATCAGCTTGCCATCATTATGCATTAACACTAATACTTTTTTATTTGAATCAGCGGCTTTTTTCTGAGCATCTGCAATGGTTTTATCTAATTCGACCAGTTGTTCATCAACTGATTTTTGATTGCCATACAATTCACCAATTACCCCAAGATTTGCCTTTACTGATTCCATATAATGTTTACTATCGGAACCTAGGTTGATCGTTGGTGCAATATTTGATAGCGCCTCATAAGATTTGCCTTGGCGGCCCGTGATCACAATAAGATCAGGTTTTAACAGTGCAATTTTTGCTAAATCGGGCTGTTTCATCCCACCTGCATTTTCCATTGACGCTGGAATATTGCCTTTAACATAAGCAGGTGCATTTGCTGTTGGTAACGCAACGACTTTATCACCTAGGCCTAGTTTTTGCATTGAGTCATAAACACCGAAATCAAATAAAACCACCTTTTGTGGTTTTTTGGCCACCTCAGTTTCACCTGAAAGATGTTTAATCGTGACTTTTTCAGCACCTTGCGCTGTCACCACATTGGGTGTGAAAGCAGCCGGTTCTGCGCTAAAAGCCAAAGGAGCAGAGAATGACAATACAGAAACAAGTACTGCAGGAATGAACTTTTTCATTTAAACGATCCCAATTTAGTCATTAAGCCAAACCCGCATTGTAAAGAGAGTGACTTAGATGTCAACTAAATAAGAATCAATTTCATTTTCATTACCATTAATGATGCGAATATCACATTTATAATGAGAAGTTACAGAGAATGAAATAATAAAACAGTAAGATGATTTTATATCTTACTGTTTTTATACGGGATTAACTAATTAGTTAGCTTTGAGCGAGTTAAGTAGTGAAACGCGTTGTTGTTCCATTGAAGTCACTTTAGCACAGACTTGCTGCCCAAACTGTTGGAAGCTTTTTTCTTGTGTTTTCCATTCGGACTCAAGCTCTTGCTGCAACCCACCTAGATTACCCAACATCCCTTGCAAGGCCTTGCTTGCATCGCCCCCAGATAACAATTGTTTGCGCCCCATTTCATTGATGCTATCTTGCAAAATACCACCTAAGCTTTCATTAACCAGCTGACGCCCTTTTGTTTCTACTGTTTTCATCGCTTCATGATGGAATACATAACCGTTAGGGCGAGTCTCAATGATTTGATCAATTTGCCCATTCAGTTCTTTTTCTAGTTTAGTCAACCGGTTACGAATATTGCTATCCCCCCCAATGACTTTAACAACCACTTTATCAATGGTTTCCCTTGAAGTAGATAATTTTTTTTCTGATTCTTGTTTTATCCAAGGTAAATCACTACGGATCATCGATTGATAACGGATAGCTTGCTGTTTTTGCGTTTCTGTCGCGGCAATATTGTTACCATTGAGTGTGATATCGCCGTCTGGGGTAATTTTTAAATCACCGCTACGGCCAATGACCTGTACGCTTTCTGGCGTCATAAAGATGTCATCTTTCGGAGTGACAGAGCAATTATAATCTGCAGCTTGGCTTGTCGCGCAGGCAAGGAGTGAAAATGCAATTAATGTACGACGTAACATAAAATCTCCTAGTAAAACGTTATATCAACGACTAATGGCTTCAACCAGTGGCGTTAAAAAACAGAACGTCCAATTCGCTTTGATAATAACTCTAAGGCAGCACAACCAGCCAGAGAGTTCCCCGCCGCATCGAGTTCGGGGGACCAAACTGCTACAGTGAATTGGTTTGGTACCACACAAACGATACCACCGCCAACACCAGACTTGCCGGGCATTCCTATCCGAAATGCAAATTCGCCAGAGCCATCATACATACCACATGTCATCATCAACGCATTGATTTGCCTTGATTGTAGTGGAGTGATGATTGGGTCAATGGAACAAGATGACATTCCTTGTGATGTTAAATAGGAAAAACATTTCGCTAATTCAACACAGTTCATACTTAGAGAGCAATAATGAAAATAAGTTTCGAGAACGGTTAAAACATCGTTCTCAAAATTACCAAAGGATTTCATTAAATAAGCAATTGCGGCATTACGGCTTGCATGTTCCAGTTCTGAGCGGGCAACCACTGTGTCATAGCTTATATCAGGTTCACAAGACAATTTTCGAACAAACTCTAGCATCCGTTGCTTAGGCGCACTTAAACGAGATTGCAACATATCGGCGATCACTATCGCTCCCGCATTGATAAATGGGTTTCGCGGGATGCCTTTTTCCATTTCAATTTGAATAAGGGAGTTAAATGGTAACCCAGAAGGTTCTTTACCAACGCGACTCCAAATTTCATTTTCTTCATAGCGTGTCATCGCCAAGGTGAGGCTCAACACTTTAGAAATGGACTGTATTGAAAAGCGCTGATATGCCTCGCCCGCAGTAAAAATATCACCATCTATAGTGGAAACAGCAATACCTAATTGATGAGGCGACACACAGCCCAAAGCAGGGATATAGTTTGCAACGCAGCCTTTTCCAATAAGTGGGCGTACTTGGTCTAGGATATCGTTGAGTAGCTGGTTAGAAAACATGGCGCTCAAAACGTTGACTCCAGATAATGTTTACTACAGAAAATAAAGGCACCCAATTTTGGATGCCTCTTCAAACTAGTGAAAATTGAGTTTATTCATTGAGATAAACCCAATAAAATCATTCCCACCAAACATCAAACAACTCAGAAACAACGACGTCGTTCATGCCTTTTGATTTTAGCCAGTTTTCAACAATTTGACGGTGCTCTTCGGTACACTTACCAATTTTTTGTAAGCAAACGATCCCTTCCCAACTCATGTAGCCACTTGCTTCAAACGCTAAACCATTCGGCTCAATCGCTTCTGCAATCAGTTGGTCAACGGTGCTGTCAACTTCCTCAATCGGCGTACCTTCTTTAAAGCTCCATTTAACAGTGAAGCCTAACTCTTGGAATTCATCCAAGCGCATTTTTTTACGTAAACGACGACTACGTGGTTGTTTAGCCATTATTTGATCCTCTCAAACATTAAATCCCATACACCGTGCCCTAACCGCTGGCCTCGCTTTTCAAACTTTGTTTCTGGCCTTGTTGCAGGACGAGGAACGTAATCACCTGATGATGATAAATTATTATAGCCTTCGACACTCGTCATGACTTCAAGCATATGCTCAGCATATGGCTGCCAATCAGTCGCCATATGGAAAACACCGCCAATTGTTAATTTACTGCGAATTTTTTCCGCAAAAGGGACTTGAACAATACGACGTTTGTTGTGCTTGGCTTTATGCCATGGGTCAGGGAAAAACAACTGAACCATTGCCAAGCTACCATCAGGGATCATGTAATCCAATACTTCGATAGCATCATGGCACATCACGCGTAAATTAGTGACATTCTCTTCTTTTGCTGATGCTAAACATGCCCCAACCCCCGGCGCATGAACTTCAATACCTAAAAAGTTTTTATCTGCATTTTGTGATGCCATGGCCACCAATGAAGCGCCCATGCCAAACCCAATTTCCAATGTCACTGGATTTGAGTTCTTGAATACTTTGGCAAAATCAAAAGGCTGATTGATAAAATCAATGCCTTTCTCTGCCCATTCTTTTTCTAATGCGTCTTCCTGACGTTTTGTCAGACGCCCTTGACGGCGGACAAAACTACGGACTCGGCGCATAACCCGCCCTTCTTCATTATATTCGGGGGAGATTACATTATTGATCATAATAAAGGTTCTAAAAAATAGTTGCCCAATTAAGTTAATGTGCCAACAATCAAGTGATATTAAGGTGATTCATTATCAAACCTATCAATTCCTACCCTAAATACCCCAAATGGGAGCCTTTAGCCCCTTTGAGACACAAAGGATATCGGAGTTTAGCAAAACTTCTGCAAGGTTGCAGTTGATAATTAGCTAACTTTACACTAAACCACACAATAGCGGTTTACAGCCCCCGTAGTCTATGTTGCAATTCCTACCATGACTGGCAATATCAATAAAAATAAAATTATCAATGGAAGCTCAACAATTTTCATCTGCAGTGCTCGGCTGGTATCACAAATACGGCCGTAAAACCTTGCCTTGGCAACAGGAAAAATCATCCTATCATGTGTGGTTGTCAGAGGTTATGCTGCAACAAACCCAAGTAAGTACTGTCATTCCGTATTTTGAGAAGTTTATTGCTCGTTTTGAGGATGTCACAGCCCTTGCCAATGCGCCGCTTGATGAAGTATTACACCTGTGGACAGGTCTTGGCTACTACGCACGGGCTCGTAACCTACATAAAGCCGCACAAATGGTCGCCACTCAATATAATGGCCAATTTCCCCGTACATTCGATGAAATACTTGCTCTACCCGGTGTTGGGCGTTCAACAGCAGGGGCGATTTTGTCATTATCACAACAGCAGCACTACCCTATTTTAGATGGTAATGTTAAACGCGTGTTAGCTCGTGCCTATGCGGTTGATGGCTGGCCGGGGAAAAAGGAAGTGGAAAACCGCCTGTGGGATATTAGCACTGACGTCACGCCAAAAGTTGGGGTCGAGTTTTTTAACCAAGCCATGATGGATTTAGGGGCTATGGTCTGCACCCGTAGTAAACCTAAATGTGAAATTTGCCCTGTTAATTTTGGCTGTATTGCTTATGCGAATCACTCATGGTCGAACTACCCCGGAAAAAAACCGAAACAAAAGATCCCTGAAAAAAGTGCTTGGTTCTTAATTATGCAACACGAAGATAATGTATGGTTAGAACAACGACCGCCATCAGGCATCTGGGGTGGGCTATTTGCCTTCCCTCAATTTGAGTCTTTAGAGCAACTTAATCAATGGTTAAAAGATTCTGGCCTTGAATATAACTCGCCAGAGCAATTAATTTCCTTCCGTCACACATTTAGCCATTTTCATTTAGATATTATCCCTGTAAAAGTTAATATTCAGGCATTTAATTCTGCCATGGATGAAGGCAAAGGACTCTGGTATAACTTACACTTAGGTGCAACTATCGGTCTTGCTGCCCCAGTTGAAAATTTATTAAAGCAGCTTGCCTTACTACCTGAAATTTGAGGAAAAAGTTAATGAGTAGAACCATTTTTTGTACATTCTTACAACGTGATGCTGATGGGCAAGATTTTCAGCTTTACCCAGGTGAGTTAGGAAAACGTATTTTTAACGAGATATCGAAAGAAGCATGGAGTCAATGGATGGCTAAACAAACCATGCTCATTAATGAAAAGAAACTCAATACCATGAACCCCGATGACCGTAAAATGTTAGAACAAGAAATGATCAAGTTCTTGTTTGAAGGTCATGATATTCATATTGATGGTTATACGCCTGAAAAATAATCTGTTTGTCTACCTACTCAGTAGGTAGACTCTTGCACCAAGACTGTGAATCGTATGAAAAAACTATTTGCGCTGAGCTTATTGATCCCTCTAATTGTTTCATGTTCTAGTAATCAAAAGCCTGACTTTAACCCTAATCATGTCAAAGACACCAATGGGTTCGATATTTTAATGGGGCAATTTGCCCATAATATTGAAAATATTTGGGGCATTAAAGAAGTGCTGATTGCAGGTCCAAAAGACTATGTGAAATACACAGATGAATACCGTACCCGCAGCCATATTAACTTTGATGCAGGGACTATCACCGTCGAAACTATTTCAGCAATAGAGCCGTCTGAACACTTAAAAAAAGCAATTGTCACCACATTATTGATGGGTGATGACCCCAACTCTATCGACCTTTACTCTGATATTAATGATATTCCCCACAGTAAAGAGCCATTTTTATTTGGCCAAGTACTCGATAACACTGGGGAAGCTATTCGTTGGGAATGGCGTGCAACAAAGTTTGCTGATTATCTAGTCGAAAATAAAATGCAGCGCCGGCAGTCTGGTATGAATGTTGTTTGGTCAGTGACCATGCAATTAGTCCCAAATCATTTAGACAAACGAGCTCATAAATATTTGCCATATATTAAAAAATCAGCCGCAAAATACGGTGTTGATGAATCATTAATTCTGGCGATTATGCAAATTGAATCAAGTTTCAACCCTTATGCTGTAAGCCGTTCGGATGCTATGGGGTTAATGCAAATAATGCCAAATACTGCGGGTAAGGATGTTTTCCGCTCACAAGGTAAATCCGGTGTTCCTAGCCGTAGTTATTTATTTGACCCTGAAAAAAATATCGATACTGGTACAGCCTATTTGGCGATATTACAAAACAGTTATTTAGGCGATATCCGTAACCAAACATCACGCCGATATGCCGTTATAACGGCCTATAACGGCGGTGCTGGCAGCGTATTGCGTGTCTTTCACAGTGATAAAAAACAAGCAGCACAACGTATTAATAATTTAGAGCCAGGTGAGGTATATGAAACATTGTCCACTAAACACCCTGCCGCTGAGTCACGTAATTATCTAATTAAAGTGAATAAAGCTCAGAAAAATTACTTACGCTAAAAGCCGATAAACATCAACGCCAGCCAACCCTAAAGCCATTTCAGGCTGGCGTTGACTAATAACCTTAGTCTTTTTATGTATTTTCGGTTAAAAACTAGCTAACATGTTGAAAAAAAGCGCATACAGTCAAAAGTTTATTGAAAGCGCCTTGACTCAACCAATGAAATCAGGTTTAATACGCTCCGTTGCCCGGATAGCTCAGTCGGTAGAGCAGGGGATTGAAAATCCCCGTGTCCTTGGTTCGATTCCGAGTCCGGGCACCACCTCATTATTAACAGACGTCAATCGACGTCTGTTTTCGTTTGTAAAGCCCGCTAATTTCAACACTCTCCTAAATTCCAATTCAACTCGACTCTATCTATTATCAACATTATCAACTTCATTGTCCGAGTGTTGTTTAAGAGTACTCGATATTGTACTCACATCCCCCTCAGGAAGCTCACTATAACTGTGACTGATATATGTGATATTGCCAGCGTAATGTCATTAGGTAAAAATTGACGCTTACCTATGTGAGGCCCATACCGATGCTCTCTAGTTTATCGTGGGCTGCAACAATTTTTATCTGTTAAAAAACCTACTCAGTTTTAGGAACCAACAGAATAACCACCAATTAAGTTTACCAATTAGTTAAAATTTACATAAAAATTAGCTTAATATTATTTAAATAATCACCTCTGCATATAAAAACAATACATTTTCCGACTATATAACTTCACTCCAAAATATGATACAAATAACTTAAAAATGAAATGAGTGAGCAATATGAAAGATATTAATAAAAAATTAAAATATATTAACTTTAGAAATAACGGAACATTTTTGATTGCCGCAATAGTAAACTCAACTATCTGCTTTTCTTTATTTGGCACCATTGGTGGAGTATTTGGAGTTATAACAACATTATTCTCCAATATCGTCTATGATGCAAAACCTGATAGCAGTAATATTTTTTACATCTTTTTTCTATTATGTTTGGTTATCGTTGGTGGGGGCATTGGTTTTCTACTAAAGCTAACCATTTATTTTTATATCTATTTATTTATCCTATCATATTGTTATTACCTTTTTTACAAAAAAGATGATTATTTAGATCGCACATTTCCATTTTTAATTATTTTTTCCTGTATGGGAACAACGTTAGACTCTATTAGCATTGACTTGCCAATGGCATATCTCTCGGGGGTTGCCGTTAGTTTAGTCATTTTTAGCCTACTGAAACATAAAAACAATGAAATTCATGCGTTTAAAAATGGGTTATTTTCAAAAGCAATTTATCATAGTGACGAAAAAATATATATAAGAGCCTTCTTTTTCAGCTTTTTTCTATTCTTAAGCCTTTCAATACCCGACTATCTAAATCTATACAAACCTTATTGGGCTCCTCTAACATTCATTATGTTACTCCACCCAAAAGAAATGAATATAATAAAAGTTACGTTACTTAGGTTTTTAGGAAGTCTATTAGCAGCAGCTTTTGTCATCACTATGTTTAGTATAACAAAATCAAAAGAAACTTATATTTACTTATCTGTATTAGCTTTAACCATATTTTTTATCCCTACATTTTTCCGTTTAAATTACATGCTAAAGACCTTCTCTATTACTGTATTTGTTTTACTTCTTCTTGAGGAAACGCTATTTTTACATAACCCAACTTATTTACTTCCCATATCAAGGGTATATGAGACATTTATAGGCGGGGTTGTAGCAATCCTTGCTAGCTTGGTTTTAAACATTATAAGGATTATAAAGAAAAGGAAAATCACAAGTTAATAGTAAGGAAAAACAGGGAAGCTTCTTCTTTATAAGCCATGAAGCTTCCTCTCTTTTTAGACCACAACAGACGCTAGTTATGACAAAAAAGCAAATGTAGCTTTATCAAATTTTTGTATATCTATGCACTTATTTTTCACGTCTATTACAATACCAATGGCTAAACCAACGTGTAATGTAAATATAAATCAGAATAACTAATGTAACAATAAAAACATCCATATCTAGAGTTTTAGTATCAAAGCCAATTATACTTATGAAGATCACAGGTGATAATATTAAAAGTATTATATCAAAAAATAATTGTAATCTATAAGGCTTTGAAGTGATCCCATGCCATATTGATTTACCTATTTTCATTTCAAAACCTCTTATTCTCTTATAAATTTAAAAATATTAGTATGATAATTAACTATATTGCTTATTACCTACTGAGTATCCGATATAAATCGCAACAAACCCGATAACGATACTTAAAACCAAATAGCTTATTGCAACTAAGAAGAACTGTGGGTACTTCATTATTTCCACTGCTCCATACACAAAGCTGGAAAATGTCGATAACCCTCCCATGATCCCTGTAGCTAAAAAAGCATTCATCCCTTGGCTTATTTTATTTCTCATAAGTAAGCCTGCAACAATACCCAACAATAATGATGCGACGATATTTGCTATAAATATGTCAAGAGGGAAATGGTCATTCATGGTTGGAACAGATATCATCAATAACTCGCGACAAATTGCACCAATTGCACCACCAATAAAAACTAAGATCATGATATTCATTTTTAGCCCCTGTTAGTTTGCTAACCAAGCACCAGTAAATGCCGCAGCTAACCCAACTAAAACCGAAAGTAATAAATAAAATAAGGCGAGCAATTTTTGTCTAGTTTGAGTTAACTTCAAGGCATCAAGCTGCATACTACTGAACGTTGTATACCCCCCCAGTAATCCAGTTAAAATTGCTGATTGTAGAAATGCACCATAACGGTCATCCCAATCGATCGCAAAATAACGGCTTAAAAAACCAATAACAAATGCTCCTGAAATATTAATAATGAATGTTGATAATGGGAATTTCCCATGATAACGCTCCCCCACTAAGCGACCAATCCACCACCGCAGTAATGAACCAATACCGCCGCCAAAACCGACTAATAAAATATCAACAGCTACCATTGCAACGCCCTCTATTTAATATCATAGATATAAAGACATCGTTTTTAGAATTTAAATTAAAGCACACACATTAATTGAACATCGTTAATAAATAATCGTTAAATGACGATATTAAATAGCCAGTAATCTTATTTAGCTTTATAAGATAATTCATTCTGATATTGCCATATTCCAAACCAATGTACACACCTTTTCCAATAGGAACTTATTATGACTAAAAACAATCATCGATAATGGTCTTTCTTCCGAAAGTTGAATTAAAAACTGCCATATATCTTTCTGTAAATGCGCATCTAACTGTGCGGTAATTTCATCCGCAATTAATATTTTTGTTCTTGGGTCTAAGGCTCTTAATAAGGCAATTCGAGCAAGTTCACCACCAGAAAGCTCACTTGGCCTTCTAACCAACCACTCTGATTTAATGAACAACCTTTCAAGGTAGTATGGGTCAGGCTCCCAAGCATCCCTAACACTTTCCCCTACTGTCCGGTACGGGTTAAAACATTTTTCAGGGTGCTGAGGAACTAACTGAATAGGACAATATTCTTTTTGAGATAAACTTTTACCATTAAATAATACATTTCCTTGGGTCGGTATTTGCCATTGTGCTAATACACGGCCCAAGGTTGTTTTACCAAAACCACTCGGTGCTGAAATCCCTAATCGCTCATTTTTATCCAGTGAAAAAGAAAGCGAATCCCATAAGGTTCGGTTATCTTGCTTTATACATAAGTTTTTAACTTCTAACATATTTTCAGCTCTCTATAAGCTAATAGATGGATAACCAAACAACAGCAATAAAAATACAAATGATGGAAATAATACCGCCAGATCTAGTGAACTCTAAAAACGATATTTTAATGCCGTGGGCTGAAGATTGTTCAACGGCAATAATTCCAGCAATACTACCGAATATAAATATATTACCTGCAAAACAAGCACCTAAAATTAACGCTGCACCGAGTAGATCAACATTGCCATGAGGGTAAACAAACTGGATCAATAAAATAACCGTTGGTGTGGTTCCGACAAAAATACTCATCACGATAGTGACTAAAAATAACGTAATCGGGCTATTTAGGTCGATACCTTTACCCAATAAGTAATGTAGTATCTCTTGAGGAATACCCGTATTTGAAAATGCGGCATTAATAATAAATAGCCCCATCATTAGCAGAATTAAGTCACCATCAACATGCTTTAACATGTCACTGGACGCTATTTTTCTGTTTAACAATAAAAAGCATGCTGCCGATAATGCAACAAGCTCACGCGGCAAATCACTGAATAAAAAAGCCAAAATAACAGCAAATAAAACTGTAGCGGCCTTTATTGTTTCCCACCAATTAAATTCAATAACTGAAGGCTCACCACTAGACATTAATGATTTTTTATCTTCAGATAAATACCAGCGGTTACGATAAAGTAAGGAGATCACACACCATACAATTGGAATTGAAAATAATACTGGAATAGCCGTAATATTGAGTATTCCAATAAAAGATAAGTCCAATCCTTGTGCAACAACCATATTTTTAGGGCTACCAATTAAAGAACCGGCGGCACCATTATTGGCAGCAAAGCAAAAGCCAAGTAAAAAAGGAATAGGGTTAAGGCCTCGAGATAACGTGATAGACACCAATAAAGGCGTCATTGCAACGACAACAATATCGTTTGTAAGTACTGAAGCAAGAAGTGCCCCAACAATAATGAAAACCGCCATTAATTTGGGTGGGCTAATATTTAAGCTAGCGACTTTTTGAGCCGCTTGGTGATAAAAACCTGATACCGTAAATGATGCGGATACCACCATTAAACCAAATAATAGCCCAATTGCACTGTAATCAATGGCATCCCAAGATAATTTTGGCGAGATAATCCCAAACCCTATCATGGCCAATGCACCCGCTACAGATGCGCCAGTACGGTCAATTTTAATCCCAGGGAAAGTCCCAAAAGCCATTGCGACGTACACTAAAATAAAAATAATAACGGTTAGATCCATAATAAATTCTCTATCTCTTATCTATATTTTTATTTCTTCGTATAAATGATAAAGCTGTAGATATTCCATAACAGCAATTATACAATTGAGACCCTTGCATACTATGAATCTAAGATGTTGTTTGAAAAGATAATATTTTCCATCACTTGGTTATTAATATTTTCTCCAAAAATCATTTTAATCAACACTTCACTCCCTAAAGATGAGAGAGAAATAAGCAAGTCTGCATGCAATAACTGCATGTTTTCGTAATTTTTATCATCATTGACAGCAATAACACTTTTAATGTTTCCGCCAACAATTTCTTTCGCCGCTAACATAGAAATAGTATTTTCAGAATCAGAGCTACCTAGAATAAATAATGCTTTAGCCTGGCCTAAATTAGCGCTATTTAATGTATGTTTATTAATTTTCTCCGTGGCAATAACTTGCGCATTATCTGGATAGTTCTTTTTCTGTTCTTCATGGCAAAGTACCATGACGTCTAAGTCGCGTTTTCTTAATCCGTGGTAGGTGTTTAAAGCTAAAGGGCTTGCGCCAACAATAATGTAATGGTTTTTCATACGAAATAATCTCTTCTTAACAATTTCTTGTGTGCTCTTTGCAAATACCCCTAGGAAATAGACAATAGAGGTTGTAAAAATTGTAATACCTAAAATAACAATCGAAATTGTAAATAACCTAGCTTCAACACTAATCGGAATAATATCGCCAAACCCGACTGTCGTCATACAAACTAAAGCGAAATAGAATGCGGATGAGATATCAGTAACATGAGGTTGAAATTGTTCGCCTAAATACAAAGTCCCAAATACAGAATAGCCCAGTAGGACACTTAAGCTCATAAAAGCAACAAAGCCAGCGCCAGATAAGCTATGGCGATTAAATGCTTTCCAATTTGCAATGGCAATAATCAACACTATTAGTGAAAAGGTTCCAGTCAGCGCATTTTCTCTCGCTAATACCAAGTTAATTAACATAATAATGAACAGCATAAAGCAGCTAAATAACCAACCTATACGCAGTCCTAAATAAACAGGAATAGCAAGAATAATGAGCACTACACCAATAGCAAACCTTGGAATATCTAATAATTTAACTAAACCTAAAGATTGTAGCCAATCAACAAAACCTAGATGCTGCGAGTATAAATGGAAATCATAAGTTGAAATGATGGGGGAAATAATCAAGCCCCCATCAGCAAGTATTAATAATGAGAGCACTATGCGTAGCATTCTCATATTTTGAATATATTTATATATTGCATTTTTTTTCATAATTGAATACCAAAAAGTTTTATTGCAATATTATTGCCGATGCTTAGGCATAATATCTTGGTTCGGTACTAAAAATAGCCATGATGCTAGAACAAATGGCATCGTTAAAGTCGGGATACCAAATGGTTCAAGAATAATGTCGAGTGCGCCTTGAACAAATACGGTGAATATCACACCAACGATGGCATAAACCACCACCCGATAGCTCGGTTTATTAAACGTAGAACCTAGAGCAATCGCGGTTAATACAGCGCTAAATGAATATAAACCAGTGTGAATACTCGCAAAATCACCTTTTAAAAAGGTCGCAACGATAAAAGCAAGAAGAGAACCAAATACGGCAAATATCGCCGCCCACATAGAACTCACCGCTAGACCAATTACAAAAATGATACCGACAACCATGCTGCTAAGTAAAAATACTTCAGAAACACCACGAAAAATATCAGCGATTAGGTCACTGTGAGGAATTGACCCAATAGGTTCAATAAGTTGTTTTGGCAGAGCAGGAGTTGGTAGCGCAACGCCTTCAATACCTAAGAAGTTATAACTCGCGAGCAGAATAATCCATGATACTAAAACAAAAGGAGCAGTTAATGCTGCGACTTTCCAATTTTTTAGAAAATCCATTAAAGAGATAGTGGCTATAACGGAAACAATGCTCCCTAATACGATAGTTAACCAAACAAATGGGGTATTCTCTAAAAAAGTCGGTAGTGCAACTCCAACTAAGCAGCCATTATAACCATAAAGCCCTGAACGCAACGATTCAGTATCTAACTTACTAATATAAGCTGTAAGTGTAGCGACAACGGTGCCTAACAAACAACCTAGAGCGACTTGCGGCATCCCTTCTAAAAAAGCACCGATGAAAATCGCAATAAAAAATAGAAGTCCGGTTAGTGCGTTATTTTGAAACATAACTTGAGCACAGCCACGCAAAACGATATCAATAAATTGTATCGCTATATTTTCGCTGGCCAACTTATTCCAAGCGTTCTGGTTTATTGTTTTTTCCATCGTGAAATTCCTTAATAGGAATATCAGTAGAGAAATTATAAAAATCACTCTACTGATAATATATTAATAAATTACCTTGATAACCCAAAAGGTTATTTCAGTCACTTTATGACTACTGTGTATCTCATTGCTAAAAAATATTTAACGCCATAAAAAAGGTTCTTGTAGCGAAATACCTAATATTTCTTCTCTCGCTATTTGCCAAAAATACCTGACGGCATCCTTCACTTTTGGACTATCAACCCCCAATGCTTTAAATATTAACCCACACTCATTCGGTAATTGAGTTGCCCCAAAAGCAATTTCATTTTTCGGGTCATATATCGCATCTAACCGTTCTAAAATGCGTTCATGATGAATTTTAGGTGTCAGTAAAATCACATTGCCAAAAGTATCGAAGCTATCCATAACCGCAGTAATGTTTAGCGGTGCCTTTTTGGGCTCTAAAATATATTTTTCAACAAACAACTCTTTATTTAACGATGACTCTGCTCGAATATGTGATGAAAAAACATCAAACCCAAACTGCTCATCTGGGTGATGATATTTTCGACCTGACATCAGTATTTCTGAGTAAATCATCGTTGCACTTGGATGAATATTAATCCGCGTGTCAGTAATAAACCGAGAATTACGGTGAGGAATGATTGGGTCTGGTAAATATTCTAAATACCCATCTTCCTCAACGACAATATTCTGGTACTGTGTGGCGTAGTTCGCTTCCATCATATGAACTTTGGTCGCAGACTGCGTTGTCACATGAGCACAAGCCCCCTTTTCAACAATAATATCAAGGGCTTGTCGGTCACCTTGTAATAGGCTACCTGAAGTTGAAATCATCGTGACACAAGGCAGTTGGGGCATCAGTTCATCCCAATAAAGTGCTTTTTGCACTAATGAGGGAACACGACGCTCCATTTCCACCAGCTCACTACGATATTCACCTTGAGCAAACCTTAATTTTAAGTAACCACTTTTACCAACAGCACCACTTTGCATTTGTTTCGGTTCATCTTGATATGCGGCGAGTTCAGGTGCATTGCTGCCTAAAATATGAGCTTTAACACGCGTTGGAGTATTTGCTATATCTGCC
Organism: Providencia sp. 2024EL-00732; assembly: GCF_044006275.1. Lineage (NCBI taxonomy): Bacteria > Pseudomonadati > Pseudomonadota > Gammaproteobacteria > Enterobacterales > Morganellaceae > Providencia > Providencia sp. 2024EL-00732. Next base: position 132,473 of record NZ_JBIPDG010000007.1, on the reverse strand, counting down.
CTGAAATTCGTCATCTTTACCCCCTTGGAACTTGGTGCGTAAAGAGGAATTTATCCATGATCATATCAACCAACTCAATAACCCCTTCCCCTGTTTTACAGTTGGTTAGTACATAGGGACGGTCGCCACGAACGATTTTCGTGTCGTGTTCCATCACTTCAAGGCTAGCACCAACATAAGGCGCTAAGTCAATCTTATTAATAACTAAAATATCAGCTTGTACTAAACCTGGGCCATTTTTACGTGGAATTTTTTCACCTTCAGCTACATCAATGACATAGATGTAGAAGTCTGCTAGTGCAGGACTAAAAGTTAAAGTAAGGTTATCGCCACCACTTTCAATCATGATCACGTCGCTATCAGGGAAACGTTCTTCCATATCTTCAACTGCAGCAATGTTCATGCTTGGGTCTTCACGTACCGCAGTGTGAGGACATGCCCCCGTTTCAACACCTAAAATTTTCTCTTCATCAAGAATACCTTTCAAGGTACGTTTTACTTGTTTCGCATCTTCGGTCGTCACAATATCGTTTGTGATGATTAGCGGCTTAATGCCTCTTTCAATAAGGATCGGGGTGATCACTTCAATAATTGCAGTTTTTCCTGAGCCAACAGGCCCACCAATTCCGATCCGAGTCATTTTTTTCATCGTTTTTCCCCAAAATTTTTAGTTGTTCGTTAGTTCATAAACAAACGGACAAATGATTTAGTGTGTACCGCAGCTAAGACATCAATAACAGGAACATATGAGGACATTTGTTCTATGTCACCACAGGCTGCGATGTCACAAAAAACCTTAATTTCTTCATTTAATTCAAAAAGAATATGCTGAGTTTCATAGTGTGTGATACGCATTAATCGCATCGCCGCACTTAAAATTGTCATGGCAATACCATATTGGTGCATCACGACAACATCTCTTTCTGTTATTCCTTGTACTGCCATAACCATGGCTTGTATCACCGGCTGGGTTCCCGGAACCTCATTCGCTTTGATTTTTGCAAGCCATCCACTCACTAGTGGATCTTCAAAAATATGAACTGAGATTTCAGCGAGTTTTTTCCCCATTCGGGTTGTCATTATTCGTGCTTCTTCATTCAGCTTGCGGTTATTTACAGCCCAATCAATTTTCGCCAATGTGTCGCTATCTTGAGCAAGAGTGGCGCGATGTGCAGCCACAATAGCAATGCAATCTGAATGTGCAGCAACCTTCAAAGACGTGTGAACAAAGGATTTCAGCGTTTCTTTGTCGTGGACAACACCTTTTTGAATGGCGGATTCAACCCCATTTGAAAATGTAAATGCACCAATTGGCAATGCTGAATCACCAAACTGCATAATTCTAATTAGGTCAGATGCTTCCATATCACTTTCCTTACTCATTAACACGAACGTTATTTGTGTGTATGAGAGTGCCCATGGTCATGATGATGATCATGGTTGTGATCGTGGCTGTGCCCATGACTATGGCTGTGTCCGTGGATCTGCCCTAATTCCACATGAACATGCGTATCCGTTTCTTCTGCCCCACCAAATAATAAACGCGCTTCAGAGTGGCTCAATTCAGGTAAAATAGTTTCGCCCTTCACGAAGGTAAAGGTGTCTTCACCAAAACCATGCGTTCGCATGACCGACCCCATTACCTTTTCACTTACCGTTAGCGGTACGTAAACAAGGTCTCCCTTTAAAACGGCTTTCCAGTGTTGGTTACCTAATGCATGCCCTAATTCGAAGCTAATACGAATATGTTCTTCTGTACTTAGATTTTTTAGGTGGGATAAGTTGACCATCATGACGTCACGTAAGGAGATCTGAACTATCGTCATTGCGTTGGTAGCTTCATCAAATAGCAAAACGTCGCCATCAGATAACAAGACATTCCTGTCCAGCGCGATACCTAAATCTTGGCCTTTTTCGGTATTTTTACGGCAGCGGCTTTTCTGAGCTTCTCGTTGATCGAGGATCAAAATATCAACATCAGCATTTTTCTGACGTGCTTGCCACACTGGGTCTTTTTTAACATTGCCAAGAATATGTTCAATAATGATCATAATATTACCTTTTATGTTAATTCTGCCCACCACCGGCGGGCAGATAATCCAAACATGTACTGATTAGCTAAAGAAATAACGTTGGTTCATTGCAGCTTCGCTAATCGGCTGGCAAGTTGCGTGTTCACCATTCACTTTTACAGCAAAAGTTTCAGGATCAACTTCGATATTTGGTGTTTCACCGTTACGCACTAAATCACGTTTCCCGATAGCTCGGCAGTTATTGACTGCAACCACTTGGCGCTCAAGATCGGCTTTTTCTTTAATGCCATCATCTAATGCTGCTTGTGAAACGAAAGTCACACAGGTGTCATTGACAGTTTTACCCATCGCACCAAACATTGGACGATAGAAAACAGGCTGAGGTGTTGGCAAGGATGCATTTGGATCACCCATTGCAGCCCAGTTGATCATGCCACCTTTAATGACCAGTTTTGGTTTAGCCCCAAACATACGTGGGTCCCATAATACGAGATCGGCCATTTTGCCAACTTCAATCGAGCCTAAGATATGGCTGATGCCTTGAGCAATTGCAGGGTTGATAGTGATTTTTGCCACGTAACGCAGAACACGGAAGTTATCATTACCCGGAGCATCTTCAGGTAGCTTGCCACGGGAAGCTTTCATGGCGTTCGCAGTCTGGACAATACGTAGCCAGTTTTCCCCCACACGCCCCATCGCTTGTGAGTCACTTGAGAACATCGAAATAGCGCCCATATCATGCAGCACGTTTTCTGCTGCAATGGTTTCAGGGCGAACACGGCTTTCCGCAAATGACACATCCGAAGGGATATTTGGGTTCAGGTTATGACATACCATGATCATGTCAAATAGCTCTGACTGGCTATTCACGCCAAACGGTAACGTTGGGTTGGTTGAACTTGGTAATACGTTAGGTTGGCTAACAACTTTAATGATATCTGGAGCATGTCCACCACCCGCACCTTCTGTATGGTAGGTGTGAATAGTTCTACCTTCAAAGGCCTCGATGGTGTCTTCAACATAACCACCTTCATTTAAGCTGTCTGTATGCACTGAGATTTGTACATCAAATTCATCAGCAATACGTAACGCATGACGAATAGCGTTCCCTGTTGCGCCCCAGTCTTCGTGAACTTTCAGCCCCGCAGCACCTGCAACTAATTGTTCGATAAGTGGCTCACGTGTATACGAGTTACCTTTCCCTAAAATACCCACGTTAATAGGTAAACCTTCGATAGCACGTAACATAGAGCGCATGTTCCAAGGGCCTGCCGTCACTGTTGTACCGTTAGTTCCATCAGTTGGGCCAATACCGCCACCAAAGAAAGTTGTCACACCATTTGATAACGCGGCATAGGCTTGTTGCGGAGAAATCAAGTGGATATGGGTATCAATACCGGCAGCCGTTAGGATTAAATGTTCACCAGAGATAGCATCCGTAGATACCCCGACAACCATGCCTGGTGTGATGTTATCTTGAATATTTGGGTTACCACTTTTCCCTACACCAACAATTTTACCCGCTTTAATCCCCACATCGGCTTTAATGACACCTAAACGTGCATCCACGATGGTGACGTTAGTGATAACTAAATCTAAAACGCCATTGTCGCTGGTAAAAGTGTTATTTGCTCCCATACCATCACGTAAAGATTTACCTCCACCATAGACAGACTCTTCGCCATATCCACGTAAATCTTTTTCGATTTCAATATATAAGTCGGTATCGCCTAAACGAATTTTATCGCCTACTGTTGGCCCGAATAAACCGTTGTATTCTTGTCTAGAAATTTTTGGCATGTTATTTACCTTTAATGTTAAGAAGGTGCATTGTTATTCATCATTACTGACATCTAACGCGCTTACTGTTCCTTATGCTTAAAACCACGAGCAATTGCTTTATTTAAGGCGATTGCTTTAGCAGGACGTTCAGTAGCGGCAACGTTGTCACCCGCCCAACCATCAACAAGGTTATTAAACCCATAGACACTTTGTTTTCCGCCATAAGGGATCAGTGAAACTTCTACTTCATCACCTGGCTCAAAACGAATTGCCGTTGTAGAGGCAATATTTAAACGCTTACCGTAAGCCGCTGCACGGTCGAACTCTAATGCATGGTTAACTTCAAAAAAATGAAAGTGGGAACCAATTTGCACAGGCCTGTCACCGGTATTACGGACTTTAATTTTTGTTTCAGGTTTGCCAACGTTGAACTCAATAGGCTCATCTGCAAAAATAACACCACCTAAAGGAGTCGGGGCTTTAATGTTTGTTTTTGAATTACTCATATTTCACCTCATCCTTCATTTATTTAATCGGATTATGGACGGTCACTAAACGAGTACCATCAGTAAAAATAGCTTCTACTTGAACATTTGGAATTAAGTCTTCCACGCCATCCATAACGTCTTTTTTTGTTAAAACAGTCGCTGCTTCTTTCATCACATCCTCAACGGTTTTACCATCACGGGCACCTTCAAGTGCAGTAACCGTGATAATGGCAACGGCTTCGGGATAATTTAATTTCACGCCACGTGCGCGGCGTTTTTCAGCCACATCAGCAAGTGTGTAAACCATCAATTTTTCAATTTCTCTTGGGGTTAACTGCATAACGCCTCCTCAATTGATAAAGCTTAGTGTTAATACTGATAAGTAATCATTTTATGAGCGAATAACTCATTTTATTTTTAAATATAAATTGAGTTAAATATCTAATAACGACGAGTTAAATAAATAAAATTCACACCAATAAACATTCAAATTAAGACAGTCGAAATAAGAGTTTTTATTTATTAGTGACTTCCTACATTTAATTTTTAAATAATATTTATTCACTGAGTCCAATTCATAAACTGTTGTTCAGGCAAAGAATTCCATAGAGATTGAAACCACTTCCCTCCTCCGCCTTGCTTTAATATTTCACTGCTGAGTACTTCTTCTAAAACACCATTACGCAATAACGCAATGCGATCAGCAAAACGCACCGCCATTGCAAGGTCGTGAGTAACCCATAAAACACCTTTACCAGCAAAGCAAAGAGATTTGATATGTTGTAGAAGTTGTATCGCATGTTCATCATCTAGCCATGATGAAATTTCATCCGCAAGAATATATTCAGCTTGGGAGAGCGTCGCACTACAAGCGAGAACGCGTTTTGCCATTCCCCCTGAAAGCTTATTGGGATAACTATGAATTAAATCTGCTTGTAAATTGTATTGCTGTAAATGCAATGCAACGTCATGCATTTTAATATGCTGCCCACTTAATACCGCAGCACGTTCAAGTTGAGGGCCTATCTTAATGAGTGGATTTAATGCACTAACCCCTTGTGGGATATAGCACAGTGAATTACCGCGATATTGTTGTTTTGACTTTTCTGTCAACTGGCACCCATTTAATACAATATCACCGCGACAACGCATATTTTCAGGTAATAAACCTAAACTACTTTGTAGAAGTAAACTTTTCCCTTCTCCACTTCCTCCTACCAATGCAACCATTTCACCTGGCGCAATATCCAATGAGATATCTTGTAAAAGTGGAGACCAACGCTTTTTGCCTAGCCAGCGAAATTTCGCAACATCAATCGTTAGGTTATCAAAACTTAGCATCAATCGCTCCTCAACCATAATTGTTGTACCGCTTTAGCAAACTGATCAAATAACAGCACTAACCCAACTAATGCGACGCCCGGAAACATGGCTAACCACCACGCACCAGTACTTAAGTAACGCAATGCATCGGAAAGTAAAATACCTAACGATGCTTCATGTGGAGACAAACCAAAACCCAAAAAACTCAATGCCGCACTGTGTAATATCGCATGTGGGAACATCAATAACGTCCCTACTAACCATTGTGAAAGGATCATCGGTAAATAGTCATATCGGCATCGGTAAAGCGCACTATTTCCAATCCGTTTCGATAACATGATGTAATCTGTTTGTTGCACTCGAAGCAACTCGGAACGTAAGACCAACGTTAGCTTTGGCCAGTGAGTCAAAGCAACAGCCCAAATTACGCCCACTTTTCCACCACCTAACGTAAAGCAAATCAATATCAATAATAGCAAGTGAGGCAAGGCTAACAGGGAGTCAATACAGCCACGAATAACATAATCCATCGTCCTACTGAACGAAGATAAACTTGCCATCACAAGCGCTATCACTCCACTCGATAATGCAGCGGTGGTGCCAATTTGTAAGCTGGTCGCTATTCCTTGAAATACTCTGTCCCACAAGTCTCTACCTAAATTATCCGTACCGAATAAATGTGCCCATGAAGGTGCTTGTCGACGGTCGAGTAAATTCACATCCACATCAGTTTGAGAAAGCCATGCGGCATAAGCCCCTAAAACCAATAAACATAACAATGAAATAACTAACTTAATTAAGGCTTTATTTGGGTTATAAGTCATGGCTCTCGGAGTACCCCTTTATTCACTCTCTTAAGCATCATGTCAGAGATACTATTACTAAAGAAAATCACTACCGCACATAGCATCACGATCCCCATTAACAAAGGGATGTCACCACGTAAGCCAGCATCAATGGTTGCTTGGCCTAATCCAGGATAAGCAAACACTTTTTCTGCTAGTAATGCTCCGCTGAGCAACTCACCAATAGAGGCGAACTGTAAACATATTGCGGGTGTAATCGCATGTTTTACCACATGAAAGCTTATCATCGACCACCCTTTATCCCCTTGAGCTTTCGCGTAGTGGATAAACTCACTGTTCATCACCTCAGCAACTTTCGAACGAGTATGCAGAGCTATATTACCAATGCCTAACATCCCTAGAGCCACTACAGGTAACACAAGATGGTGCACTTTTTGTGACAGTGTGGATGATTGTTCATCTAAGCCAATCGGCCAAGCGCAACAAATCGGTGCCCACTGTAGTGAAACAGCAAAAAGTGACAATAACAGTAAACCAACCCAAAAAACGGGGATCGACGCCAATAAATAAGATAGCGTTGAAATAATTTTATCTGGCCATCTATTTAGGTAGCGCCCTGCTATCAGCCCCAAACCAAAACCAATCACCCCAGAAAACAGCCACGCCGATAATAACAAAGCTAACGATGGCGCTAACCTATCGGTAATCACCTGTGATACAGGGATGTTATAGAGCATGGAATACCCCATATCACCTTGTAACAACTGAGAAAACCAACGCCAAAACTGCATCCACAATGGTTGGTCAAGCCCCCAGCGAGCCGCAATCAACGGATACTGGTCTGGGGGAACATGCATTAAATCATTACCAATATAGGCTTTAATTGGGTCTATAGGTGAATAGCTAAGGAGAATAAAAACCCCAAATGCAGTCACCACTAATAAACAGATAAACCTGAACAAAAGCCCTATGGTTGTCCGCATTACTTGCAGGTCCAAGCCCAGTCATCAACATTATTCAACACTGACCATGAACCGTGGATTTCAGGTGCCCCTTTACCTAGCTCAACACAGTTATTCAATAAATAAAGGTGTTGTACGTTCATTAACCAAGCCCAAGCGGCGTCACCTTGAATACCAGTTCCTGTTTGTCCATCCCAATCCACTTTTTGCCAAAATGGAATAGCGGCATCTTGATCTGGTTGGCGAAGTGCTTCTTCTATCACCTTATCAACTGCGGGATTTTTATAGTAACCTGCGTTATAAAACCCGACACCCGCCGCTTTGCTGCTGTAGTTATGCACCAGTTCCATTGGGTCAAGGCTCCCCCACCCAAATAATGTTGGGTTGGCATGCATGTACTTTTCCACGGTTTCCCAACTGCCTGATTTTAAATCCATCTCAATACCAATCGGCTTTAAGCTAGCCCTTACGGCTTGAGCTAAATCACGACGAGTGCTATCACCACTGGCATACCACAGTGTCAATTTCGCAACCTTACCGTCTTTTTCTCTTAAGCCGTCTTTATTAATTTTCCAGCCAGCGTCTTCCAGTATAGATTTCGCTTTTTCAATATCTCCATCTTTAAACGAAGATTGAGGGTTATTCCAAGGCAAGCCTTCAACGCCCGTATAAGCAGGAATAGCAAAACCTTCTAAAACAGCATCTGCTAATAGTTTGCGGTCAATGGCGTAATTGATCGCTTTGCGAATAGCAACATCAGAAGTAATGTCGTTACCAATTGGGTCGCCTGAGGCATTTTTCTCGCCCGCTGGCGGAATTGGGAATGAGATCCCTCGGTTTTCAACACTATGACGTTCAATTAGTTTCATACTTTTAACATCTTTAGCATTACTCGCGACCGCTGCGGGAATGCGTACAATATCTAGTTCACCACTTTGAGCGGCAGCAAAAGCGCCATCTTCATTGAGAAAGACAAAAACCATTTTATCGAAATCGTTTTTAGGCCCCGCATAGAAAGGGTTTCTTTCTACGATTAATTGCTGGCCCGGCTGGAAATTCACTAAACGGTAGGGGCCTGCTCCGATAGGGTTATGTGCATATTTTTTTGCATCATATTTATCTGCTGAAACAATGCCTAATGAGCCCAAAACGTTAATAAAGGTACTTTGGGGTGAGGATAATGTGATTTTAACGGTTGATGGGTCAATCTCCTGCGCTTTAGCAAAGTTCCCCATATCCACTTTTCCACCACTTGCTGCGGCATTGTTATAGGTAAAAACGACATCTTTTGCCGTTAAAGGGGAGCCATCGGAGAATTTAAGTCCATCCTTTAATTTTAATGTCCACTCTTTACCATCATCTGAATGTTCATATTTCTCAAGCATGTAACTATGCCATGACAAATCCGCTTTTTGCTTGAGTAATGGGCTATGTAAAAGTAAATAGCTGCCGTGGCTCCAACCTAACATTGGGTCAAAACCCTCGGTTGGTTCAGAGCCAATCGCTAGACGCAAAGTTTGTGGTTGCTGTGTATCGGTCGCAGCATTTGCACCCATCGATAGCCCCATAAAACAAATAGCCTGAATAGCTATTGCTATTTTCTTTTTCATATACCCATCCTAAATTACCAGCTGTATTTAGCAGCTACCCCAACCGGTGGTTCAAATAAACCCACCAATTAGGATAAACTGCAAGAAACAATATATTTGCTAACTAATCTGCTTTTTCTCGGTACGCGTCTTCGTCAAATCCAACAATATCTAAATTGTCACCAACCGCATTTTGGTCGACTCTAACTGGCGTAAATTTATTGATTATCCAAAGAATTAAGATTGTAAAGACAAAGGACCAAATACTGGTAAAGACAACAGCTACAGTTTGCTTCACAATTTGCATGCCGTTACCTTCAATTAACCCCGCGGGACCTTTCGCATTCCAAACCGTTGATGCAAATACACCGACTAAAATTGAGCCTGTAATACCACCGACACCGTGCACACCGAAAACATCTAATGCATCATCTAAATGGCGTCGGACTAAGAAAACACAGGTATAGCAGACGATACTGGCAATAACCCCAATAATTGCTGCAGAACCTATTGAAACATACCCCGAAGCCGGTGTGATAGTAGCTAACCCTGCTACAGCCCCTGTTAAAAAACCGACAAGTTTAGGTTTTCCTGTATGGAAGCGTTCAATAATAAACCAAGTAATTGCTGCAAATGCGGCGGCGATATCTGTAGTAATAAACGCTGAAACAGTTACAGTATTGACTTGCAATTCAGAGCCCGCGTTAAAACCATACCAACCGAACCACAATAAAGCCGCGCCAAGTGCAATATACGGAATATTGTGAGTACCATCCGATTTAACGGCTCTTTTACCGACATATAACGCTGAAGCAATTGCAGCGAAACCTGCTGTTGCGTGAACGACAATACCACCCGCAAAATCAACAACCCCCCATTTAGCGAAAATACCATCTGGGCTCCAAACCATATGAACGAACGGTGCATAGACAAATAATGTCCATAGGGTTAAGAATACGAGATAAGCAGGGAAATTAACTCTATTTGCGAAAGCTCCGGTAATTAAGGCTGGAGTAATAATCGCAAACATCATTTGATATCCAAAATGAACCAGTATTGGTAAGCCGCCATCATTACCGGTATACATCGTTTGAGGGCTTATGTTATTCAAGAATGCATAATAAAATGGGTCACCGACAATCCCATTAATCGAGGGACCGAACGATAATGAATAACCAACAACAAACCAAATAATTGCCACCCAGCCCATAGAAAAGAAACTCTGGGACATAATGGTAATAACGCTTTTACGAGAGACTAATCCACCATAGAAAAAAGCAAGTCCAGGAGTCATTAGCATAACAAGGCTCGTACAAAGCAGCATAAATGCAGTATTTGGGACATCCAAAATTGACAATATATTCTCCATGGATACTCCTAAATTAACATAACAATATTTAAATATTAGAAATGATTTATAATTGAAACTATACTCATAATAGAGTGATCAGTAAGATTATCAATAAAAAAATCGAAACTAAATTCAATAAAAACAATTAGTTCATTTTTCAATTGTCAATAAATGATATTCCTCTGTTTTTTAATATCCAAATAAAAAGCACCTACTATATTTTTAAATTTTTCGTTAGCATAAGCAAATAACTACTCGACTTATCCGGCAAGCTTTTTCATCCCAAGCCTGCTACTTCACAACACACCGATAAAAACAAACCCTTTAATTACAGATGGTTATATAAAAACCAAAGCTTACCCTAATATATGAGCAGCCCCTAAGGGAAAAAGCTATAGCAAAAATTACCTATAACAGTAGGCTGATTTTGCCATATCACAGATATGTAAAAGCTTAGTATTTAATACAGTTCCGATAATCAATTTTTAAGTAAAGTCAAAACTTATTGACACTCATTCTCATTTTTAGCTAACGCTGAAGAGAATACATTAATAATATTTTGTCTATTAAAGTACTTTTTTTCTTTTAACCACAAATAACCAATCCAAATAAGACAATCTAAAAGAGAGTAAATTAAAGTTTTCTTTAAAGAAACCTAAACATGTTTTCCAAATAGGTGTTGGTCACACACCCAAAAATACTCTCTCAGCAACGATAAGCTTAAACATTCACTAAAAACTAAAGCTATTTTTCAGGGTAAGACCCCAAGCGCTGATAATCATTGACGGAATACAAGCTAAAATTAAGGCTACATAATTAATCTGGCTACCTAAATAGAGGTCTTTTATACACCTTATGACTTAATTACCAGCTAAGACCCCATCAATATCATCGTAGGATAACGCTCAATATATCCAGATGTTATGTATCATAAATTATTCCTTTTCCATTACAAATGCCGTAAATCTTCTGGAATATTTTTCTTTAAAATACGCCAAAAATCCTCTGCTGTTTTATTCAAGCGAGTATCCATGCGGTAAATGTAAGCTTGAATAGGTATCGTTAATTCTGGGGTGTTGAGACAGACTAGTTTTTTTTCTTTTAACTCATTAACTACCGAGTAAATCGGTAACCATGCAATTCCATGACCATCCAATGCCATATTTTTTAGCAATTCGCTCATTGATGACATAAAGAGTGTTTTAGAGTTAATCGCACCAAACTCACTTAATCGACGATTAACTAACCTTCCCATATAAGAAGCACTGGTGTAGTTCAATAACGGTACTTGAGGTTGGTAGATATCAAATAACGGTTTGCCAAACTCATCCGCTGCACAAATTGGGTACAACTCGGACTCAAACACATTTAAACAAGAAAATGGCGACTGCATTAAATCCTCATCATAAAATGAAATGATAAAATCGCTCTTCCCTTCTCGCAACGTATTTACCACTTGAACCACATCAATGGCTTCAACATGATAGACAAATTCTTCCCCATAACCTGATAATGCATGAACTAACTTAGGCAATAAGCTTAATGACAGCGAATGCGCCGCAGCAATTTTAATATTGGGCAGACTCAGCACATTGTGCCCAGATAATTCATTTAAGTTACATTCTAATTGCTGCAATAAGCTACGAGCTTGGGAATGGAATATTTTGCCTTCTTCAGAAAGCTGTAAAGGGGATGTGGTTCTATCAAACAATTCAACACCTATTGCTTCTTCTAATGCCTTGATTCGGCGACTAAAAGCAGGTTGAGAAATATTTCGTTGTTCTGCTGCATGAGAAAAATGCCGACATGACTCCAGTGTTAAAAAATCATATAGCCACTTTGTTTCTATATTTTTCATGTTATTAAGCCTTAAGTGGACTTGCTGTTAAAATATAAAACATTAAAAGTTTTTTTATTGATATCTTAAGTTAATTGTTAGTTAAAATATTAAGCTGATATTGTAGATTCATTATTTGTATTATGCATAAGCCTACCATTTAAAACATTAACAAAAATCAAAAACCAATTTTATTTATTTCATATCTTTTCCACAAAGCCAATGCTACTCAGCCTTTCAGCTTACATTATTAAAATAATTTAATTTTAGGATTAATTTTTAATGCGTATCTTGCATCAAACCATACTTACTTGCATTTCTCTTCCTAGATAAACATTGATAAATATTAACCACAGATTAATCAGGGATAAATAAGTTAATAGCTAATTAAATATTAACTTATATGTTAAATAATTTAAGTAATATAACATCTCACTACCCTTATTTTATAAATTAAGGTGTATGAGGCAGGAGTATTAAAATGAAAGGTTTAATTGGAGTGTTAGGAGGAATGGGGCCTGCTGCCACCGTCGATTTATTTAATAAATTTGTGAACTATACTGTCGCAAATAAAGACCAAGAGCATATCCCTTTAATAATATCATCCATTCCTGATATTCCAGACCGTACTGAAGCGTTATTAAACCATGGCGTATCCCCCTTACCCTTAATGACTGATTATTTAAAAAAACTCGAAACTGCTGGTGCTGAATGTATTGTTATCCCTTGTAATACTGCACATTTTTGGTTTGACGAGCTAAAGCAGGCCTGTCACGTCGATATGCTAAGTATTGTTGAAACGACAATGATGGAAGTACTAGCCACTAAGAAAAAACATATCGGTTTATTAGCAACCAATGCCACTATGCTTATGGGGTTATATCAAAAAAATATAGAGAATGAAAAATTAAAGTGTATTACTCCAGATATTAAAAGCCAAGAGATGGTAATGAAAAGCATTTATTTATTAAAGTCGGGAAATAAAAAAATGGCGGAATCCATCATGAAAGAACAAGCCGAATTATTATTTTCTCGAGGTGCTGAAATTATTGTCTTAGGTTGTACTGAAGTTCCCGTCATTCTAGAAAATGAAACAAATAAATACCCTGAAAAATACATTGACTCAACCAGCTCATTAGTCAGAGCCAGTATTCATTGGTATGAAAATAGAGTTGGACGACAAAATCTAATGATAAATAGAAACGCATAAAAACATTTATAACTCATATTAATTATCAAAAATTAATTTTTATATTACTAATGACAATATATTGTCTATTGGAGACGATTATGGTTTGGCTAGAAATCATTGTGGTATTAGGCGCAATTTTCTTCGGTATACGTATGGGAGGAATAGGTATAGGGCTATGCGGTGGATTAGGTTTAGCCGTCTTAACGATTGGATTTGGTTTACCTATAGGCTCTCCCCCTGTCGATGTTATTTTAATTATTATGACCGTCGTAGTTGCAGCGTCCGCATTACAAGCTGCTGGAGGTATGGATTACTTGGTACGCCTTGCCAGCAAATTTATGCGTAAAAACCCTAAGTATTTGAATATTATAGCACCAATTACAACTTGGGTAATGACTATCATGGCAGGAACCGGCTTTATTGTGTTCTCCATGCTCCCCGTGATTGCTGAAATTGCGAAAGATTCGGGTATCCGCCCATCCAGAACCTTAGCAGGCTCAGTTGTTGCATCCCAAATCGCCATTTCTGGTTCGCCAATCAGTGCGGCGATGGCTGCCATGTTAACCATTATGGAAGGGAATGGTGTTACCTTTATTGTGGTTATGTCTGTTTGTCTACCAGCCTCTTTCGTCGCAGCAATGGTCGCAGCATTTATCGCATCACGCCAAGGCTGTGAACTAGAAGATGATGAGGTTTATTTAGAACGCCTACAAAAAGGGTTAGTTCATAAATACGAAGAGAAAAAAGGCGAGAGCACTACGAGAGAAAAATTCTCTGTCGTCCTATTTATTATTGCGACGTTTGCTATCGTTATACTAGCTGCATTCCCTCAATTGCGCCCTGGTTTTGATATTGGTAAACCCATGGGAACTCGAGATATCATCATTATCTGTATGCTCAGTGCTGCGTGTTTAATGGTTGTTTTTTGTAAAACATCGCCAAATTCAATTGTTTTAGCGCCAACTTTCCGTTCAGGAATGAGCTCCCTCGCGGTCATATTAGGTATCGTGACTTTAGGAACTACATTTGTCGATGCGCATATGGACCAAATTAAAGCCATCGCTGGAGATGTATTATCCGCCTACCCTATTTTGTTAGCTTTAGTGCTATTTTTTACCTGCGCATTACTCTACTCACAAGGTGCCACCACACCATTAATTATTCCTTTAGCCATTGCCTTAGATGTTCCAACATGGGCTATATTGGCATCTTTTGTCGCCGTCACTGGGGTTTTTGTTCTGCCTACCTATCCAACGTCTTTAGCCGCAATAGAGTTTGACTCAACCGGTTCTACACGCGTCGGAAAATACATTTTAAATCACCCATTTATGTTACCAGGGCTAGGCGGAATAATTGCAGGTGTCGCCTTCGGTTTTATCATTGCACCGATGGTCGTTTAACCTTCTGCTTTCGGTGCGAGAGAATCCCCCTCGCACCACTTTATTTAATAGTAGTTCGACAGTTTCCTTAACAAAATGAAGTTAAATATTGGCTCTAATTGGCTTTATGCTTTGCTTGATAAATTACAACAAAGTATAAAGCTCTTTTTTTGTAAAAGTCATTCTTAAGAAAAATAGTAGCAATAACCAATCAAAATTATCTATTACTCTGTTTAGTCTTTTTAAATAAAATTTTATTTCTTAAAATAATGGCTATTTCACCAATATAGATCACTTTATTTGATAATCATTAAAATTATTTTCATTGAAAAATGTGAGCTGAAATGTTTTTGCATACATTCCCCTCTTCTGAAAATAGTTAAAATAATTATACTCGGCGTTACATTCATTTCTTAAAAAGAAGTAAATCGAGAAATGAGAATTTTTTTATGTTTAATTTCATTGCATTACAAACATCCATAGCGTTCCCATTTACTAATGAAAACACTTAGAGAGACGACTAAAATTAGGATTTAAATCACAAATTTTAGTTTTTTAAATACCTAGTTTCAAAAATGACGACGTCGTCATATTAAAAAAAATTTATTTTATCTATAACATTAAATAACCATTTTTCTTACATTCGTACCGTTATTGATAGTTAAGCGTTAAAAAATCAAGTCATGAGTTATAAAAAAAACGCTTAATGTTGACGTCAACATTAGGGCTAACAACTAGAAAGAGGTTTTAGAACATGAGTAAGCTACCTGAAAAAATGAAAGCCGTTGTTTGTCATGGTCCCCATGATTACCGATTTGAAAATATAAAAAGACCAATACCAGGATATAGAGAAGTTGTTATCAAAGTCGATGGGTGCGGGATCTGTGCTGGTGACTGTAAAGCGAATGATGGTGCTCAAATGTTCTGGGGAGATGACCCGTGGATCAAAGCACCTGTAGTGCCAGGCCATGAATTTTATGGTCGTGTCGCTGAATTAGGTGAAGGCTCTGCCGAAAAATTTAAATTAAAGGTAGGTGACCGCATACTAGCAGAACAAATCGTTCCTTGTTGGGAATGCCGTTTCTGTAAATCTGGTAAATACTGGATGTGTGAAACCCATGATATCTATGGCTTCCAAAAAGAAGTTGCCGATGGTGGTATGGCTGAATATATGCGGTTTTCTGAACGTGCAATTATTCACAAAATCCCTGATGAACTTTCGGATAAAGATGCCGCTTTAATTGAGCCAATGGCTTGTGCTATTCACACGGTACGCCGTGGTGATATTGACTTAAATGACGTCGTCGTCATTGCCGGTGCTGGGCCTCTTGGATTATGCATGATCCAAGTTGCTAAACTGAAAACTCCGAAAAAACTGGTCGTTATCGATGCTATTGATGAACGCCTTGAGCTAGCAAAAAAATTTGGGGCTGACGTGGTGATCAACCCGCTTAAAGAAGACGCCATCAAACTAGTTAAAGAGATGACCGAAGGCTACGGTTGCGATGTTTATATCGAAGCGACAGGCGCACCTATTGGCGTTACTCAAGGCCTAGAAATGATCCGTAAATTGGGGCGTTTCGTTGAGTTTAGCGTCTTTGGTAAAGAAACAACCGTTGACTGGTCGATTATTGGTGACCGTAAAGAATTAGATATCCGCGGAGCTCACTTAGGCCCATACAGCTATGAAGTCGCTATCGACCTATTTAGCCGTGGTTTAGTCAGTGCCGATGATATCGTTACCCACTTCTACTCCATCGATGATTGGGAAGAAGCCTTTGTTATGGCCAAATCGGCAGACTCAATTAAAGTCGTCATTAAACCATAAATATATTAACCGTTTGTCGCAATTGATAATTCAAATAAACATTAAACAAAGTAATACCCTACATATAATTAAACGCTCGTTTAGGAGAACATCTTATGTTGAGTAAATTCAAAAAGTTAGCTGTAGCTGCAAGTGTACTAACCTTAGGTATGGCGTTTAACGCTACGGCTAAACCAGTTTCCGTTGGCATGTCGTTTCAAGAGCTAAATAACGAGTATTTTGTCACCATGAAAGAAGCCTTAGAGAGCGCAACAGGCGATATGGGTGCACAATTATATATTTCTGACGCCGCTCATGATGTCTCAAAACAAACCAGCGATATCGAAGATATGTTACAGAAAAAAATCGATATTTTGCTAATCAACCCAGCCGATAGTGTCGGTGCTGAAACTGCAGTACTTGCAGCGAAGAAAGCCGGCGTCGTTGTCATCGCTATTGATGCGCAAGCAAATGGGCCAATAGACTCTTTTGTAGGTTCTAAAAACTACGATGCGGGCTTAATGGCAGGTAAACGCCTAGGTGAAGCACTTGGTGGTAAAGGTGAAGTCGCTATTTTAGATGGTATTCCAGTAGTCCCAATTCTAGAACGTGTTCGCGGTTTCGAAGCCGCCATGAAAGAATATCCAAATATCAAGATTGTGACTAAATTGAACGGTAAGCAAGAGCGTGATACTGCAATGAATGTCACAGAAAACATGCTACAAGCTAACCCTACACTAAACGGGATCTTCAGTGTTAATGATGTCGGTTCTTTAGGTGCATTAGCCGCAATTGAATCCTCTGGTCGTGATGTGAAATTGGTCAGTGTTGATGGTTCACCTGAAGCTGTTGCTGAAATTGCAAAAGGTAACTCTCCGTTTATCGCAACTTCTGCGCAGTTCCCGCGTGACCAAGTCCGCATTGGCTTAGCAATGGGGCTAGCAAAATATTGGGGCGCTAACGTACCGAAAGAAGTCCCTATTGATGTTAAGTTAATCGACAAAACTAACGCTAAAGATTTCCACTGGTAATCGTTCGTTTTATAAATAATGTATTGCACCCATATCCTATGTATAGGTGCAATACATCTCCAATAACAATTAATAATAAAATGCATATTGGAATATTTATCTTCCAAATGACTTTGTTACCCATTTTTAAGCGGTGAAGAAAATATAGGGAAGCAATATGATGCAATTATTAGCATTAAAAGATGTCAGCAAAACTTTCCCTGGGGTTAAGGCGTTAGATAATATCAATCTCTCTTTGGAAAAAGGAGAGGTTCACGCATTATTAGGTGAAAATGGCGCAGGCAAATCAACGCTAATGAAAGTTTTATGTGGAATACATAAACCTGATAGCGGGCAAATTCTGATTGAAGGTAAGGAACATACGTTTCATAACTACAGAGACGCCATTAAAGCGGGTGTGGGTATTATTTTCCAAGAGTTTTCACTAATTCCTTATTTAAATGCTTTTGAAAATATTTTTTTAAATAGAGAGTTAAAGAATAAACTTGGTTTATTAGATAGAAAATCAATGCGTAAAAAGTCTCAGGAGATATTAGCTGAGCTAGGTGTGAATATTAATATTGATGAACCTATTAGCCATTTAAGTATCGCAGAACAACAATTTGTCGAAATTGCAAAAGCACTTTCTTTAGATGCAAAAATCCTCGTATTAGATGAGCCTACAGCGACATTAACACCAAATGAAGCCAATCATTTATTTGATGTGATGCGTGATTTAAAAGCTAAAGGGGTTGGGATGTTTTTTATTTCTCACCATTTAGAAGAAATTTATGAGATCTGTGACACTATCAGCGTATTACGCGATGGTCAATACATCGGTTCGCGTAAAGTCGATGATACCGATTTAGATGTGATTATCGAAATGATGGTCGGTCGTGAAGTAGAAAATATTTACCCTCATAAGCGCCAATTTGATCAACAAGAGGTCATTTTAGATGCTGAGGTCCAGCGTTTTGCTAATAGCCCTGTAAACCATATTCAGTTAAAAAAAGGGGAGATATTAGGGTTAGCTGGTTTAGTCGGCTCAGGCCGTACCGAAACCATTCTTGCCATGATTGGTGCTGATAAATCCTATAAGAAAAAAGTTATTTTAGAAGGTAAAGAAGTCAAAATTAAATCAGCTGCGACGGCTTTACAATTAGGAATTGGTTTATTACCTGAAAGTCGAAAAACTCAAGGACTTGTTTTGCCTTTCTCTGTAAAAGAGAATATTTGGTTAAATAACCACGCTCAAAAATTATTTTTAATCCAAAATAAAAAAGAACTCACTTTATCTATTGAATTAATTTCTCAAGTAAAAGTTAAAACACCAGAGCCTCATACTGCCGTTTCCACTTTAAGTGGTGGTAATCAGCAAAAAGTTGTTATTGCTCGCTGGCTAAATAAGCAAGCTAAAATTCTTATTTTCGATGAGCCTACTCGAGGAATTGATGTTGGTGCGAAATCAGAAATCTATCAGTTAATGCGCTCTCTGACTGAAAAAGGGATTTCTATCATTATGATTTCATCAGAGTTGCCAGAAGTTATCGGTGTTAGTGACCGAGTTTTAGTTTTTCGAGATGGTGAAATTGCCGCTGAGTTAAATGGGGACGATATAAACTCAACTCAGATCATGGTACATGCAGCCGGCAATATTATATAGGATAATGACTATGTCTAATCAAAGTGCTATTCCATTAACTAAAAATAAATTTAGTTTTTCTAAGCTAACAAAAATACCTGCATTTTTACCACTCGTTGGTTTAATTCTTTTATTTACATGTATGTCCATTTTTAATGAGCATTTCTTAACGGTAAATAATCTTTCAACGATTGCTCGTCAGGTTTCAATTAATGCCATTATTGCTATTGGTATGACATTTGCTATTTTGACCGGGGGGATTGACCTGTCAGTCGGTGCTGTTATGGCTCTTTCTGGAACTTTAATGGCGGGTTTAATGAAATATTATGGCATGGACCCCTATGCCGCAATCGCTCTTGGCCTATTATCAGGTATTGCATTCGGTTTTATTAATGGAATATTAGCCGCTTACGGTAAAATGCCACCTATCATTGTCACACTTGGTGCCATGATAATCGCCAAAGGCTTAGCATTAATTTATACCGGTGGCTATCCTGTTTCAGGGCTCCCCCAAGAATTTGCTTTTTGGGGACGTGAAGAATTAATGGGGATACAAGTTCCTATTTTATTAATGCTGGGGCTTTACTTAATTTTTTATGTTGTTTTAAACCACGTTTCATTTGGTCGCTATATTTATGCTATCGGAGGTAATGAAGAAGCCGCTCGTCTTAGTGGTATCCGTGTCGAACGCTATAAAATGTTAGTTTATGTGATTAGTGGTTTTACCGCGGCATTCGCTGGCCTTATTTTTACTTCCCGTGTTATGAGTGGCCAACCTAATGCAGGTGTAGGCTTTGAATTAGATGCTATTGCCGCCGTTGTGCTTGGTGGTGCATCCATCGCTGGTGGCCGAGGAATGATTATCGGAACCTTAATTGGAGCAATGATATTAGGTGTTCTCAATAATGGCTTAAATTTACTCGGTATTTCCCCTTATGTACAATATATTGTAAAAGGCTTAATTATCTGGGGAGCAACATTAATTAGCTCAATGAAACGCTAAGCTAAACTTTTATTAAAATAATATAATAAAAAAATTAAAGGGCCTCTAAACGAGGCCGCTTTAATTAGTAAACAACCAGTTTACCATCTACAAATATTTGCTTTGTTTGGTGATTTTTATTTGTTTCACGCTCTATTTCAGAAAATAATAAATCTGTAGTTAACTCACCAAGGTAAACAGAGTCATGATGAACACCTGAAATAGACAGGTGATAAGTATCAGCATATGGCGGTAAATCGACTGAAAAATAACGGCAAGACAAGCCTAATTCTAAAATAATTTTATACATACCTGCTGTGATAATACCATTAAGCCCCACAATATACATATTAGGTGTGTATAGTTCTTGAACCTTTTCCCTTAAATAAGCTTCATCATTTTTATTAAACATATAGCTACTGTATAATACATGAATGTTCCCCCTATTTGGAAAGGCCTCATATATTCCTGATAAACGCGACAAACTAATTTCCGAATCTTTAGGACCAGAAACAATTAACGTATTATCACAATCTTGCTGACTCAAAAACTTACCTGTTAATGCCCCAATTTCAAAGTTTTTCAAAAATAAACCCGAGTATTTATTTTCATAGCCATAAATTGCACGGTCTACAAAAACTAAAGGTACATTGTGCTGGTCAATTAAAGAAAGGTAACTTGGTTGATAGCCTTTATCATCGCGAACAGGAGATAGCAGAATACCACTAGCCTTATAGCTAACTAAGGTCTCAATAGCCGTTTTCTCTGCTTTTTCATCGCTATCCGAGTCAAAGATCATCACCTGATAGCCTTTTTCTTTCGCTAAACGAGAAACTGTTTGAATTAATACAACATAAAATGGGTTAAATGTGCTATCAGTAACCACACCAATTATGCGGCTATTTTTATTCTTCAAATTCCGAGCGAAAAGGTTAGGAACATAATTTAGCTCTTGAGCTATTGCCAATATTTTATCTCGAGTTTCTTTCTTTACCATTTCTGGATGGTTAAATGCCCTTGAGACTGTAATATCCGTTACATTAGCACGCTTAGCTATATCTATTATCGTTGTTGAGCTATCTTGCTTTGCCATAATTATATTAGTTAACCTTTAATGACCACCCCGATGAATATAATATTAGTTCATATCAATCTTTATCAGGGCAGAAAAAATGCGATTATTCATTATACCTATTTGCGGATGAAGATAAATCGATTTTATGCCATTATGATAGGTTAAACTACGGTTTATCAAAAATAGTGGCATACCACATAGATTAATCGATTACCTATTAATCCCTTAATAAATCAAATGAAATTCAACTCACTTAATGATGAAATAAACAAGACTAATGCAACAATAATGACCAATATTGAAAATATCGTTTTAATCATTTTAGCTGAAAGATAATTAATTATTAACCTCCCTATTAATAAACCAATAATACAAGAGACAATAAAAATAGAGCTAATTTCTTTTGGATAGGGGAATCCATTTAATACATTAATAAAAATACTAATACTACCAATACAAAAAATCACCAGTAATGATGTTGCGATAATACTCTTCATATTTAAATTGGTAAACTTCCGTAGTGCTGGGACTATCACAAACCCCCCACCCACCCCGAGCAACCCTGTCAATAACCCAGAAATTATACCAATACCACCAAGTACAGCAGCAGTTTTCATATTCCAAATAAACTTTCCTGTTTCTTGATTAATTTGGCAAATTGAATGCGTTAACTCACTTGGTTCGCCCAAAAAACCTCGATAAGCCACATAAAACATAACCATGCTGAAAGTGAGCGTTAACCAAACCGGAGAGATAATATGGGAAAGATAGATACCATATTTAGCCGTAGGTATGCTTAATAACGCAATCCAAATAGCAGCTTTATATCGAATAGTTTTATTTATAAGCCCTTGAATTGCACCAACCAAAGCAGCGAGTGTCACAGCCAAAAGACCAACTGGAGCGGCTAAAGCTACACTCCAGTTCTGGCTTACCATCAGGGCGGGGACAGCAAGAATCCCGCCACCGGCCCCAGTTAAACCAAGTAAGCAACCGATTAATACACCTTCTAAAATAAGTATTAACATTGTGAATGTCTTGTATGAGTAGTTAGAGTTAACTTAACGCAAAAAATCGAATATTACTAACTATCGAGCACCTGCTTCAATACCATTAATACATTATTTAAGGGTACCTCTCCTGCAATCGTGTGAACTAACCGAGTGTCCTGAAAAATTGCGATAGTGGGTACAGTTTTTATCCCGTACTTAGGTGCTAAAGTTGGTGATTGTGCAATATCGACAACCCCAAAAACTATTTTTTTATCATCAATGTGGTTCGCGACTTGTTGGAAAATAGGTTGCATGTTCTTACATGGTACACACCAAGAAGCCGAAAAATAAACAATAACGCACTGCCCAGGTTGTTGTTCAGGCTGATAAAGCATACGTGAAAAATTGTCGCTATCTAATAACAAGATATTAGACATTATTTCCTACCTTTTGTTATGTATTATTTTGTTTAATTAGAATATCGTGGTTGTTTTATACTATTACTGACTTTGAGCGTTACCTGAAATTTAAGGGTAACTCACTTACTCATCATAGGGAGAAACCTATGTTACACCAACATTCAGATTCTAGTTTAGCGTTAAATTTAGATTCAGGTCACCATCTAGAAATTGATTCATTAATTTCATCGCCATTTTCCTATAGTGTTATTAGTGCATATAACAATAAGTTAGCGGAGTTCCCATCATTAATAACCCAATGTAAATCATTAAAAGTCCTTAACTTATCTTGTAATGAACTTAAATCAATCCCTACTGACATAGCAAGCCTTTGTTATCTTGAGATGCTAGATTTAGGGCATAATAGCATTAATGAGGTCATTACCGAAATTGGTAACCTAAATAAGCTACAATTTCTTTATTTAAGCGATAATGGTATTAAAAAGCTTCCTGAATCATTATCAAACCTACACGACTTGTTATATTTTAATGCCACTGATAACCAATTAAAAAAACTTCCTGACCAATTTTCTAAGTTAACAAATTTGAAAGAATTAAGATTATATAACAATCAAATTACAGATTTAACAAACTCGATCACGCAGCTATCGGGTGTCCATGAGGTTTATTTAATGAATAATTCAGTAACTCATATACCCGATGATATTTTAGGTTTAGCTGCAATAAGAATACTCGACTTAAATAATAATAAAATTGATAACATATCTTCAAAGATATCAAGTCTTAAACATCTTCACACTCTTAATTTAAGGTTTAATAAACTATATTCACTACCGAGCTCTATTGGGGAAATTGAGTCACTTCAATATCTAGATTTACGTGCTAATCAGCTTAGTAATTTACCCGATAGCCTAGTAAATATACCAAAACTAATGAAGCTAGACTTACGATGGAATAATTTTAGTATAGAACCTACGATTGTAAAAATACTAAGAAGCCGAGGTTGTACTGTTTTTATATAAGCTTGTTCATATTATGAGTTTGCAAAGATAACCATTGTGTATATTTATGATGTTTTAATAAATTTTGCCATCTGAGTAGAGGTATATCTTGCTTCTGATTAGCCTTATCACGAAGGATTATCTCACCTTCCGATACAGCAGCATGCGTGGTATTGCTGTCTTTCCCTTTGTTATTCACATTGGTCAGCAGTGAACCCACCACTTTGATAGTGCCCATTGCTCTCATGTTTTACACGATGGACTCAAAAATCATGTAAATAGCTAAAAGCCCAAAGGGCAAGATATGATTGGTTATTTTTTAAATTTGGCGAGCGCCTAAGAGAAGAGCATATCGATGATTGGCATGACGGGGAGTAGCTACACCTCCGTGAGCCGCTCCAGTAACGTCAACTCGTTTCAAAATCATACCGTTAGAGTCATAGGTCGCATAGCTTGTAATATTCCCTTGGTTATCAGCTCGATAAACAGTACCGTTTTTAGGTCCATTTTCAATTTGGAACCTTCCACTTACTTGTTGAGCCCTTTCTAAAGGACCACCTGCAAGGCTAGTCGCGTTTCGAGGTGGTCTCTGGTGATTATTACCTGTATTTTGTGGTGGCTGAGAGCTATTTTCTGAATCTTTTTGTTTTCCACCTTTATTACCACTTCCCTTAATCCCAGCAACCGATATTCCCGCTCCCGGCACTGCGCCACCAATTCCAATATTTTCACCCGCTTCTTTGGCGAGCAATGCTCCTTTAGCCGTTATCGATAATGAATCATAAATCGCTTGGGCACTTTGTGCATTTTCCGCTTTCACAAAATTAACAAGTTGAGCACGATCTTCACTACTCAAATCATCAACAAGGGCAGCCCATTTCAGACCGTCAGCAACATCAATACCGCCATTTAAATCAGACCACGCACCGATAGCATCAAACGAATCCCCATTTTTAACTTCAGCAACAGTTTTATCTCTGTTGTACTCACTGATTTTGCCGTATTTAGCATAAATGCCTTTTTTATCTGCGCCGGTTCTATCCGCTTCTTCAAGTTCTCTCACCATATCAATGACATTTTGAGAGCTCAGATAGTTATTCTCAACAACAACTCATTCCATTGCGATTTAGCCAGATAAAAACATAACTCAGTCAGTTAAAAGCCGACTTCTCCAGTGCATTTTTACCATCAGAGACGATTTTCCCGACGTGCGTTTTATAGCTCTGTCGCTGATTTAGGTAGGAATAAAAACACAGATAGCTCAAAAATAAGTGGTCAAAACTAGTCAATATTCAGTAGGCTACTTACCGAATAGTGGTAAAGCCAACCCCAGCCCGCAACTGATTGCTATGGGTAATTTATTGAATTGTATGGTATTTTAGACGGTTAACCACTACACCCTCACTCGCCAAGCCGGACAGTTGATTATCCGATTGGCTGAGGAGTGAGGTAGATAAAAGAGATCCCAGTGTGGCGCTGGTTTTTTTTATAAAAACAATAGGGTTTTATTTAACTATTTTTTCTTTAAAAAACTAGACAGCCAAATACCTATAGCTCCTATGCTTCCACCAACAATGCTCATCTTCATTATTCCCCATATTTCAGCTGAGTCTAGGCTAAAATCAGTTCCTTTAATTATGGTGAGTATAAAATTAATTACAGCGATAGAAATAATACTAGCAACAAATACACCAGCGATTAATAGCAGCAAGAAGACAAATAAAAATTTCAATTTCATTTTTCATTGCCTTCTTTTAGCTTATCATTGATTTTACTATTAGTATTTTCAGTAACGACAGAACTAGTAATATTACCAGCGACCCCAGGTAATTCGGCAGGTGATAGATCTTTTGATAAGCCTAATTGCCCTTTATTTGCGCCACCTTGTAACTTCGGATTATATTTAGGATCAAAACCATCGGAGACCCAATATCCCCACTTATTAGTACCTAGCTTAATTAACTTGCCTGCTCCATAGCCAACCCCGGAACTAAGCCCTGATGTCAGCCCACCTTCTAATGGATCCTCATCTTTCAGTACACTTGATGTTGCGCCACCTAATCCATTGATTCCCACCGTTCCAACTAAACCTGTGTTAGCTGTAAACCCACCGACATAGGAAGCAATAAGAACGTCATCTGGATTGATATTACCAGTCAATATGTACTGAATACCTGCATTCGAGGTTCCACCTATAACCGCTGTCATCTGCATTCCACCCGGCAAATAGACTAAACCGCCTGCTGCTAACACTTTTGCATAAGCTCTGTTCATCGCCATACCGCGACGACAAGATTCTGAAGCAGGATTATCAGCGCACGACATCACATCTTTTCCGTGCTCTTGAACATATTGGGTATGTGTTATTTCATTTCCACCGAATAAGTTATTCTCAACCGTGGTCTTCCCTGCCTCGGCGGCATTGCCTGCGCTCGATGTATCGCCACCCACTAATCCGCCGGCTATTCCCGCAGCCAAACTCGCAAAGGCGCTCACTGTCGCTTTTTCGTCTTCCGTCAGCTCACCGACCGTTTTACCGTACAGTTCTACCGACAGCATCCCCATCGCTTCACCCGTCATGGCTCCCAGCGATTGTGCCCCTGCATTTTCACCTTTTGCCAGCGCTAATGCAACATTCGCAATACCATGGGCCGCTAAACGCCCTGCTTTATTTTTCTCTCCAATATTCTTGGCTATCTGATTGGCGATATACGGTGCACTCGCATTCGCCACCGCTTTATTCACATCACCACTCACCAAACCTTGGATTAACGCCGTCCCTGACTCCACGATACGGCGATTATCACCACCAACGCCCCATTCTGACCCTTGAACCGCTTTCTCTATACGGTCATTTAATACCGCGTTCCGAATGGCCGTTTCATCCCCTTTTAAGTTCGGATCTTTGATAGAAGCAATGGCTTTCTTACGCTCATCGTCTGTCATTGGCGTTTTATCAAAGTTTTTCCTTTCGTTCTTAGTGGCTTCTATCCTTTCATTCGTCACCGCTATATCAGTAATCTGCTTACCTAACTCGCCCACTAACTGCGTTTTCTCTATCCGCTTTTGCTCTTTCTCTTTATCAAAAATCGTATTGAGTTTTTCATGAGCATTGTCTGTATCTCGGCTTAATTCGCTGACATCTTGTTTCTGATTGTCTTTATCGCGAATAACAATGTTACCCTCCGATACCGCAGCATGCGTGGTATTGCTGTCTTTCCCTTTGTTATTCACATTGGTCAACAGTAAACCCACCACTTTGATAGTGCCCATTGCTCTCATGTTTTACACGATGGACTCAAAAATCATGTAAATAGCTAAAAACCCAAAAGGCAAGATATGATTGGTTATTTTTTAGATTTGGCGAGAGATGATTGGTGTGGCGGGGGAGTAGTCACAGTGGCTAGAGACGATTGTAAAGTAAAAACCCAAACAGCTAAAGAACAGGCGGTAAAATCAAGACAGTATACAGTGGGATACTTGCCCAACCGACAGCGCCCGAACCCCAGCCCACAACTGATTATCAGTGGTAAGTGGCTGAATGAGCTCGGGTTTACGGTGGGTAGCAACGTCACGCTCACTCGCCAAGCCGGACAGTTGATTATCCGGCTGGCTGAGGGGGAGTAAGGCGGCTAAGGAGATCCCAGTGTGGGGCTGGGATCTTTTTATTAAAATTAAATTAATAAATGATTTTGTACATTACCAGTATTAAAGAATTCATACACAACTTGAACAATAAATGAAAAATCAGTTGTTATTTGATTTTTAGGCCAATAGTCACCTAATATACAAATTGTTTCTTTAGTCATTTTTTCATCATAATATGTTCTAACTTCATAATCATCATTGATTATCTCACCTAACATTACTAAATAATTACCTAGCTCTGCCCTTACTTGTAACATTTGTGAGCCAATATCATTATCATGAATATCTAGTGTTAAGGTTCCATATCCAATTTTTAATAATGTAAGTTTTTTTTCAATATCATCCCATATAGGATTTTCACTGTTCCCTCCAGTACCGTTTAATGTCCAGCTCAATGAAAATAACATTATTTTTTCTCCTTTAATGATTTCATGCCAGGATTCCAATACAATGTTTTTCCAGTACTTTCTTCATAAACAGTTAGAGATTTTAATCCTGCCTTATCTGCCATTGCTGCAATATCTCCACGACAGTATCCACATACAGGTTCTTTTGTAACTTTCATATTCATATCTCGACCGACTGTGATACCATCTTCAAACGCTTGCTGAATAGTACCCACTTCAGCATGAGCAGAAGCCATATTTCCATTTGGTAAATATTTGCTAGGATTTTTTTCTACTTTCGCTTCTATTCTATCGTTAATTAAAGTTGGACGACTTTTGTCACCTAAAAAATAATCAGGTCTATTTCCCTGGTTAGTATCTTTAAATATTTTCCCTGTTTCTTTATCTATTAATTCCGCTTCCACCTTCGGAATAGATGTATGTATTTTTTTATCTAAAACTGTACTACTTTCCTGAATTATTGTAGTTTCTGGAGAAACAATCCCACCATTTGGCTTACCAGTCGTAACCTTGTTTCCTGTATGTCCTCCAAGAACAACCGCAGCCCCAAGTCCTAGGTTAATACTGCCTTCAGTAATTTTTCCATCTGCAATTTGACCAATCCCTGTCCCTGCTTGATATGACCCTCCTGAAATCAAAGCCAACCGCATTATTTGGCTAGCTCTCCCCGGACCCGCTAATAAAGCATCTGTACCTATCGCCGCTTGCCATGCATGCCTTTCTTCCGCACTCAACTGGCCTAAGGCTTCATAATAAGCGGAGCGATCATTTTTAAACCCACCTGGATATTTTAAAATAATTTCTATCTGTTTTTTCGCATCGCTTTCGCTCATGCCTCTTAACTGTAGCTGTATCCCAATGGCATCAAGGTACTCAGTTAATTCAAGTTGTCCTTTACTGTCTAATTCTCCCTTACGATAGAGGTCGACTAACTTGTCGGTATAAGCATCTTTATCTGATAAATAAATAATATCTTGAGAGGCTTTCTTTAAGTTTCTGCCCGCCTTTTGATCTTCAAGTGCTTTATCTCTTGCATCTCTATCATCAGGACTTAATAGGTTATTCTCAACCGTGGTCTTCCCTGCCTCGGCAGCATTGCCTGCGCTCGATGTATCGCCACCCACTAATCCGCCGGCTATCCCCGCTGCCAAACTCGCAAACGCACTCACCGTCGCTTTTTCATCTTCCGTCAGCTGGCTTACATCCTTTTTATACAGCTCTTGCGACAGCATCCCCATCGCTTCACCCGTCATGGCTCCCAGCGATTGTGCCCCTGCATTTTCACCTTTTGCCAGCGCTAATGCAACATTCGCAATACCATGGGCCGCTAAACGCCCTGCTTTATTTTCCTCTCCAATATTCTTGGCTATCTGATTGGCGATATACGGTGCACTCGCATTCGCCACCGCTTTATTCACATCACCACTCACCAAGCCTTGGATTAACGCCGTCCCTGACTCCACGATACGGCGATTATCACCACCAACGCCCCATTCTGACCCTTGAACCGCTTTCTCTATACGATCATTTAATACCGCGTTCCGAATGGCCGTTTCATCCCCTTTTAAGTTCGGATCTTTGATAGAAGCAATGGCTTTCTTACGCTCATCGTCTGTCATTGGCGTTTTATCAAAGTTTTTCCTTTCGTTCTTAGTGGCTTCTATCCTTTCATTCGTCACCGCTATATCAGTAATCTGCTTACCTAACTCGCCCACTAACTGCGTTTTCTCTATCCGCTTTTGCTCTTTCTCTTTATCAAAAATCGTATTGAGTTTTTCATGAGCATTGTCTGTATCTCGGCTTAATTCGCTGACATCTTGTTTCTGATTGTCTTTATCGCGAATAACAATGTTACCCTCCGATACCGCTGCATGCGTGGTATTACTGTCTTTCCCTTTGTTATTCACATTGGTCAGCAGTGAACCCGCTGCATTCCCCATTAACTGGTCTTCAAATGGTGTGCCTCCTGTACTGAAACCACCACTTTGGCTATCCACCTTGTACTCCGCTTTGTTTTTAATATCACCAAAGCCCAGAGTACCTGTATCCAATGTGTTTTTATCCGCCTCTGCCGTACTGCTTATGACCGCACCATCAAGTTGTGTATGCTCACCCACCGTAATATCAAAACCGCCTTTGCCTGCATTGATACCCGTTTGCTTATCTACCGATTGATAATCGCTGTGCATTTCGGTTTTATTGGCATTCACGGAAGCTGTGGTATTCAACCCTGACCCAATACTGCCAGATACACTGCCACTTTGTTGCTTCGAGTCATATTTGTCCGTCGCTTGTTGGCTAGATAGGGTCAAATCCCCACCTACATTGGCTTTAACGCTTTCACCGCTCACTTGCGCACCGGTTAGCGTGGTGTCTTTGCCACTGTTCAGCGTCAGTTGTTTACCCGCATTAACCTCTGTATCGGTATAGAACTGGCTATTGCCTTTCTCAAAACCATTGCCTTTATTCACGCTCGCATTAACATTCCAACCGCCCGTACTAATACCTGCACCGATTGAACTGCCTTTACTTTCGTTCTTACCATCCACGGTTTGAGTGTTGGTGGCACTGGTCAGGTTAATATCGTTTTTCGCAGTCAAGGTTATGTTTTTACCTGCATCCACTTGGCTGCCTTGTACCGTCAGGTTGCCTTGGCTACCCTCTTTTTTACCTGTGGCTGTAAGGTTGACATTGTCCCCAGCACTTAAGCTGCTACCTGATGCGGTATTTTGCTGTGTTTTCGTGGTGGATTTTGAAGAACTACTGCCATAAGACACATTGACGCCAAAGGCATCTGCCACACTACCACCTTCTTTCAGTCCAGCCAACTCACCGGCTTGCTGAGCTTGTACACCCTGTAAGCCCGCTTTCATTCCTTTAAGTGCAGCTAACTGACCATCATCTTCTTGTTTCGCTGATTTTGCAGTCTGCGCCATACCATCTAACAGGCTACCCGCTGTACCGCCTAACGATACCGTCAACCCACTGGATTTACTTTCCACCGTGGTGATATCCGTACGGCTATTTTCAGCCGCGGTGATACTCACATCACTGCCCGTTACATTGATATCTTTCGCCGCAATCACATCACTGCCGTGAATATTTGCACTGCCACCAGCGGTTAAGTTTACATCTCCCGCCGTACTGCCAATCACACTGCCTTTTTTCTGGTTGCTATCGGTTTCGGTAGTCACTTTTTGTGAAGTTGAACCAACCGTGAAACCTAAACCGCCACTGCTCATTAACCCTGATTTTTTTGTTTTCGACACATGAGTTTCATGCAGTGCTTCGTCAGAAGTGGTTACATTCAATTGATTGCCAGCATTGACAGTAACATCGTTAGTTCCGAGTATATTACTCCCCTCGATATTCACGTCATTCCCTGCCGTCATTTTCACACTATCGCCACTGAATATACTACTGATGGCTGTGCGCTCATTCACCTCATCATGGGTTTCTTTGGTGGTACTTGATAAGAAGCCTTTATCCTTGTGTTTGGTGTGTTTCGCATAATCACTTGTTTCAATACCGGAAGTAATATTGATGTCACGCCCAACATTGATCGCTAACTCCCCACCGCTACTCACGTTTGCTGCACGGGCAGACAGGTCTTGCCCCGCAGATAAGGTTAAATCCCCTTGAGTTTGGATTTGTGTGCCAACCTCTGTGCTGTTAGCGCCACGATAGTAATTGCTTGAATTATGGGTGTAATCAAATGCCGAGCTAACATCGCGAGTTTCTAAACTAATATCACGCCCTGCAATTATCGATGTTTTGCCATCAACCCCTAAGTTGCCGATATCTGTCGCGATTAGGTTTATATCTTGCACCGCTTTTAAGGTAAGCTGACCATTATCACCCGTGACATAGATACTGGCAGGACGCTCGAGCCATTGTGATTTGCCATCCCCACGCTGCGCCGTTTCACTGAGAATATCGCGCCCCGCTGATAACGAAACATTGTCTAAACCACGGATTTCCCCACCAACATTTTTAATATCTTTTAGGGCATCAAGCTGTATGTCTTTGCCTTGGATGCGGCCGCTATTTTCGATATTTTCAGCACGTAAGTCCGTCAATTCACGGCTACTAATTTCGCCGCTATTAAGGATATTGCCAGTCATATTCGCAGAAACATTGCGCCCCGCCAGTAATGCTCCATTGCCGTTTAGATCCCCTTGGCGAGCACGAACGTACACCTGCGGGACACTCACTAGTTCAACACGTCCATCCGGCAACGTGACTTCCTTATTCACCATCCACACAATATCTGTGGTTAAATTCGCCATCTGTTCTGGCGTTAAGGCGATACCCGGTGTCAGGTTAAATTGGTTACCGAATGCCACACCATTGGTTAACAGTGCACGATACTGTTCCTCGTCACTACTGTAGTTACCCAGTAAACGCTGCCCAGTAGTTTCAATCAGTTGGTCACGCACTAAACGCTGCTCATAGTAACCATCACCTAACCGCTTATGCAGTTGTTCATTCGTGACAATATCAATACTCGACAACCATTTTTTATAGTTAGTGAAGCGTGGGTCTGTTTCAATCAGGAATTGGCTATCACTGTTAGGTGTTAGATTAAATAGACTGTTGTCGGGTAATTGGGTATTTGGTCCAACGGTTCTGATCACTGTATCGAGGTTATCTTTACCTTGAGAGCCAGTCTCTGCTGTGATGTTTTCCCCTTTACCTGCGTCATTTTGCCCTTGAATGTCAGTGCCGTTACCCACATTGGCATTTTCGACTTGCAATGATGAGTCAACTGATTTGTCATCTTTGACATCCACTTTGGCTGAAATCGACGGTAATTGCGTCACTTCCATTTGTTGACCTGGTAACAAGTCTAATGGCGTATTTTTACCCTCTTTTAGCGTTTGTTCAGTGATAGCTGAACCTTGGTTATCTTGTAGGCTTGCAGCAGAAACCCCCTCCGCTTGCCCGTCAAGTTTATTCACTTTCACTGAATCGAGCTGAGTTTTATTGATACCACCCGCATTTTCGGTGACTTCTAATAAATGTAATGCTAAATCTTCTTCGCTATTAACCCCTTGGTATTTTGACGTGCTAGTACGCGTTTTCCATTTTTTACCGCCTTTATAGCGATAAATCGTGTTTCCATCCTCAAAAATACGACGAACACCTTGCGCTTCTTCGTTGTTTAGTTCGTAGCCTGTTAAGATCAGGTTTTGCCCTGCCACAACACGTGAATTTTCATTGTTCAGTTGCTGCCCATCAATCGTCAAATGCTTACCACTGGTGATCAGTGCTGCATCGCGTTTGATAACTTGTGTTTCATAAATAATACGGTCGTAATCATATTCATAAAAATATTTTGTCCAGTTTCCGTATTCAAACATCCGCCAGCGATTGGATTTTTCATAATGAATACCCACTTCTTTATTGAGCGTGCCATCTTCATTAATCGCATAACGAGTTTGATTACCATTTCTTGGTTGCAACTTATAACGGTTACCATTACCCGCATCATACCAATCAAAGTGCTCACGACTGACCTCCACTGCATCGTCAGTCAGTTGCAAATGAATATCTTTGTTTTCAAGTAAATCAGTTTTCAGTGTGAGGTTGCCTGACGCTTCAATATTTGCACTGTGGTTTTTCACACTTTTGGCATGACCAGTGGCTTGTAGTTGGTCATTTAATTGCTTACCGATAACTAAATCACCGTCACTGTAAATCAAACCATGGTCACGGTTTAATAGCTCAGAAACCGCAAGGTTAACCTCTTTACGCCCTGCAATAACGGCCGCTTTATCCCCTTGCTTATCATTCAAGAGGGAATTGACCGCTATTGCTAAGAAATCTCCGTAAATACGCCCTGTGCCTAGATTATCTAAAGAATTCGCAACAATGTGAGTTAATACACCGTCTATAAGCCCAGTATTAAGCACCTGACCGCTGGCTTTAATTCGGGTATTTTGCCCACTGATCTCGCCGGAAAGTTGGTTGATAACGGCCGTAGTGGTTAACGCCAGTTCGCCAAGGCTAGAAAATAACCCTTTATTGGTAAAGCCTTGTGCAAAATTCGCGGTTAAGTTCTCGCCAGCTTGAATGCGCCCTGTATTTTCAAATAACTGGTTAAGTGTCAGTGATAATGCTTTTTGTGCAATCACCTTGCCTTCGCCCGTTAATTGGTCCGCAGAAATAGCGGCTGAGCCATTACTAACCATCACCCCTTGTTGGTTCGATAATACTAAGGCTTTACCTTGGGCATTATCAGTTACATTCAACTGAGTTCCCGCTGAGAGCATCCCTTGAATATTATTCAAGCTTTGTGCCACATTCGCTTCAATGGCTTGCCCTGCACGGAGTGCACCGCTTTGGTTATCTAATGTCGTGGTTTTCAGGGTGATATTCTGCCCTTCCAAACCTTTACCTGTTTTAGCTGTATTTTTGTTATCAATAGATTGAGCTGAAATATCGAGGTTTTCATTAGCCTTGATCCAGCCTTGTTGGTTTTCAATTTGCTGTTTTACTGCCAATTCAACATTATTGAGGCCTTGAATAACACCACTCGCATTATTGAGCTGTTGCGTATTCACGTTCAAGTTTTGACCAGACAAAAGCTGCCCTTGCTGGTTTTCAATCCGTTGATGAATATCCAGCGTTGCATTTCCCTGTGACTGAACAACCCCTTGAGTATTATCGAGGTTCTTTCCTGTCACGTTTAACGCCGATTGGCTCAGTAATAACCCTTTTTGATTATCAATCTGCTCAGCATTCACGGTAAGTCCAAGTTTTCCTTGAACAGTACCTTGGGTATTAGTTAAATCCCCTGTATTCAGTTCGAGCTTGCCATTACTCGCTAATGTGCCCTGTTGGTTTAATAGCACCTGTTGCTGGGTATTGATATCCATTGACTGACCCGCAAAAATTTGGCCATTCTGGTTTTCAATACCTGTGGTGGTGAGCGATGCCGCTTCCGAACTTTGAATTTGTCCTTGCTGGTTAAGAAGCTTGCCACTGTCAATGGATAAGCCTCCACCACTTAATATGCCACCATTTTTTTGCGTGTAGCTATTATTCACCACTTCACCATGGGAATTCAGAGTCAGCTGATGGCCTGCTTGCAGTCGGCCTTGTTGATTATCCAGCGCTCCCGTATTCACCGTTAAATCATTGGCGGCAAGAATTTCACCTTCGCTATTATCAACACGCTTTTTCTGGCTATTGAGTGAAATTTGACTAGCTTGAATTTTCCCTTGGCGGTTAATTAACTCTCCAATGGTTAATGCTAAATTTTGGCTAGCAAAAATCCCCTGTTCATCTGTTTTAGCTAGGTTAGTTAAACGCTGTCCTTGGGTATCAATATTAATGGATTGCCCTTTGATCACCCCTTCGCTGTTATCCAATTGTTGGATATTCATTGTCAGCTCGGACTGACTTCCCACCAAACCTTGCTGGTTATTAACCCCTTGGCTGTTCAATGTCAGTGCATTTTTTGCCACAATACGGCCCTGCTCATTATTGAGCTCACCGGTAGTTAGGGTTAAACCCCCTTGCGCATAAATCCCTTTGTCATCACCGCTTTGGGTATTAATCAGTTGCTCACCATGGGTATCAATCAGCATCTCACTGCCTGATTGAATTGAGCCTTGCTGGTTGTCTAGTTGGCCGCTATTTAATACCAGTGTTTGCTGAGCTAACAGTGAGCCCTGTGTATTATCAAACCGCTGGTTATGGGTATTAATATTGATAGCATTGGCTTGTAAGTAGCCCAACTGGTTTTGCAGCGCCTGATTGCGCATCTGTAAAAGGCGTTCTGCGGCAATTAACCCAGCTTGGTTATTGATATTATTAGTAATGTTCAGTTTTGCATTACCATGACGAGCAACCAGCTTACCTTCTCGGTTATCAACGCTATCTGCGCTAATATTCAGGTTATTTTCACCAACAATAGCCCCATGTTGGTTCAATAACTCACTCAGCAAATTAATAGTGAGCTCACCGTTCTTCGCGGTAATAATTTGCCCATCGTTGTTATTCAAAGAATCAGCTTGTAGAGTAAAATTACCGTTACTCCCTATTTCACCCGCTTGATTGTTCAAATAACCTTGTAACGTAATTTCCCCTGCTGTATCGCCAGTTTGCAATAATTTCCCACCTTGGTGGTCAAGGGTATTTGCCGTTATTAAGATTTGTTCAGCCTGAGTGATAGCCTGATTCAGTGAAACAGCACCCGTTTGAATATTCAACGTATTTGCGGCCAGTATTTCGCCTTTATCGCCATCCAGTGACTGGCTGTTTAATGTCACATTCCCCATACTGGCGATCACTTTTCCCGTACGGTTGATCAACGATTGGGCTTCCATAAACACGCCTTGGCGGCCTGTTAGCGTTCCACCTGTGTTATCCAGAGCATGCTGAATTTGTAAGTCTAACTTACCCATTTTTGCGCTGAATATGTGACCTTGTTGATTATCAAGGGTATTGGCTTTGATCAGCCAAGAACCATTACCACTGATATCCCCTGTGTTATTATCAAGATGTTGGGATAGGTTAATAGTACCTTGCTGCTCACCCAGTTGGGTCATCGTCCCTTGTTGATGCGTTAAATTATTCGCTGTCAATTGGATGTGTTGTGCTTGCGTAGTCGCTGCACTTAGGTCAATGTCTTTACCATTAAGTGATAAGTCACCTTGTGCAACCATCTCCCCACGTTGGCCTTGCAGGTTTTCAGTCGAAACCGACATATTGCCTTGTTTACTAATCACTTTCCCATCGGTATTCGTGAACGAGAGCGTGTTGAGCATAAAATTTTGCTCGGCAAACAATGTCCCTTGGGTGTTATCTATGCCCTGCTTTGCATTTAAGATCAAAGCCCCTACTTTTGATGCCACTACCACACCTTGCTGGTTAGAAAGCTTAGCCACATCCAAGCTTAATGTGCCTTGGCTACTAATATTTCCTGATTGGTTATCAAGGTGTTGAGCTAGTTTAATTTCCCCTTTTTCACTACCTGTTTGTAGCATTTGGCCACGTTGATGGGAAAGGCTTTGCCCATCAATTTGGATATTATCGGCTTGTGTCACTGCATCATTGAGGTTCAGGTTATCTCCTGTTAAGGCGAGTTTACCTTTCGAAAGGATTTCCCCTTTCTCACCATCCAGTTGTTTTAACGCCAGATGATTATCACCAAAACTGGCAATAACTTTGCCCGATTGGTTAATTAAATGCTCTACTGCGAGCTGAACCCCCTGATTACCTAATAATATTCCTTGCGTATTATTCAGCGCCTGTTGAATACTCAGTGTCAATTGCCCCTGTTTGGCGGCAATGATTTTCCCCTCTTGGTTATTCAACTCGTTTGCCACAATATCAACTTGACCATTACTGGAGATTTCCCCTTTCTGGTTATCAAATTGATTTTGAATATGCAGCTTGGTTTTTCCTTCCCCTGTTTGCAATAAGGTTGCGCTCTGATGGATGAAGTTATTGGCTAAAATAGAAATTTGATCCGCTTGGGTTAAACCTTGGTTTAAGTTGATATCAGCGCTTTCGATGCCTAATGTGTTTTTCGCAAAAATAGTGCCTTGTGCACCGTCTAAACTATTTGCTGTCAATAAAGCTGCACCCGATAAACTGCTGATTTTACCTTGTTGGTTAATCAGTTTATCCGCTTTGATCATCAAATACTTATCGGTTTGGACAACACCACGGGTGTTATCAAACACCTTTGCAGACGTAACATCTAAGCGATGGTTCGCCCCCGTTAGTAATTTACCGTCTGTATTGTCGACTTTTTCTGCCTGTAAGCGTAAATCACCTTTGGATGTGATACTTCCTTGGTAATTATCAAGCTCATTAGTCACATTAAGCCCCATGGCTTTACTCCCCGTCTGCAACATATTGCCTTGACGGTGAGATAATGTATTCGCTTGTAACGTGATTTGCTCTGCTTGGGTGGTGGCGTTATTTAAATTCACTGATTGTGCGGTTAAATTCAATGCACCATTGGTGAGGATCTCCCCTTTTTGCCCATCTAGTGAATCCGCTTTGATAGTTAGCCCTTGCTTACCAGAGGCTAACAACGTGCCTTGCTGGTTGTTCAGGCTTTGGCTTTGAATATCCATTTTGCCATCACGGCTTAATAACTGACCCGATTGGTTATTCAGCTGTTGCGTGATAACGGAAGTCTCTCCCGCTAGATTGACCTCACCTTGTTGATTACCTAATACCTTAGTGTGTAAGGTATTTTTTGAATTTCCTTTTTGAACGAGCTTACCCTGTTGGTTGTCGATAAACTCGGGAGCAGATAAAGTGAGTTGGTGAGCAACAATCTCCCCTTTTTGGTTATCAATGCCGCGTTTAGCAGTCAATGTCGCGTTGTTCGTTGCCAGTAAATGCGCTTCTTGGGTGCGAATATCCGTTGCGGTAGACGTCAGCGCGATATTTTTGGCTTGGGTATTGGAATGGGATAGATCTACTCCGCTGCCTGTTACTGTTAATGAGTCTTTAGCAACAATATCCCCTTGTAATGCTATTTCTTTCTCGCCTTTAACCGTTAATGAACCCGCTGATGTAAGCTTACCTTTACTATCGACCCCCGCGGCTAATAATGCGGTACGGTCACTATTGATTTGCTCAGCACTTAGCGTTGCATCGCGCCCTGCGACGATTTGGCCTTTATCGGTGTTGGTTATTACCTGTTTCGCCTTAAGTTGGATATCATTTTGCGCCAGTACGGTGCCTGTGTTATTGATAGCTTTCTGGCTATTTATTGCAATATTGTGACTGGCGGTGATCACCCCAGAGTTACCCACTTTACCATCAGCAGAAAGTGTAATATCCCCGGCTTCTGCACCAATATGCCCTGCATTTCGTACCCCAACACCATGTTCTGTACCACGCATTTTGATGGTATTGGCATACATCCCCCCTAATGCAGCCACATCTAGAGCAAATTCAGGCTTATCATCAATAGAGGAGTTATCCGTTTTAAGAATGGTTTTCCCATCCGCCGCAACAGTATTTTTTCCTGTCGTAATCGCTAAATCTTTCGCATGTAATTTGGCATTAATATTCACTGAGCGAGCGATCAACGCTGTGTAGTTAGTCCCATTGCCGTTATAGCCTTTACCGACAATATTGATACTGCCTTTATCAACGTCAAAGCCCTTAATTTTGCCATTTTCAATCAATGTTTTACCGGCAGAAAGTAACGCCTTGTCCGCATTAATAAAACCACAACCATTACAGGTGATCCCTGCTGGGTTGGCGATGATCACATCGGCTTTTTTCCCTGCAACTTCAATAAAGCCATTGAGCTGGCTAGGGTCGCGGCTATTCACCTCATTAAGGATGATCTTAGCTTCCCCTTTGGCGAGCCAATCATTGCCTTGGATCATGCCACCGAGTTGCGTATTGACGTTGGTACTACTGTTGTTGAGGATCGCCCCTTTATGATCAACATCGAATTGGCTGTATTGGTTACGAGATACACCATCGCGATTTGGCGCTTGAATGTTGACTTGTGGCAAACCATTTTGTGTATTCACGACAGTGGGTTGCTGGTTACCCGGCGCTTTACCATCCGCAACAATCGTTGACGAAGAAGCGCTAAAGCTCACCATTCCCAATGTTAGCCATAGGGAAGTGACAATCGGCTTGATTGACCAACGTACGCGGCTATTTGCGGTTTTCTCAACACGGTTTTCACTTGAACAGGCAGGGCCCGCACGATGACTGCGCGTAATATCCGCCACCACCATCACCATTTGGCGGGCAGTATTAAAAATTAAGCGATAAAATAACTTGTTCATCCTGAGAGTCCTTAATAATTCCAGTTAACCGAAAACGCAAATGTAGCAGGGTCTGTTTTAAAACCATCGGGTTTAGAGAATGGGGTGCCAATTGAAAGGTCATAGCTTAAGTTGGCAGGGTTGATTGCACCACGTAGGCCAATCGCGCCGCCTGCAAGGTGTGTACCTAAATTAATGTCAGTTCCACGCCCGCTAATTTTGCCATAATCGACGCCCACATATAGCTCTTGAGCGGGGACAGGTAATGCCCATGATAATGTGTTACGTAGCGTCCAGCCTTCATCCGCACTGAGAGTACGTTCGCCATCAAACCCACGGACTGTCCAACGGTTACCAATACTGAACTGGTCTTGGGGGGTCAGCGGCCGGTCACTCCGTTGGCGTAAATATTGCGTATCAAAACGCAAGGTTTGGTCAGCTACGCTGAAAGGCACGCTCGCTGAGGCTGAAAACTGCATAATAATGGCCAGTGCCGTCGCATAATCTTGGGAGTCTTTACTGCGAAACTCTTCAAAAGCAGGCATCGCACCAAACCAACGCGTACCGTGTTGATAACTCGCCCCTAAATTAATAGTTGATTGCCCCACATATTGGCGGTGATTTAAGCCCAATTTCCATGCGGTAGTGCGGCGCTTTTGGTTTTCAATTTCGGTGTTTTGTACAAAGTTACGGGTTTCACGCAAATTCACATCATAGGTGGCGGTCGTTTTAGCCGTCGCATCACGGTACAGCACATTACTCAGTTGCAGGTTCAGGCTTTTGCTTTTACCGCGATATTCAATATCACTGTTTGCACCAGCGATGGTTTGGGTGTATTCATAATCACTTGCGGTAGTGGCAAATTGCCAATACCCAAAGGGTACCGAATAATGAGCGCTGTAGTTGGCAGTATCTTTATCGCTGGAAAACTTAAATCCCGCGTTGCCGTAATGTAGAAAAGGTCACTAAGCGAAGTCGGGTTATCCAGTGCCAACATCACCCCTGCTTGGTTTTTACCGGTACTTTTTGAGCCTGTATTGTCCACCCACGCACCTGCATGCCAATAGCGTGACTGCTGCCGATTAATTACGATTTGGGTTTCCCCTGGGCCATCCCCCGGCACCATTTCCATTGAGGCTTGCACAGTAGGTAAACGTTGTAGATTTTCTAAACCTTGCTCGATATCACGCAAATCTAATAAATTACCTGAATGCGCTGGCATCGCGGTATACAGCGTACTGTATTGTGATGAGTCATCCGTAAATATGACTTTTTGCACTTTTCCGGGCATCACAACCAACTGGAGAACGCCAGTCGATAAATCTTGTTCGGGAACCAATACGCGACTGGTGATCCAGCCATGGCTAATTAATCTATTTTGGACATCTGTCACTAATAAATTAATGCCATCAATACCAATACAGTGACCCACTGCCTGATTCGCTAGCCTTTCAATAGGCACCCAATGGGGAAATGCCTCTTGCCCACTGACAGCAACTCGTTCAATTAAGAAACAGGGATTCTCTTGCGGAAATTTTAACCGTGTTTTTGCTATAGCCGCGGATAAATTTACATCAGGGGATTTCGCATCAAACTGTTGTTGTAAAGTTTGTTGTTGATGCGTTTGGCGATTGAATAAGTTATCGGTGTTATCCGGCTTCAATAACTGTTCTTTTGCTAAAACAGGAAAACAAAAGGTAGAAAAAAGAGTTCCGAGTAGTAAGGTACGTACATTAATCATTAGCTTTTTTTAATTATTTACATTTAAGTTAAGTCAATATACGTAACTTTACATTTTTTTGTTTAAATGACAATCCTAATGTTTATTATTTAATGTTAATTATTTAATTAAAATGTAAATACAGAATTTTCTTACAAAGATAAATTTATCAAATGGATAGCAAATACAATATCCATGATAGTTGTACTCAATATAAATTTTCGGCTTAGTTAACCCCAAGTAAATGCACTTAGAATGAAAATTTAAGTAAATTAGAATCAAATAGTTGCAAGGTACACTCAATTAGAGGGTAAAGAGAATCTAATTAATTACATTTAAAATAGTTTGTTACACTTTTTTATCAGGAAGGAGGAAAAAACTTATTCGAGTTTTTAAAACCCT
The DNA here is from genome assembly GCF_044006275.1 of Providencia sp. 2024EL-00732. Classification (NCBI taxonomy): domain Bacteria; kingdom Pseudomonadati; phylum Pseudomonadota; class Gammaproteobacteria; order Enterobacterales; family Morganellaceae; genus Providencia; species Providencia sp. 2024EL-00732. The sequence goes on along the minus strand of NZ_JBIPDG010000007.1, from coordinate 90,861 downwards.
CTTTTCTCCCCTCGAACTAAAAAGACGAAGGTTTCAGAGGGCTTTTTGATGAATATAGATGAGATAAACCAGTTAGCTATTACTGATATTGATTTTTAATGCCGCAGCAATCGCTAAAGGGGAAAAAGTGATACTCGCAGCGAATAAAGCCGCTAAAATAGCAAAATAGCCATCTAATGGCATTTTAAAACTATGGGCTTCCATCGTCCCTGTCGCATAAATAAGTACTGGGATATATAAAGGAAGAACTAGCAGGCTCACTAAAACACCGCCCTTCTTCAATGAAACCGTTAATGCGGCCCCAATCGCCCCAATAAAACTCAGCACTGGTGTCCCTAATAGTAACGTCCCCACAAGCACTAAAAGTGTATCAGCACTGAAAGACAGCATTAATGCGGCAATGGGAGATAACAGGATCAACGGCAGACCAGTCACTAACCAATGGGCGATAACTTTAGCGAATACGCTAATAAATAAGGGGTGTGGTGCGAGTAACAACTGTTCAAGGGAACCATCAAGATAGTCGTCTTTGAATAAGCGTTCTAATGATAAGAGTGACGATAAAATTGCAGCCACCCAAAACACCCCTACGGAGATACGCGCTAATAACTGGGGCTCAGGCCCGATACTTAGCGGAAATAATGTGATAACAATTAAGAAAAACCACAACGGGTTCATCAGTTCAGAAAAACCACGAAATGCAATTTTGAGTTCTCTATTAATTAATAACCAAAACATGATTCAACCCCACCAGTCAGTTTTAGTGACCCAAATTGCCCCGACATGGCTTGATGAGAGGTAAATAAAATGATGCCCCCCTGTTTTGCATGTTGATGAAAACGCTCTGTTAAGCGTTCCACACCAGCTACATCAATCGCAGTAAACGGCTCATCTAATACCCATAATAGTGCATCACTTAGCCATAACCTAGCTAAGTTCACTCGGCGCTGTTGCCCTGCTGACAGTTGGCTAACAGGGATATCTTCATAACCAATTAAAGAAACTTCCTCTAAAGCAGACCAAATCTGCTCTCCAGCATCCCCTTTATGATGCATTTGATGATAAAACTTTAGGTTTTCGTAAGGGGTCAATAAGGATTTAACTGCCGGTTTATGCCCTAAATAAAGTAGGTGACGGGTAAACTCCTCTTTAAGTTTATCAATCGGCTGATTATTCCAACAAATAGCCCCCTCATCAGGTTTTAATAGCCCAGCCACCATGCGTAAAAGGGTGGTTTTCCCCGCCCCATTTGGCCCTTCGACCTGTAAAATTTCACTGGGCTGCACCGTAAAATCTAGCTGGTGAAATAACACTCTATTTTGCCGATGGCAACTCACCTGTTGAGCACTTAGCATGAAGCAGAATTCCTGTTTTGATTTAGAGGTTAGCTTTTTGCAACTTTATTCAACAGCATATCACTAATCGAGTCATTGGATATTGCGTCACCGCAAAGCACTTGCATCAAAACTTCAGAGCCTAGAGTCGATAATGAAAACAGCATATCCGGCTTCAATAAACGAACTTTATCCATATTGTTTTCTTGGTTGATCAAAACCACAGTTTTAACTGGGTTATCACTCCCTGCTAACTCTTTCACGCCCAATAAAGCAAATGTACTGAGTGAATCACTGTCTGTCATAATCAGCACACACTTAGCATGCTTTACATTGGCTGCAGCGAGTAATTCACTACTCGTTGGGTCCCCAGTTACAATGTTATCTTTTTCTGGATAGTGACTTCGATGGTTTTCTTGGCAAATAACTGCAACAGGTAATTCACGTTTTTTCAGGCTTTGGTAAACATTCACAGCCATTGGGGTACTGCCAATCACCACATAATGATTTTTCATATAAGAAAACCTCTTACGCACAATTTCTTTTGTGCCTTTCGCTAATACCCCAACGATATAAACCACTGAAGTGGTAAAAATCGTGATCCCTAAAAGAATGACTGTCACTGTAAATATCCGTGCATCCACGGTGACTGGGACAATGTCGCCGAAACCGACTGTTGTCATACAAACCAAAGCAAAATAAAAAGCGGTCGTGCCATCTTTAACGACAGGTAAAAATTCATCACCAATATACAAAGTACCAAAAATTGAATAGAGCAATAATGCAATAATACAGGTAATGGCCACGAACCCTGCACTGGTTAAGCTATGGTGATGATATAGCTTCCAAAATACGCAAAGTGCCACTAACAAAGCGAGGGAGAAATAGCCTTGGTGAATATTTTCTTGCACTAATTTTAGATCAACAAATGAAATGATCCCGAGTAAAAACAACGAAAACACCCAGGCGATCCGCGCACCATTGACCATAAATAACGAAAGGAAAATCAATGAAATCCCCAATAGGAAACGCGGGATATCCAGTAATTTCATAAAGCCTAATGATTTTAACCACTGTGTTAGCCCTGATTCACGCCAATCAATGTAGTCTGTATAAGCGCTTAAAACAGGTTTTAAAATCATTGCACCATCAATAATAATCAGTAAAGAAAGTAATACCCTGATTGATAAGGATGATTTCAGAAAAGCCACAAATGAGTTGTCTAACATGAGTTGCTCTCACCCTTTATTGATAAAATTTGCAAATTTTTGATATACCATAAATATATCAAAGGATAATATCAATTCGCTAAATGCGATAACACATAATTATACGTCATCATAGTATTTCTATAATAACCTATAAAACATCGTCTATAATTGAATGTCACCTTATTTGGCTATTTGCTAACATGAAAAAAACAAAGAAAAATTAAGAAATCCTTATTGATAGATAACATATTTTTGAACTTAATTTACACCTTTTTATCTAAACACCGATTTCCCAATTATTTTTCAATGTGACTTAACGATAATAGAAAACAAGAGTTTACAAAACTATGGTTAACACTACACGCTCTGCAAGGTTTAGCTGGATCTCTTTGTTCTGGCTATTAATCTACTTTTGGTATTTTTCGTCATTATTACAGCTATATGTGCTTGTTACTGGGCAAAGCAACTCTATCGGCTTAAGGGACTCATTACTTTACAGCTCCCTTTGGCTAATCCCCGCCTTACTTTTTCCAAAAAAAATTAAGCTGGTTGCAGGGCTGATAGGTATCGTCCTGTGGCTATCTTCTGTGGTTGCTCTCGCCTATTTTGTTGTTTATGGGCACCAAATATCACAAAGTGTTATGTTTGTGATGTTTGAAACCAACACCAATGAAGCTGGGGAGTTTCTTAAACAATATTTTAGTTTCAAAGTGGTTGGTGTAATACTGGCTTATACTGTCGTTGCTATTTTTCTTTGGACACGCCTAAAACCAGTTACACTTCCAAAATCAGGGCGAATCGGTATCTCATTACTGATTTTAATTATTCTGTTTGGTATCCCTTATTATAATAAAGGAATTAAGCAAGACCGCCCAATAGCCAATGTCGCCTCTTATGTGAATAGTAAACTGGCATACGCAGCTCCATGGCAGTTTGTGAGTGGTTACTTATTATATAAGAACCAACTTGCGAATATGGAAGAGCTCATTCGCGATAATAGCAAGATCCCACCATTAGAAAACTTCGTCGATGCGAATGGTAACACTCCTCGGACATTTGTGTTGGTTATCGGTGAATCCACCAGCCGTGATAGAATGAGTTTATACGGCTACACACGCCCAACAACGCCTGAATTAGATGAGCTCGCTAGGGATTACCCAACAAATTTGTCAGTATTTAATGATGTCGTGACATCGCGTCCTTACACCATTGAAGCATTACAACAAATTCTCACCTTTGCAACTCAAACAGAACCGGAGCTATTTAATTCCCGCCCCTCCATTATGAACATGATGAAACAAGCAGGTTTTAAAACGTTCTGGATCACCAATCAGCAAACGATGACCGAGCGTAATACGTTACTTACAGCGTTCTCTCGCCAAACGGATAAACAGTATTACCTCAATAATGATATGGCACAAAGCTCGCGTATATACGATGACGTGGTCTTTGCTCCGTTTAAAGAAGCGCTCGCTGACCCTGCTGAGAAAAAATTCATTGTTGTACACCTATTAGGGACGCATATGCGCTATGAATTCCGCTATCCGGAAGAAAAAGCCATATTTAAAGGGAAAGACGATGTTGTCCCCAAAAACCTTAATGAAGATGAAGTAAACGATTATAACGCTTATGATAATGCACAACATTATAATGATTATGTTGTTTCAACATTAATTAAAGACTTTGATTCTTCAAAAGAAAATGGCTTTTTAGTCTTTTTCTCCGACCACGGTGAAGATGTCTACGATACACCGCCACACAAAATGCTAGGGCGTAGTGAAGGCAAACCAAGTAAAGTCATTTACAATGTTCCTTTCCTTGTTTGGCAGTCCCCTGAGTGGTTGAATACCCATCAATTTGATTTAAATGATAAAACAACTCGCCCATTTAGTACTATGGATTTTATCTATGCATGGTCTGACTTAGCTGGGTTAAATTATACTGGGTTTGAATCTCAAAAAAGCTTATTTAACAATGAGTTTAAACCGCAACCCCGTTATATAGGCGACCCTGAAAATAAATCATCACTGATGCTTTATGATGATTTGAAGAAATAATATGAGGGTAAGTAGATGAGGTTTGCTTCATCTACTTACTTGCTTTATGCAATAATTTTTAATTCATGGCTATTTTTACGGTTTATCTTACCATCTCGTAAAATAAAACTAACTTCTCCGCGCCAAAATTCAGCTAAGAAAATATCATCGACAGAAGCAATTCCTTGTAATTCAATTTGCTGCATTAGCCATTCTTCATCCCTTTCAATAGAATCTAACTCGCTATTTCTAACGATGCCATCTTTCATCAAGATCACCGAAGGCATATTTTTTTCATCACAAATAACCGTTAGCTGCCCATCAGGCTCTATTTGTGCATAATAAATTTCTTGAAATGAGTGAATACCTTGGGCGTGTATCCGTGAAGAAATATTAATAATGTCGATTTTATTTCCTTTTTTTAAGATATTTTCCATAATGAACTGCCCTTTTTTGATGATTGGTATGGGATTACCAATTGCAACATTACGAAAAAAATTAAACTTTTTTGTTAGAAAATTCAAAGAGCTAATAAATAAAACACCAATTATTAAAATAGTAATATACTGATAAAGAGGGATAGTATCACTGTAAATGACCCCACCAATTATTCCCCCAAGCACAAAATTGCCAATAAAATCAATTGGTGTCATCTGGGAAAGCTGAGTCTTTCCTGATAAATTCATATGTGTGATAACAATAGCGAAACCAATAATAAACTTCAAAATGATAAACGAATAATAGTACGTCATATTGCTATCCCTCTATTATCTCAATTAAAAATATATTTTTATCGTTTGTAAACCGACAGCTATTCATCATTTTAGCTGGTTTGCTTACTTATATGTCTACATGACCGACTTAACCATTAAAATATTTTATTTGCCTTTCAACCAAGTCGGCCATCAAGTCTCTTTATCTACCCTAATTTATATTAACCTTTCAAAAAATCATTAATTTGTTTTATAACAATTTTACTTTCAACTATATTTAAATATGAGCATTATGATTAATGCATTTGCATGATTTCAATCACCCCTTTAATACTAAGGATATGTTTATGAATACGAAAGTTATCGCCTCACTATTTTTTGCTGGCATTATGACGGCCATAGCAGGCTGTGATGACGCATCCAAAGGGAATGATACGGTTAAGCAAGCTGAAGAAAAAGCACAACAGCTAAAAGAAGATGGTCAGCAAAAAGCAAATGAACTCTCTGAAGATGTAAAAAATAAGACCGAGGAATTAAAGCAAAACACGGCTGAGTTTGGCCAAGAAGTCAAAACAGATGCTATCAATAAAGCGGATGAAATGGCCACCGATGTGAAAGAAAAAACGGAGTCACTCAAAGCCGAAAACGATGCTAAAACAGATGAGAAATAAGTTTTAGTAACGCTAAAAACAGGAATAAGCTTTGATTAATCAATAAATCAAACGCCTATACTCTCACCTTATCTGCAACCTTAAATGCAGGCTTAAATGCCTGCATTTCCCATCTTTTATTTTTCGTAACAATAAAAGTACTAAAACCTTCCTTACTTAATGGTTATCTCGTTATATAGTGGGGTTTCTTTTATAACGTCGATATCAGGATTTTTCATGCAAATTAAATATAGCCTTGGACATGCAATCCCCAAACTCGTGGAAGATGCATTTGACCTACGCCAACAAGTCTTTACCCACGAACAAGGCTTCCCTGCTGACATCGATGTTGATGAATATGATGATACTGCCTTGCATGTCGTTTTGTACCTTAATCAACACCCAGCAGCAGTGTTACGTTGCATTCTGTTTGAAGAGACCGGGTTAGTCAAAGTGGGCCGTGTTGCGGTACAAAAACAGCATAGAGGAAAAGGGCTAGGCCGCGAACTCATGAAATTTGTTGAGCATTACGCACAACAACATCATTTCAAAAAAATAGGCCTTTCTGCACAACATACTGCCATCGAGTTTTATCACTCTTTAAAGTACCAAACAGAGGGGGAAATGTACGATGAAGACGGAATGGACCACATCTATATGACTCGCTCTTTAGAACAATAATTGACCTTGAATTTAATTTTCTCGCCTCTATATTAATATTAGGTCAATAATTAAACAAACCGAGGTTTCTTATGGCGAATGGCTGGGCAAATGAAAATGCCGTTCAAGAACAAATTGATGCAACATTAGATGACGCAATCACCAAAGCTCGTAGCCAGTTACATTCAGGTGAAAGTGCTGAGATTTGTGAAGAGTGCGGCGAAACCATTCCTGAAGCCCGTCGTTTAGCCTTACCAGGGGTCAGGTTGTGTATCAGCTGCCAAAATGAATTGGATAAAAAAAACGCTGCGTATAGCGGCTATAACCGCCGTGGAAGTAAAGACAGCCAGCTACGATAATTCTGTTAATCTCACTGCTAACTTATCGTTTTTACGTAAAAAACCGCTTGTTTTATCTATTTCGATTAACTTCTCCATAAAGAATGTAAATATTACATTATAACTTATTAATAATATGATAATTAACATGATATTTTTATTACATCCTTATTTTATTTCCCGCTGTTGTTGATCATTTATCCATATCGTGGCAGTATGTCCGCCTGATTTTTTACACTAAAGAGGGTTCAAGGCTCAAAATTAATCACTACTTTTAGCCGTTTTTACTGCTATTAACACGATGTATTTATTGTTCTTTCTACTTTGTTTCCTTAGGAAACCTTTCACAATTATCCATTGTTTCATTAAGAAGGACAGCAGGTTGCATACTTTGTCTCTATTGGTATGCCAAAAATAAAATAAAACAAAAGAAGGTTGTTATGAGTCAAATAAATGATGATTCTAAAAAAGTTCGCTCCAAAATTAGTCCCCCAGTATTTTATAGCTCCGCAATTGTTATTTTGGTCATTGTTGGCTTTGCTGCCTTAATGCCCCAAGTTGCAGAATCTCATCTAAGTCATCTTCAACAAAATTTATTTAATAACGCCAGCTGGTTCTATATCCTTGCTGTTGCGATTGTTCTATTGAGTGTGACTTATCTGGGACTCTCTCGTTATGGGCAAATAAAATTAGGACCGGATCACGCACAGCCAAATTTTAGCTATGTTTCATGGTTTGCCATGCTATTTTCCGCTGGTATGGGTATTGGTTTGATGTTCTTTGGTGTTGCTGAACCAGTAATGCATTATCTGAACCCACCTATTGGTGATCCCCAAACCGTTGAAGCCGCTAAAGATGCCATGCGATTAACCTTTTTCCATTGGGGGTTACACGCTTGGGCGATTTACGCCATAGTTGCATTAATTTTAGCCTTTTTTAGCTATCGCCATGGGCTTCCTCTTACTTTACGCTCCGCTCTTTATCCTATTATTGGCGAGCGTATTTATGGCCCAATTGGTCACGCTGTCGATGTTTTTGCGGTTGTTGGTACCGTATTTGGTGTCGCCACATCGCTCGGTTTTGGTGTTTTACAAGTCAATGCGGGGATGAACCACTTATTTGGTCTGCCCGTTAATGAAATGGTGCAAGTTGGGTTAATTATTGCTTTTACAGGCTTAGCGACTATCTCGGTGGTCTCAGGGTTAGATAAAGGTATCCGTATTTTATCTGAACTCAACCTTGGTTTAGCCTTCCTATTGTTGCTCCTTGTTCTTATTTTAGGCCCAACAGTATTACTGTTGAAATCGTTTGTTGAGAACACAGGTGGCTACCTATCAGAGATCGTCACTAAAACCTTTAATCTTTACGCTTATGAACCCAAATCAAGTAGTTGGTTAGGGGGATGGACTCTCTTGTATTGGGGTTGGTGGTTATCATGGTCTCCATTTGTAGGGATGTTTATCGCTCGTATTTCTCGTGGGCGTACTATCCGTGAATTTGTTACTGGAGTACTGTTTGTTCCTGCCGGTTTCACTTTAATGTGGATGACGTTCTTTGGTAATACTGCTATTGATTTAATTAAAAATCAGGGAGCTACTAAGTTAGCGGAAACCGTACAATCTGATGTTTCTCTCGCCTTATTTGAATTTTTAACTTACTTTCCTTTTTCTACTGTATTGTCATTTTGCGCCATGCTGATGGTCATTGTGTTCTTTGTGACTTCGGCGGACTCAGGTGCAATGGTTGTTGATACCCTTGCCTCAGGTGGTGATTCAAATACCCCTATTTGGCAGCGTATCTTCTGGGCAGCCCTGATGGGTATTGTTGCTATCACTATGCTACTCGCTGGTGGTTTACAAGCCTTGCAAACGCTGACGATTGCGAGTGCATTACCATTTGCTATGGTCTTGTTAGTCTCTATTTATGGTTTGTTTAAAGCATTGCGTGTCGATGCCTACAAACGCGATAGCCAACAGCTCGCAACGATCGCTCCTACAGCAAGCCGTAATCCTATACCGTGGCAGCGTCGCTTACGTAATATCGTTTATTTCCCTAAGCGTTCACATGTTAAGCGTTTTATCGAGGAATCCGTGAAACCTTCAATGGAAATGGTATCAGAGGAACTCGAGAAGCAAGGGACGGTTTGCCATATCCACACCGACAGAGATGACCGGATCGGGTTTGAAGTGGATTTAGGTAATGATATGAACTTTTTATATGAAGTTCGCCTTCGTTACTATATTCAACCTTCTTTTGCCTTAGCAGGTATGGGGGATGAAATTGATGAAGAGAAAAATGAAGAACAACGTTACTACCGTGCTGAAATCCATCTAAAAGAAGGTGGGCAAGATTATGATGTGATGGGTTGGGCTAAAGAACAAATCATTCACGATATTCTTGACCAATATGAAAAACATATTCACTTTTTACACTTATTGGGTAAGTAGCCCTAAAAAAGAACTTAGTCATTAGAGACTAAAGTTTATACCGCAGTAACCGCCATCTTTACGTAAAGATGGCGGTTATTTATAATACTTTCCTAACTTTAATCATGGTACATACGAGGAAAATATTCACTAATTTTGTCGTTATCGAATAACTGGTCTACAGTGAAATCAATGGTATCAGATACCGCAATTCCATGGCGCAACTCTTTGGGAAAGTCTTCAACTGAAGCATAAATAGTCGGCATCAAATAACGGAAATAATCTCCCATCTTAGTTTCACCATCATAGCCGACAGGGTAATCATCTCCAGGGTTATTGCCTTCTATAGCTTGATAAATAAAAAAGCCTTTATTGACTGACAGATTAGTATCACTGTAATGCCCCGAAGTCATTAACTCGCTTTCTATACACTCTTCAACTTCTTTTTTCGAAGATAGATGTCGATAAAGACATGATGAATATAAATCTAAAATAGCTAAGCCACCTTTATCAAGGGGATAGTTTACAAAAGTTGCTGATTCTTCCCACATAAATTCATTTAAATTATTCAATAGTTCTGTAACATTACTAATCGCCAGTAACGATTTAGGTAAATCACCAAAACCATTATTAATCATGACTGCGATTTTTCCATTTTTATCTATGGCAAACCAAGTAAAAACCGAACCAAAGCTAGGTTTCCAATTAATATCTAACATACTCATTTATCTACTCCTGTTGGCCATGTAACTAAGCAATTATCACATGTTTCTTTTATTGCTTTTAGCGGAATTGTATCTTTTCCCCAAACCTCTCTTGGCCTGATCGCTTGGGTAAATCGGATATTTTCTGGCTTAACTCCTTGACGAATCAACGAGTCCGCGGCTGATACCTCAGCACAAGAGCCAACTGTATTTTTACAAAATGTTGTATATTCACCTATTTTAACACCGAGTTGGTTCTCAACATAAATTACAGTGTCCTTATTCAGCATTTCAGCTGAAATTTTACCATCGCTATATCCAATAGCTATCTTCCCCGTCACAGGATCATACGCACCTATCATGGTGGCTGTATTTGCAGCCTGAGTCTTAGACGGGAGTCTATTAATCTCTGCGATCAGTTTGTTAGTCGCAGAGGCGTGCAACTGCTCTTTTTCTATGATGGGGATTAATTTCGAGATATTAAGCTTACCTGAAGTCAATAGCTCTTTTGAGGTGGTTGGTATTATATTTTTTAATGATTTAAGTGCCTCTTCAGAATTCACTACGACTTTATAGCCCGCTCCTCCAATTGCGGTTGTCGATATAGCAGCTTCAGGTGCTGCTATATCGGCTGCTACCAAGCCTAGCTTAGTCGCGCAGAAACTGACGCTAGCTTTACATCCAGCAAAACTTAATTTTAACCCTTCCGCAATTTGTGGAGTCGCGGCAACAACTATTTCACCTCCGAGTATGATGACAACCCCGCCGACGGCAACTAAACCCACTACTCCAGCTGCTTGTTCTCTTGCAGCAACTCTTTGTGCGGCAGCTTTATCTCCTTTAGCTGCTGCCATCATATCCAGATTGTTCTCTATAATTATTTGCTGTAGTTGATGCTCTGTATAATTGTACGTATAAACCAGCTCAGCAGAATTAGCGGCAGAAAAAGCCCCTTCTGGCTTATGGGTAATTAATGCCCCTGCAAATCCACCTAATACTTTAGTGAATTGAGTTTTGGCATCATTCCCCTTAATAGCATCTTGTAGTAATGCGATTTGTCTTTCTTGCTCATTGATATATTTTGGCTCAAACAATTTACTGTTTAATGTTATTGCAGCCAACTCTGCTGCTAGTGCACCAACAACTGCACCTTTCGCATCTCCACCAGCAATTTCAGCACTTACACCCGAAACAACAGAGTGACTTAATAGTTTTCCTGTATGGCCTAGAATCTCCCCATTGTCGCCAATAAGTCGAGCACCCTCAGCATTAATCTGATTTCCAATATTACTGAGTAAGGCAGTCTTAAAGTTAATGGTAAAAATTATTGTTATATGCTGACAATCAATCGATTGATTTTATTGATAGTGATTTTACTGATGAGTTTGGCACTAGTAAGTAGAGCCATCGAGGTAATTTCACAATTGCAAAAAAGAACATGACAGTGAGGAATTGACTACCTATCTAATAAGTATCAGTGAAGTTCGACTTCAGTGAATCTACAGGGAAAGTGAATCATTTAAGTATCTAAATAATTCAAATTGCAGGAAGGGGACAATTGAGGATAGTTTGGGGAGCATACATTAGTATGTGACCCAAATAGCCGAAAGAAGCCAACACAGCTAGAGCTCGAAATATAACGAATACAGGTTAATTTTCTAAATAGTTCGAACTCTAGCAAGGCGGCAATTGAGGATAGTTTGGGGAGAATATATCAGTATGTGACCCAAATAGCCGAAAGAAGCCAACACAGCTAGAGCTCAAAATATAACGAATACAAATTAATTTTCTAACTAGTTCGAACTCTAGCAAGGTGGCAATTGAGAATAGTTTAGGGAGAATATATCAGTATGTGACCCAAATAGCCGAAAGAAGCCAACACAGCTAAAGCTCGAAATATAACGAATACAAGTTAATTTTCTAACTAGTTCGAACTCTAGCAAGGCGGCAATTGAGGATAGTTTGGGGAGAATATATCAGTATGTGACCCAAATAGCCGAAAGAAGCCAACACAGCTAGAGCTCGAAATATAACGAATACAAATTAATTTTCTAACTAGTTCGAACTCTAGCAAGGTGGCAATTGAGGATAGTTTGGGGAGAATATATCAGTATGTGACCCAAATAGCCGAAAGAAGCCAACACAGCTAGAGCTCGAAATATAACGAATACAAGTTAATTTTCTAAATAGTTCGAACTCTAGCAAGGCGGCAATTGAGGATAGTTTGGGGAGCATACATTAGTATGTGACCCAAATAGCCGAAAGAAGCCAACACAGCTAGAGCTCGAAATATGACGAAAATTTAGGCGCTCTTTCTCTTATCAGCAGAAATATTACTATAATCTGGGCTCTCTAATGCAATTAGCTCATCTAATAGCTCGGTTAAACGTTGCATTTTTTCCTGAGAAAAGGCCTGCTCTATTTTTTGATAACCCTCTTCCACTTCTTGGCGCGCTTTGTCATATAGCTCTTGCCCTGCGGGCGTCAAAGAGACATACAATTTACGTTGGTCATTCAACGGTTTTAAGCGGAAAATTAAGCCCTCACGCTCCATACGGGTTAAGATCCCCGTTAAACTTGGACGAAGAATACAGGTTTGGACTGATAATTCATGAAAATCAATTGAACGTTTATCAGCTAAAACCCGAATGATACGCCATTGCTGTTCAGTCAAATTATACGACTTCAATATTGGCCGAAAGAACCCCATTGCGGTTTCCCTTGCCTGCAACAATGCAATTGTCAATGATTCATGCATAAGCTTAAAACTCACCACTCAATTAAAGTTATTTAATCCAATTTAGGTGCTTCACGGTGACTACCATTTTGCTGTATTGGACGTTATTTTGTTCAATCGCACACTGTCTATACTGACTTTTACACGACCAATTTACTTATTACCAAGAGTAGCACGGTCAAATAACAATCTCAAAGAAAAACCCTAAAATATTAATGAGTAAATAATTTAAAAAACAATATACAAGTTAAATATTTGTAAACCATAAAAAATAGCAAAAATAATAAACCATACAATAACAATGGGTTGCATCATTGCCATCTGATTATGTTAATACGATCACAATTAAAATTAACATTTCCATAAACCTATTGCTAATTTCAAAATTATACTTTATTAATATATTAATAATTACTCGAAAGTTAAATTCTTTTCATAAGGAGTTGTCAATGAAAGGCACTGTTTTTGCCGTTGCCCTCAACCACCAAAGCCAGCTTAATCACTGGCTAGAGGCATTCCAGCAAGCCCCTTATAAAACCCCACCTAAAACACCAGTGTGGTTTATTAAGCCGCGTAATACGCGTATTAACTCAGGTGAGCCAATCATCCATCCTATTGGAGAAGAAGTTCAAAGTGGTGCAACGCTAGCGCTAGTCATTGGTAAAGAAGCACGTAAAGTGAGTAAAACCGATGCACATCAGTTTATTGCAGGGTTTGCACTAGCAAACGAAGTGAGCTTGCCAGAAGACACCTTCTATCGTCCTGCCATTAAAGCTAAGTGTCGCGACACCTTTTGCCCAATAGGTGAAATGGCGACAACTTCGCTAAATGCTCCTGTCGATATCATCACTCAAGTAAATGGTAAGGAAGTGGATCGTTGGTCAACAAAAGATCTGATCCGCGATGCTAGCGAGTTAGTGGCAGCACTAAGCGACTTTGCCACCCTAAAACAAGGGGACGTGATCCTAATAGGCACGCCACAACAACGTGTCACTATCAAACCGGGTGACGAAGTGGTCATCCTAGCAGAAGGCTTCCCTAGCCTGAAAAACACCGTTGTGGCAGCAGGAGGAAAATAATGTCTACTATCACTAAACGCGCAAAAGTTCTGTTTAAAGGCACTGAATATTCCGTCACTGTTGGCGACAACGAAGAAATAACCTTACCAAACGGGGATGTTATTGCTGGTGATTCTTCCGATATCGTGTGGTTACCTCCTGCACAAGGGACTTTATTTGCCCTAGGCTTGAATTATGCGGATCACGCAACAGAATTAGAGTTTAAGCCACCTGAAGAGCCGCTAATTTTTATTAAAGCTGAAAATAGCTTAACGGGCCACCGCCAAGTCTCAGTCCGTCCAGATAATGTTGAATATATGCATTATGAGTCTGAATTAGTGGTCGTAATTGGTAAAGCTGCCCATAAAGTATCGAAAGAAGACGCGATGGATTATGTCGCAGGTTACACCGTGTGTAATGACTATGCGATCCGCGACTATCTTGAAAACTATTATCGTCCAAATTTACGTGTTAAAAGCCGCGATACCTTAACACCAATTGGTCCTTGGATCGTCGATAAAAGCGCAGTTAAAGACCCTCACAACCTAGCTTTATATACCTATGTTAATGGTGAACTTCGCCAAAAAGGGACAACTGCTGACCTAATTTTCGATATTCCATTTTTAATTGCTTACCTCAGTGACTTTATGACACTGCAACCGGGGGACATGATTGCCACAGGGACACCAAAAGGGCTGTCTGATGTGGTACCGGGCGACGAAGTCATTGTTGAAGTTGAAGGTGTTGGCAGACTAGTCAATACCATTATCAGCGAAAAAGAATATGAGGAACGAGTGTAATGACTAAGATTAACCATTGGATCAACGGAAAAAACGTTGCTAGCAAAGACTATTTTCAAACCACCAACCCAGCAACTGGCGAAGTATTGGCTGAAGTCGCGGCTGGTGGGCAAGATGAAATCAACCAAGCCGTTGCTGCTGCAAAAAATGCCTTTCCTAAATGGGCCAATACCCCGATGAAAGAGCGCGCTCGCTTAATGCGTCGCCTTGGTGAACTCATTGATGAAAACGTCCCTCAAATTGCGGAAATGGAAACCCAAGATACTGGTTTACCTATTCATCAAACTAAAAATGTGTTGATCCCTCGTGCCTCACATAACTTTGAATTCTTTGCCGAAATTTGCCAGCAAATGAATGGTCGTACCTACCCAGTTGACGACAAAATGATGAACTATACCTTAGTTCAACCTGTTGGTGTTTGCGCACTGATTTCCCCATGGAACGTCCCATTTATGACGGCAACATGGAAAACAGCCCCTTGTTTAGCGCTGGGTAATACCGCTGTGTTGAAAATGTCTGAATTATCACCATTGTCCGCTAACCGCCTTGGGGAACTGGCACTTGAAGCAGGTATCCCTGCGGGTGTTCTTAACGTGGTTCAAGGTTACGGTAGTACTGCCGGTGACGCGTTAGTTAAACACCATGATGTACGCGCGGTTTCCTTCACAGGGGGTACCGCCACTGGCCGCACCATCATGCAAAATGCAGGCTTGAAAAAATACTCAATGGAATTAGGCGGAAAATCCCCGGTTCTGATTTTTGAAGATGCAGACATTGAACGCGCATTAGATGCCGCACTGTTCACTATTTTCTCAATAAATGGTGAACGTTGTACCGCAGGTTCTCGGATCTTCATTCAAGAAAGCATTTACCCTGAGTTTGTAAAACGCTTTGCTGAACGTGCAAACCGCCTCATCGTCGGCGACCCGAACGATCCAAAAACACAAGTCGGTGCATTAATCAGCGAACAACATTGGAACAAAGTATCTGGTTACATTCGCTTAGGTATGGAAGAAGGTGCAACCCTATTAGCTGGTGGCCCAGATAAACCAACTGACTTACCTGCACACCTAAGAAACGGTAACTTCTTACGCCCAACTGTTCTGGCCGATGTTGATAACAGCATGCGTGTCGCACAGGAAGAAATTTTTGGTCCAGTTGCTTGCTTAATTCCGTTTAAGTCAGAAGAAGACGGTTTACGCATGGCAAATGATATCGAATACGGTTTAGCTTCCTATATTTGGACACAAGATGTGAGCAAAATCTTACGTTTATCTCGTAATATCGAAGCCGGTATGGTGTTTGTTAATACCCAAAACGTACGTGACCTACGTCAGCCATTTGGTGGTGTTAAAGCATCCGGTGTTGGCCGTGAAGGTGGCGAGTATAGCTTCGAAGTCTTCGCGGAAATGAAGAACGTCTGTATCTCCTACGGAGACCATAACATCCCTCGCTGGGGTGTGTAATAAAAAGCAAAATTATTCAGTAGCAAGCTACACCATTCTTTATTCTAAGTAATTTTGAATCAATGATAATTAATTTGGCTACTTATCCTAAATAATTCGTATTGTAGCTAGGCGGCAAGTGAAGTTATCCCTAGGAGCATACTGAAGTATGTGACTAGGGTAACTTTATGAAGCCAACAACGCTACGGCGCGAAGTATGACGGATAAGCGAAGGAGGAAGGAAATGGGTAAGTTGGCACTCGCCGCAAAAATAACACACGTCCCATCCATGTACCTATCAGAACTACCGGGTAAAAATCATGGATGCCGCCAAGCCGCTATCGATGGTCATAAAGAAATTAGCCGTCGTTGTCGCGAATTAGGCGTTGATACCATCATTGTTTTTGACACGCACTGGCTGGTCAATAGTGCTTACCACATCAACTGCGCCGATCATTTTAAAGGTATATATACCAGTAATGAACTCCCTCATTTTATTCGTGATATGGAATATGAATATGATGGAAACTCAGTCCTAGGCCAAATGATCGGCGAAGAAGCGCGCAAATTAGGTGTTCGAGCTCAAGCTCATGAAATTCCAAGCTTAACTCTCGAATATGCGACTTTAGTTCCTATGCGCTATATGAATAGCGACCGCCACTTTAAAGTGATTTCTATCTCCGCATTCTGTACTTCTCACAGCTTTGAAGACAGCCGGAAATTAGGCGAAGCCGTACTGACCGCGATCGAAAAATACGATGGCACCGTGGCTGTATTGGCTAGTGGTTCTTTATCACACCGTTTTATTGATGACCAAAAAGCCGAAGATGGTATGAATAGTTACACCCGCGAATTTGATGAGCAAATGGACAAACGTGTTGTGAAACTATGGCGTGAAGGTCGTTTCCAAGAGTTTTGCAAAATGCTGCCTGAATATGCTGATTATTGCTATGGTGAAGGGCATATGCACGATACGGTAATGCTATTAGGCATGCTGGGTTGGGATAAATACGCGGAAAAAGTGGAAGTGTTAACGGATTTATTCGCCAGCTCGGGGACAGGGCAAATTAACGCCGTATTCCCTCTTCCAAGTTATATTACTGAAAAACAAACCGCTACTGTATAAGGAATTGTTATGCCTCATTTTTATGCAGAATGCACAGAAAACATTCGTGATGAAGCCGAGCTCCCAGCGTTATTCGCTAAAGTGAATGATGCCCTTGCTGAGACGGGGATTTTCCCACTAGCTGGAATTCGTAGTCGCGCTATTTGGCTAGATACTTGGCAGATGGCCGATGGTAAGCACGACTATGCGTTTGTCCATATGACGTTAA
The DNA here is from genome assembly GCF_044006275.1 of Providencia sp. 2024EL-00732. NCBI lineage: Bacteria > Pseudomonadati > Pseudomonadota > Gammaproteobacteria > Enterobacterales > Morganellaceae > Providencia > Providencia sp. 2024EL-00732. The sequence continues at coordinate 73,415 of NZ_JBIPDG010000007.1, read as the reverse complement.
AAATTGGTGCTGGTCGTTCCCTTGAAGATAAGCAAAAAACAGGGGAAATGATTTTCGACCTCATCAAAAACCATTTTGCTGATTTAATGGCAAAACGCTACTTAGCACTATCTTTCACCATGGAAGAGCTAGACCCTGTATTAAATTACAAACAAAACAATGTGCACGCCCTATTTAAAGGGTGAGGGTTTAGGCAGTAACTAATCGTTGTATTGAGAGGGCAAGATGGTTAAAAGTTTCGATAAACACATACCGCACTACCTAATCCCATTATTGGGGTCATTAGTGGCATTCGGCCCATTGTCTATCGATATGTATCTTCCTGCCCTACCTCAGATGGGGGTTGCTCTTCAAGCCTCTCAGGGGCAAATGCAGTACACACTAGGCGCTTTTTTTGCTGGCTTTTGTGTCGGGATGCTGTTTTACGGGCCACTGAGCGATTTGCTGGGCCGCCGTAAAATGTTGTTAAGTGGCTTGGCAATCTTTACCGTAGCAAGCTTATTATGTGCTCAAGCCTCTGATGCCAATACGTTAATTATTTTCAGGGCGCTACAAGCTTTTGGCAGCGGTGCTGCAATCGTGATGGCGAGGGCAATTGCTAGGGATGTGTATCCCGCAAATGAATTACCTAAAGTGTTGTCATTAATGACACTCGTCACCATGATTGCTCCATTACTTGCCCCATTACTAGGTGGTTTTCTACTTATCCACTTTCAGTGGCAAGCTATTTTTTATTTGTTGGCGCTGATTGGCCTATCTTCCGTGGCGGCAATTTTTTTCTTGCTCCCTGAAACATTACGCCACCAGCGGGGCACTGAGAATATTATTTGCGTTGCTTTTAAAAACTACGCTCAGGTGCTCAGCGACAAAGAAGCACTGAGTATTATCGGTACCATGGCGTTCTCTTTCGCAGGGATGTTCGCCTTTATTAGTGGCTCACCATTTGTTTACATCAGCTATTTTGGTGTTTCTGAACAGCATTATGGCCTGTTATTCGGCTGCAACATCTTGGGGATGATTGTCATGCTGTTACTCAATGTTAAGTTGCTAAAAACCTATAGTTTGACGCGTATATTGACCATGCAAAGCGGTTTTCAACTTGCGTTTGGCTTATTGTTGTTACTTTTTTATCAACAAAGCCTCTCCATAATTGTTATTCTGGTGGTACTGTTCCTATCGATGGTAAATGCTATCGGCACTAACAGTTTGTCACTGTTACTGCAACATCGCGGAAAAATTGCAGGTAGCGCCAGTGCACTCGCAATTTCAATTCAATTTGCATTGGCTGCTCTGGCTAGTGTTGCAGTTTCTGTATTACAGGATGAATCCCCATTTGCTATGACACTCGTTATGGCTATCTGTGCTGGGTTAAGTTTCACAAGCCAATATTTATCGGCTAAAAATCCCCACTCACAGGTGCAATCAGTGTCTTCGGAGAAAAACGAAAAATGAGCATAAATACCAATTCTACATTATTCCGCCAACAGGCTTATATCAACGGTCAATGGGTTGACGCACAAAACAACAACGTGTTTGAAGTGACAAACCCTGCGAATAACCACGTTATCGCCAAAGTGAGTAATGTAGGGGCGTTAGAAACCCAGCAAGCTATTGAAGCTGCTGAAAAAGCCCTCCCAGCATGGAGAGCTAAAACTGCGAAAGAACGTAGCCAGATTTTAAATAAATGGTTCCATTTGATGATGGAAAACCAAACAGAATTAGCGCAATTGCTCAGTGCAGAACAAGGCAAGTCGATAACCGAATCGATGGGAGAAATTGCCTACGGAGCCAGTTTTATTGAATGGTTTGCTGAAGAAGGTAAACGCATTTACGGTGAAACTATTCCGTCACCACTCCCAGGTCGCCGCCTTGTAACAATAAAACAACCTGTCGGTGTGGTTGCGGCAATTACGCCTTGGAACTTCCCTAATGCGATGATCACCCGCAAAGTCGGTCCAGCTCTAGCAGCCGGTTGTACTATGGTACTAAAACCCGCCGCAGAAACACCACTCTCCGCGCTTGCACTCGCGGCATTAGGTGAACAAGCAGGTATCCCTGCTGGCGTATTTAACATCGTCCCAGGCACAGATGCCCAAGCCATTGGCGGGGTAATGACCTCCAGCCCTATTGTCCGTAAATTGACTTTCACAGGTTCTACCCGTGTTGGCAAATTATTGATGGAACAATGCGCTAATACTGTGAAAAAAATGTCCCTTGAGTTAGGTGGTAATGCGCCATTTATTGTCTTTGATGATGCGGATTTAGACGCAGCAGTACAAGGGGCTTTAGCCGCAAAATTCCGTAACAGCGGGCAAACCTGTGTATGCGCTAACCGCATCTTAGTTCAAGAAGGTGTCTATGATGAATTCGCCGCTCGCTTAGCAAAAGCTGTAAATGAACTAAAAATTGGCCCATCAACCCAAGCAGATTCACAGCAAGGCCCGCTGATTAACCAAGCCGCTGTCGATAAAGTGACAGAGCACATTGCTGATGCTGTTTCTCATGGTGCGAAAGTGATTGCAGGTGGTAAACCAGCGTCGTTGGGTGGTTTGTTCTTTGAACCTACAGTGATCACCGGTGTAACCGAATCCATGAAAGTCTCTAAAGAGGAAACATTCGGTCCACTCGCGCCTTTATTCAAATTCCGTGATGAGCAAGAAGCCATTGCACTAGCGAATGACACTGAGTTCGGCTTGGCATCCTATTTCTATTCAAAAGATATCGGTCGAATCTACCGTGTTGCTGAGGCTTTAGAAAGCGGAATGGTCGGTATTAATGAAGGCATTATTTCAAATGAAGTGGCCCCATTTGGTGGCATTAAGCAGTCTGGTCTGGGGCGTGAAGGCTCACGCTACGGAATTGAAGATTATCTGGAAGTGAAATACCTCTGTTTCGGTGGTCTTTCTAATTAGAAAGACACATTAACTGGCGGTATTCGCTTTTAAAATCTTAGCTCTAAATAATTCGAGTTAGAACAAGGCGGCAAATGAGACTAATCCCTTAGGAGCATACCCGTGTGACTAGGGGATAGGCGCAAGCCTATCGTGAAGCTAACGCAGTTATAGCTCGAAGTATGACGAGCTGAGGTGCAAAAGGAGAATAAGATGTTACAAAAAGATGTCATATTGCAAATAGCCCAACGCCTTAATCAGGCTGAAAAATCACGTGAGCAGATCCGCCAGATTTCGTTGGATCACCCAGAGATGACGATTGACGATGCTTATGCCATCCAAAAAGAATGGGTTGGTTTGAAAATTGCTGAAGGACGTATACTCAAAGGCCATAAAATTGGGCTAACCTCCAAAGCAATGCAAGCAAGCTCACAAATAGATGAACCTGATTATGGCGCGCTACTTGACGATATGTTTTTTGATGACGGTTGTGATATTCCCACTGACCGCTTTATTGTCCCTCGTATTGAAGTAGAGCTTGCTTTTGTTCTCGCAAAACCCTTACACGGCCCCAACTGCACCATCTTTGATGTCTATAACGCAACTGATTATGTGATCCCTGCTCTTGAGCTAATTGACGCACGTTGCCATAACATAGACCCAGACACTAACCGTCCCCGTAAAGTATTCGACACAATTTCGGATAATGCGGCTAATGGTGCAGTAATTTTAGGCGGCAGACCTATCAAACCACGCGACTTAGATATGCGTTGGATTAGCGCACTGTTATATCGCAATGGCGTGATTGAAGAGTCTGGTGTCGCTGCCGCAGTTCTCAATCATCCCGCTAACGGTGTTGCTTGGTTAGCCAATAAATTAGCGCCGCATAATGTCCAACTTGAACCGGGCCAAATCATTCTTGGTGGTTCATTTACCCGACCTGTTCCTGCACGTAAAGGCGATGTGTTCCACGTCGACTACGGCAATATGGGTTCTATTAGCTGCCGTTTTGTATAAGGAAATACTATGGATCTGTTAGAAAATAAATTTAAAAAAGCCTTAAAAAGTGGTCAACCGCAAATTGGGTTATGGCTTGGGTTATGTAGCCCATACAGTGCTGAACTTGTTGCTGGTGCTGGCTTCGATTGGCTATTGATTGACGGTGAACATGCACCGAATAATGTACAAACTATATTATCTCAATTACAAGCAATAGCCCCTTATCCATCACAGCCAGTCGTCCGCCCACCGTGGAATGACCCGGTGATCATCAAACAATTGCTGGATATTGGTGCTCAGACACTTTTATTACCTATGGTGCAAAATGCTGAACAAGCAAAACAAGCCGTCCGTGCGACTCGCTATCCACCAGCGGGAATACGCGGTGTTGGTAGTGCATTAGCGCGTGCGTCACGCTGGAACCGTATCCCCGATTATTTAACTCGTGCAAATGATGAAATGTGCGTAATCGTGCAAGTAGAAACTCGTGAAGCAATGAATAACCTGCCTGAAATTTTAAACGTTGAAGGGGTGGATGGCGTATTTATTGGCCCAGCAGATCTCAGTGCCGATATGGGTTTTTCTGGTAACCCTAATCACCCAGAAGTTAAAGCCGCAATAGAAAAAGCTATTGTACAAATTCGTGAAGCCGGTATCGCCCCTGGGATCTTAATGGCGGCACCAGACGTTGCCGAACACTACCTGAAACTCGGTGCCCTGTTTGTGGCAGTAGGTGTGGATACCACATTACTTGCTCGTACCGCTGAAGCGCTGGCAGCTAAATTTGGCAAAACCGCCTCAGAGGTCACTCCAAGTACACCAAGCGTTTATTAACAATAAGTATCGCTAAATAGGTCAATTTTAACCCTACAGACAATTACCCTATTTAGCTAAATAAAAAAGCAATATCACAATATAGGGCAGACAGCACCATGACTGCCTACTAGTCCCTTGTACCTATAAAATCTTCAAAAGAAAGAATTGAGGGCCCTACAATATGAGTAATCAACAACTTGCAAGCACTAACCCTGCTGAGCAACATAAAAATTTAACTGAGCCACAGCAACGGGTAATTAATAAACTATTCAAACGGCTGATAGTATTCTTATTCGTACTATTTGTGTTTTCATTCTTAGACCGGATTAATATCGGCTTTGCCGGCCTAACTATGGGAAAAGATATCGGCCTCACTTCCACCATGTTTGGCTTAGCGGCAACCTTATTTTATGTCACTTATGTTATTTTTGGTATTCCAAGCAATATCATGCTCAGTATTGTGGGGGCTCGCCGTTGGATAGCCACCATCATGGTGCTTTGGGGAATTGCCTCAACCGCAACCATGTTTGCGACCGGGCCAACCAGTTTATACATCTTACGGATGTTAGTTGGGATAGCAGAAGCAGGTTTCCTACCGGGCATTTTAGTGTATTTAACCTACTGGTTCCCCGCTTATTTCCGCGCTCGTGCTAATGCCTTATTTATGATAGCCATGCCAGTTACCATGGCATTTGGTTCACTCGCATCTGGCTATATCCTTGGTTTAGATGGCGTTTTAAACTTAAAAGGCTGGCAGTGGTTGTTCCTACTAGAAGGTTTCCCATCTGTGATCCTTGGGGTACTCGTTTGGTTCTATCTGGATGATTCTCCGAAAAAAGCCAAATGGCTGACCCAAGAAGATAAAGACACGCTTCAAGAAATGATGGACCAAGACCAACTGGAATTAGTGCAACCCCATGGCTCAAAAAGCCATACAGCAATGCAAAATACCAGTTTATGGAAAGAAATATTCACCCCTGTTGTCTTGATGTATACCGTCGCTTATTTCTGTTTAACCAATACATTAAGCGCAATTAACATCTGGACACCTCAGATCATGCAAAGCTTCAATGAAGGCAGTAGTAATGCCATGATCGGCCTGTTAACTGCAATCCCACAATTTTGTACCATCTTAGGGATGATCTACTGGAGTCGGCGGTCAGACCGTTTGCAAGAACGGAAAATGCATACTGCCTTACCGTATTTATTCGCCGCCGCAGGCTGGGTACTTGCTGCCATGACGAGTCACCCAATTATCCAATTGATTGGGATTATCATGGCCTCGACAGGTTCTTTCACTGCCATGGCCGTATTCTGGACGACCCCTGATCAATCCATTAGTTTACGTGCTCGAGCTATCGGTATTGCGGTTATCAATGCAACGGGTAATATAGGCTCAGCCGTCAGTCCACTATTGATAGGTTGGCTAAAAGACCAAACAGGTAGCTTTAATTCAGGCCTCTATTTTGTGGCAGGTTTGCTGGTCGTCGGTGCACTATTAGTTATCGCTATCCCAATGAAGAACTCAAGACCAAGAGCAACACCTTAATATTTTGATGGTTTGAATGATTTGAAGGTTTTGAATGTTTTAATAATTTATGCTGCAAATAATTATTAAAGGGTGTTACCCAAAATAATTTGGTTTGCAGCTAGGCGGCAAGCAAGTTAACCCTTAAGAACATACTGCGGTATGTGACTAGGGTTGGTTTGTGAGGCCAACAACGCTGCGAGCCGAAGAATGAAGGGTAACTCAACTTTAATTACGAATATCGACATCAGTACAGACTACGACGAAACCCAAGGTAACGATGACGTTCACTACCAAACCTTTGGTAACATGGCGGCTTTCTTTGGCCGTGATATGCAAGCCCATCGCCATGACGGTTTTTTCCAATTACACTATTTGGTTACTGGTCATATCACCCTACAACTTGATGAATCTCGTTATTCGGTTCAGGCACCTTTATTTATTCTAACGCCCCCATCTGTCGCCCATGCCTTCTTTACCCAAGAAGACACTGATGGGCACGTACTAACTGTACGGCAAGATTTAATTAGCCCACTATTGGGTTCGCTTTACCCTGCTAACCCTGACTTAGTCAATATTCCAGCAATTTGTTTATCTGTTGCAGACAAACCCGAAGATATTGACACCTTCAATCATTATTGGGCGCTAATGGCTCGTGAATCGGCAAATAACGCTGTAGGGAAAGATCAGGTTTTATCCTCTTTAGCACAGGCTTTTTTTGCTTTTCTACTAAGGTCAATCCCTCTTGATGAGCACCCGACCACAGGTGTTCGAGGGGAGCATCGTTTATTCCAACGCTTTAATCAACTCATTGACTTACATTATCATGAGCACCTAGCAGTACCTGAGTATGCAAAAAAACTCGGGGTCACTGAATCTCGATTGAAAGATATGTGCCGCCGTTTCGCGAATAGGCCGCCTAAACGGCTCATTTTTGATAGGATATTAAGGGAAGCAAAACGTATGCTGCTATTTTCTGATAGCCCAGTCTCTGAAATTGCCTACCAGCTTGGTTTTAAAGACCCCGCTTATTTTGCCCGCTTTTTTAACCGATTAGTGGGTTGTTCCCCAAGTTTATGGCGCGAACAAAATATCCACTAGTACGGGTAGTTTTATCACAAAAATAACACATGTATTGCATATTAAGAATGCAATACATTTTCATGCTTCCTGATAGCCTATCTTTTCCCACCACCACACTTTTATCTTACATTTTAAAAACATTTTGATGTTTTATTGATTTTGTTTCAACATTATCAACAATGTCAAACTGATTAACAAAAAGTGAATGTCAAGATTAAAAAACAACCACCAAAAACCAAAACAACAAATATATATTAATATATAAATAAATTATAATTAATTGATATACATTGTTTTTATGTTTAATCCAATAATTACATTAACATCAAAACATCGAAGTGATCACAATTCTTTCATAAAAAACCATTTCCAACGAAAAGTACCCGTTAACCTTTAAAAAGTCTCTTTAAAACTTACTCAGAAAGCGATTCAATTAATAAACACAAAAGAAACATAAAATTAACATAATTTAGCTTGCAACCTTTGTACCCCCTATCATTGCAAGCCCTCATTGTGAGATAACGAGGTAGACATGAAACCAGAAGATTTTCGTTCAGATGCTAAACGCCCTTTTAATAGCCAGGAATATCTAAAAAGCCTACAAGATGGCCGTGAAATCTATATTTATGGCGAGCGTGTGAAAGATGTCACCACTCACCCTGCTTTTCGTAACTCCGCCGCTTCTATAGGACAATTATATGATGCGCTTCATGATAAAACGACTCATGACCAACTTTGCTGGAACACCGACACCGGTAATGGGGGATACACACATAAGTTCTTTCGTTTCGCCACAAGTGCAGATGAATTGCGCCAACAGCGCGATGCAATCGCAGATTGGTCACGCCAGAGCTATGGATGGATGGGACGCACTCCAGACTATAAGGCGGCATTCGCCAGTTGTTTAGGTGCTAACCCAGAATATTACGGCCAATTTGCTGATAACGCCCGTAACTGGTATAAACGCATTCAAGAAAGTGGGCTTTACTTTAACCATGCTATTGTTAACCCACCTATCGACCGCCATAAACCCGCAGATGAAGTAAAAGATGTTTATATAAAACTAGAAAAAGAAACTGATGCAGGTATTATCGTCAGCGGTGCAAAAGTCGTTGCAACTAACTCTGCGTTAACGCACTACAATTTTATTGGTTTTGGCTCTGCGCAAGTCATGGGTGACAACCCTGATTTCGCACTGATGTTTGTCGCCCCTATGGATGCTGATGGCGTGAAACTGATTTCACGTGCATCTTATGAATTAGTCGCAGGAGCTACTGGCGCACCATTTGATTACCCATTATCAAGCCGTTTCGATGAAAATGACGCAATCCTCGTGATGGATCATGTGTTAATTCCATGGGAAAACGTGTTGATCTACCGCGACTTTGATCGCGCTCGTAACTGGGCAGTACAAGGTGGTTTCGCTCGCCTGTTCCCGTTACAAGCTTGTGTACGTTTAGCGGTGAAACTCGATTTCATCACCGGTCTTCTGCAAAAAAGCTTGGAGTGTACTGGTGTTATCGACTTCCGTGGTGTACAAGCAGACTTAGGTGAAGTGGTTGCATGGCGCAATTTGTTCTGGTCATTAACTGATGCAATGACCTCTGAAGCAAAAGCTTGGGAAGGCGGTGCATTCTTACCTGATACTCAAGCAATTCAAACGTATCGTGTTATGGCACCAATGGCCTACACCAAAATCAAAAATATAATAGAAAGTAACGTCACCAGCGGCCTGATTTATCTACCATCTAGCGTTCGTGACATGAATAACCCAGAGATTGATAAGTATTTAGCAAAATATGTTCGTGGCTCCAACGGTATGGATCATGTTGAACGTATTAAGATCTTAAAACTTATGTGGGATGCAATCGGCAGTGAATTTGGTGGCCGTCATGAGCTGTATGAAATTAACTATGCAGGTAGCCAAGATGAAATTCGCCTGCAATGTCTGCGTCATTCATACGGTTCTGGCAATATGAAAGCCATGACAGATATGGTTGATCGTTGTTTATCCGATTACGATCAGCACGGATGGAAACGTCCACACCTGCATAACAACAATGATATTAATCAGTTAGATTCGCTGCTAAAATAATCGGCAGCAGGAGGTCAAAATGTCTTTAGAAAATGAACATCGCCTGCGTTTCAGAGATGCGATGGCAAGTCTTGGTGCAGCAGTTAACATAGTCACCACGGATGGTACTGAAGGTCGCTGTGGGATCACCGCAACCGCAGTCTGTTCAGTTACAGACACGCCACCAACTTTGATGGTATGTGTCAACCGCAATAGCGCCATGAATGCGGTATTTCAAAAGAATGGCCGCCTGTGTGTAAACGTACTAAGCCATGATCAAGAAGAACTCGCCTGCCACTTCGCAGGTATGAAAGGTTCAACCATGGAAGAGCGTTTTAGTTGGAATGTGTGGGACAACGGTATTTTACAACAACCTTTACTGAAAAATGCCCTTGCCAACCTCGAAGGTGAAATTACGCAAGTCCAAGATATTGGTACTCACTCAGTGTATATGGTTGAAATGAAACAAATCATTGTCAATGACACAGGGCATGGTCTGGTTTACTTTAAACGCAAGTTCCACCCTGTTATGCACCAAATACTTGAACCAACAGCGTAAGTAGCGATACAACTTGAAATATAACGAGTATATCTGACTGAAATAGCCTCTAATTTAAGAGGCTATTTTGTTATATATACTAAACTGTTACAGAAATACTTTACGATATTCCTTTTCTTTTTATATTACATTCCCTTTCACTCTTTTCTGATTGCATAATTAATAAGACTCTTATACGGTTAGCTAAAATCAAATTAAATAAAAACCGCTGACTAAAAGGCATTAATATGACCATCACTCTTATCATTGTAGCTGTTTTATTATTATTGGCTGTTGGCTGGGGGATATCTATTTATAACCGCTTAATCAATGCGCGTAACCAAGTGAATAACCAATTTGCTAATATCGACGTGGTTTTAAAGCAGCGTGCCGATCAAATTCCACAACTGGTCACTATTACAGAAAAAGCAATGGAACATGAAAAAAGCCTTTTTATCTCATTAAGTGACGCACGCCAAAGCTACTTTAGTGCCCAAAATATGGCGGACAAGATCACCGCTTCAAATGAAATGAACCGCGCACTGGGTAACCTTATAGCTATCGCAGAAAATTACCCTACCCTCATTTCTGGTGAGCAATTCACACAATTACAATTAGCCCTAAGCGATGTTGAAAATAAAATAGCCCAACGCCGTGAAAGTTTTAACGATGCAACAACAGAGTATAATACTGCAATACAAATGTTCCCTGACAACCTGATTGCTAATGCCTTTCGTTTTACACAATTACCATTACTTGATATTTCTGAAGATGATAAAAAATATCATGGTATCCAGTTTAAATAATATCAACGTAAAGGGTATTAGTCTGTGAATATGTATTTTTTACTCGGGGCAGCGATTGGTGCTTTAATTTTATTTATCGATAATAAGTTTTCGATAAATAAAAGAGTAAATTGGGGGATCATCCCTTTTATCAGCATTGCCTGCGGTATGTGGTACTCGCTATCACCTACTCAAGGGGATTACGGCAGTATCATTTATTATATTGTGATATTGACCATTTCCTTTTTTATTATTCGTCATATCGTCAAAGCCAGTAAAGCCGGCTTTCAGCGGTATCAGCGATTACAAAATGAAGGTTCATCAAAGTTTAGCGCTTTTCTTAAAGTACTCGTGGGGACTTTACTAGCAAGTTGCTTATTTGTAGGCTTTTTTATCGACATGCGAGTGTTTTTCATCGCATTTGTCTTAGCCTTCGTATTTAAGTTTATTGAAAATACACCAACCAAGCGCTTCTTAAAATTTCAAAAAAACCTCGCGACATCCAAAATACGCTCAATAGCTATGGGGCTTGTCGAAGTTGAAGGTGAAATAACCACAGGTACTGAAATTAAAAGCCAGTTAGGTAATAAAACCTGCTATGGCTCCTTTTATTTTGAGTATTCCATATCGAAAGATAAAGATGGTAAAAAAAGTTATACATTACAAAATAGTAAAAGCCGTATGGAGAGTTTTATCCTGACCGATGATACAGGGTCAGTAAAGGTAGAATGTGACCCCGATTACTTTGTTTATCCAGGGCTACAAGCGCATATGGATATTGAGCAAGGCAACCGTCGTTATACTGAATATTTGCTTGAATCAAAAACCCGTTATTTACTGATTGGCACCGCTGACGCGAATGAAAAAGGTGAGCCCGTTATTATCCGCAAAGCTCCTCATATGCTATTAGGTGTTTCTCCGGCTGACTATGTTGTACGTTGGAATAAAACCGGGCCGTTACGTCGGAATTTATCCATTACCGCCATTATTGCACTGTTATTGATTGGGGTTATTTTGGTTACCCCGATAAATTACCGTAATGGGCAATTAAATCTGTATTTTGACAAAATATCATTATTCGGTGATAACTAGCATGGAAACGCTTATTTTCTTCATTATTATTGTTATCATTGGCTATATAATCATTCGCTATCTAATTAATATTTATAACAATATTGTCTTTTTGAAAAATAATTGCCTCAAAGCATTTGCCAATATTGATGTGCTATTAATGAAACAAATTGAGTTAATACCAGCGCTGACTCAAGTGGCAGATAAAGCTATCGCGTATGAAAAACAGCTTATTAATGAAATAGTTGAAAGCCGACAGCGCTATTTATCCAATACGGCCATTGAAATCAAAATTGATACTGCAAACCAACTATCGCCAAAAATAAAGCCATTAATTGCTATCGCAGAAAACTATCCCGCGCTTATCAGTAAGGCGGTACTATTGGAATTACAAACACAAGCAAAGCATATTGAAGAGCAAATTGCTGACAGACGTGAATTTTTCAACCAAACGGTCACACTCTACAATACCGATATTCACATCTTTCCAAACCTAATTTTTGCAGCGTTATTTCGCTTTAAAGCTATTCCTCTGCTATACGGTAAACAGGAGCCTTCACAATGATCAGCATTCCTTTTTCTTGGTTTGGTTTTACTGATTGGCTTCTTGAGCAAGAAGCTGGGTTAGTCATTATGTTTGCCACGTTCGGCACATTGTTTTTATCTATTGCCACCCTTGTCGTACTAAATATACTCGGGTTAAAAAAACTCTCACTCTATATTTCAGGGGCTTTATTTTGCTCAGTTTTTATTAGCATGATTGTGATGATCCCACTATTACTGCTTTTCAGTATTGAAGACTCAATCAAGTTACAACTTATCTGGGTCATTATTGTTGCCAGTTGCCTAATTTCATTTTTAAGTAACCGACATTATTTGGAGATCTATTTTAATTCCATTGAAAATAAAATTGAAAAAGAAACCAAAAAACAAAAATCCAAACGGAAAAACAAAAAATAGAGGACAAATAAAAGTCCTTTTTATGGTTTCAATGCAAAAATCTTACTGTAATTTTTAGGGTTTAAACGTAAATAAAGCAACAATGTCACTAATACAAATGCAATATGCATTGCCCACACCCATGTAAAATTATGGCTGACTTGGTGTAACCAAGCTGCACATAGCGGGCCAAATGCGGCAATAATAAAGCCCCCCGCTTGCATTAAAGACGTAAGAGCTCCAGCACTAACAGGGTGCGATATATGGTCTAATGCAGTGATAATACTCAGTGCAAAACACCCACCAAGCCCTAGGCCGAGCAAAGCAACCCATAACAACGGGAAAGCATTCGCGAATAACATTAACCCTAAAAATCCAATTGCTTGGCTACTAAGCGTTACCATTAGCCAAAATCGCCGATCAATATTATGTGAAGCCAGTACAGGGATCATCAATGCAGATAACGCTTGAAACACCGTTAATATGGCAACAAAAGAACCGCTTTGTGCAGCACTGATCCCTTGTTGTTGGAAAAATGGCGCCAACCAAGTCACCACAGTGCCATAGCCTGCGTTGATAAGCCCAAACCCAGCCATTAACAACCAAGCTCTGGGTTTACGTAAAAAGCGCCATAAAGAAACCTGCTCGGCTTTTGGCGTACGAGCCGTACGAATGTTCAGAAAAACAGCAACCAAAGCCAACAGCGCAGGGAATGCAAGCCAAGCTAAAGCCGTTTGCCAATGCCCCGTTGCATTTTCTAATAGTGGCGTTAATTGCGCCCCGATCGCACCACCAGCCATTAAGGTTGCAGAATACAGCCCTGTCATCATCGCCATTTTTTGTGGGAAGTTAGCTTTGATAAGCCCCGGAAATACCGACTGAATGTACGCCGCCCCTACACCACATAAAAAGGCCGTGAACAGTAAAGAGGTGCCATCCTCTACAAAATAGCGCCCTAATGAGCCAACGAGCAGCAATAACATCGCTGCACTAATCCCTAACCGTTCTCCTAACTGTTGATTTAAGATAGGTACAATTAATGCGCCAATGCCCATCAACAACATAGGTAATAAAGTGAGCAAAGAAATACTTTGATAGCTCATCCCTGTCGTTTGCATAATACTATCAATAACGGGCCCTGGGCCGGTCATGAATGGCCGTAAATTGACCCCCACTAACACAATAGTGAGTATCAAGGCAAAAGAGGATGAGGCTGTTTTACCCATTATTTCTGTTGTTCCGACCATAACTGATACAGTGAAGAACAAGCGTCATTATCAGGTTTCAACTGTTCAAAACGCAAACCGGATTGGTGTTCAGGTTCAACCCGCAAAGCCTTGGCAATCCCTTCTGTTGAAAGCCCAAAGGGCTCTGCATCTTGGTTTGAATAAGCGTACACAACCCGGCTAACCCCTGCCATTCGCATAGCGGCAAGGCACATAGGACAAGGTTGCCCACTGGCATAGACCACACAATCTTCCAGTTTAACGCGGTTCAATGTTTTCCCTGCTTGTCGCAAAGCCATCAATTCGGCGTGTGCTGTTGGGTCACTTAATTCAAGCATTTGGTTCACACCAGTCGCCACCACTTGCCCGTCACACACCACGACAGCACCAAATGGGCGACCACCAGCCCGTACATTTTCTGCCGCTAAAGTGATAGCTTGCTGTAAAAATTGCCTATCTGACATTATTTAGCTCCTGATTTTTCAAGAATTTCAATAAGGTTACGATACCCTTTACTTTTTGCCAGCGTCAACGGCGATGCACCCGTACTATCCGCTAAATTGACATCCGCGCCACCGTTAATCAATAGTGTCACAATCTGCGCGTACTTATCACTACCATCACCCAAAATAATAGCTTCAATTAGAGCAGTCCATCCTAGGCGATTAACATGGTTAACATCCACACCAGCGTCAATCAACGTCTTAACTGTCTGCACATGCCCCCGCTCTGCCGCTGGGATCAGCGCCGTACCACCATAACGGTTGGTACTCGTTAAATCAGCCCCATTTTGTAAGGTTAATAACAAAATCTCCTGCAAGCCGCGGGCACCTGCATATAAATAAGGGGAATCTTGCATTGCATCCCGTGCATTCACATTTGCCCCTTGTTCAATCAGGTAACGAGCAACTGCAATTTGGTTTTTATGTGTTGCTGCCATCAATGGTGTACGCTGACGCAGATCTCGCTGTTCAATATCAGCCCCCTGTTCGACCAAAGATTGCAACTGATGAAGGTCGCCTTGCTCCGCAAGTGCGACAAGTGGACTCTGTTGTGGATTTGCCATCCCTTTCACCATAAATATCAAAGAAATAGCCAAAATACCCAGTAAAGAAACCAACCACTTAATAGATAAAAAAGTTATTTTCATGATTTATCTCCTATAAGCCCTTTAATCTACTCAAAAAATATGCTATTTAAAAATTAAATAACTTAATGATAGGTATTAAAAAAATGAATCCACTACTCAACTTTGTATTATTAAAAACCTTTGTAACGGTTGCTGAAACAGGGAATTTTACTGTTGCTTCACAGCACCTAAATTCGACGCAGTCAACATTAAGTCAACAAATACAACGTTTAGAGGTACTTGTGGAACACCCTTTATTTATACGTGGGCATCGAATACTGACACTCACAGAAACAGGGGAGATCCTACTTAGCTACGCTAAAAATATTTTAGCCCTAAATGATACTTTCTTTATGAAAATAACAGGTAATGCCGTCATCCAAACTATTCGGCTAGGTTTCCCTGAAGATTTAGCATCAGGGCAAGTCACTCCCACTTTAGCTGCTTTTATGCAGGCAAACCCGAATGTGCGCTTAGAAGTCACTAGTGGATTAAGCCGCCAATTACACCAACGTTACCAACATGGTGAACTGGATTTGATCATTGTTAAGCAAAAAAAAGGCGAGTTTAAAAGCGACTATCACTGGCCAGAGCCTTTATGTTGGTTAACCAGCAGCCAAGCAAAACGGTTAAATATTGACTCCGTGCCACTGGTGGTTTTCCCTGAAAATGGCCTATACCGCAATGATATGTTTAAACTATTGGATAGTGAACAACGCCCTTGGCACATTACCTATACCTGTTCCAGCCTTGCTGGTATCCAGAGCGCTATTGCTGATGGGTTAGGCGTTAGTTTATTACCTCTACGTGCGAAACTCCCGCAACATCGGGTTTTAACAGAAGAAGAAGGTTTTCCTGTTGCTCAAGAAATGGAAATCGCCATGCATTTTCACACTAATACCTCCGATATAATTAATCAATTAGCCGAAAAACTGGCTCAACAATTAGGGGAGCGCTAGCTATGGAAGCATTATTTAATAAATTAATTGATGTAGAAAAAAAGCTACATCTTTCAACTAACCGGCAAAATATTAATTTCCTTCGTGAGGTGCTACATGAGGATTTTTTTGAATTTGGACGCTCAGGGAGGACGACGAATAAGACCAATACTTTATCCGTACTTGTTGATGAACAGCCTAAAACAATTTATTCAGAAGATTATCATTGCACGTTATTGAGTGATAATACGCTGCTAATGACCTATACCAGTTTTGAGCGACAACAAAATATTAAAATAAAGTTAACCCATCGCTCATCTATTTGGCTGAAAAACTCAAAAAACCAATGGCAATTAAGGTTTCATCAAGGGACGCCGACGGGCGGTCAATAAAGTGGGAAAATATCTCCCACTTTATGATGAGTACGATATTAGTTCGTTGAGTTATTTCTTATCAAAATACCCTGCTCGAATCGATGCGCCAATTAAATTCACGACAAAACGCCCCGCGGTCACCCCTGTTAATTTCGAGGGTATATCCTTAGCTGGGGTGATTTCGACGATATCCATCCCCACAACTCGGCCTTTTTTCACTAAGCCGTGAATTAAGCTACGCGCTTGTAAGTAAGTCACCCCGCCCGGTGCAGGGCCATCAACCCCCGGCATAATGCTTGGGTCGATACCATCAGCATCAATACTGATATAGTAATTTGAGTTATCTGGAATACGGTCTAAAATTGCCTGTATCCCCACTTCATGCAATTCGTAGGCAGGAATAACATGGGCTCCATGGTCTTTGGCAGCTTGGTAATCTGCGGGACGACCACTTCCTTGAGCACGCAAACCAATTTGGAATATTTCACCAATATGTTTCATTTCAGATGCGCGACGAATAGGGCTCGACAGGCCAGTATCTACCCCATTAACCTCTTCGCGCCAATCTAAATGAGCATCAATATGAACCAAAGTAACAGGGCCTACCTCGTCAAAACCTTGCAAAATAGGCGTGGTAATTCCATGGTCTCCACCTAAAACAATCGGTAGTGCATTTGCTCTTAATAATTGCCGAATAGCTTGTGCTGCTCGTTGGTGATGCTCTCCCAATGGTTTTGATAAGTCAGGGATGACATCACCGCAGTCGACAAATTTGATGTCTTCCCGCCCTTGTAATAATGGCCCGTCAATATCAAAATCATAATGATCTGGGTGTCTCACAATCCTATCACTCATATCACGTAGATATTGTGGAGCCCTCGACTGATCATTGGTAAAAGCATGGGCACTGTAAGCTGAGCTAAATGGCATCCCTAGTATGGCAATATCCGCTTCAATATTGGTCAAGTCAGTCACAAGCTCTGAATATAAAAATGTTTTATGACCAACATGAGGAGGTGTCGTTAATTTTTTCATATAACATAATCCTTATTAAATTTATTTTTATTTCTTAATTAGCTGCCAAATGTATTGGCTAAAAAGACAAATAATGGAACTCCGACAATATCTGTTAATACCGTTCCGGCAATAGGGATAATGATGAAGGCTTTTCGCGAAAACAGCCCATATTTATTACAAATTGCATCCATTACGACTAACCCATTTGGTGTCGCACCTAACCCATGACCAATAAACCCTGCTGACATGACAGCAGCATCATAATTTCGCCCTAATGCACGATAAACAATAAATATAGCAACGAGCACTGTTGCAATAACCTGAGTGATTAATATTATGGTTAATGGCAATGCTAATTCGTAAAGTTCCCAAAGCTTTAATTTCATCATCGCCATAACTAAAAACATTTCTAACGATATTGTTGAAATTAATACCACTGTACTACGCGATATTTTGATAATTGGTTTTCTTTCATTAAATGAATGGAAAATAACACCAACAAATAAACTAAAAATATGTCCTGGAATAGTAAACCCTGTAGCTTCACTGATCCATTTAGCTGTTGGCATACCAATAGCAAGTATTGATAAAATAACGGCCCCTGTGACGATACACTGCTGAGGCGTGACCTTATCTTCCTTACTTTCCTTTTCAGTTAAGTCATCCAAATCAATATGATCGGTTTCAATTTTTAAGTTATTTCTTTTTATCAACCAGTTTCCTACTGGCCCACCTAATATTGAGCCGGCGATCAGCCCAAATGTTGAAGCGGCGAGTCCGACATTCAGTGCTTGGTCGTAGCCAAAAGATTCGATAAGAGGAGCCAAAGAAGCCGCCATACCGTGGCCACCTTGCATGGAGGCTTGGCCCGCCATCATCGCAATTAATGGTTCGATATCTAAAACATAAGATAAGCCAAGGCTAACACCATTTTGGGCGAACGCTAGCCCCCAACAAATAACCATATACAATAATAATATCTTACCGCCACTAACAAGTAATTTAACCCCCGTCATCAAACCGATAGTGACGAAAAACACATACATAGATAAATCATATAATGTATTATCAAAACTTAGTTCTACAATATTAAATTGGTATGCTAACCACATAATGACGGAAAATATAAACCCGCCAATAACAGGGCTAGGAATCGAATACTTCATAAAAAATGGAAACTTTTTTATAATTACATTGCTCGCAATTAATAATAAGGCCCCTAATGCTGTAAATGTAATCATATCCAGTTTTATTGTTAACATTTCATCTGTGACCATAAATTAGAATCCTTTTGTATTTATATATATTTGGATTAATTATTATTTTGTGGCGCCACTTTGGTAATAATTTATTAACAACTACAACTTTAAGATATACATATCTGCTAAGAATAAAAGTGATATTTTTGATCCTATGGTTTCATAAAATGAAACCTTTTCTGAAATAAAAAATAATTTTAAAAATTAAAATAAAAACATATCAATTATGTTATTTGTGTCTCAATAGAAAGTAAGTTAAATTAACAATTAGTGATTGATTTCACGTAATAGGTATAAATATGCATAATAAAAAATTAACTGAAAAAGATTTAAAATCATTGCGGGTTTTTATTTCCGTTGCTGAGGCGGGGGGCTTTTCTATCGCAGAGAAAAAACTCAGTATGTCTAAAGCCTCAATAAGCCGTCACATCCGTGAAATTGAAGATAAATTAGGAGTACAGCTCTGTGAAAGGGGCCCCGCAGGCTTTAAACTCACAGAATCGGGTTTGTTAGTGATTGAAAAAGCTAACATGGCCTTGACAGCTTTGGATAATATTAAGACAGAAGTAGATGAGTTACATGGAGTTTTATCTGGGACACTTGTGATTGGTGTTATCGAACATATCTTGATTGACCCACTTTGCCACCTTTCATCCACCATTTCTCAATTCACCCAAGCGGCTCCCAACGTTAAATTAGAGCTGATTATACTCAACCATAACCAATTAAACCGAGCACTTAGTGATAGAACTATTCATATTGGTATTAGGGGGCAATATCATGAAAATAGCCGTTTTAATTACCAATTTTTATTTATTGAAAAACATAAGCTGTATATTTCGGCTAAAAGCGCTCCAAATAAGCACAATCTAGCATTAGTCTACCGCCCTCACCCATTCACAGAAAGTATTCTAGCTTCAGGTGAATTTAATAAAGGCCCTGAAGCTGCGGGGCTTGAAGCTGTCGCAACCTTTATTGCATCAGGTCACTATGTCGGAATATTGCCTGAAAATTACGCATCTCAAATTAATTTTCGCCATTCCCTTATAGAAGTGGAACACTCTCCCGTTTTTCATAACCGAATTTGTGCTATCACTGAAGCCAGCAAACCCCTCACACAAAGTGAGTCATTATTTTTAAAATTACTCTCACATTCAGGTGAACAACTTGATTAAACAAATAAAAAACCCCCAATAAGTCACCTTACCGGGGGTTTATTAAAAATTAAATCAGTATCAATTATAGAACATCAATACAGTTTAATTCTTTAAATGCCTGCTCTAAACGAACAACCATTGAATCTTGTGCTTTACGCAGCCATACACGTGGGTCATAGTATTTTTTGTTAGGTTTATCAGCACCCTCAGGGTTACCTAACTGACCTTGTAAATAGCCTTCGTTCTTTTTGTAGTACTGTAAGATACCATCCCAAGTAGCCCATTGGGTATCAGTATCGATGTTCATTTTGATCACACCGTAGCCTACAGCTTCTTTGATTTCTTCAGCGCTTGAACCTGAACCGCCATGGAATACGAAATCTAAACTGTTGTGTGGCAGGTTATATTTCTCAGAAACATAGTCTTGTGAATTACGCAGAATTTTTGGCGTTAACTGTACGTTACCTGGTTTATAAACACCATGGACGTTACCAAATGAAGCCGCAATAGTGAAACGAGGGCTAATTGCGCTCAGTTTCTCATAGGCGTATGCAACATCTTCTGGTTGAGTATACAGTTCTGAGCTATCCATACCAGTGTTATCAACACCGTCTTCTTCACCGCCAGTACAGCCTAATTCGATTTCCAGAGTCATATCGATTTTAGCCATACGCGCTAAGTATTTAGAACAGATTTCAATGTTTTCTTCTAAAGATTCTTCTGATAAGTCAATCATATGGGAAGAAAACAGTGGTTTACCTGTTTTCGCATAGTGTTTTTCACCTGCATCCAGTAAACCGTCAATCCATGGCAGTAATTTACGTGCGCAGTGGTCAGTATGCAGAATAACTGGAACACCGTAATGTTCTGCCATTTGATGTACGTGATAAGCACCTGAGATTGCACCTAAAATTGCTGCTTGTTGCCCTTCTGCTTTCAGGCCTTTACCTGCGATAAATGCAGCACCACCATTTGAAAACTGAACGATAACTGGTGCACGTACTTTTGCAGCTGCTTCAAGTACCGCATTAATTGAATCAGTACCAACACAGTTCACTGCTGGCAATGCAAAGTTATTTTCTTTGGCAACTGCGAAAACTTTCTGTACATCATCACCCGTGATAACACCCGGTTTAACAAAATCAAAAATTTTAGACATGTGAAAAGGTCCTGTGGTGAACAGGCAGCCTACGCTGCCTGTTGTGTATGAAAAAATTAATTACGATTTAGCTCGTTCTTCTAGCATCACAACGGCAGGGAGTTTCTTACCTTCAACGAACTCAAGGAAAGCACCACCGCCCGTAGAGATATATGAAATTTTGTCAGCGATACCGAATAAATCGATAGCTGCTAAGGTGTCACCACCTCCTGCGATAGAGAATGCGTCGCTATCTGCGATTGCTCTCGCCACAATTTCAGTTCCTTTGCGGAAATTAGGGAACTCAAACACGCCAACAGGGCCATTCCATAAAATGGTTTTTGCATTTTTGAGGATTTCGGCCAAACGCTCTGCTGACTTATCACCTAAATCCAGAATTTGCTCGTCATCTTTAATTTCAGTGCTTGATTTTAATGTTGCTTCTGCGGTTTCTGAAAACTCGGTTGCAACACGGACATCAGTCGGCACTGGAATTTGGCAGTTAGCCAGTAGTTTTTTCGCTTCTGGGATTAAATCATCTTCATACAAAGAGCGACCAACATTGTTCCCTTCAGCTGCGATGAAGGTATTTGCAATCCCCCCACCTACAATCAGTTGGTCAGCAATTTTAGACAGAGAATCTAATACTGTCAGTTTAGTGGATACTTTAGAGCCACCCACAATCGCCACCATTGGACGTGCAGGGTTACCCAATGCTTTACCCAGTGCTTCCAGTTCATTGCTTAACAGTGGACCCGCACAAGCAACTGGAGAGAATTTTGCAACGCCATGAGTTGACGCTTGCGCACGGTGAGCCGTACCAAATGCATCCATGACATATACATCACATAGTGCTGCATATTGTTTTGATAGCGTTTCATCGTCTTTTTTCTCGCCTTTATTAAAGCGAACGTTTTCCAGAACAACTAATTCGCCATCTGCGATTTCGACGCCGTTTAAGTAGTCTTTAACTAAACGAACAGGGTAATCAATTTTGTCGGCCAGATAGTCAACAACAGGTTGCAGTGAAAACTCTTCGTTGTACTCGCCTTCGGTCGGGCGACCAAGGTGAGAAGTGACCATGACTTTAGCGCCTTGTTTAAGAGCAGCTTCAATGGTTGGTAATGAAGCACGAATACGTGCATCAGAAGTAACTTTGCCATCTTTTACAGGGACGTTTAAGTCAGAACGGATGAAAACACGTTTACCCGCTAAGTCTAAATCGGTCATCTTAATTACAGACATGGTGAATCCTCTTGTTGATTCTCTATAAAGTTGCTATTAACTACTGCGCGGAAGCTATCTAGGATAGTGTCCGTTGTCTGTCAGTAGCCAATTAGTTTAAACCTGTTCGCCGAAACCGACGGCTGCCATCGCTAGTGTAGTATCTAGCATCCGGTTAGCAAACCCCCATTCGTTATCACACCAAACCAGGGTTTTAATTAAATGTTTTCCGCTAACTCGCGTTTGCGTACCATCAATGATAGCACTGTGCGGGTCATGATTAAAATCCATCGACACGAGCGGTAATTCTGTGTAGTCCACTATACCACGAAAATGCCCTTGTGCAGCGCTTCGCAATAGTTGGTTCACTTTTTCGACGCAAACATCGTCATGTACGGTAACACTCAAATCAATCGCTGTCACATTGGTCGTGGGTACACGGACGGAAATCGCTTCAAAGTGATCTTTAAATTTAGGGAAAATACGGGTAATCCCCGCAGCTAATTTGGTGTCAACTGGAATAATCGACTGGCTTGCCGCACGTGTTCTGCGTAAATCTTTATGATAAGCATCGATAACGGGTTGGTCATTCATGGAGGCGTGGATAGTGGTCACAGTGCCCGATTCAATGCCAAAGCTGTCATCCAGTAATTTGATAATCGGGATAATGCAATTTGTCGTACAAGACGCGTTAGAAACAATGTTATCGCTTGCCGTTAAGCTTTCATGATTAACCCCATACACGATCGTGGCATCAAGGTCATCCGTACCGGGGTGTGAAAATAATACTTTTTTTGCCCCTGCGGTTAAATGTTGCAAGCCATCATCCCGCGAGCCATAAACCCCACTACAATCAAGAACGATATCAATGCCTAATTCTTTCCAAGGTAGCTCACCAATATCGGCTTGGTGAAATAAGCGAATGTTGTCATCACCAACCTGTAAAAGTTCACCGCTAAGCCTTACATCCCACGCAAACCGCCCATGACTAGAGTCATACTTTAGCAAGTGCGCAACCCCTTCCGGTTCAGCGAGTTCATTAATTGCGATAACTTGAACTTCGGCTCGGCGGCTAGTTTCATATAACGCCCGTAATACACTGCGACCGATTCGGCCAAAGCCATTAATTGCTACCCTGATAGCCATTGCGTACCTTGTATATAAGCAAAATCATACGGTTGCTAAAGACTGCTGACGCATGTGAGTTTATTTTCAACTTACCCCGTAAACAGACTTTAGTCATGATATTTAAACCTGTGATTTGAAGTCATTAGCTGCTAACTATTTAGTATAAAACATAAGCACTTACTACATTCAAACCTGAAGTGAGTCACTAAAATAACCAGAGAACTTCAGCAGGCCATAAGGATAACTGACTCACATTAACTCTACTGCTCATTTTAACAGTCAAACATCAAAAATGTGCTACAACCGACATTTTTTGAAAAAATTTTCATTCTACGCTACTCAACTGAAACGCTTCAGCTTATCTAGAGTTAGATTAAGGGATATATTTACAGAACGCAATAGAAAAGCAGATATTCATGCACAAAAAAACAACGCCCAACTCATCGTCAAGCGTTGTTAAGTCACATAACCGGAATTAGCCGTAAACCCCTGCTAATTCCTTAACATTTTTATTTCAATAAAGACTTAGCCGCTTCAACCGCTTTTTCTACGGTAATGCCAAACTCTTTGAATAGCTCTTCAGCCGGTGCAGACTCACCAAAAGAATGCATACCGATGATGGCGCCATTTAAGCCTGTATATTTGAACCAGTAATCGGCAATACCAGCTTCAATAGCAACACGTGCGCTAACATTTGCAGGTAATACCGCTTCACGGTAAGCCGCATCTTGTTTATCGAATGCATCGGTAGAAGGCATGGATACAACACGAACTTTACGGCCTTCTGCTGACAGTTGTTCTGCCGCTTTAACCGCTAATTCCACTTCAGAACCTGTCGCAATAAAGATTAGCTCAGGAGTGCCCGCGCAATCTTTCAGGATGTAAGCACCTTTCTCGATATTCGCTAGTTGCTCAGCAGTACGTGGCTGTTGCTCTAAATTCTGACGAGAGAAAATCAGTGCGCTTGGGCCATCTTTACGCTCAATGGCATATTTCCATGCAACCGCAGATTCAACTTGGTCACAAGGACGCCATGTGCTGAGGTTTGGAGTAACGCGCAGGCTAGCTAACTGTTCAACTGGTTGGTGAGTTGGACCGTCTTCCCCCAGACCAATAGAATCATGTGTATAAACGAAGATGCTGCGAATTTTCATTAACGCGGCCATACGAACAGCATTACGTGCGTATTCAACAAACATCAGGAATGTTGCACCGTAAGGGATGAAACCACCATGTAATGCAATACCATTCATGATAGCTGACATACCAAATTCGCGTACACCGTAATGAATGTAGTTACCTGCAAGGTCAACATTCAATGCTTTCGAACCTGACCACATGGTCAAGTTACTTGGCGCTAAGTCCGCAGACCCACCCATAAATTCAGGTAATACTTTACCAAACGCTTCTAAAGCATTTTGTGATGCTTTACGGCTTGCAATGTTCGCTGGGTTTTGTTGTAGGTTTTCAACAAACTGTTTCGCTTCAACATCAAAGTTTGCTGGTAATTCACCGTTCATACGACGAGTAAACTCAGCCGCTAACTCAGGGAACTGAGCGGTATACGCTGCGAATTTTTTATCCCATGCGCTTTGTTTTTCTTTACCTGCAACACGCGCGTCCCAAGCTTCATAAATATCTTTAGGGATTTCGAATGGGCCGTAGTTCCAACCTAATGCTTCACGTGTTGCTGCAATTTCTGCATCACCCAAAGGTGCACCATGGACAGACTCAGAACCCGCTTTATTTGGCGAACCAAAACCAATAATGGTTTTGCACATAATCAGCGTTGGTTTGTCTGTTTGGTTTTTCGCTTCATTAACAGCCGCATTGATTTGCGCTGCATCGTGACCATCAATATCACGGATCACATGCCAGCCATAAGATTCGAAACGTGCTGCTGTATCATCAGTAAACCAACCTTCAACTTCACCATCAATCGAGATGCCGTTGTCGTCATAAAAAGCGATCAGTTTATTTAATTTGAGAGTACCCGCTAAAGAACAGGCTTCATGAGAGATACCTTCCATCATACAGCCATCACCCATGAAAACATAAGTATGGTGATCAACAATATCATGGCTAGGACGGTTGAATTGCGCTGCTAATGTGCGCTCTGCGATAGCAAAACCGACTGCATTTGCAATGCCTTGCCCTAAAGGACCTGTCGTAGTTTCAACACCTGGAGTATAACCATATTCAGGGTGACCCGGTGTTTTAGAATGTAATTGGCGGAAGTTTTTTAACTCTTCAATAGGTAAATCATAACCTGCAAGATGCAACAAGCTATAAATTAACATAGAGCCATGACCATTGGATAATACAAAGCGGTCACGGTTCGCCCAGTGTGGGTCTGCTGGGTTATGATTCATATGGTCACGCCACAGCACTTCAGCAATATCAGCCATGCCCATTGGCGCGCCAGGATGCCCTGATTTTGCTTTTTGAACCGCATCCATACTTAGAAAGCGGATAGCATTAGCAAGGGTTTTACGAGTCGTCATCAGTATACTCCAGGTAGGATAAAAACGTACTTAAACCAATTTTTACAACGCGATATAAATACTTCTACTTCTATTAACACCTACACACCAACCATTCAGTTTATCAATGCATAACAACTTTTTCAGTCTTTTAACTGATACCATTAGCCACAAGAGCTTACACATGACAACTTGAATATTATGAGCAGAGTGATTGAAAGTAACGTAATTCCATTCATACCGCAATATTTGCTATGTTCATGGCAGCAGATCGAAAAAAATTAAACTGCTGCAAAGCTGAATCCATTCCATTGCGCAAAATATCCCTTAGGGCTTACATTTTTGCGCAATTGACTAGTCTTATTAAACCTGAGTTCACGGTCTGGGATCAAGGTGATTTATCCATCTTAAGCATTTAGCTGCCACAATAGTGATAATAGGCAAAGTTTTAGGCAAAAAAAGTATGAAAAACTACCGACTGCTTCCGAGTGTAAACCTAAGCAAGGTTGGCTCCAAAAGGGGTTATATTTCAAATCATAAGAAAAAAGCCAGAGACTGGCTAATCTCTGGCTTATCATTGGCCCATACTGAAAAATAGCCCGCTTGATGAGTGGCTTTCTTACTCTACTTAGCCCCTTCGCAGTTACCAATTGAATAATATTTATTAAAAATAACGATATACTTACGGCTTTTCTTTTTCATACTACTATCACGAAACTCTTGCTGAGGTAGTAGATACAGCATTAATGGCACCTCATTTTCATCAACCTCACAGCTTTGATGAATCAATACACGAAAATAAGTATTTCCTGTATTTTTCAATACGCCGCTATCACTATTTATTTCATATTTAAAATCAATATTTTTAGGCCTTACCACAAAGTAAGTTTCCAAACTGACTGTTGGATAAAATAAAGATTGTCGGTTTTGCCTGTTATCACTTTGAACATCAAGGGCTGTTTCACTAATCACAATCTTATAGTAACGTTCTTTATTATCTTCTTGACCACGATAAAAAATTTTAAAATATTCCTGTTCTCCTGGTAGTAGGACTTTTTTCAATGGAGTGAAAATAATTTCCCCATCCTTAATCGCGTTTCCTTGTTCTTTTTCGTTTGGTTTATCAATTTGATAAGCACTAAAAGTATATAAATTTACCTTTTTCGTATCATTAACATACGGTTTTGAAAAAAAACTATTATTAGGTTCTAATGAAGAAATATCCGAACTCAAATAAAGCGCATATGCCTTTCCAAAAAATAAAAGCAATAGTAACAACAAGCTACTGAATAATTGTTTTCTACGTACTTTCATTATTATATTAGCGGACAGGAGCATCGACTTAATATTACAAATGTACATCTGGTCCCGTCCAAGTCGCTTTTACAGCCACAGTTCCACTTGCCGATACCGTTCCTAGCCAATCAATACCATCTAACGTAAACAAAGAGTTTGAATCATTCATTGGGAACCGTAAATCTAAGTTGGTACGATAAAAAGAGCCTAAATCTTGATTGGGAATATCCCATGGAGTTTCCGTCCATAATGCATTATCCATAGAGACTTCCGTGCCATCGCAACTTGAACGATAAGACTCCTCAACTCCCGATGCGTTCTTAAACGAAAGGTAAGCTGGAAAAGGGACATGGAACTTATCATCATCCGAACTAAATAAGCAGTAAGCTTGCCCACTCACATTAACCGTAGGCCCCTCTACTCTAGCGGTAATTGAGTCGGCCTGCCTTGGACCACTTGTTGTTACAATATAATTAAACTCAATTGCAGGTTCATTGGCTCCAACTTTACCTGTTTTTGACGGATTTGGAATAAAATCAGAAGGAACAATACTGATACTATAGTCACGAGGCTTAATCACTAACTGATTTGAGGGGGTAAATTCATAATATCCCGATTGTGGCGCTGCAGCTGGGTTAGTAAATGAAAAAGTAAAGAAATCCTGGCTATTAGTAAAATCGACGTTGTTCGTAATTAACTGCTTAAAAAACGTATTGGAAAAAAAGATAGATACGGAATCATTCGAAGTTTTGAAATAAGTGCTTGCTGCGTAAGTAGAATTATAATTCCGCCAAATATTTGACCCATCATCAGGACCAATTTTTATTGATGCACCCGCTGGCGTAAATGGAATTAACGTTGAGTTAACTTTTAAACTCAATAAGATATTTGCAAAAATATCCCCTGATGTCTCATGCTTAACAACTTGGCATATCAAGCCATTCACATTAGCAACAATGCCAATCCGGCAAAATTGAGCCCCTGGCCCCAAACTTGGATTACCATTGCTATCAATATAAACCTCTTGCATCGCACCTGTTGAGCTCAACTTTATATGCCCTGCCTTCGTCATCGTAAATTCATGAGAAGCAATAATATTTCCACCGACTCCTTGGCAGGTCTCGCCC
The DNA here is from genome assembly GCF_044006275.1 of Providencia sp. 2024EL-00732. Classification (NCBI taxonomy): domain Bacteria; kingdom Pseudomonadati; phylum Pseudomonadota; class Gammaproteobacteria; order Enterobacterales; family Morganellaceae; genus Providencia; species Providencia sp. 2024EL-00732. Next base: position 45,195 of record NZ_JBIPDG010000007.1, on the reverse strand, counting down.
TTAGAAGGGTCATAATCAATATTTGTCATGCAGGCACGATAACTATATGTCTCAACCGCACCAACAGGGAGTTTCTGAAAATATTGGTAAGTCGACTCACTAAATATACCTCGAGCATAAATGCCTTCACCTAAGGTGTCAGATTGCACTATCTTATATGCACCGTTTTTTCCAATATATTGAGCTGGCCAATAACCGCTATCACGATGACAGTAATTACGCATACAGCGGTTACCAATAAACGGGCTGTCGATGGGGGAGTTTTCAAACCAAATATCTACATTTTGGTTTGCTCTAATGGCAGTATTGGTATACCCCATATAACCTAAGCTCTCCTGTGATTTTGCTGAATAACGGGAAAACTTATTCGCCCCTGTAAATCGTGGGTCTAATGATCTGGGAGTAACGAAGTATTCATCATCTATCCCATTTTCAATAAAAACATAGGAATTACTAAGGGCTATCGCTATGACAGAGGAACTATAAAAGCCACTAAGCAATGCTAACACCGGAAGTAATGTATACATTATTTTATTTATCATAAAATTCTCATTGTCTTAATGCGACGGTTTTCTGTGGATCACAGGTTACATCACCTAACCATAACGCCCCTCTAGCACCCTCTAAATTCAAATCAGCTTCGCAAATTGTTTGCTCATCTTCTTGTAAAAGAGAAATAACGGGGTAACGAATATCGACATCCATCGAAAATTCGCCATTATGATCTGTTTTTGTTCGGCCAATATGATTGCGGATTGATGCATATTTTATAAACTCACCATCAGGGGATTTAAGGCGACCAAATACCGTGACTAATTGCCTGACCTCTGGTTTATAAAAAGCGATATTTCCAGGGTATAAAGTGACAGATTTATTTCGTCCAGAGACAATATCAAAACTATCTTTAGACTTAGCGTCATTCATTAATTGAATGTCATAATCAGAATAAGGTGATAATGGGATAAATGTGTTCGTACCACTAATTGGATAACTTTGCCCATTAACACGAGCTGTCATACTCCCCGCGCCATGTATATCCGAATGGATAATAACACCCGACTTCCCTTGTTGACCGCTCGGCATAACTGTTCCATTGCTATATGCAACAGCACCTCTTGAGGTAAAATTACCATTTATTCTATTGCTGTCAGGTCGGTTAATAGTCACCATGCCCGAGTTATATTTAGTTTCATAAGAGGCGTAACCCATGGTTGAGAAATCAGACTCCCCATTATTTTTATCTCTAACCAACTTAGAAACTGAGCCGCCTATATTCGTAATTGCCGAATTTTCAAAATTTTTATTAGCATAAATATTTGCTTTCATGTTGCCATTACTTGATGAAAGCCCAGTGCTTAACCATGTTGATAAAGGTAATGAAAAATCAAGGCTAATAAATTTTTCATTCATACTTTTTTGGTCATCATAGTGGTAACGCTGTACGCCTGTTCTTAAGCCAACCGTACCATAGCGGCCTGAAAATAGCGTATTTGCATACTCATAGTTGATAGAATCACCGCCAATACGTTTATCTGTTGTACGACTAATGGTAAATGACCCTGCTCGCTCAAAGACTTTATCAATATTTAATGTTGCACCGTAAGAGTAGCTATTTGAGTCATAGATAGGTAATTCGCCTTTTACTACCGCTTTTTCTTTTGATGCCCAAATAGAACCGTAACCATCAGGAATACTTGACGATAGGGTAGCAATATTCCGATGACTACCATGATTCTCAAACATCCCCTGCCAAGACAATGAGATATACTGATTTAAAGAAAGGTTAATGCTACTTTCATTAATCAAAAAATCATCATAGCCGTAATTAGACATCTGAATGTTAACCCCAGATAAGACAGGGAAACTTTTTGCTGCAGAAACCCCGAATAAATAACTTTGCTTGAGCGGCTCACGTTGAGTGTATTTCCCTCTCACATAACGCTTCTTATCAAAATCAACATATCCCCCGTAAATCTCCCAGTTGAGTTTGTCAAAATTGACACCTCTTCCCCCGAAAGATTTATTAATAGTTTGATGTTGAGTTGTCACAATCTTGCCATCCACAACCGTTTCAATAGTAACGTCATAGATACCAAATGGTAGAATACTGGTGTCTACTTCAAAGCTTCCCATTGGGAAATTTTGAATGTTTAATAATTTTCCATCGCGATATATACGAGCTTCACCAGGACTATTCAAAAAGACGTAAATAGGGGTTAACGAATATTTTGAATTGACCACGACACTCGAAGCATTATTACCAACTGAAACCGCATAAATTTTGCTGCTATTTAACGTTGTTAAACTAGCGATAGACTGTAAGTTCCATGTACTCATTAACCCAAGAGCGAAGCGTAACCCATTAAAATCACGCTCATACATTGCTCGATAGAGCTCAGTATTAGAGTTTGACTTTCCAATACTGTACGCCGAAGCATTAATATTGATATGATGCTCTGCGATCGCAAATAGGGTATCTAAATTAAAATAACTACTAGATGAATTTTTACCTTTTTTTATCTGACTCTGAAAAATACCGAAGTCATAATTAACAACGGAAGAGAAAGCATCAACAGACGAATTTCCAAGAGAAAATTGGCGTATTTTTTCCTGAGGAGCAAATGCATCACTATCCACATCTAAAGATAGATTAAATGAGGATACATCGAGTTGTAACCATGCATTTTTATCAACTTCAATATTATTTGTCTCATTGAAGAATGACTCTTTCTTACTTTCTAATTTTTCAATTAATAATTGGTTTAATTTTGGTCCTTGACTAGCATCAACTAAATGAATGTTCGCAAGCTTAATCTTTCCTTGTTCTACAACTATAATAGCATCTGCTATCTTATCTTCACTTTGATTCTTCTCTATATCGCTATTTAGACGTAAAAATACAGGGACAGACATACCTTCTTCCAACGCAATAACAAAAGCAGGAGGAATAATATACCCTCCAACTTTAATACGCTTTATGTCCCTAGCATAAATAGCATTTGAAAAAATAAAGCTTATTATTGATAACGTAATAATACTTTTATGCATAATTAAGCCCTAACCCTGCTATTTGACAACAATGAAATTCCCTTTGTGCCAAATACCAATACTTGTTTTTTTATTATTTACATTGACTAATTGAAGTTTCACTGCCAAGTTTGGCATCAAGTAATAACGCTCTCGACATATACCTTCAATTCCAAAAGTTATTTTTTCTGTTAAGCAAGGGCCAGATGCAACAACACGGAAAGAAGTATTTCCTAAATTAGCAACTTGGTACTTTTCATATTGATATCGAAAGTTTTCCACCCTAGGAGCGACAACAAGTATCGTGCTTATCGTCGCTGATGTTGTTGCAGAGGCTGATTTTGAACTTTTCGTTATTCCGCTTTCACTTATTGGGTCATCTTTCCAATTTAATCGGTAGTAACGTTCTTGATCATCTTTAGGACCATTATAAATAATTTTAAATATGTCTCTTGCTTTGCCCGGAAGAATAATATTCGCTGGTGTTGACAATATCTCATTAGGGTCATTAACGGGAATAACTTTTCCATTCTCTAAAGGAGAATCTATTTTTTCAATGCTTAAATTTACCAACCTTGCTGCATCGACCGTATTTTCAATTTCCTTTGACAAGGTGTTTTCTTCAGAAGAAATAATTTCTGTTATATTCCCAACATTAACAGCCAAACTATTTTTCAGTGGAATAATTGATAATAAAATGAGCGCAAGAATTGTTTTTTTCATAATAAAACTCAAATAAAAGACGATAAAGATACTATTTCCTTATATTATCTTTATCGTAATAAAGGATTTGTTATTTAATTAATGAAATAACTTATGGTGTAACAAAAGTTCCTTCCCAATTTGCAGTAAATTGAACTTTTACATCACCATCCCAAACGCCATCAGCAAGATCTTTAAATTCAGCTGCCGCACCTGCAGATTCTGCACTTGCAATAACGAATGTAAATTCACCACGGTCTGTTGCGCGGTCAGAACCATTATAAACACCATCAGCAGCTAAATTATCTAAACCAGACGTTAAACCACCAGCAACATCAATTAAAGTTGTCTCCGTTGCCGTATCTAAGTCAGTTCCATTCCATTTAACACCCACTTTTAATGTGGAGTTATCAATAGTTCTTGATAATGTATTAGCAATCACTTTTGAGGTTAATTTAAAATCTGTAGCACCTGACTGCCCTTGAATAGCAACATCAAATGCCCCATTTTGCTGATTAAAACTTTGTTGGCCTTCGGCATAATTAAATGTCAGGCTTTTTAACGGAGTAACAACTAACATACTTGTTGTATCTTTAATTGCGGTTGCTTGCCATGTTGCGGTCGCTTGTGCAGTGCGCGTATCCGCATTCGCAACAGTAGCAAAAGAAGCAGCAATAATCCCAGATAATAGTACAGACGATATTCTTTTATTAAACATTGTTATTCTCTCTAATTAAAATTAAATACATACCAAATAAAAATTACATAGTATAAAAAACACTTTTAGTTGTGTTTTTTATAAAATATAATCTTGACCACTAAAAATGTAATTAAAAAATATTTTTATTATTATTTTTTATTTAAAAAATTATCCATTAAGTAATTACTTAACAAGTAATTTTTTTTATTAGATTCTTCCTTAGCCATTTTTATATCAAAGTCATGTTCATTTTGAACAAACATTATTAGTTCAACCCAATTTTTATCGAGTATATTCAAAAGTTGACTTAGTTGATCTATGGTCAAAGATGTTTTTCCAGTTTCATAGCGTGAAATTTGTTGCTGGCTGACATGCATTAACTTTGCTAGTTGCTTTCCCGTTAGATTTTTTTCTTTTCTGGACTTTCGTAAAAAAACCCCCGCATAATAACTTAAGTTATTTACTTCCATAAGCATTTCCAAAATTTTCCCGATGACAAAATTCAAGTAAAATCATTCAATAAATGATAATCATTAATATATTTATATTTAATAGGATAAATTATTTGATAATAATTCTCTGACTATTAATTTATGCTTAATAATATAAATTGATTAAAAAACGTGTAAAAATGTTTAAACCTATCAATGTTAGAAAATCAATAGATTAACTCTATTTAGGTGTTTTTTATGAACCACATTTCAGTTTTATCACCAGATAAAACACGTAGTCAGAGTAGAAAAATGATAAGTAACTATGTGATAAGTAAATTATTTTTTGATGTGAAAATATTGTTTTTTATATTAGTAAAATAAGTTGCAAAAATTATTTTAATTAAAACATAATATATTTAATGGACATTTAAATTAATACTATTTTTCATTTTGTTACAATTTGGCATGTAATGTATAAATAAATTATTACAATAACACATAATATGAGTATTAAGGATTAATCTCTACGAAGAGATCATTATTTAGCGTTAAGATCGAGTATGATATATTTATTGATGTAAATCAAAAATGTATTCAGTTAATTTTACTCTTTTGAAGAATTTAAAAAATAAAATAATAACTAGAATAACAATCGTAACCGAAACAATTCATCAATGATATAAAAAGTACACACCCTCAACTCGCCAAATACAGCATAAAAATCGACCTATTTTAGCCCATTAAATTAATAACCAAATAAAATAGTTTCAGTAAAAAAATTGATTAACCTACCACAAAATAGGTAACCATTTGCTAAAAAACAGCTCTTATTAATAAACTGATTGTTATCTATTTAGTCATTCAGCCTTTCAATGATACAGCGCAGTTGATAGTGACAGCTCTCCATCCGATTGAACAAAGGTCTAAAATTAAACTTTTTTAGTCTAATATACAGATGGTTAAGCAACTGATAATGAAATAAAACTATTTTGACAAGATGAGATGATGAGACAAAAAAAAAGCCCCGAGTTAAAAACTCAGGGCTTTAATATTTGGCGGAACGGACGGGACTCGAACCCGCGACCCCCTGCGTGACAGGCAGGTATTCTAACCAACTGAACTACCGCTCCGGATGTTCCCTTCTGGGAACGCCAAGCATATTACGAATACTTTGCAGCCCCGTCAATACTTTTTCTTGGGAAATCGCGCAGTTGAGCAGTTTTTAGCCTTAAATAGCACACTTAATTTGCATGCCATCATTTGTACCAATACATTCTATATATCAATGTAAATTTTCAGCCTCATCAGAAGACTGCCGCCAAAGACAAGGTTTTCCCCCTTTCTTATCGACAATGTCTAATCGCGCTTCGTGGGCAATGACCTCTTCATCGGAAGCATAGAGTACTTTCAAGCCTGTTGTCGGTCGTTCAATTCTTTGTATTTCATTGGCTTGCTCATTATCGGCGGACTCAGACTCCATCGAAAATGACAACGATGTTTGCCCACCCGTCATTGCTAAATAGACGTCAGATAAAATCTCCGCATCGAGCAATGCCCCGTGTAAAGTACGCTTAGTGTTATCAATTAGATAACGATCGCACAATGCATCTAAGTTGTTTCTCTTTCCGGGGAAAAGGCGACGAGCTAAAACCAAGCTGTCCGTGATCGTACAAAAGTCAGCCGTTGGTGGAATACCTTTATTGAGCTTACGAAATTCATGATCCATAAACCCGATATCGAAGGGGGCATTATGAATGACTAATTCAGCGCCACGAATAAATTCAATAAATTCATCCGCAATATCTGCAAAAACGGGCTTATCTTGCAAAAACTCATCGCTGATCCCATGCACTTCAAATGCTTCAGGGTCCACTAAGCGATCGGGTTTAATGTACACATGAAAATTACGCCCTGTGAGTCGGCGGTTAATCACTTCAACTGCACCAATCTCAATTATATTGTGCCCTTCATAATGAACACCGAGTTTATTCATACCGGTTGTTTCAGTATCAAGAACAATTTGTCTGGTTATCACCGTGCTCATAATGTTTTTTTGTGTCAAACTAGAAAGGAACGAATAATATAGAGTGTAACAGAAATGACAAAGCAGGTAGAAATTTTCACGGACGGTTCCTGTTTGGGTAACCCTGGCCCGGGGGGATATGGTGTTGTTCTACGTTATCAACAGCATGAAAAAACGTTGAGTGATGGGTATTTTTTAACCACAAATAACCGGATGGAACTACTTGCGGCTATTGTCGCCCTAGAATCACTGAAACGGCCTTGTGATATCATATTAACCACTGACAGCCAGTACGTCCGCCAAGGGATCACCCAATGGATCCACGGTTGGAAACGCAGACAATGGCGTAAAGCGGATAAGTCTCCTGTTGTCAATGTAGACTTATGGAAGCGCCTCGATGAAGCTATCCAACGTCACACTATCGACTGGCGTTGGGTTAAAGGGCACGCAGGTCACCCAGAAAACGAAAAATGCGATGAGCTTGCTCGCGCGGCGGCGTCATCTCCAACCAAAGAAGATACCGGCTACCAACCTGCACAAGATTAACGATTATGGTTAACTTTAGTGCGTTCACTCAGCTCTTTTGCCGCACCTAAAGCCGTGCCTATTTTAACTTTCGGCTGCTTAAATTTTAACGGCGTTGGCGTGAGCGGATAAGTCCGTTTTCGCGCCACAATAACACTTAGTACCCCTATACCACCGCCATGTTTATTAATCCGTCTGTGTGAATTCATCCAAGGGATAACATGACAATTACGATGATATAAAACTTCATAGTTTAATAAACTTAGCCAATCAAATACCCTTAAAGCAGGAAAAAACCGGCTACAATAAGGTTGCCGTTTACGTAGAACAGGTACTAACTTTGCTAACCCTGCTAAGCTAAAGGGGTTAAACCCTGAAATAACTAGCCACCCATCATCAATTAATACACGGTCGACCTCCCTTAGAAGCCAATGTGGGTCGCTATCATAGGCTAAACAATGAGCCATTAAGCATGCATCAATTGATTTCTCAGTAAAGGGCAACGCCCCCGGTTGAGCAATAAGATTAAACCGCCGGTCATTATTCCCAACATTGAACTGATGAGAAATTAGGCACTCTTGGGTCTGGATTTCAGTACTTAAATGGCCTAACTTAAGGAGATGAAAACCAAATATCTTTGGCCACCAAGGCCTTAATTGGTTTTCTATAGACTGCCGGTATTGCTCTCCAAAAGGAATATCACACCAACTAACGGGCATTTGGAGCTTTTTATCAATACGTGCAGGCTTCATGAAATTCCCCTATTAACAAGTATCGAGGTCGTTATGGAGTTAATTCGAGTCCCAGCTTTAAATGATAACTACATTTGGGTTTTAGCTGATAACCAGCAGTGTATCATTGTTGACCCTGCGGAGGCAGAGCCTGTGCTCGAAATAATTACCGCACAACATTTAACGCCAGTCGCTATCCTCTTAACTCACCACCATAATGACCATACCGGCGGTGTAAAAGGCATTTTAAACAAATTTACATCGCTACCTGTTTTTGGACCTAAAGAAACTGAAAATAAAGGTGCAACAGAATTAGTCGAAGAAGGTGATACTGTCATTATTAACCAATTTAAATTCCAAGTAATTGCTTTATCTGGGCATACCCTTGGGCATATTGGTTTTTACCAAGCGCCTTATTTGTTTTGCGGTGATACTTTATTTTCGGCTGGTTGTGGGCGTATTTTTGAAGGTACACCAGAACAAATGTGGCAATCTATTCAAAAAATTGCAGCGCTCCCAGACGAAACATTAATATGCTGCGCCCATGAATATACCTTGTCGAACCTTAAATTTGCTCACCATATCTGGCCTGAAAATGAAGCGATTACACAATATTTACAAAAAATAACGCAAATGCGTGACAAACATCAAGCAACAGTTCCTACCCTATTGAAAGATGAGAAGAAAATAAATATTTTCTTGCAATGCGACAATCAACAATTACAAAAAAAACTCGAAATTAATATGCAAAATCCCCCTTTGAGAGCAGTTTTTACCCTTTTACGTCAATTAAAAGATCAATTTTAAAGTTTAATGATTGTCATCATGGGGTGGGATAAGTATTATTGTTCGACTTTTAAACATTGCAACGAAGAACAATAGAATAAAATGAAGAAAATCGCGACACTTATCGCCATTGTTCTGCTGGCAGGATGCCAAACCGCCCCAAAAAATGTTAAGCAGAACAAACCTTCAGCCAATCACACAATTGAAACTGTTGCCTCTCACAACCAAGCAGCAAGTAGACAACTTCCAAAGGTAGATTATGACCTTTGGGGTTACATCAGTGATGAGCTAAAAATGGATATACCTGATAACCCACAAATCAGGGAAATGGCTAACAGTTACCTAAACAAACAACGTTTTGTCTACGATGTGGCATTAAGAGCAGAGCCCTATATGTACCTCATCGTAGACGAAATTAACGAACGTAACTTGCCGATGGAATTAGCATTAATTCCGATTATTGAAAGTTCTTTCAACCCTAAAGCAACTTCACCAGCAAAAGCCGCAGGCCTGTGGCAAATCGTTCCAATTACAGCGCGTTCTTATGGGCTAAAACAAACTCAATGGGTTGATGAACGTAGAGATGTTGTTTCATCAACTAAAGCTGCATTTGATTTACTTGAAAACCTAAATATCATGTTTGGCCATGATTGGGAGCTCACGTTAGCTGCGTATAATTGTGGTGAAGGTTGTGTGCTAAATGCTATTAAAAAGAATGAGGCTGCTGGGTTGCCGACTGATTTCTGGTCCCTTTCTTTGCCAAAAGAAACTAAACAATACGTACCCAAAATTCTAGCTCTCAGCCAAGTGCTGAAAACCCCAGAAAAGTACCAAGTTAACCTGCCAACCAGTAATAAAAATAGGGCGTTAACTCAAATTGATGTAGGCCAGCAAATTACACTATCCCAAGCCGCTGAGCTAGCAGGGCTTACTGTAGAATCAGTGAAAACCTATAATTCAGGCTATACTCGAGGCATCACATCGCCAACAGGCCCACATTATATTATGTTACCAACAGCAAAAGCGGAGCAATTTAAAACATCGTTATCTGATCAAGACGTTTTAGAAACCATCCGCCTTGCCGCAATACAAAATCAACAAATTAAAACGGCACAACCGACGGCAATTTCAACAGCTCGCCAAAACCGAGCAAAAATTACGACTTATAAAGTACGTAAAGGGGAATCAGTCGCCAGTATTGCTAAAAAGTTTAATACCACAGCCAAAAATATTCAGAAGCTAAATGGGTTAAAAACGGCGAGTGTGATAATGCCAGGGCAAACATTAAAAGTTTCTAGTCCAATATCGGCAGCGAACAATCGTAAAACGAAAACCTATAAAGTCAGAAAAGGCGATTCCTATTATAGTATTGCAAAACGCCATGGTATCAAGCTCAATGATTTAATGACTTGGAACTCAGGCGTAAAAATGGCTGATTTAAAACCAGGGGTAACCTTAAACCTTTACCTCTAAGTTACCTCCATGAAAAACCTCCCCAATTTTGGTCGAGGTTTTTTCTTATTTAATTATCTTATTTCATTGGTAAAATTAAACTATTTAAATACTCTGAATGGAGTAATACTTTTTATAACATCTTTTGTGTAAACATTTCATATTAGCCGTACTAAAATAACCAAATGGTTAAACGTAATTTAAACATTTTATAAAATTGAGTTTAAGTCGAGCATTTATAGCTCTATTTTAGTCACTTACTAATAAAAATGAAAAAAGTAGTTGATTGGTGGTGACTTATGTAATAATAATGCTATTATTATATCGCGGCTAAACTAGTCCAAGCTGCCAGTCCGTGTTCGAATGTCACTTATGTATAATATTAATAATCTTCGAAAACTTAACGAACTAGCAATAACTTTATATTTTTCAATATATTACTGCTTTATATATGTATATTGAACATAGGTGCTTTTAATTAGTTAACGTGACATTATTATTGATATAACAATACACATAGCAAAAGTCAGATTCGCCCGCGGAGGTGATTATGGATGAATACTCACCCAAAAGACATGATATAGCAGAACTAAAATACTTATGTAACAGTCTCAATAGAGACGCTATCTTAAGTTTGCAAAAAACCAATACACATTGGATTAACGATCTAAGCTCTGCACAAAGTGCAGCTCTAAATGAACTCATTGAACATATCGCAGCTTTTGTCTGGCGATTTAAGATCAAATATCCAAAAGAAAATCTCGTTATATCATTAATTGAAGAGTACCTCGATGAGACTTATGACTTATTTGGTAGCCCAGTCATCACATTAAGTGAAATTATAGATTGGGAAACTATGAATCAAAATCTAGTTTCAGTGCTGGATGATGACCTAAAATGTCTGACCAGCAAAACATAAAATCATTATTTATCTTTAATCAAACAATAACATCGTATGTTACTAAGTTATATTCCATATAAAGAAAGGGCGTTATGACCAAATCTGATTATCTGATGCGTTTGAGAAAATGCACAACAATTGAAACACTTGAGCGTGTCATTGAAAAAAACAAGTATGAACTATCTGATGATGAACTAGAGTTATTCTACTCAGCGGCAGATCATCGTCTTGCTGAACTCACTATGAATAAGCTCTACGATAAAATTCCACCTTCTGTATGGAAGTTTGTTAGATAATACTGTATTAACACGCGCAGATAGTGAATGGTTATAGCCGGTAAATCCACTTATCGGCTGAACTTAATACAATTTTATTTTTAGCACTAATATAGTGCTAGTAGGTTTTTTATTTCTAATTTCCCTGCCTTCTGTTTTTTATCACCATTATAATTAACAATTAATGCGATATTTTTAACTTTATTCTATTTTAATATTAGATATTATTTTAAAGAATAAAAATAAACTTCATATTTATAAATACAATTAAATACAGAACACAAAACTAGCCAATTAATTTGATATAAAAATAAGGGGATTTTTTCTAGTTTAGATGAAAGCAGTGGGATAAATTGGGTGGGAGCCCTGCCAGCGACATCCCGGCACACACGACCCCTGCTATGGCTGCTTCCTTCCGGACCTGACCAAGTTAACAAGTTAGCGTTGCGGGAGAACCAACAGAGCCCCCATTGATTGCTTCTTTCAAAGCAGGGGCATTATGCTTGATAGTCACTAAAATAGCAAGAAAGCCACAGCCAAGTGCTGGTTTATTACACAAGAACCAACATAAGAGATAGAATACTGAAAATTAGCTGCCATCAAATTAGTTCGCTGGTACCATCAGCAACTCTACATCTTTAGTTATACCATTATTGATAACTTCAGCATCAGAATCAGCAATGTATAATAGCTTCCCGTCAGCTTTAATCGTCGCATTGACGGTCAGGGTACCCTCTTGTCTAACTTCATTTTTGAGATAAGTTAGCTCAAATGGAATTGTCGGTCGATTATTCAATGAATTGTAATATTTCTGCGATAATATCAATGCAGGCAGATCTACAACAGATGTATCTGCAAGAGTTACCGTGACAATCGCACTTTCTGGTAAAACAGAATCTTGCAAAATCACCACTCGCCCTTCAATTTTCCCTGAATCAACCATTTGGTTATTGTGGCTACTTTTAGCATTAAGTGTTTTTGCGCTTGGCTTTGTGCTATTCCCTTCACAGCCAATCAACGTCAAAACGACCAATAAGCTAACTATATGGCGAAAGAAACTCATAGATATTACCTGTAAGCCTATGTTTTATTTAAAACATTTATGGTAGAGAAATAAACACATCATTTTTAGATATGGGAATAGGGTGAAGTATAACCAATATAAATAAAATAATAAATTAATATTTCAAAATGTAACATTAAGTGAATTAAAATTTTCTACGCACAATCATCCTACCTATTTAAAGTAAATAATGGGAAAATACCAATATCTAATTATGTCCAAGTGAACCGAAGATAACTATGAGCCCAGAATTAAAGAACTTAATTAGCCTAATTGAGCTTGAAAAGATTGAAGAAGGTATTTTTCGAGGACAAAGTGAAGACCTTGGTTTACCACAAGTTTTTGGCGGACAAGTTGTCGGACAAGCTATGTATGCTGCGAAGCAAACCATACCAGAAGATAGAGCTATTAACTCTTTCCATAGCTATTTTCTACGCCCTGGTGATAGCTCGCGCCCTATTATCTACGATGTTGAGATACTGCGTGATGGTGGAAGCTTCAGCGCCCGACGTGTCAGTGCTATCCAAAATGGAAAACCAATCTTCTTTATGACTGCCTCATTCCAGTCTGAGGAAACAGGCTATAATCATCAAAACCTAATGCCAGACGTCCCACCACCAGAAAAATTAATTTCTCAAGACGATATTATACAGCGCTTAGCGGATCAACTCCCCGAATCAGTTAAGAAATACGCCCTTCGCCCAACGCCTTTTGAGTTCCGTCCAGTGGAATTTTATAGCCCATTTGATGCACCACCTCAGGAGCCATTTCGCTATATTTGGTTTAAAGCCAAAGGGCAACTGCCCGACTTACCCTCACTACATAGCTATTTACTTGGCTATGCTTCTGACTATAACTTTTTACCTGCCGCTTTACAGCCACACGGTCGAGGATTTATGGAACGCGACTTACAAGTAGCGACTATCGACCACTCAATGTGGTTTCATCGCCCATTTAAGATTGATGATTGGTTGTTATATGCCGTAGAAAGCCCTTCGGCATCAGGTGGGAGAGGTTTTGTAAAAGGCCAAATCTATAGTCCCCAAGGGGAGCTAGTCGCAACAGCGGTTCAAGAAGGTGTGATACGTCACAGGCAACCTCGTTAATCCGCAGTAAAAAAGTAAGTGAATACTTACAGACTAAAAAAGAAAAGGTAATGGCAGCAAACAATAAACTGCCATTATCAATTCGAATAGAACACAGTATTTATCCTGTTTTCAGCATTATCATATCGTGCCGTACTTGTTTAATTGTAAGCACTTTCACCATGAGAAGTTATATCTAAACCTTCCCTTTCTTTCTCTACTGTAATTCTTAGACCGAATGTTTTAGCTGCTATCTTAAAAGCAATAAAGGCAACAATCGCAGTCCAAACCACACAGACTAAAATGCTAACAGCTTGAATACCAACTTGTTTCATCATAGTAATTCCTTCTGCATAACCACTTCCGCCTAATGTGCTGGCAGTAAATACCCCTGTCAACAAGCACCCTAAGATACCGCAGACCCCATGAACACCAAAAACATCACAAACATCATCTACTTTTAACCAACGTTTAAGAATGACCACGCCCCATAAGCCGGCGATCCCAGAAAGCAAACCGATGATTAGCGCCCCACCAACCCCGACAGTTCCTGCGGCAGGAGTCACACCAACCAACCCCGCTAAGCAACCAGAGCAAGCACCTAACAATGAGGGCTTATCCCTAAAAATCCACTCGGCAAATGTCCAAGACAGGATTGCTCCAGCCGCTGCCGCAATCGTATTGATAAATGCCAGAGCAGCAATACCATCTGCACTTCCCGCCGACCCTGCATTGAAGCCAAACCACCCAACAAATAAAATAGATGTCCCCATAAATACCATCGGTAAGTTATGAGGTTTAATTGCTTCCTTTCCTAATCCTGTTCGATGCCCAAGTAAGTAAGCACCAACTAAACCTGCAACAGCGGCATTAATGTGTACAACAGTGCCCCCTGCAAAATCAAGCGCACCATCTTGAGAAAGAATACCGCCTCCCCAGACCATGTGAGCCATAGGTAAGTAAGCAAATGTAGTCCAAATAACGGTAAAAATGAGAATGGCAGAAAATTTAATGCGTTCTCCTAATGCGCCAACAACTAATGCAACAGTTAAACATGCAAATGCACCTTGAAACGCCACATGCACAAACTGGGGAATTGAACCGGATAAACTTTCTACTGAAATGTTTTTAAGTAACACTTGGTTAAAACCACCAAAAAAAGCATTTCCTTCACTAAAAGCCAAACTATAACCATAAACAATCCAAATAACAGATACCAATGCAAAGATCACCGTTGTTTGCGCCATTAAAGAAAGCACATTTTTACTTCTTAATAACCCGCCATAAAACAGTGCAATACCCGGTACAATCATAAAAATAACCAATGCAGTAGCTATCATCATAAAAGCATTATCGGCTTTATCGACTTCTTTTGGCGAAGCAAACACGCTCATTGGAAAACCCATTAATACCCATATATATACGACTAGGAACCATTTACGCATCGTCATTCTCCTACAGTGCTTCATCTTGTTTTTCACCCGTACGGATCCGTACAGCTTGCTCTAGAGGCAAAACAAATATTTTTCCGTCCCCTACCTGTCCGGTACAAGCAACACCCTCAATGGTCTCAATGACCTGCTCTAACTGTTCATCTAACACCGCTATTTCCATTCGTACTTTGGGCAAAAAATCAACAGTATATTCAGCTCCTCTATATAACTCTGCGTGCCCTTTTTGCCGCCCAAACCCCCTAACTTCAGTAATGGTAAGCCCTTGAATACCAACATCAGACAGCGCTTCTCGAACCTCATCTAATTTAAATGGCTTAATAATTGCGATGATGTATTTCATATTTACTCCTATAAGTCATACCAATAACCCACTCAATTTAGCGAGCAGTACTGACGTCAGAGCAAAACTTATGCCAAAATGTTTTTTTGCTTAAAAATCAAAAAGAAAAGACAAAATAAAAAACCACTCGGCTGAGTGGTTTTAAGGTGTGCATTATAATGGTGCAGAATAATTAACTGGTTACAACTTCTTTTTCAGCATCACTGAGGGCATTCAACGACTCCCCAACTTGTTGTAACTGGTACATTTGATAATAACGCCCTTTTTGTTGTAAAAGTTGTAGATGTTGACCTTGCTCAACAATTGCACCACGATGTAACACAACAACTTGGTCGGCATCAACTATCGTTGATAAACGATGGGCAATCACCACCAGTGTTGTATGTTGACGGATCACTCGAAGCGCTTTTTGTATCGCTTGCTCTGTCCCTGAATCTATATTTGCAGTTGCTTCATCTAGGATTAAAATTTTCGGGGTCACCACCAGCACCCTAGCCATCGCTAATAACTGCCTTTGACCTACAGATAAGGTATTTCCTTGTTCACCTAATACTGTGTCTAACCCCTCAGGTAAAGTGCGAACTAACTCTGCAAGTTGAACAATTTCAAGAACATCCCAGACTTTCTCTTGATTAATATCACGCCCAAGCGCCACATTGTCAAAAAATGAAGCTGCAAGTACGACAGGGTCTTGCTGTACCATCGCAATACCATTTCTTAATACATGGTGAGACAATGAATTTAAATCTCGCCCATCTAATAGGATCTCACCTTTTTGCCATGGGTAATAACCCATAATTAAATTAGCAATAGTACTTTTACCACTTCCTGTGTGACCAACTAAAGCTATAAAATTATTATCAGGTACGTGTAAGTTGATATCTTGCAACACTATTTTGTCATTACGATAGGCAAAAGATAGGTGGTTAATGGTAATTGAGCCACCTTGCAATGGGACAAGGCTTTCGCCATAACCCTGTTGTGGGCTATCCATTAATTCAAAAACTCGCTCACCTGATACAACCGCTTGCTGTAACATGGATTGTTGAGAGGTTAATTCAATTAATGGTTCGTTTAATCGCCCCAAATAATTAATAAATGCATATAAAACACCAACACCAATCGTCGTTGTTCCTTCAAACCCAAACAGTAGTAACAACCCACACAATACTGATGCAGAAAATAAACTCAGTAATGGTCTTAGTAACAAACCATCTAATTTTAAAGCTTTCATCCGTGCAAAATAGTGGTCTTGGTTGACCTCTTGCATTTTTGCCCCGAACCTTGCTTGCTGTAGAAACTGCTGAATAACGGTCATTCCATTAATCACTTCATTAAAACCGTTGTTAATATCAGCAAGGTAAGACCTAACACGACGTACTATCGGTGTGCTCAACCTCTGATAAACAATCATCACCACAAATACAGCAGGGAAAATCATCACAGCAATAGATGCCATTCTCCATTCTAATGAAAACATCGCAACTAACATGGCACAAATCAGTGCTAAACTGCGAAAAACCGTTGGCACGACCATGACAAACAGGTCTTTAATCACCTCGGTATCATTAGTCACTCGTGAAATTAGCTGGCCAACAGGCTGTTTATCAAATGCACTTAGTGGCTGTCGCAAGGCAGCATTCATCACATCAGTTCGTAATGTTTGCACAACCCCCACTGATGCTTTGTTAAATAAAATAATCTGATAATAATGTAATAACGCAGCAATAACTTGAAGCAATATAAAGCCAATAGCCATATATAACGTCAATGGCATAATGATTTGCTTTTTCGCGACCATATTATCAATAAAATAACTGATCAATAGCGGCCCACTGACCTCTGCAATCGCGGCTAACCATAGCATAGCAATGGCAATTCCCATTGTACCCCGGTATGCTTTGCCATAAGATAATAAGCGCTTCAATGCTGGCCAAAGTGGTTTTTTCTGGCTCATAAATCACCATCCAAAGCAGCTTCAATTTGTTGATAATGATACATATCTTTATACCAACCAGTCTGGCTAATTAACGCCTCATGCCTACCTTGAATAACCATAGCTCCTTGGGATAACACTATAATATTGTCTGCTTCAACCAATGCAGATAAGCGATGAGCACTAATAATTAAGGTTCGCCCTTGTCGCCAGCGGCTTAAATTTTGCAAAATAGTAAACTCTGTTTGCCCATCTACTGCTGAAAGCGCATCATCCAATATAAGTATTTCTGCATTTTGTAAGATAGCCCGTGCTATTGAGATCCGTTGCTTTTGCCCTCCAGAAAGCATCACTCCACGCTCACCGACTTGGGTTAAGTACCCCTCAGGCAGACGTAAAATATCATCATGTACACAAGCAATCCGAGCCGCCTGCTCTATTTCTTCTTGGCTAGCTTCTGGTCTTCCTAGAGCAATATTCCCTGCGACAGTTTCTGAAAATAAAAATGGAGATTGGTTTACTACCGATAGCCTTGCGCGCCATTCATCTAGTAATACTTCAGACAAGGGCTGCCCTTGATAACAAATAGCCCCTTCAGTGATATCAAACTGACGTTGTAATAATGCCAGCAATGTTGATTTCCCCGCCCCCGTTGGCCCACAGATACCTAAAAACTGCCCTGGTTGCAGGTTAAATTGAATATCATGTAATGCGACTCGCGTTGTTTCTGGGTAACTAAACCTTATTATGTTCACATCCAACGGCCCTTTTTCAGGCTGTAATGAATGGGAACCATCTTGAATAACGAGAGGCTCATTTAATAAACTTAAGATACGGCTGTAAGCCGCACTTCCTCGTTCGACAATGTTAAACATCCAAGCAAGGGCTAACATTGGCCAAATCATCAACCCTAAATACATCACGAAACTAGTTAACTCACCTAAAGTCAAAGTGCCATTTAGCACCATCCAACTTCCGCCACCAATAGCGAGCAAATTTGCCATGCCTATCGCTAAAAAAATTGTTGGATCAAAACGAGCATCGACTTTCGCAACATGCATATTACGACGCCCCGCTTCCGTTGCCACTTGTTCAAATTGATTCGACTGATGATCTTCAAGGCCAAACGCTTTGATCATACGAATACTGGTTAAGCTCTCTTGTGCGTGATTGTTCAAAGATGAAAACGCACCTTGAGCGTGCTTGAAACGATGATGGAGCTGATCGCCGTAACGCTTAATAACCATTGCCATGATCGGCATCGGAATAAGCGCAAGCAATGTGAGCTGCCAACTAATTTCAACGCTCATCATGATTAATACTGCACACCCCATAACCAATGAGTCTACTAGCGTTAAAACCCCCTCTCCAGCAGCAAATACCACACGATCCACATCATTTGTTGTACGAGCGATTAGATCCCCAGTTCGATATTTAAGATAAAACTGTTGATTTTGTAAGCTTAATTGTCGATAAAATTTTTGGCGCAATTGAACTGCCAGCTTATAAGATGCCCCAAATAGCCATAGTCGCCAAACGTACCTCAGGCCATAAACAACCAATGCAATAAGCAGCATTAATAAGATATATGTCACCAACTGTTTTTTAGGCATAGTATCTTTACTTATGCCATCAACCACGACACCCACGATGCGCGGCGGAACCAGTTGTAGAATTGCAATAATAATTAAAAAGCAAACTGCGCCAAAATAGCGCTTCCATTCGCTCAAAAAATACCAACTTAGTTGTGAAAATAATCGCACGTATTACTGCCTTGGATAATGTTAATTTATTTATACATAACTGAAACGCTCGTGTCGTTTACCAACAAAATTGCGCTAATCGGGGATTGGCAGCACCGTGGTATATTTAATTTTTTCCATCGCAAAGCTGGACGTTACATCAATTAAGCCATGTACCCCATTAACCAGTTTTTTGTAAAACAAATCGTAGGATTTCATATCGTGAACTTCTACCTGCATAAGATAGTCATATTCACCAGCCATGCGATAAAACATTAGCACTTCAGGAAGTTGACTCACGAAAGACACAAACTGTTCATACCATTCACTATTATGGTGCTGTGTTTTAATTGTTACGATGACAGTTAAACCTAACCCAAGTTTCTCACCATCTAATAACGTTACTCTACCCCGAATATAGCCATCATCTTCGAGTCGTTTTAGTCTTTTCCAGCATGGTGTAGAGGTTAAATTGACAGCTTCTGCCAGGGTATTTAAAGATAGACTACTGTCATTTTGTAATAAAAAAAGCAGTTTTTTGTCTATTTTATCTAACATAATTGCCCTCATGGCTTAGGTGGAAATGCTCTTTTATCTTTCTATTATTTGAATTACCAATATTAAGCAAAATCTCATCATTTAAAAACAATAAAAATGTTACCAATTGACATTATTATAGAAGAATTTTACCCAGATAACCAAATAAGAGTACAAATAGCACGCTAATCAATGGAAATTTATAAAAATAGAACTGTTAATTAAATTACAGTGTCGCTAACATGAAAGCAGAGAATTAATACTCTTTTTAAGCAACGTGATATCACCAAGGAGTCCCTATGAAACGTGCAGTGGTGGTCTTTAGCGGAGGGCAAGACTCAACAACCTGCCTCATTCAGGCCTTACAAAACTATGACGAAGTGCATTGTGTTACCTTTGATTACGGGCAGCGTCATCGCTTTGAAATCGAAGTTGCACGAAAGTTAAGTGTATCACTTGGTGCCAATGCTCATAAGGTTTTAGATGTGACCTTACTCAATGAGTTAGCGATCAGTAGTTTAACTCGGGATAATATCCCTGTGCCTGATTTTACAGAAAGCGAATCGAGCAGTCTGCCAAGTACTTTTGTACCCGGTCGTAATATTTTATTTCTCACATTAGCGGCAATATATGCTTACCAAGTACAAGCTGAAGCCGTCATTACTGGTGTTTGTGAAACTGACTTTTCCGGTTACCCTGATTGCCGAGATGAGTTTGTCAAAGCCCTTAACCACGCGGTTGACCTTGGGCTCGCTAAAAATATACGTTTTGAAACCCCATTAATGTGGCTGAATAAAGCCCAAACATGGGCTCTTGCCGACAGTTATGGCCACCTTGAGACCATTAGGAAGCAAACACTCACTTGCTATAATGGGATTCAAGGTGACGGATGTGGTGAATGTGCTGCATGCCACCTACGAAGCAAAGGCTTACATGAATATTTAGATGACAAAGAAGCTGTCATGCTCTCTCTAAAACAGCAGCAACAAAAAACAAACTAAACCGAACAGAGATACGCCTGCCTAACCACTTTTTAGGTAGGCTAGTTCTGAATGAAATCATCAGTCCCTGATTTGAACGATGCTAGTTTTTCACGTAACTCATCATCTATAACAATGGCTTTATTAGTTATATTATCGATAAAAACAAACGTAACATAAGCGTCAGATACCACTTCTGCTCCCCCCGCGTTATTACGGATAATTTGCTGATAGCACACCGCACTCTTAGAGCCTATTTTATCCATACGCGTTACAACAGTAAGCTCATCACCTAACAGCACTCCTTGGATATAATTTACGTTAATATTCACCGCAGCCATAGTTAGATTATTTTTTATCGCCCAATTAATGAAATTACGCTTATTCATCCATTCCCAACGGTCTGCTTCGTAAAATTCCAAATAACGTGCATTATTAACATGTTGGAAAACATCAATATGGTAACCATGGATCTTGACATGTGTTGTCATTCTAACTACTCCGACCAGTTTAATTTTAGATAACATAAAAATAACAAATGTACGGAAAATATGCTGAATGAATACCAGAAATAAGATCTAGCTCCCAAATTATTTACAATAAATTAATATTACAGCTCAATTACCCACCATTAAAATGGTATCCCCATACAATTGAATGAACCACAATGTATGGGGAATATTCAACTACAGTACAATTTTATCTTTATTTTTCTCTAAAAATGCAGGCCCTATCCCCTGAACTTCTAGAATATTTTCAATTGAATTAAAAGCCCCATACTTTTGCCTATATTCAACAATTGCTTTCGCTTTTTGTTTGCCGATGCCACTCAGCTTTTGTGCTAGCTCATCTACACTTGCTGAATTAATATTGACTTTGTCTGATTGCTCTGAAGATATGAGTTGTGAGTTCTCATTTGACGCTTTTTTTTGCACAAGTGCTGTTGTGGGTTTTTCCGC
This sequence comes from Providencia sp. 2024EL-00732, assembly GCF_044006275.1. Lineage (NCBI taxonomy): Bacteria > Pseudomonadati > Pseudomonadota > Gammaproteobacteria > Enterobacterales > Morganellaceae > Providencia > Providencia sp. 2024EL-00732. Next base: position 23,543 of record NZ_JBIPDG010000007.1, on the reverse strand, counting down.
TTCAATCTTTTTCGCTAAAGAAAAAGAAGTAAAAGCCCCTAATAGAGAAAGAAGAAGTACGGTATTAGCCCCATGTTTCATCACTGTATTCCATAACATAATGATTCTCCTGTGTGTGTTGAGGAGTAACAATGACAAAGAAAAACAATGAAAGCTTTCAGAGGGTTATTTAAATGTGAAAGGCCACCCAAAGGTGACCTTTCATTTATAATGTTGCAAATTAAATTGCGAAGCTTCTCGCAATTATTCCATATTCAACACTTCAATTTTTGCATTTTCACGTAAGTTAAGCATCAGAGCTTCGTTAACCGCGGAGCTCATCGCCCCTTGGTATTCACGTGACAGCTGTTTTAACTCATCTTCCGTTGGTTGGCCTAAAGTGACTTTATCTAACTGAATAATCACATAATTATCAGCTTCATCACGTGCAATGGCATAGTTTGGTTTACCTTCAGCCGGTTCTGCCATTTCCATTGATGCATTGATAATCGCAGTCTGTGGCATCAAACGTGAAACTGTTTGAACATCCGTAAATTTAATGCCTGCTGCATTCAGAGCTTCTTCGCCTTTACCTGCTTTCAGCTCAGCCAGTAGTTTCTCACTCGTTGCTTTAAGTTCTGCTTCTGCTTTTTGACGTTTAACTAAAGCTTCTATTTCAGGCTTAACAGTGTCAAAAGGTTCAATGTTTTCAGGCTTATACTCTGTAACACGTACAACAAATGCACGGTCACCTTCTACGTTAATAACGTCTGAGTTAATACCTTTAGAACCATTTTTATCAACTAAGCGATCACTAAATACCTCGTTAATCACTTTCGGGAAGTTAAGTGCCGCCGGAGGATTATTGCGGTCAAACCAATCCGTTGTGATTGATTTCAAACCTGAAACAGATTCAACTGAAACTAATGATTCCATATCATTTGTTGCTGCTTCACTAACCTTTTGTTGTAAGTCATAGAACTGTTTGATGTTTTTATCTTGCAGTAAACTGTTTTTGATACTTTCTTTAACTTGTTCAAAAGGCTTAGTTAATTCTGGCTTAATATCATCTAAGCGGAAAATAATATAGTTATTTTGTGACTTGATTGGGGCAGAAAGTTGGCCTTTCTCAGTTAATTTTGCATCAGCAATCTCACTTGGTGTTGATGATGCTTCCATCCAACCAATAAGACCTTTTTGTTTAGCGCTGAATATATCCGTCGACTTTTCAGCTACAATGGCAGCAAAATCAGCCCCTGCTTTTAGTTCATTTAGGATATCATTTGCTTCTTTTTCTGAAGCTACTTGGATCATACTATATTGTTTTTGCTCAGCCTGAGTATAGTTTTTCAGGTTTTGCTCATAATATGCTTTCACATCTTCATCAGATACTGTTGCTGCTGGCATAGATGCCGCATCCATTTCAACATAGCTTACTTTCACTTTTTCAGGTGAAATAAAGCTATCTTGGTTAGCATCGTAATAAGCTTTTAATTCATCGTCTGAAACGGTTTGTTTACCTTGAACATCAGCTAAAGGTAACGTTGCCGTACGAATTTCACGTTCTTGCATATACAGTTGTGCATATGCTTTAACCTCAGATGGCAAAGCAAAATCTGTACCGGTAAAGGTTTTACCTAACTGTGCGCGTGTAAGGTCTTGGCGAATTTGTGCTGCAAAGCTATCTGCATTGATATTGTAACGCTGTAAAATCTCACGGTACTTTTCGCTATCAAATCGACCATCTGTTTGGAAAATTTGCATTGAGAATATAGATTGCTCAATTTGCTGATCGCTTGCTGACAGGTTTAGTTCATTAGCATATTGATTAATCAATTCATTGTTAATCAAGTTATCAAGTGCTTGGCGGCGCAGCAAATTCATGCTTTCTTCGTTACTAGCCACTTCTGAGAATTTATCTCCCAGATATTCTTGCAATGACTGACGTTCCTGCTGAAAGGCCTGCTGCAACTGTTCCCTGCTAATTGGCTGACCGTTAACTTCGGCTGCAGTATTTGCACTATTGCCTCCGATGCCGCCCATCATAACGCCACCTAACACAAATGAAAGGATTATCAGCGCTAGTATTATTTTGAGCAAAGGACTATTTGCCTTTGTGCGTAAATTTTCCATCATAAAAAGGCTTAACTCCGCTTTGTTGAATTCAATTTCCTGATAATACGCTAATCTTAACTCAGAAAGAAAAAAAAGCGCACCATTTACATGGTGCGCTTATATATTAGCTGATTAAAGACATTCCGTCAGTTTGAGTTTTCGCAAAAATGCAAGAAAGACAAACTTAAATACCTAATTAGCTATTAACAGCGTCTTTAAGACCCTTGCCTGGACGGAAAGCTGGAACTTTCGCCGCAGCGATTTTAATTTCTTTACCCGTTTGAGGGTTACGGCCTGTACGTGCTGCACGCTCACGAACAGAAAAAGTACCAAAGCCAACTAGAGCAACATCGTCCCCTTTACTAAGAGAGCCCGTTACAGTAGCGACGAACGCGTCAACAACACGACCTGCTGCAGCTTTAGAAATATTCGCATCAGAAGCGATTTGATCAATCAGTTGAGCTTTATTCACTCTTATCATCCCCATATTAGTTGGACTATAAATCTCTTAATTAACTCTAACGGTTATTAGTATAGTTAATTAATGATGCAGTCGTTATATCAATCCTGATTACCAATGGCAAGAGAACAGATTACATACAAACAATTATCAGAATCATCGCTAAAGTAGCTATGAAAAAAAAGGCTGACAAGCCCTAAATTAGCTATCAGCCTTAATTTTATACAAACTTCTTGATTCAGCTCACTCTTTTAGCTTTATTTTTTACAACTTCAGCCCCAAATGGAGGGTTAACTAAAGCCAAAGAAAGCACTTCTTCAATAGTTTTTACTGGATGAATTTCCAGATCAGCGATCACATTTTGAGGAATTTCTTCTAAATCACGTTCGTTTTCTTTAGGGATTAATACGGTTTTAATCCCTCCACGGTGTGCCGCCAATAGTTTCTCTTTTAAGCCACCGATTGGGAAAACTAACCCTCTTAATGTAATTTCCCCTGTCATAGCCACGTCTGCTCTAACAGGATTACCCGTTAAGCAAGATACCAATGCCGTTGACATGGCAATCCCCGCACTTGGACCATCTTTCGGTGTCGCGCCTTCAGGAACATGGACATGAATATCGCGTTTTTCATAAAAATCGCTATTAATACCCAATTTTTCTGCACGAGCTCTAACTACGGTTAATGCCGTTTGGATAGATTCTTGCATCACTTCACCTAAAGAACCGGTATAAGTTAACTTACCTTTACCTGGAACACAGGCGGTCTCAATGGTAAGTAAGTCACCACCAACCTCAGTCCAAGCAAGACCAGTAACTTGCCCTACACGGTTTTCAGTATCCGCTTGGCCATAATCAAAGCGACGAACGCCCAGATAGTCTTTCAGGTTGTCTGCATTAATTTCAATATGCTTAAGCTTTTTATCCATTAATAAAGCTTTAACTGCCTTACGGCACAGTTTTGAAATTTCACGCTCTAAACCACGTACACCAGCTTCGCGAGTATAGTAACGAATGATGCTCATTAGGGCGCTATCATCAATAGTAAGCTCACCCTTTTTCAAAGCATTACGTTCTATTTGCTTAGACAATAGATGTTTTTTCGCTATGTTCAGTTTTTCATCTTCTGTATAACCAGAAAGACGAATAACTTCCATACGGTCTAATAATGGCGCCGGAATATTCATCGAGTTAGACGTCGCAACAAACATAACATCGGACAGATCGTAATCGACTTCTAAATAGTGATCATTAAATGCAATATTTTGTTCTGGATCAAGGACCTCTAACAATGCAGAAGCGGGGTCGCCACGCATGTCAGATGACATCTTGTCAATTTCATCCAATAGGAATAGCGGGTTTTTCACCCCAACTTTAGCCATTTTTTGGATAAGTTTGCCCGGCATAGAACCAATATAAGTACGGCGGTGACCACGAATTTCTGCTTCATCACGTACCCCACCTAAAGCCATGCGAGTGTACTGACGGCCTGTTGCCTTCGCAATGGATTGCCCCAATGACGTTTTACCAACGCCCGGAGGCCCAACTAAGCAAAGAATTGGCCCTTTAATTTTGCTAACACGGCTCTGTACTGCCAGATATTCTAAAATCCGATCTTTCACGCGCTCTAAGCCGTAGTGATCGGTATCTAGCACTTCTTGCGCTTTAACTAAATCTTTTTTAACTTTGCTACGCTTATTCCATGGTACTTGTACCATCCAATCAATATAGCTACGAACAACTGTAGCTTCTGCAGACATCGGAGACATCATTTTCAGCTTCTGCAACTCAGCTTCGGCTTTTTCTTGTGCCTCTTTTGGCATTTTCGCTTCTTCAATCTTACGTTTTAGCGATTCATACTCGTCTGGCGCATCGTCCATTTCACCAAGCTCTTTCTGAATAGCTTTCATTTGCTCATTCAGATAGTACTCACGCTGGCTTTTTTCCATCTGTTTTTTAACGCGATTGCGGATACGTTTTTCTACTTGCAGCAATTCAGTTTCTGATTCCATCATTGCCATCAAGAATTCAACGCGTTCAGCAATATTTGCCATTTCCAAAACACGCTGCTTATCAGCTAATTTCAATGGCATGTGAGACGCAATGGTATCCGCTAGTTTATCTAGCTGATCTTGCTCTATTGCATGCAATGCCGTTAGTACTTCAGGTGGTATTTTCTTATTTAGTTTTATGTAGCTTTCAAACTGACTAACAATAGTACGATATAAAACTTCGTTTTCTTTTTCATCAAGTACACTTGATGACTGAGAGCCCGCGGTTGTTTCGTCATAAACTACGTTTTCAGCTTGTGTATCTTGTTCTGGGGCTAAATATTCCGCTTGTGCTAAGAAATATTCGCCATTATCAGTCAAGCTCGTAATACGTGCGCGTTTTAGCCCTTCAACGAGGACTTTAACGGTGCCATCAGGTAGTTTCAGCATCTGAATAACGGATGCAACAGTACCTACAGCAAATAAATCATTCACCCCTGGCTCATCAGTCGAGGCTTCTTTTTGCGCAACCAGCATCACTTGCTTGTCATGATCCATCGCTGCTTCCAGACTGTGAATGGATTTTTCACGTCCAACAAACAGTGGGATCACCATATGTGGGTATACCACTACATCACGCAGAGGCAATACTGGTATTTCAATGCGTTCGGAACGCTCAGGATTCATAAAGCTCTCTCTTCGTTTAGCTCACGCTAGTTTAAGGGTTTCTGTTTCTTATTCTAAAATTACTTTCTAAAACAAGGAAACCACACCTCAGAATATAAACTATATGGGGACAAGATTTTAGCATTCAATAGCTAGTTGAACATAAAAAACAAAATGAGGGAAACCCCTCATTTTGTTTGATTAATTATTGAACGTTTATTAAGGATTAGTTATCGCCAGAAGCTTGAGCCTCAGGTTTACTGTAAATCAACAAAGGTTCAGACTGTTCGTTAATTACATTTTCATCGACAACAACTTTCTCAACATCACTCATTGAAGGAAGGTCATACATAGTATTCAGCAATGCCGCTTCAACAATAGAACGTAAACCACGTGCACCCGTTTTACGTGCCATTGCTTTTTTCGCAATTGCCTTTAATGCTTCTTCACGAAACTCGAGTTCAGTCCCTTCAAGGCTAAATAACGCTTGGTATTGCTTGGTTAAGGCATTTTTTGGTTCTTGCAGAATCTGAATTAATGCTTCTTCGCTTAGTTCTGTCAGCGTTGCAACAACTGGCAGACGGCCAATAAATTCAGGAATTAAGCCAAACTTAATTAAGTCTTCTGGCTCTGCTTGAGTTAGCAATTCACCTTCCGTTGCTTTCTCTGATTCACCTTTAACTTCCGCAGCAAAGCCAATACCAGAACGCGTGTTTAAACGTTGCCCAATGACTTTGTCTAAACCGGCAAATGCACCACCACAGATAAACAGGATTTTTGATGTATCAACTTGCAAAAATTCTTGTTGAGGGTGCTTACGACCACCTTGTGGTGGTACCGCCGCAACCGTCCCTTCAATAAGTTTCAGTAACGCTTGCTGCACACCTTCACCGGAAACATCACGAGTAATTGATGGGTTATCTGATTTACGTGAAATTTTATCAATTTCATCTATATATACAATTCCACGCTGTGCTTTTTCAACATCATAGTCACATTTTTGCAAAAGCTTTTGAATGATGTTTTCAACGTCTTCACCAACATAACCAGCTTCAGTTAATGTTGTTGCATCAGCCATTGTAAACGGTACATCCAAGTAACGAGCTAATGTCTCAGCTAAGAGAGTTTTACCGCTACCTGTTGGCCCTATAAGCAAAATGTTACTTTTACCTAGTTCAACACCATCACTGGTTTTATCATCATTACGTAGGCGCTTGTAGTGATTATATACCGCAACAGCTAAGACTTTTTTTGCCTTTTCTTGGCCAATAACATAGTCATCAAGATGTTGCCTAATTTCATGTGGAGTCGGCAATTCACTACGCTCGCGATGCGGTGCAAGTTCCTTGATCTCTTCACGGATGATGTCGAGACATAAATCTACACATTCATCACAAATATAGACTGACGGACCGGCAATCAGCTTACGAACTTCATGCTGACTTTTTCCGCAGAAAGAACAGTAAAGCAGTTTGCCTGTCCCCTCTTTGCGTTTCTCTGTCATCAGTTGACCTCACTTTTATCTATACCACTTTGTTTTTCTTAATTAAAGCTAAAAACAAAGCCGCAATTTCTTAAAATAGTTTATGGTATAAACTAATTATACCAAAAGTTGACCCATTAACGGCTACTATAAATTTGGTCGACTAAACCATATTCTTTTGCTTCATTAGCCGATAAGAAACGGTCACGCTCCGTGTCACGGTTAATTTCTTCAATAGATTTCCCAGTATGTTGAGCCATTAGCTCATTCATACGTGCTTTCACTTTGAGGATTTCTTGAGCATGAATTTCAATATCTGTCGCTTGGCCTTGGTAGCCACCCAATGGTTGGTGGATCATGACTCGTGAGTTAGGTAAACAAAAACGTTTACCTTTCGTACCTGCTGTCAATAAGAAAGCCCCCATGGAACATGCTTGCCCCATACAAATAGTACTCACATCAGGCTTGATAAATTGCATTGTGTCATAAATTGACATTCCTGCTGTAATCACACCACCAGGTGAATTAATATACAGATGAATATCTTTTTCAGGGTTTTCTGCTTCAAGAAATAACATTTGAGCGACGATTAAGTTCGCCATATGGTCTTCCACTTGACCTGTCAGGAAGATAATCCGTTCTTTTAATAGACGTGAGTAAATATCATATGAGCGCTCACCACGGGAGGTTTGCTCTACGACCATTGGCACAAGTGCCATTTGGGATGCTAATTGTTCCTGACTGCCAAAATGTGACATCGAAATCTCCTATTAAAAACGTTCTGGTGCTTGCGCCTAATTTGCTTTCTGTCCGCTATATAGAGCAGAGATCGTGCCACAAACAACTGTCTTTAAAACATCTGCCTTAAAAAAAGACCGTGCCTGCAACCTGTTGCGATCTTCTTATTTTTAGTTTAGCTAAAATTTAACCGCGTCACAGATAAAAATTAAGAAGAAAATGCAGCTAAATATGCTGCAGTAAACAAGACGCTGTTGAAAATAGTTTAACACAAGTTAATTAGGTTACACGGATTATCCCATTAGAAAACCTTACCTGATTTTCAAAATTTGCGAAATAACTCGTTAGGCTGATATCAGCACTTTCTTCAATGTTAAGCTATTTAAAATAATTCAAATCTCAATTAAAGCTTTTCGCAAATCAAAAACTATACTCTAAATCATTCACGTGGTAGCTAGACCACAAGCCAATCAGCCTCTTAGAGTGCACATTTGTATGTAACTAGTATGTATAAACATAATCAACCACATTACAGCTTGAAGTATAGTGAGCACATTCATGCTACTTGAAGTATAGATAATATAATTAGGGTTTAAATGTGATTTTCAAGGCTAACCTAGCTAAATTCACAAAAGTGTTAATTTAACGGCTTTAATTGACAAAAAACCCGCAGTAACACACTACGGGTTTTTTATTTTCTACAGCAAGAAAAAAATTAACCAGCTTGAACTTGGTTCATCAGCTCAGTAAAGTTAGTTTCTTTTTCTGTCACTTTAGCAACCGCCAGTACAGTTTCAACGGCTTGTTCTTCTAAAGCTAAGTTACGAACGCTGTTCATTAACTCTTCGTTTTTGCTATAGTATTCGATAACTTCAGCTGGATCTTCGTATGCAGATGCCATCTCTTCGATTAGCGCTTTAACGCGATCTTCGTCAGCTTTCAGCTCATTTTTGTTGATCACTTCGCCTAACAGCAGGCCGATAACAACGCGACGTTTAGCTTGTTCTTCGAACAGTTCACGTGGTAATTCCATCGCTTGTTTTTCATCACCACCAAAACGCTGTGCAGCTTGGCGACGCAGAACATCGATTTCACCATCAACAACCGCTGCTGGAACTTCGATGTCATTAGCTTTGATCAGACCTTCTAATACTTGAGCCTTCACACGGTTACGAACTGCATTTTTCAGTTCACGTTCCATGTTTTTACGAACTTCTGCACGCAGACCATCTAAAGAACCATCAGCGATACCGAAACGCTTAATGAATTCTTCAGTGAATTCAGGTAATTCGCGCTGTTCTACTTTCTTCAGAACGATAGCAAATTTTGCTGCTTTACCTTTCAGGTTTTCAGCATGGTAATCTTCAGGGAAGTTAACTTCAATCTCAAACTCTTCGCCAGCTTTGTGGCCAACAACGCCTTCTTCAAAGCCTGGGATCATGCGACCTTCACCCATAACTAATGCGAAGTCTTCTGCTTTACCACCTTCAAACTCTTCACCATCGATAGAACCAGTGAAGTTGATAGTGATACGAGAATCAGCTTCTGCTGCTGCTTCAACTTCTTTCCACTCCGCTTGTTGCTTACGCAGAGTTTCTAACATGCTTTCCAGATCTTCATCTTTTACAGATACAGCCGGTTTTTCAACTTCAATCGTTTCTAAACCTGTTAATTCGATTTCTGGGTAAACTTCGAATTCAACTGAATAGACAAAATCTTTACCGTCTTCGAGTTGCTCTGGTTTGTAACTAGGCGCACCCGCTGGGTTGATTTTTTGCTCAATAATAGCGTTAATGAAGTTGCGTTGCATAACATCGCCCAGAACGTCTTGCATAACTGACGCACCGTAACGTTGTTTAACAATGTTCATTGGTACTTTCCCTTTACGGAAACCATCAATACGCACTTTTTTAGCAACGCTGACTAGCTCGCTATTTACTGCTTTTTCAATATCAGTGGCAGGAACGGTGATTGTTACACGACGCCCAAGGCCTTGAGTCGTTTCAACAGAAACTTGCATCTTCTTACCTCAAAATAAATCTTAGTGATCGGTCTACTCCAGAGTTATGCCATTAAATCATATTGGCTGTCTCCCTTCCAGAACCGGGGGCGTTACTTTCATAACGGTCATCCCTGATATCAGAAGCGTCCCGAAACCTTACTGAAAATTAGACGCAGCATTATACCGATGCATGCGCCCTGAGTCGAGAAAAGCTGAGAAAAGAAGCGATTTTTCCTCTTTATTTGTGACTTTTCTGACTAAATTTTTTATTTCCCTTCAAAATTTGAAGAAAAAATACTCATCAAACCCATCATAGGAATGATAAATTATCAAAAGAATAGTTTCAGTCTATTAACTGAAACTAAAAATTACCGGTTTACTCCACCAACACCACGACAGGCTGGCGATTTTAATGCCGTATTGGCAAGCTCATCCCATTCTTTTTGTGTATAAGTGTGCAAAGCAAGAGCATGGATGCCCCCCGCTAATTCATCGGCTAAAATAGCATAAATTTCACGATGACGAGCAAGCATTCGTTTATTCTCAAATTTATCGCTGACTAAAACTACCTTAAAATGGCTTTCTGAACCGGGTAATACATTGTGTTGATGACTTTCGTTGATCACATCTAAATGTGAAGGTTCAAAAGCAGTTTGTAATTTTTGGCTCACTCGATCTTGCATACTTTGCGATGCATTAGCGACCATAAAATACTCCTTAAATTGTGATTCTCTCTAGTATTGGTAAGTTCAGTAAACTATATTGCACATCTTAATTAATGTTGTCTTCTTATTATAGAAATACCCGATTATGATTTGGCAATGTTATGATAGCGATACGTTAGTGCGAATTTTTTTAAAAAATGTTGTCTAACCGTTCAGGGAAAATAAACCACAACATTCTATATTGTATAACGGCTACCCGCACCATAACGAAACATTTTCAATTAGGAAAGATGAACTGGGAAAAATTATGTTAAAAAAACTGTGTTTTCCACTTGTTGCGTTGTTCCTGCTCGCTGGATGTGCAACTAGCAGCAACACGCTATCACTTGAACCGAAAATTGCTTTACCTGCTAAAAACCCGACATTAAATGCAACATCGATTAGTGTCAGTAGTGTTGATAACCGCACTAATAAGTCCTTAGCAGAAGTGAATCGTAATGGTAGCTTAGTCGTGCTTAACCCATCGCGTGACCCGCGTTACCTCATGCAAGAAGCAGTAGAAAAACAAATGGCAGCGCGCGGCTTCATGGTGACATCGCCTGCAAATGTGAATTTAGTGGTTCAATTGAATAAATTAGAGACTAAAGTTGCTGAAGGCAGTTTACGCCACAATATTACCGTCAACTCTAGCGTTAGTATTATAGCTACAGCCCCGAATGGTTCGACCAAAACGCGTTCATTCACACGCAACTTTAATACGCAAGAATTGTTGGCTGCGAGTAATGCCAAAATAGAAACTGCTATCAATAGTGCATTGGCTGATTTAATTGCAGATATGGCTACAGACCAAGAAATCACCGATTTTATCAGACAGAATTCACGCTATTAATCGGGCAATCTACACTATAACGTATTAAGCTATCCAAGTTTTAATCACCATGACTTGGGTAGCCTAGCGCGGCGACTAGCTCCGCAGTGCAATGTCTCCCCAGTCAATGTATTGCAGCAATATAACATTAGGCCTAGAGGGGATTATGCCTCGTTTTACACTACCCAATAATATTACTTTAATTCTTTTAGGCTTTGTCTCAGGGCTGCCTTTAGCACTTACTGCGGGTACTTTACAGGCTTGGTTAACTGTTGAAAATGTTGATATCAGAACCATTGGTTTCTTTTCATTAGTCGGTCAAGCTTATGTATTGAAGTTTCTGTGGTCCCCTATGATGGATCGCTATACCCCGCCATTCCTCGGCCGACGCCGTGGGTGGTTATTAACAACTCAGATTTTGTTAATTATCAGTATTGCCGCGATGGGTTTCATGAACCCTTCTGAACACTTATGGTATCTTGCTGCGTTAGCTGTCACTGTTGCATTTTGCTCTGCCTCCCAAGATATTGTTTTTGACGCATATAAAACCGATTTACTCAGTGCAGAAGAACGTGGAATTGGCGCTGCGACCTCTGTGATGGGCTATCGGATCAGCATGCTCGTTTCTGGTGGGCTTGCACTTTGGTTAGCCGATAAGTTTTTAACCTGGAAACAACTCTACCTACTGATGGCAGGGTTAATGGTTATTGGTGTTATCGCAACACTGCTAGCCAAAGAACCTGAAGAAGATACTGCTCCTCCCACATCCCTAAAAAAAGCCATCTACGAACCCTTAGCTGAATTCTTTAGCCGCAACAATGCTTGGCTGATTTTATTACTGTTAGTGTTTTATAAACTCGGCGATGCCTTTGTAATGGCGTTGAATACTAACTTTTTATTGAATGCATTAGGCTTTAGCTTAAGTGAGGTTGGCACTGTCAATAAAACGGTTGGGATGGCAGCAACCATTATTGGGGCGCTTTTAGGTGGGTACCTAATGAAAAACATGAGCTTATTTAAGGCTCTGTTTCTTTTTGGGTTACTGCAAGGCGGGTCAAATATAGGGTATTGGTTTTTAGCAATCACACCTCCACACATTCTCACCATGGGTTCAATTATTTTTCTTGAAAATATTTTCTCTGGTATGGGAACAGCTGCATTTGTTGCCCTGTTAATGACATTGTGTAATAAATCATTGTCAGCAACGCAATTTGCACTGCTTTCAGCACTTTCTGCTGTAGGGCGTGTATATATTGGGCCAATTGCTAGTATTTTTGTCAGTAATTATGGCTGGCCGCTTTTCTACCTAATTTCAATTGGTGTGGCTGTTCCTGGGGTTTTACTATTATTAGCTTGCCGAACCTCTTTGGTTTACACACAGACTACAGGCTTATTTCAGCGCCGTGAGTTATATGCCAAAGGTTATCGCTTTGCCGTATATGCTCTAATTACTGCGGTCAGTTTTCTATCTATTTGGCTGCTTTCGCTACTTGTGTTCTCATTTAGTGGCATGAAACTGTATTTATTTACAACACAAATTGAGTTTTGGTTGGCTCTCCCTAGTTATCAAAATCTAATATTTAATACAGGTATTAGTATTGGCGCTATCAGTTTAATTATAGGTGGTAGCTTAGATTTTCTAGCTGTCCGTAAAACGTCTCAATCCTAGTCCTTCATTAAATCCCCCTCATCCATTAAATCAATTCCCTAAATAGAACTTATTAGTTTAGGGAATCTGATCTGTTGATTAAATTAGACCCAAATAGCAAATTTAACTAAATCCAACTCAATATCGTGATTACGATCACCATAACACTGAAATATATTTCTTAATTGCAATTTTAAAGACTAATATATCACAAGTTAAAGGCGGACTGTCTAATGCGTTAACAGATAGCGTACAACCCAACCTTATTAATCATTAAACGAAAATAATCTATTATGAAAAAAATCATTTGCATAGCAACCTTAGCATCTATAGCCGGAACGGCATATTCTGACGATTTTATTGGCTATCAAAATGGCTTTGCTGATATCAATGTAAACTATTTAGATTGGTCACATCGTACTGAAACAAAAACAAAAACGACTACGCGTAAAAAAGACTTTGCTTATATTGAATTAGAGGGAGGAGCTAATTTTAATTGGGGTGAATTATATGGTTTTTTTGATCTAGAAAACCCGTTCCACTCTCAGCACACCGATTCCGGACGTAATCGCCGCTATACCATTAAAACAACTGGTCGTTACTATTTAGGTGATACGGGTTTTAATTTGTATGGTCATGTTTATGGAACTTGGTCATTGCCGGGAGCTAAATATGGTGGCAACTTCCATGACGTCAATACGCTATATGGTATCGGTTATAACACCGCATTTGGTGACTTGTGGTTTAAACCGTTTATCGCATTGAATTATACAGACCAAACATTCTATTCCGGAAATAATGGCTATGTCGCAGGTTGGGTTGCCGGTTATAATTTCAACGTGTTAGAAGAAAACTTTATGATCACCAACTGGCACGAAATGGAATTTGCAAGAAATAAACGCTATAACGGTGGCAAACGCGATGGCATAAATGGGGCGGTCGCTTTTTGGTGGAATGCAACCAAGCACTTATCTGCGGGTGTGCAATATCGCTATGCTGACAATAAGTTAGGGGATACTTTTTACCAAGATGCAATCATTTATACATTAAAGTATACATTCTAACGCGCTCCAGAAAATTGCATTAGCATTTAATTATTTTTCTTTTTTTATCAGTAAAGTAATAATTTTTCTTTACTGTTTTGCTGATAAAACCATAAAAATGGTTTTATCAGCAATAAAAACCGTAACTTCCCTTAGCATTTTACTTATCATTCATATCAGTTCGCTTGTTTTTATGCTTCTTTTGTATATATTTTTCTTTGAATAATTACTAAGATAATTTAGTATTAGCGGGCTTTTATCAATATATACTTATAATACGTATCAATTTTAACTTTTTCTTTATAAGTTCTTTACATGTGATCATATTAACATAAAGAGCTAACAATTCCGTTTCTTTGCCTTACAATCATTTACACTCGCATAACCTTACCGTAAAATGCCCGCACTGATGAAACGACAATTAGAATCTTTGTCATTTGGGGTCGTGGATGAGACTTATGAACTACAAAAAAAGTATCGGAGCAATCTCACTCGTTGTAGCTGCCTTATTATTAGGTGGGTGCGATATGGTGTTGATGGATCCAAAAGGCGCCGTTGGCGTTAAACAAAAAGAGCTAATTCTTATTGCAATTGGCTTAATGCTTCTTGTTGTTATTCCTGTTATTTTCATGACGATCATCTTCGCTATGAAATATCGTGAATCCAACAAGTCAGCTACGTACCGTCCAAACTGGGCTCACTCAAATAAAATAGAGTTAGTCTGCTGGACTGTTCCTATCATCATTATCATTATTCTAGGTACTATTACTTGGAAAACAACACATGAGCTGGACCCATATCAGCCATTAGTTAGTGATCAGGAACCTGTCACAATCGAAGTTATTTCGGCTGACTGGAAATGGATATTTATTTATCCAGAGCAAGGTATTGCTACAGTTAACGAAATTGCATTCCCTACGGGTGTGCCAGTCAACTTCAAAATCACGTCAGATTCGGTGATGAACTCTTTCTTCATTCCATCATTAGGTGGCCAAATCTACGCGATGGCGGGTATGCAAACTAAGCTTCACTTAATCGCTAATGAACCAGGTACTTATAAAGGCTTCTCTGCAAGCTATAGTGGCCATGGCTTCTCTGATATGAAGTTTAATGCTATTGCAACTCCTGACCGCCAAGGTTTTGATGAGTGGGTACAAAAGGTAAAAGCTTCTCCTAAAACAATGGATACCATGCAGGCGTTCGACGAAGTCGCTAAGCCAAGCATGAACGTTCCTGTTACCTACTTCTCAAGCGTGAAACCTAAACTTTATGAAGATATCGTTCTGAAGTTTGGTCATGAGCACCATAAAGGTCACGCTCCTGTAGAAAATGAAGGTCATTCAATGACTGATCATAAAGAAACTACAGGCAATTCAATGCAAATGAGCCACAGTGCTCATGCAGCAGGCGCTGAGGAATAAGGGCATGTTCGGAAAATTAACACTAGATGCAGTTCCGCTCCATGAGCCAATTATCGTTGTCACACTGATTGGTATTGTCCTTGGTGGACTCGCACTGGTCGGTGCGATTACATACTTTGGTAAGTGGAAATGGTTGTGGAAAGAATGGTTGACTTCTGTTGACCATAAAAAAATTGGTGTCATGTACATCATTGTCGCTATGGTCATGTTGTTCCGTGGCTTTGCGGATGCGATTATGATGCGTGGTCAGCAAGTACTTGCTTCTGCTGGCCAAGAGGGCTTCTTAAACCCTCATCACTATGACCAAATCTTTACCGCACACGGCGTTATCATGATTTTCTTCATGGCAACTCCATTTGTTGTCGGTCTGATGAACCTCGTTGTACCTCTGCAAATTGGTGCACGCGACGTTGCCTTCCCATTCCTTAACTCATTGAGCTTCTGGTTCTTTGTAGTCGGTGTTGTTCTTATCAACATCTCTTTAGGGGTAGGTGAATTCGCACAAACAGGTTGGTTAGCTTATCCGCCACTATCTGGCTTGGAGTACAATCCGGGGGTCGGGGTCGATTATTGGCTCTGGAGTCTCCAGATATCCGGTATTGGTACACTATTAACAGGGGTTAACTTCATCGCAACTATTATCCGTATGCGTACGCCGGGTATGTCGATGATGAAAATGCCTGTATTCAGCTGGGCTGCGTTATGTACTAACGTATTGATTGTTGCTGCATTCCCTATCTTAACTGTGACGCTGACTCTTCTGACGTTAGACCGTTATTTAGGTACCCATTTCTTCACCAACGATATGGGCGGCAACATGATGATGTACATCAACCTGATTTGGGCATGGGGTCACCCTGAGGTGTATATCCTTGTTCTGCCTGTGTTCGGTGTATTCTCTGAAGTTGCAGCAACTTTCTCGAAAAAACGTTTATTCGGTTATACCTCATTAGTTTGGGCAACAATCGTTATCACCGTTATGTCCTTTATCGTTTGGTTGCACCACTTCTTTACGATGGGTTCAGGCGCGAACGTTAACGCCTTCTTCGGTATCGCCACGATGATTATCGCAATCCCAACAGGGGTTAAGATCTTCAACTGGCTGTTTACTATGTACCAAGGCCGTATCGAATATAAATCTCCAATGCTGTGGACTATCGGTTTCATCATCACCTTCTCTGTAGGTGGTATGACCGGCGTTCTGTTAGCCGTACCTGGTGCAAACTTCGTTCTGCACAACAGCTTATTCCTGATTGCCCACTTCCATAACGTTATCATTGGTGGTGTAGTATTCGGGTGCTTCGCAGGTATGACTTACTGGTTCCCGAAAGCTTACGGCTTCACGCTGAATGAGAAATGGGGTGTTCGTGCCTTCTGGTTCTGGATCATCGGTTTCTTCTTAGCCTTTATGCCGTTATACATTCTGGGCTTTATGGGTATGACCCGTCGCTTAAGCCAGAATATTGACCCGACTTATCATACAATGTTAGTCGTTGCCGCAGGCGGTGCTGCTTTAATCGCACTCGGTATTGCATGTCAAGTTATCCAAATCATTGTGAGTATCCGTGACCGCCATGAAAACCGTGATCTAACTGGTGACCCATGGGGTGGACGTACTCTTGAGTGGGCAACCTCTTCTCCACCACCATTCTATAACTTCGCGATTGAGCCACATGTTCAAACTCGTGATGCTTGGTGGGATCTAAAAGAAAAAGGTCTTGCTCATAAGAAACCAACTTCATATGAAGAAATTCATATGCCGAAAAATACAGGCGCAGGCGTTATTATCGCCGCATTTAGCTTGATTTTAGGTTTCGCAATGATTTGGCACATCTGGTGGATGGCAATCATTGGTTTCGGTGGAATGATCGTAACTTGGATTGCAAAAAGCTTCGACGAAGATGTTGATTACTACGTACCTGTGGCTGAAATCGAAGAAATCGAGAATAAGCACTTTGAAGAATTACGTAAGGCAGGTGTGAACGATGTCAACTAATACAATGACTAACCAAAATATCGCCCATGCTGAGCATGGGCACCACGATGCAGGTGGAACGAAAGTATTCGGTTTCTGGCTCTATATCATGAGCGACTTGATTCTGTTTGCTTGTTTGTTTGCTACCTATGTTGTTTTGGCCGATGGAACTGCTGGCGGTCCAGCTGGTAAAGATATCTTCAGTCTGAAGTTCGTATTAGGCGAAACTTTCTTACTCTTGGTAAGTAGTATCACTTATGGCTTCGCAATGATTGCGATGCATAAAGGTAAGATTGCTGCCGTTAACTTATGGCTGTTTGCAACGTTTTTGTTAGGTCTTGGCTTCGTTATCATGGAAGTTTATGAATTCCATGAGCTGATTGCTGAAGGTTTTGGTCCTGACCGTAGCGGTTTCTTATCTGGCTTCTTTGCACTAGTTGCAACGCATGGTTTACACGTAACTGCGGGTCTCATTTGGATTATTATCATGATGATCCAAGTTACTCGTCGTGGACTGACTGATGTAAACAAAACACGTTTGAATTGTCTAAGCCTGTTCTGGCACTTCTTAGACGTGGTTTGGATTTGTGTATTTACCGTTGTTTATCTTCTGGGGGCTATTTAAATGAGTCATGCAAAAGATGCTCACACTGGAGCAAGCCACGGTAGCGTTAAAACATACCTGATTGGCTTTATTCTATCAGTTATCCTGACCGTCATTCCGTTCTGGATGGTGATGGAAGGCACGGCGTCAACATCAACAATCCTCTGGACTGTTGTTGGCATGGCAGTTGTGCAAATACTGGTTCACTTAGTATGTTTCTTACATATGAATACCTCATCAGATGAGCGTTGGAACCTGGTTGCATTTCTGTTCACCATGCTAATTGTCGGCATTGTTGTTGTCGGCTCGCTGTGGATTATGTACAACCTGAACATCAATATGATGCTCGACTAAAGAGTTGCCGATATGTTTAAGCAATACCTGCAAGTGACCAAACCAGGAATTATATTCGGAAACTTGATTTCTGTGATCGGCGGTTTTTTATTAGCCTCTAAAGGCTCGATAGATTACCCGCTGTTCGTTGCGACTTTGCTGGGTGTATCACTGGTCGTGGCTTCTGGTTGTGTTTTTAACAACTACATCGACCGTGATATCGACCGTATCATGGAAAGAACAAAGAATCGCCCGTTAGTTAAAGGGCTGATTGACCCGAAAGTTAGCCTGATTTACGCAACTGTATTAGGTATTGCGGGTATGCTGCTACTACTTGTAGCAGCCAATGCTTTGGCAATGCTACTTGCAGTTATCGGTTTCATTGTTTATGTAGGCGTTTATAGCCTCTATATGAAACGTAAATCAGTTTATGGCACGTTGATTGGTAGTCTATCTGGTGCAGCACCACCAGTTATCGGCTACTGCGCTGTCACAAATGAATTTGATACAGGTGCATTGATCCTGCTATTAATTTTCAGCTTGTGGCAGATGCCTCACTCTTATGCCATTGCTATTTTCCGCTTCAAGGATTATAAAGCCGCAAACATTCCTGTGTTACCGGTTATCAAGGGGATATCTGTCGCTAAGACACATATTTTCCTATATATCCTAGCATTCATGGTCGCAACACTAATGTTAGCTATCAGTGGATATGCGGGCTATAAGTATTTAATCGTAGGTGCAGCAGTTAGCCTGTGGTGGCTCGGTATGGCTATTTCCGGTTTTAAAACCGAAAATGACGACCGTGTTTGGGCTAGAAAATTATTCATCTTCTCAATCGTAGCTATAACCTCATTGAGCGTGATGATGTCTGTTGATCCTATTGTTTCAAGCGATACTGTTATAGCTCTCGTCAGATAACTTTTCTAGTTACTGATGATAACTATGCCTAAACGGCGGGGTTTCCCCCGCCGTTTTCATTTACCATTCCTTGCGTTAATGACCCATTTTTACTTATTCTGCCTACCCTTATGACGCAATTTTATGGTTAAATAGCCCCTTGCTATTATAAGCTAGATATAAAACGCACTATTAAAAGCTATAATCCATTGATTTTATACATTAAAAATATCAGTTCTACTTATAAAGATTCAAAATAGATTGAATTATAGAAAAGCGACAAACGAAGATATCCTTGAGAACGTACATCAATATGTGACCTAGGTAGCTAAGAGATGCCAGCACCGCTACAACTCGAAATATGAAGAATATTATTGCAAGGCGGCAAACGAGGATATCTTAGGGAGCATACATCAGTATGTGACCTAAGAAGCCGAGAAAAGCCAACACCGCTACAGCTAACATACTGATAGTTTGGTTTAAATTATTTTGCTACAACATCACTTTTTTATTCAAAATAGTTCGTGTTGTAGCAAGGCGGCAAACGAGGATATCTTAGGGAGCATACATCAGTATGTGACCTAAGGAGCCGAGAGAAGCCAACACCGCTACAGCACGAAATATGAAGAATAAAAATGAATGATAATAAAATGACATCCACAGAGCTTAGATCCACTTGGGGGTTAGGTTCTGTTTTTTCCTTGCGCATGCTTGGAATGTTTATGGTTTTACCCATTTTGACCAGCTATGGGATGCATTTACAGGGCGCTAGCGAATTTTTAGTTGGTGTTGCTATCGGTATTTACGGCCTTAGCCAAGCCATTTTCCAAGTTCCTTTTGGCTTAATGTCAGACAAAATAGGCCGTAAGCCACTCATTATTATTGGGTTAGTGATCTTTATTCTCGGTAGCATTATTGCTGCATTAAGTGATTCTATTTGGGGAATTATCATCGGTCGGGCCCTTCAGGGAGCTGGGGCGATTTCTGCGGCTGTAATGGCATTACTTTCTGACTTAACCCGCGAACAAAATCGAACCAAGGCTATGGCATTTCTAGGCATTAGCTTTGGCTTAACATTTGCCATCGCATTAGTTTTGGGCCCTATTATTACCCATATGATTGGGTTAAATGGCCTATTCTGGGGGATCGCACTTCTCGCTGTCGGCGCTATCGCACTCACTATTTTTGTTGTTCCAGACACCAATACCCATGTTTTAAACCGTGAGTCAGCCTTTGTTCAAGGTAACTTAAAAACCGTTCTTGCTCAGCCACAATTACTGAAATTGAATATAGGTATTTTATGTTTACATACCTTGTTAATGTCGAGTTTTGTTGCCTTGCCACTCATTATGACAAAAGCTGGTTTTTTAGCCCCCGATCATTGGAAAGCCTACCTAGTTACCATGCTAATTGCCTTTGTAACAGTACTGCCTTTCATTATTTATGCTGAAAAATACCGCAAGATGAAGCAAGTCTTTCTATTTTGCATCGTACTGCTCGCTGCTGCTGAAGTGACATTATGGCTTTCAGGTAATCACTTATGGGTTATTTTCTTAGGTATTCAACTGTTTTTTATTGCCTTTAATATTATGGAAGCCATTTTACCATCACTGATTAGTAAGGAAGCTCCCGCTGGTTACAAAGGAACCGCAATGGGTGTTTACTCCACTAGCCAATTTTTAGGTGTCGCTATCGGTGGTATTGTCGGTGGGTGGTTATACAATTTTGAAGGGGCAAGCACTGTCTTTATTGGTGGCTTAATTTTAACGGTTATCTGGTTTGTTATTAGCTTAACAATGCAACAACCGCCTTATGTCAGCAGTATTCGCATCGAATTACCAAAACACATTGAAGATAGTCGCGCTCTTGAGCAAAAATTACAGGCACAAAATGGAGTCATGGAAGCGCTCGTTGTAGATGAAGAGTTAAGTGCTTACGTTAAAGTTGATAGAAAGATTATTAACAGGGAACAACTCGAAGCGATTATCAACTCACAATAAGCAATAAATAGTTAGCCCATAATAAATGGGCTAACTATTTAACATGTAAGTTTCACAATGATTAATCGCGAAAATTATTAAACTGGAAAGGTTGACCTAAATTACCACCACGCACGAGCGCCATAACCGATTGTAAGTCATCGCGAGCTTTACCTGTCACACGAACTTGGTCGCCTTGAATTTGCGCTTGTACTTTTAGCTTGCTGTCTTTGATCAATTTTATTATCTTCTTAGCAATAGCAGCGTCTATCCCTTGTTTGAATGTCACTTCAACACTATAGGTTTTCCCGCTATGTACAATATCATCTGGTACATTTAATACCGCACCATCAATACCGCGTTTTGCCATTTTTTCTCTTAAAATATCGACTAACTGAAGTACTTGGAAATCAGACTCACTGGTGATTTTCACTGACTCATTTTTGTCATTTAGTTCAAAGCTGGCTTCAACATTTTTGAAATCCCAACGGCTTGTTAGCTCACGCTGTGCATTTTCCACTGCGTTGCGCACTTCATTCATTTCAACTTCAGATACAATATCAAACGATGGCATAACTAAAACCTCGACTAATTATTTTTTAGGTTGCCCGCATAATACCGTCTTTGCTCCCCCTACTTCAAGTTATCAAGGACCACTAGATTTCGTTTACTACAACTCAACGTATTAACAGTATATACTAAGAAAAAATCACTTCCGCCTTACCTTATAAGACGTTAGAGATCCGATATGAAAGGGGAAACAATGAAAATAACCCTAATTGGTTGTGGTGCAATAGGTAAATTGTGGCTTTCCTCACTAACCTTGCAAGGGCACGAAACACAAGGTTGGTTACGTGTTGCTCAGTCTGATTTATTTGTCGATGTTAATGACCCCAGTGGGCGTACTTTCCGAGAACTTATTCCTTGCAATAATATTAACCATCTGCAAACAAGTGAGCTTGTTATCGTGTGTTTAAAAGCATGGCAAGTTTCCGATGCCCTACTCCCCTTACTCGGTAATATCCCTGAGAATACGCCAATTTTATTGCTCCACAATGGAATGGGAACAATCGAAGAACTCGCCCCTATACGCCACCCAATTTTAGCGGGTGTCACAACACACGCTGCTTGGCAAAAAAATAACCAAGTATTCCATGTCGCTCATGGTATTACGCATATCGGTGCAATTAATTCACAAGCACAAGCTTACTACCCAATTGCAGATATTTTACATGAAGCTTTACCAGACGTCGCTTGGCATAACCATATTCAAACAACCTGTTGGCGCAAACTTATCGCAAACTGCGTGATTAACCCGCTTACGGTTGAATATGACTGTAAAAATGGGCAGCTAATTGATTACCCGAAACAAATTTCACAAATCATAGATGAAATCTGCGCTGTTATGGAAGCAGAAGGGCTACATACCGATAAATTAGAGCTAACCGAGTATATATACAGCATTATTTATAATACTTCGGCTAACTATTCTTCTATGCTGCAAGATGTGCGCAATAACCGCCGTACCGAAATTGATTACATTACGGGTTTTTTAATCAAACAAGCGCGAGCTCATGGGCTTAGTACTCCTGAAAATGACCGCCTTTATCATTTAGTCAAAAATAGAGAACAACAATATGACGATTTCCGTTCTAATTTGCATCGCTCATGGTAGTGAAGAAATAGAAACCGTGACTAGCGCAGATTTATTAGTCAGAGCCGGTATTAATGTTACTTTAGCCAGTGTAACTGAGGATAGCTCCTTACAGGTTACTGCTTCTAGAGGAATGAAAATTGTCGCAGACACACCATTAATTAAAGTCGCAGATGAACCTTTTGACGCAATCGTACTTCCAGGAGGGCTTGCTGGCGCTGAGACTTTCCGTGATAGCCCTCTGGTTGTCGAAAAGGTTCGCCGCATGCATCTTGATGGCAAAATTGTCGCAGCTATTTGTGCAGCGCCAGCCATTGTATTGGAGTACCATCAACTATTCCCACTTGGCAATATGACGGGTTATCCTGCCATGAAAGATAAAATTTCAGCCAATAAATGGGTTGACCGCCGAGTTTATTTTGATGAGCGAGTTAATTTGCTAACGAGCCAAGGTCCCGCAACATCTTTTGATTTCGCCTTAAAATTAATCGAACTCTTAGTTGGTCGTGAAATTGCAGGGAATGTTGCCAGCCAGCTAGTTTTGCCGAATGGGATCAACGATTATTTAGAAGATTAAATGGAAATTTATAACATCGCATAATAGGTTATCAGCTAACATTAACCCACTGAATAATAATGATTATCAAATAAAATCATCAGTAAAAAGACTTCGTTTATAGCCCTTTTTTGTTATTATCATAGTGGGTGCTTGGATCATTTTGGTTCAAGCATTTGCTAAAGCCAAAAAGACGAAAGCCCCGAATTTAGATGTTAATCTTAATCCGAGGCAGTCTCAAACCCTAACAATTTGATTCTGTCTCCTTTTAGAAAAGGAGTCAAGAGGAATGGCCAAAATTGCCCTTCTGGGGCTAGTTACCGTGTGTCTTACGGTATTGTGTTTTTCATTGTTAATGCAAGAAAGGCTATGCTCTTTCAGTATCAGCAGCGGAAGCACGCTGGTTCAAGCGACGTTATCTTGCGATAACTAGTCTTGTGGGGGAATTTCCCCCACATTTCTCT